>JAFQFD010000018.1 GCA_017415715.1 Bacteroidales bacterium | reverse complement strand
CTAAGCACACTACCTTAATCCGCGACGCCAAGGCTGCGTCGCCGACGAGTATCCCTCCAGCCTTTAGGCCGGTTATGGCTGGAATCCGGGGTATCATTCAAACCGGATGCTCGGAGTGACTCCTTTAAGCTCCGCTAAGATCCAGAGGATAAGCCTTGGGTAGCCTGTCGGACGGCAGCCCCTGGTCGAAAACCAAAGTCAGACTAAGCGTGTAGAAAGCTGTCTGGTGCGGTGTTTGGACGGCGGTTCGAGTCCGCCCATCTCCACAAAAAACGACAGGAGTGACATCAATGTCGCTCCTGTCGTTTTTGTTTTAATTTCCCGCTCGGGGAGGTTAGTTTGCTCTTACCTGCTGTGATGCTGGTTTTGGCTGCTGGGGTGGTACTTCCATGCCGGAGAGTTTGTTGAACTCTGCCTCAGTGATGGTCTTGCAGTTGCCGTTGAATGTTGCTCCGAGCTCTACTGCGAGACGGCGGATGTGGAGATTGCCTGTGATCACACAGCCTTCCTTGAGGGCGAGGGTGTCCTTCACGAAGAGGTTGCCCTCCACCTTGCCCCAGAGGTCGATGTTCTCGCACACGATGTCACCCTTGATGACAGCTGACTCACCTACAACCACGCGGCCCTTTGACTGGATCCTTCCCTCGAAGGTTCCGTCGATGCGGATGTCATTCGGTGAGAAGACTTCTCCCTTGATGACTGTGCCGGCCGAGATGCGGCTGATTGAGTTTACGTTTACGATTGGTTCTGTTTTTGCCATATTCATTTTGTTGTAAATTACTTCGTTATGAGATCCCCGGTCAAGCCGGGGATGACGGGTCAAATGAGTTTCCCGGTCAAGCCGGGGATGACGGGTTATGCCTGCGGCTTGCCGTGGCAGTTCTTGAATTTCTTGCCTGAGCCGCATGGACATGGGTCGTTACGGCCCACCTGCTTCTCCACGTGTACAGGCATTCTGCTCTTAGGCTCGCCTCCGTTGGTCACGAGGTCAGTCCTGCTTGTGTTCATCTGGCTCATGTCAGGCTTGCGCGGCTGCGCAGGAGCCTGGGCTGTGTTGCCGTCCCTGAGCGGGATGTGAGCCCTGAGAAGGAACGCAAGAACGTCCTTGTTCATGTCCTCGAGCATCTGGCTGAAGAGGTTGAAACTCTCGAACTTATAGATGAGGAGAGGATCCTTCTGCTCGTAAGTTGCATTCTGCACGGACTGCTTGAGGTCGTCCATGTCACGCAGATGCTCCTTCCAGCAGTCGTCGATGCGGAAGAGGACGATGCTCTTGCTGATCGCGCGTATGAGCTCGCGTCCCTCTGTCTCCACAGCCTTCTTGATGTTCAATACCACAGGATATACCTTGCGTCCGTCCGAAACCGGAATGCGGATCATTGCGTCGTCAGGCATTGCGGCATTCTTCTCCGCGATGTCCTTGAGTATAGGCATGGTCCTCTGGATGATGGTGTCCATACGGCGGCGGTGTGTCACGAGCATGTTCTCGCAAAGCTTGGCCTCGAGTTCCTCGATCTTGCCCTTTGCATACTCCTCTTCTGTGAAGCCAGGCTCCACAGAAAGCGCAGACATCACATATTCAGAGAACTCCTCATATGGCATTCCCTCCGACTTCTCGAGAAGGATGTGCGCGATGTCCTGCATCATGTTCATCACGTCGATCTCCACTCTTTCTCCAGAGAGCGCATTGCGTCTCTTGGTGTAGATCACCTCACGCTGCGAGTTCATGATGTCGTCATACTCGAGGAGTCTCTTACGGATGCCGAAGTTGTTCTCCTCGACCTTCTTCTGGGCCCTCTCGATAGAGCTGCTGAGCATGCTGTGCTCGAGAGCCTCGCCTTCCTCCATGCCGAGCCTGTCGACAACTCCTGCGATCTTCTCCGATCCGAAGAGACGCATGAGCTTGTCCTCAAGCGACACATAGAAGATGGATGAACCCGGGTCTCCCTGACGTCCCGAACGTCCGCGGAGCTGACGGTCCACGCGACGGCTGTCGTGACGCTCTGTACCGATGATCGCAAGTCCGCCCGCTGCCTTCACTTCGTCCGGCAGCTTGATATCGGTACCACGACCGGCCATGTTGGTCGCTATGGTCACTGTGCCGGCCTTTCCGGCATGCGCAACCACCTCAGCCTCACGCGCATGCTGCTTGGCGTTCAGCACCTGGTGCTGGATGCCGCGCAGGCGGAGCATGCGGCTCAGGAGCTCGGAGGTCTCGACGTCAGTCGTACCGACGAGCACCGGACGGCCCTGGCCTGTGAGTTCTATTACTTTTGCTATGACAGCGTCATATTTCGCCTTCTTTGTCTTGTAGATGAGGTCGTTCTGGTCGATGCGGGCTATAGGCCTGTTGGTAGGGATCACCACAACATCGAGCTTGTAGATAGACCAGAACTCGCCTGCCTCAGTCTCCGCAGTACCGGTCATACCCGAAAGCTTGTGGTACATACGGAAATAGTTCTGGAGGGTGATGGTCGCGAATGTCTGTGTCGCAGCCTCGACCTTCACGTTCTCCTTCGCCTCGACAGCCTGATGGAGTCCGTCGCTCCAGCGGCGTCCCTCCATGATACGGCCGGTCTGCTCGTCGACGATCTTGATCTTGCCGTCTGCGATGATATAGTCGATCTCCCTGTCGAACATCGTATAGGCCTTAAGGAGCTGAGTCACAGTGTGCACGCGCTCAGACTTAAGAGCGAAGTCCGCATAGATCTCATCCTTCTTCACCTGCTTCTCCTCTGCCGAAAGCGACGACTTCTGCACCTCTGCAACAGCCGCTCCCACGTCCGGAAGGACGAAGAAGTTAGGGTCTTCGAGGTTGCCTGTGATAAGGTCGCGTCCCTTGTCGGTCATGTCCACGCTGTGCTGCTTCTCGCTCACCACGAAGTAAAGCTCGTCGGTGATGAAAGGCATCTCGCGTTCGTTGTCCTGGATGTAGTAGTTCTCCACTTTCTGGAGGAGCTGCTTCATGCCCGGCTCGCTGAGGAACTTGATGAGAGGCTTATATTTAGGATATCCCTTGTATGCTCTGAAGAGGAGCACTCCGCCGTCCTTCTCGTTGCCTGCCGCGATGAGCTTCTTGGCATCATTGAGGAGGGTGTTGACGAGTGCCTTCTGGGTGTTATAGAGACGCTCCACGAGCGGCTTGTACTCGACGAACTGCTGGTCCTCGCCTCTCGGCACCGGACCTGAGATGATGAGCGGAGTACGTGCGTCGTCGATGAGCACTGAGTCGACCTCGTCGACGATTGCGAAATGATGCTTGCGCTGCACCAGGTCGCCCATCGCCACCGCCATGTTGTCGCGGAGGTAGTCGAAACCGAACTCGTTGTTCGTACCGAATGTGATGTTGCATGCATATGCCTTGCGGCGCGCCTCGCTGTTAGGCTCGTGCTTGTCGATGCAGTCTACAGAGAGACCGTGGAACATGTAGAGAGGTCCCATCCACTCTGAGTCTCGCTTAGAGAGGTAGTCGTTGACTGTGACCACATGGACTCCCTTGCCGGCCAACGCATTGAGGAACACAGGGAGAGTAGCCACGAGGGTCTTACCCTCTCCCGTCGCCATCTCGGCGATCTTTCCCTGATGGAGAACGATACCGCCGATGAGCTGTACGTCATAGTGGACCATGTCCCATGTGATCTCGTTGCCTCCGGCCATCCAGTGGTTCTGCCAGATGGCATAGTCACCTTCGATCCTGACGAACTCCTTGGTGGTGCTGAGGTTGCGGTCAAACTGTGTCGCCTTGACCATGATCTCAGAGTTTTCCTTGAAACGGCGCGCTGTCGACTTCATGATCGCAAACGCCTCAGGCAGAATCTCTTCGAGAACCTTCTCTATGGTCTCGTCGACTTTCTTCACAAGCTTGTCAGACTCTGTGGCGAGCGCTTCCTTCTGCTCGACAGGAAGATCTGTCTCCAGCTCTTCCGAGATCTGCGCGATGCGCTGCTCGTCGGCTGCGATCGCTTCGCGGATCTTCGCCTTGAGCTCATCGCACTTTGCTCTGAGCTGGTCGTTGTCAAGCTTGTCTATCTCATCATACGCCGCAAGGACCTTGGCAAGCACTGGCTTGAGCTGCTTGAGGTCCCTCTCGGCCTTTGTTCCGAATATTTTCTTGAACAGGTCAGTAAATCCCATATCTTATCTTTTAAATTTCACATTTTTACAGCCTGCAAAAATAGTGAAAATATATAAATATTCCTAAAAGCGGATTCCTACGCTCAAAGTGAACTGTCCGCGGTGCATGCTGTACATGTCAGCGACGTCCTTGCGATACCTGTTGATGAGTCCCCAGTCATATCCGAGGCGCACTTCCAGCAGATGGAAGAAGTTCGCGCCCACTGACGCTCCGAGCATGATATCGAATCTGCCGAGCTTTCCTTCGGGATACATTCCGGTTGCCTCCATCCAGTCTTCAAGATCGAAGGTCGACGATGCTCCTTTCACGTCAACCTTCTGGTTGTAAAGGTTGTAGTCCACTGATGTGATCGAGCTTTCGGCAAGACGTGTGCGGTATTTGTACTTTGACGAAAGACCCATGAGAAGTGTCGGGCCGGCATCGAAAGTGAACCCGATCCTGTCGAATGCATGAAGGTCGTACTTCAGTCTCAAAGGAATGCCGAGATGATGCTCTTCCCTGTCGCCTACCACCCTGATAGCCAGGTCTGTAGCCGGAACCTTGACGGTCTCGTTGCGAGGGTCGTTCTGATAGATGTAGTTGAGTCCTGTCTGGAAATACAGGGCGTGAGGAAGGAGTGTGAAGTCCTTGGTCAGGCCTACTGTGAAGCCATGAAGGAGACCCGAGCCGGTTGGCTCGTCTGTGGCGAGGTCAACGGTCCTGTAGGACGAGTTGACATAGCCGAAGGTGAGGCCGATGCCACGGAAGGCGCCTTCGCCGTGGGAGTGGCCCGGACGTACCGGGCGGACGTTCTGCGCGTCAGCGCTGAATGACGCAAGGAACAGAAGGGCCAGTGCGGCCGCAAGAATACGCTGTTTCATAGTTCTATATTTTTATCTGTTATTATACATATTGTTGTAATATTCCATGTAGTCGCCGCTTGTGACCCTGTCCATCCATTCCTGGTTGTCCAGATACCACTGAACGGTCTTTATGAGGCCTTCCTCGAACTGGAGCGAAGGTTCCCAGCCGAGCTCGTCCTGCAGCTTGCTGGCATCGATAGCATATCGGGCATCGTGTCCCGGACGGTCTGTGACAAACGTTATGAGGTCCATGCTGTGTCCCTCCGGATTGCCCAGCAGACAATCCACCGCAGTCACAAGGACAGTGATCAGATCTATGTTCTTCCACTCGTTGAATCCGCCTATATTATACGTATCTCCGTCTTTTCCCTCATGGAATATGAGGTCTATCGCGCGTGCATGGTCCTCGACATAAAGCCAGTCGCGAACGTTCTCGCCCTTGCCGTATACCGGAAGTTTCTTACCGAGACGTATATTATTGATGAACAATGGGATAAGCTTCTCCGGGAACTGGTATGGACCATAATTGTTCGAGCAGTTGGAGATCACTGTCGGAAGACCGTATGTGTCATGGAATGCTCTCACGAAATGGTCAGATGACGCCTTCGAAGCGCTGTATGGACTGTGCGGATCATACCTGGTTTCCTCCGTGAAGAATGTGCCGGCCGCCTCCAGCGCGCCATACACTTCATCAGTACTCACATGATAGAAGCGGCGTGGAGCGTCCGACGGCTGCTTCCAGTATTCCTTCGCAGCCTGAAGGAGCGTCAGCGTGCCGAGCACGTTAGTGCGGGCGAATGTGAACGGATCCGTGATGGAACGGTCCACATGGCTCTCGGCAGCGAGGTGTATGACACCATTGATGTCATACTCTCGGAAAAGACGTGTAACCAGTTCATAGTCACATATGTCGCCTTTGACGAAAGTATAGTTCGGCATACCTTCGACATCACGGAGATTCTCAAGGTTTCCCGCATATGTCAGGGCGTCAAGATTGACTATCCTGTAATCCGGATATTTGTTCACCAGAAGCCTCACGAGGTGACTTCCTATGAATCCGGCACCGCCGGTGACCAGTATATTCCTCATAATTTCATATTGTTTACAGCTTTGGCCAGAGAGTCGCGCCAGTGCGGGATCTCTATGCCGAAAGTCTCTTTCACTTTTGTCTTGTCAAGGACCGAGCAGGCCGGGCGGGCCGCCGGGGACGGATAGTCCTCGGTGCGGCATGGCCTCACACTGCAGCCGTGTCCGAGCATGTCGTTTATCGCTTTTGCGAATTCGTACCAGGTGCAGTCTCCCTCATCTGTATAGTGGTATGTTCCCGTCGCCGCGAGGTTGCCATTCTCTACTATATTATATATAAGGTCTGCAAGGTCGCCCGCATATGTCGGGGTTCCCCTCTGGTCGTCTACTACATTTACCTCCTGTTTCTCGGCAGTCAGGCGCGCCATTGTGAGGAAGAAGTTCCTGCCATGGTTGCTGTATAGCCACGCCGTGCGGAATATCATATATCTGCATCCTTCCGCCTCTATGGCCTTCTCCCCTGCCAGTTTCGTACGTCCATATGCGCTCAACGGCACTGCGGGATCATTTTCACGGTATGGACGGTCTGTTTTTCCGTCGAACACATAATCTGTGGATATGTGTATCAGGAGCGCTCCGGACGCCTTCGCAGCCTTTGCCAGCAAAGCCGGCGCGAGAGCATTCACCTTCATGGCGGTCTGTTCGTCGGACTCCGCTCTGTTGACATCGGTGTATGCCGCACAGTTGATGATCACATCAACATCAGCCGGAATGGCATTCGGGTCAGTTATGTCGAGCTGCAGAATGCCCTTTGCAGCGTCTTCCAGCACATCTGTGAACACATATGTGTGTCTGGAAGCCTCTGCACGGGCCATAATCTCGGTGCCCAGCTGACCTTTTGCTCCTGTTACCAATATCTTCATTTCAATTCTGACAGTCTTGGATGTTTCTTGTCTTTTTCGGACAGTATCATGTCGTCTGCAGGGATCCTCCAGTCTATGGCTATGTCAGGATCGTCCCATGCAACTGCTCCTTCTGTCTCCGGAGCATAGTAATCGTCACATTTATACTGGAACACCGCCTCTTCCGAGAGTACGCTGAATCCATGGGCGAAGCCTTTCGGTATGAACACCTGGCGATGATTTTCTCCAGAGAGTTCCACTGCCACATGCTTGCCGTATGTCGGCGAGCCTTCACGCAGGTCCACCGCCACGTCCAGCACGCGTCCGCTTACCACGCGCACCAGCTTCGCCTGCGCGTGCGGCGGCCTTTGGAAGTGCAGCCCGCGCACTACGCCATATGTCGAACGGCTCTCATTGTCCTGCACGAAATCCACGTTTATGCCGGTCTGTTCTTCGAATCTCCTCTTGTTGAACGACTCGAAGAAATATCCGCGGCTGTCTCCGTAGACATCAGGCTCGATGATGAACAGGCCCTGTATTTCTGTTTCTATTATCTTCATTTCTGGTCTGCCAGGTTAAGGAGGTATTGTCCGTATGGATTCTTTGCCATAGGCGCTGCCAGTTCGCGCAGTTTGTCTGCTGATATCCAGCCTTTTTCGAATGCTATGCCTTCCAGGCATGCGATCTTCAGGCCCTGGCGTTTCTCTATCACTTCTATGAATGTCGACGCTTCCGAGAGGGAGTCATGCGTGCCGGTGTCAAGCCATGCGAATCCTCTTCCGAGGGTCTCAACCTTGAGTTGTCCGTTCTCCAGGAAGTCCTGATTGACTGATGTGATCTCCAGCTCGCCTCTTGCCGACGGCTTGACAGCCTTGGCCACTTCCACCACTTTGTTCGGATAGAAATACAGTCCGGTCACAGCATAATGCGACTTAGGCTCCTTCGGCTTCTCCTCGATGCTGACGCAGTTTCCTTCCGCATCAAACTCAGCGACGCCATATCTCTCAGGATTGCTTACCCAGTATCCGAAGACTGTCGCCAACCCCTCCTTCTCCGCCCTTCTGGCTGCATTCTGGAGCATAGGCTCGAAGCCTGAGCCGTGGAAGATGTTGTCTCCCAGGACCATGCATACGCAGTCTTCACCGATGAACTCCTCGCCGATTATGAACGCCTGGGCCAGGCCGTCCGGAGACGGCTGCTCGGCATAGGCGAAGTTCACGCCGTAGTCCGAGCCGTCGCCGAGGAGTCTCATGAACCCTGGCAGGTCCTGAGGGGTGGAGATGATGAGGATATCCCTGATGCCGGCCTGCATGAGGACCGATATCGGGTAGTACACCATCGGCTTGTCGAATATCGGAAGGAGCTGCTTGCTGACTCCCTTGGTAATCGGATAGAGACGTGTGCCGCTACCCCCTGCCAGTACTATTCCTTTCATATTGTGAATGTTAACTATAGCAATTTATCGTCTTCGGGCTTGTATCCCGGGTCCGGTGGCAGCTGCACGCCCTGTGCGGCCGCTCCTCCGCCCGCCGCTACGGCAAGCCTGTCGCAGCGCTCGTTCTCCGGATGGCCCGCATGGCCCTTGATCCAGTGGAACGCCACCCTGTGCTTCCTCAAAAGGGGCACGAACCTCATCCATAGGTCCGGGTTCTTCACCTTGGCGAAGCCCTTCCTCACCCAGTTTTCCAGCCAGCCCTCATTGATGGCCTTGACCACATATGACGAGTCGCTGTAGACATGAACCTCGGCATTGTCCCACTTTATGGCCTCCAGGCCCTTGATCACGGCCAGGAGTTCCATCCTGTTGTTGGTAGTGAGGCAGAACCCCTCCGACATCTCTTTCATGTGGCCATCGCACTTGAGCACCACTCCGTAGCCCCCCGGGCCCGGATTGCCGCTCGCCGCTCCGTCCGTATACAGGAAAATCGGCGGTCTTGCCTGCTGGTTCTCTGTCATTACTCTATGATTCTTCCGCCCTTTGGTTTTATCTCTGTGTCCGGAGCCTTGATGGTCATGCGGTTTTCTATGAGTTCGTCGTAGTCTTCCCTCTTGTTGAAGATGTCTATAGCCGCATAGATCGCCGCTTTCATCGAGCGTGGGTCCGCCATGTCGCGGCCCGCCATCTCGTATGCTGTTCCATGGTCAGGAGATGTCCTCACTATCGGGAGGCCCGCTGTATAGTTCACTCCGTCCTCAAACGCGAGGGCCTTGAACGGTGTGAGGCCCTGGTCGTGGTACATCGCCAGGACTGCATCGAACTTCGAGTAGTTTCCAAGTCCGAAGAAACCGTCTGCCGAGTATGGTCCATATGCCATGATATCCTCGGCTGCAGCTGCCTTGATGGCCGGCAGAATGATCTGCTGCTCCTCGTCTCCGAGCAGGCCGCCGTCTCCGCAGTGCGGATTCAGGCCCAGAACCGCTATCTTCGGCGCGTTGATGCCGAAGTCTCTCTGAAGCGACGACTTCATCAGGCGGAGCTTGCTGAGGATCTTCTCCGATGTGAGCTGTGCAGGCACGTCCTTGAGTGGAATATGTCCTGTCACCACTCCGACCTTCAGGCGGTCACACACCATGATCATCGCCACTTCATCCACACCGAACTCCTTCTCCAGATATTCTGTGTGGCCTGTGTAGCCGAATCCTTCGCCGGCCATCGCCCTCTTGTTGATCGGCGCTGTCACCAGGACGTCGATATGTCCTTCCTTGATGTCAGCCACCGCCCTCTCGAGCGAAGTCATCGCAGCCTTCGCCGACTCAGGAGTCGACTGTCCCGGCTCGACAAACACGTTCTCCGGCAGACAGTTCACGATGTTCACCCTCTTGGGATGCACATCCTTCGCCGAATTGATCACATTGGTGTTGATCTGCTCGATATTGTGGATCTGCTTCTTATAGAATCCGAAAATCTTCGATGAACCATAGATCACCGGAGTGCAGAGATCCAGCATCCTCTCATCCGCAAGTGCCTTGATGATAACCTCATAGCTGATACCGTTACCATCACCCTGCGTAATTCCGACAACTAATTTCCTTGCCATATATTCTTGTTAATGTTTAAATTCCGATGTTGTCCAAACCCCTGCCAGACTTGCCAAAGACGACAGGTTAAACTTTGTTTAACTTACAAAGATACAAAACTCTTTCAAAATACGAAACCACATGACTGGCCAGCCCTTCCTCCTCCGCATTATGTACCACCCACACGGACGGCGCATCACGCAACTCTCTGCGTGTCAATCACTTAAGGGGTCTAGCCTGCCTGCTTTGGAAGGTAGGCTAGACCCCTTATTTCGCTGACACTCAACGCATTAGGCTAAACACCAGTAATAACAGACAGATTAATCGAGTGGTGAAATTTGTTGGAAATGTGCTGGATTTTGATTAGATTTGCCTTGGTTTGGCACAAGCAAGGGCTAAATTGCACCCCAGAAGGTCGGGAGGCAATTACCTGAGCCCCTGCTGAGAACGACATTAGAGATTATGGGACGATTGGGATCAGATATGGAGGTGCAGTTTCTTCCGGGAGTGGGGCCGAAGAGGGCCGAGCTGCTGAGGAAGGAGCTGGAGGTGAGCACGGTCGGTGAGCTGCTGAGGGTTTTCCCTTTCAGGTATATCGACCGGAGTTCGTTTGTGCGGGTGGCTGATGCGAGGCCGGACATGGCGTTTGTGCAGATCCGTGCGAGGGTTATGCGTGTGGTCTTGTATGGAAGCGCGTCGTCGAGCGGGCAGAGCGTGGCGGAGGAGCTGTGGGACAGGACACCGCAGGGCGGAGGTGCCGTTGCGCAACAGGGGCCGGAGGCAGGTCCGGGAGCAGCGATACATGGAAGCCAACAAGCTGCTGGTCAAGGCAATAGCGGAACGGTGAAGTTCAATGCCGTGAAGAGGATGAGCGTATGGGTGGCGGACAGGAGCGGAGAAATGGAAATGGTATTCTTCAAGGGAATCAAGTGGATGTATGAGAAGCTCAGACCGGGTACGGCGTGGGTGTTCTTCGGGAAGCCGCAGGTCTTCAACGGAAGAATAAACATAGTGCATCCGGAGGTTGATCCGCTTCCGGCAGGCACGCAGAACAGTCAGCAGGCGAACGGGCCTGGCAGTCAGCAAGGTGGGCAACAGAGCGGACAGCAAGGTGGGACCATGGTCGGGGTGTATCCGAGTACGGAGAAGCTGAAGAATGCCGGGGTTACGGGCAAGGTCATGAACAAGATAATGGAGGCCGCCGTGAACAAGGGGCTGGCCGACGAGCGGGAGACTTTGCCGGAATGGCTTATGAAGCAATATGGACTTGTGCCGCTGCAGTTTGCTTTGAGGAACATACATTTTCCACGCGATATGCAGGCGCTGGAGAAGGCGAGATACAGGCTGAAGTTCGAGGAGCTGTTCTATCTTCAGCTGTCGCTGCTGAAGCAGAAATATGTGCGCAGCAGAGATGTGCATGGCATCCAGATGCCGAAAGTAGGTGAAGCATTCAACAGATGCTACGAGGCTCTCCCCTTCCCGCTGACAGGCGCGCAGAAGAGGGTGATCACGGAGATCCGAAACGACATGAAGAGCGGCCAGCAGATGAACCGTCTGCTGCAGGGCGATGTGGGCAGCGGCAAGACAATGGTGGCAGTTCTTACAGCCTTGATAGCCATAGGAAACGGATACCAGGCATGCATCATGGCGCCGACAGAAGTACTTGCACAACAACACTTTAAGAACATACAGAAATTCCTTGCACCGACCGGCGTGAAGTCTGCGCTGCTGACAGGCAGTTCAAAGGCGTCTGAGCGACGCGAAGTACACGCCGGACTGGAAGACGGCAGCATAGGGATAATAGTAGGAACACATGCCCTGATAGAGGACAACATAGTCTTCAGAAACCTCGGTCTGGCGATCATAGACGAGCAGCACAGATTCGGTGTCGAACAGAGGTCGAAGCTATGGCGCAAGGCCTCCTGCGGGGCGCCGCCACACGTCCTCGTGATGACGGCTACGCCTATCCCGAGGACATTGGCAATGACCCTCTACGGAGACCTGGACGTCTCTGTGATCGACGAACTGCCGCCAGGCAGAAAGCCGGTGAAGACGATGCACATCACTGAAGGCAAGCGTCCGGAGCTGTACCAGTTCATGAAGAACGAGATAGCCAAAGGCAGACAGGTGTTCGTGGTCTACCCTCTCATAAACGAGACAGAAAAGCTTGACTACCAGAGTCTTGAAGCAGGAGCGGAGGACATCATGACCAAGTTCCCGTTCCCCGAATACAAGACAGCCGTGGTACACGGAAAGCAGTTGAACGACGTGAAGAAATTCAACATGGACGCCTTTGCCGCCGGACGCGCCGACATTCTTGTCGCGACGTCCGTGATCGAGGTGGGAGTGGACGTGCCGAACGCGTCGGTGATGGTCATCGAGAGCGCCGAGCGCTTCGGCCTGAGCCAGCTGCACCAGCTGCGCGGCCGAGTGGGCCGAGGAAGCGAGAAGTCATACTGCATCCTGATGACCGGACACAAGTTGAGCAAGGAGTCCAAGCACAGGATCGAGCTGATGTGTGCGACCGAAAACGGATTCGAACTGGCGGAGGAGGACATGAAGATGCGCGGACCGGGAGACCTGGAAGGAACACAGCAGAGCGGCCTGCCGATCACGCTTAACATAGCATCGCTGGCGAAGGACGGTATAATTCTGAACGCCGCGCGCGACTGCGCGGACGCCGTTCTGAAGGAAGACCCGACCCTCAGCCTGCTCAAAAACGCCGTGCTGAGGGACGAGTTGAAAAAAGACAAATACCAGATAAAGGACTATAGTAAAATAAGTTAGAGAATGGTAACAGAACTATTGCAGAAGTACATATGGCTGGTGCAGACTTTCGTCCGCGCCGGAGAATACGGATTGGATCTCAATGAGATCTGCAACAAGTGGGAGGACCGTTTCGACACGCCATATTCACGAAGGACATTCAACAATCATAGAGATGCCGTGCTCAGCGTGTTCGGCATCATGATCGAGTGCAACAGGAGCACGAACAGATACTTCATCAAGTATACAGAAGACGTTGCCGACGAGAACGCAGAAAACGCTTGGCTCATAAACACTTTCACGGTCAACAACCTGCTCCGCCTGAGCAAGGACCGCCTGTCGGGAAGGATAGCCGTGGAGGACATTCCGTCGGGACATATGTTCCTTACCGGCGTGATGGAGGCCATGGACGAAGGCCATGAGATCATAATCACATACCAGAAATACACAAAGACAGAATCGGAGACTTTCACATTGCGTCCATACGCAGTGAAAGAGTTCGCAAAACGCTGGTACGTAATAGCATACTGCAAGGAGAGGAAGGGTCTTCGCGTTTACGGACTGGACCGTATCAAGTCTTTGGAGATGACAGAAAAGAAGTTCAAGATGCCGGAAAACTTCGATGTGGACGAGCTGTTCTCGACCAGCTTCGGCATCTATATTCCAGAAGGAAAACCAATGCTCATAAAATATCGCGCAGCCAATGAGAAGGAGTCAAAATATCTGCGCGACCTCCCGATCCACAGGAGCCAGGAAGAGCTGGGGCACGACGGCAAGGGCAATGTGTTCCAGATATTCGTATGTCCGAATGACAATCTCATCATGGAGTTCTGCAAATACGGAAACAGGATAGAGATATTGGAGCCCCAGGAGATGCGCACCATGATCGGAGATACACTGAAGGCCGCAGCAGAGCAATATGAAACCAAATGAAAGCCAATATATTATGAAGACAACCGGTAAGATTGTAACTTTCTGCGCCTTGGCAGGAATTGCAGTCGGAACAATCTTGTTTATGAAAAGGGAAAACGATACAACCATGGATGACGGATTCATCGGAAGGAGTGAAATCGTCATAGAGGACGGCAAAATGACTCCGGAGGCCCTCCTGGCATTCGGAAGGCTGTCAGACCCGCAGGTCTCTCCAGACGGGAAACTGCTCATATATGGCGTAAGCTACACATCCACAGAGGACAACCGCAGCTGCCGCAACCTATACATCAGCAATCTCGACGGCTCTGACAGCCAGCTGCTTACGCAGTCCGGCAAGAGCATCTCGAATGCTAGATGGAGCAGCAACGGAGAGTATATCATCTACCTCAAGGGAGGCCAGATCCACATAGCAGGGCTGACTCGCACTGACGAGGGATGGACGCTCCGCGGAGAGAGAAAGGTCAGCGACGTCCCTGCGGGAATCAGCGAGTTCAAGATTTCACCTGACGAGACCAAGGTGATGTATGTCAGCTACGTGAAGAGCCACGTGGACAAGCCGTCGGACAAGTACAGCGATCTGGACAAGGCAACCGCATATACGACTGACGACCTGATGTACAGGCATTGGGATCATACTGTTCTGGAGATTCCACACACATTCGTGGCGGATTTCGACCTCGGAATGGAGGAAGGAGTAATTACTGCTGACGCTTCCACAGACATCCTCGCGGGCGAGGAGGAGCTCTACGAGCTTCCTGCCGAGCCGTTCGGCGGCATCGAGCAGCTGGACTGGAGCCCGGACAGCAGGTTCATTGCATACTCATGCCGCAAGCTGACGGGCAAGAAGTACGCGTTCTCGACCAATACCGAGATATACATATATAATATAGAGACCGGCGAGAGCAGCGTGATTGACATGAAGGGTGGATATGACACCGATCCCGTATGGAGTCCGGACGGCAGCAAGATTGCATGGATCAGCATGGAGAGAGATGGCTACGAAGCTGACAAGCAAAGGCTTATGGTTGCATATGTAGACTGGGCGGAAGGTACTCCGAAGGTATGGGGCATCACAGATGTGACAGAAGACTTCAAGTATAATGCTGCCGGCCCTTCATGGTCTGAAGATTCAAAGAACATATTCTTCAATTCGCTCGCAGAAGGTCTCCAGGGCATATTTGTAGCGAAAGGTCCGGAGTTCAATGTGCCTGTCGGGGCGATGGCAAAGCCTGCCCCATGGAAGATAGAAAGGCTGACAGAAGAGGACAGGTGGAATGATTTCGGCACACCTTATCATATAGAAGAGAATGAAGAGGGTGTCACCATGTACACCACATGGTGCAGCATGGACTTCCCTACTGAGCTCGTAGCCATAAAGTGCACAGAAAACGGCAACGAATACATTCCGGTCACAGACGAGAACGGACACATCCTCTCTCAGCTCGCCGAGCATGAGACTGAGGCGAGATGGCTGGAGACAGTAGACGGAAAGCAGATGCTCACATGGGTGCTCTACCCTCCTCAGTTCGATCCTTCGAAGACCTACCCGGGCATCACAATATGCCTCGGAGGCCCTCAGGGCACGCTGAGCCAGGGATGGTCATACAGATGGAACTACCGTCTGATGGCGGCGCAGGGTTACGTTGTCGTGCTTCCGAACAGACGCGGCACAACAGCATTCGGTCAGGAATGGACTGAGCAGATCTCCGGAGACTATCCGGGCCTCAACATGCAGGACTATCTGGTTGCTGCAAAGACCGTAAAGTCGGAGCCGTATGTGGGAAAGATGGCTGCTTGCGGAGCAAGCTACGGAGGATATTCGGTATATTACCTCTGCGGTACGCATGGCGACGTGTTTGACGCATTCATAGCGCACGCCGGCATTTTCAATGAGGAACATATGTATATGACTACCGAAGAAATGTGGTTCCCTAACTTCGACAACGGCGGTCTCCATACTACAGTCATTGATCCTCGCGTGGGTACACCTGACGGTCCTGTCGGCCCGGCCGGTGACGGTGTGACATTCGGCGGCATCAAGCAGGGCGGTTCTCCATGGAGCAACGAGCCGAAGGCGGTCCGCCACTACGAGCTGTCACCTCACAAGCTCGTCACGAAGTGGCACACGCCGCTGATGGTAATTCATGGTGGAATGGACTACAGAGTGCCTGTAGACCAGGGAATGGCGGCTTACAATGCCGCGCAGATGATGGGTGTTCCGTCAAGACTCCTGATATTCCCAGACGAGAACCACTGGATCCTCAAGCCACAGAATGCCTTGATGTGGCACAGGGAGTATTTCAGATGGCTCGACACCTGGTGCAAATGATTTCAGATGGTTTACAAGTCTATTCAAGAGAAGGGGCTCATCAATGCTCCTTCTCTTCAGTTATTAGGAATGCTGTGGCATAGCATATGCCAGTTGTCACAAAGTAGCGCCATGTGCCAAGAAGGGCGACCACCAGGAAAATTGTGCCGAGAATTACGCACAACACAATACAAACCTTTCGCATACAACACATAATTTGTTATAAAAACCACTACCATTGTTATACTAACGAGACATTTTTTGCAAAAAGTGGAAAAAATCACAAGATTTTTAGCACATTTAATATATATGTCGTATATTTGTCTCGCATTTATGTGAAACACATTGCAAATATAACACCTATTTTGTAATATCAAAACAAAATTTGTAATATTTTATATAACTTTTTTAGTGTATTTTGAACTAAATCTGTATAAATGACAGCAAAACTCATTGGAAACAAGATCAAAGAGTACTTTTCGGAGATCGGAATGTCCCAGATGGACGTCGCAAAAGTGCTCGATGTGCAACAGGCAGCTGTGAGCAATCAGCTTAACGGTAGACCCTTCGGTAAGAACTCAGCTGCCAAATGGAACAAGGCTTTCGGCTTCAGGATCAACTGGCTGCTCACAGGGGAAGGCCCAATGTTCGACACCAACGCCTCCCAGGCAAGGGAATACGATCTCGAAGATCATCCCGAACTTAATCACGACGATGACATCCCGGTAATACCGGCAAGACTTTTCAGAGCTCCGGACATCAACATCTATGAGTATGTAATGAACTCGAGCTCGGTGGAGAAGCTTCCTCCAGTACCACATTTCCAGAAGCACGAGCTGTTCGCCACCTGTCCCGGCGACGCAATGGCACCACGCATCTGCAGAGGATACCTCCTCGCACTCAGAAAAATCTCTAGAGAAACGACTATCATCAACGGCGAAATCTATGTTGTAGACACAAAGTCACAGGGAATGTTCCTCCGCAGACTTGTCGACAACGGTGAAAGTCTGATATTCATAGCGGAAAACCAGCAGGACTTCCCAGATTTCGAACTCCCATACTCAGACATTTTCAACATCTTCAGAGTAGTAGGAGTCCTGATTCCGAATATATAACAAGCAACCGCCACATTGGATGGCGTCTTGCATATAGCATTGAACATTAATAACTTACACATACAAGGGTCGGTTTAAAAACCGGCCCTTACTTCATGAACACACTGCATATCAGCAACTTACGCAAAACGTCAGGCAAAACCCGCCCCGGGACAGCAACACTGATCTGCCCCTACGGAACACGGACGCACACAAACGCGAAGCGGATGCGGGAGGGCCGACATAGGCTTCGCTGCACGGAGATGGACAAAACACAAGCAATCCTGGTAGCGAAGCGGATGCGGGAGGTTCGACATAGGCTTCGCTGCACGGAAAGGGAGAAAACACATGCAATCATGGTAGCGAAGCGGATGTGGGAGGGTCGACATAGGCTTCGCTGCACGGAGACGGACAAAACACAAGCAATCCAGATAGCGAAGCGGATGTGGGAGGGCTGACATAGGCTTCGCTGCACGGAGACGGACAAAACACATGCAATCCTGGTAGCGAAGCGGATGTGGGAGGGCTGACATAGGCTTCGCCGCACGGAAAGGGACAAAACACAAGCAATCCTGGTAGCGAAGCGGTTGTGGGAGGCGTGTGGTGGGCTTCGCGGAGGACTGGAGCGAAGAGAACAGAATGGCGGGGTGCAGGATGAAGTGGCGATATGTGGTTGTTTCGAATTATTTGACTAACTTTGCAGGGTTATGACCATATCGGCTGATATGATATGGGAGTGTCCGGACGCCCCTATAGTTTAATGGATAGAATTTCAGATTCCGGTTCTGACGGTTGCGGTTCGATTCCGCATGGGGGTACAATATGAAGAAGGCATATGTATTTCCGGGACAGGGATCGCAGTTCCCGGGTATGGCGAAGACGCTGTATGAGAGCAACGCCACAGCACGTCAGATGCTGGAAAAGGCGAATGAGATATTAGGATTCAGGATCACTGACATCATGTTTGACGGCACTGCAGAGGACCTGAAGCAGACAAAAGTCACTCAGCCCGCCATCTTCCTGCACTCTGTCGTCCTGGCGAAATGCCTTCCGGATTTCCACCCGGACATGGTGGCAGGACACTCGCTCGGAGAGTTCTCCGCGCTCGTGGCAGCAGGAGCGATGGACTTCGAAGAAGGCCTGAAGCTCGTGTCGATACGAGCGCAGGCGATGCAGAGGGCATGTGAGAGCACACCGGGAACCATGGCGGCAATCATTGCGCTTCCGACAGAAACCATTGAGGATATCTGCAACAGCACCCCAGGTGTCGTCGTAGCCGCAAACTACAACTGCGACGGACAAGTGGTGATCTCCGGAGAACGCGAGGCCGTGGAGGCTGCCTGCGCCGCCATGAAGGAAGCAGGCGCAAAGCGCGCGCTCCCGCTCCCTGTCGGCGGCGCGTTCCACTCGCCGCTCATGGAGCCGGCCCGCGCCGAACTGGCCGAAGGCATAGAAAAGGCAGTGTTCCATACTCCCGTATGCCCGGTATACCAGAATGTAACAGCAAAGCCATCGACAGACCCGGCAGAGATCAAGGCAAATCTGCTGGCACAGCTGACCTCACCTGTAAGATGGACCCAGAGCGTCAAGAATATGCTGGCCGACGGAGCCGACCATTTCGTGGAACTCGGGCCGGGCAAAGTACTGCAGGGCCTCGTGGCAAAAATCTCAACAGAGCCGACAATCATTGAAGGCTATCAGGAGCTATAACCGGCAAAAACATCACAGTTGACAGCCACATAGGCATTTTCTGGAATATACTCCCTATTTTTCGTACAAATTTACGTTTTTTCTCACGGAAAAAACGTAAATTTGTACGAATTTGTATTATAGAATTCATACGTAAATACAACATAAATTTTTAAAGAATTATGGCAAACGAGAAGAAATTCGTCACCTGTGACGGTAACTGGGCCGCAGCGCACATCGCTTACCTCTTCAGTGAGCATGCTGCAATCTACCCTATCACACCATCATCAACTATGGCCGAATACGTTGATGAGTGGGCCGCACAGGGCAAAAAGAACCTCTTCGGCGAGACAGTAAAGGTAACAGAGATGCAGAGTGAAGGCGGTGCTGCCGGTGCAGTACACGGATCACTCCAGGCTGGTGCACTTACTACTACATTCACAGCTTCTCAGGGTCTCCTTCTGATGATCCCGAACATGTACAAGATCGCAGGTGAGCTGCTTCCAACAGTGTTCCACGTGTCTGCACGTGCGCTCGCATCTCACGCGCTCTCAATCTTCGGTGACCACCAGGACGTGATGGCCTGCCGTCAGACAGGCTTCGCGATGCTCGCCTCAGCTTCTGTCCAGGAGGCTCTCGACATGGCAGCAGTCGCACATCTTTCAGCAATCAAGTCAAGCGTTCCGTTCCTCCACTTCTTCGACGGATTCCGTACATCTCACGAGATCCAGAAGATCGAGCTCATCGACGAGGAGGCACTCAAGGGAATGCTCAGCACAAAGTCCCTCGCGAAGTTCCGCGCAAAGGCGCTCTCACCAGACGCTCCTGTGACACGCGGTACAGCACAGAATGCTGACGTATACTTCCAGGCACGCGAGGCCTGCAACCAGTATTATGATGCAGTTCCAGACGTAGTTGCACGCTACATGGGCGAGATCAGCGAGCTCACAGGCCGCGAGTATCGTCCGTTCGACTACTACGGTGATCCTGAGGCAGAGAACATCATCATCGCGATGGGTTCAGTAACCGAGACAATCAAGGAGACAATCGACTACCTCGCAGCACAGGGCAAGAAGGTCGGCGTGATGATCGTACGCCTCTACAGACCATTCTCTGCAAAGTACTTCATGAAGGCGCTGCCAAAGACTGTCAAGAGGATCGCAGTCCTCGACAGGACCAAGGAGCCGGGAGCTCTCGGAGAGCCGCTCTTCCTCGACATCAAGACCCTCTTCCAGGGCGTGGAGGACGCACCGCTCGTAGTAGGCGGACGCTATGGTCTTTCATCAAAGGACACAACTCCTGCACAGATCGTTTCGGTATACGAGAACCTCGAGCTTGCTGAGCCAAAGGACGGTTTCACAATCGGAATCGTTGACGACGTGACATTCAAGTCACTCCCTCAGAAGGAGGAGTTCTCTATCGTGAAGCCAGGCACAACAGAGTGCAAGTTCTTCGGACTCGGCTCTGACGGTACTGTCGGCGCGAACAAGAACACCATCAAGATCATCGGTGACAACACACCTAAATATTGCCAGGCATACTTCGACTACGACTCGAAGAAGTCAGGCGGATACACATGCTCTCACCTCCGTTTCGGAGACCTCCCTATCAAGGCTCCATACCTCGTAGGTACTCCTGACTTCGTAGCATGCCACGTTCCATCATACCTCACAAAGTATGACGTGCTCAAGGGCATCAAGGAGAACGGTACATTCCTCCTCAACAGCCTCTGGGATGTGGAAGAGACCCTCAAGAGGATCCCTGACCACGTGAAGGCTGTCATCGGAAAGAAGAACATCACCCTCTATATCATCAACGCGACAAAGATCGCTGCAGAGATCGGACTCGGCGGACGTACAAACACCATCCTCCAGTCTGCATTCTTCAAGATCACAGGCATCATCCCTTACGAGGAGGCTGTAGGATACATGAAGAAGGCGATCGTGAAGAGCTACGGCAAGAAGGGCGAGCACATCGTGAACATGAACTACGCCGCTGTAGACAGAGGTGGAGAATATATCAAGGTAGAGGTTCCTGCTGACTGGAAGGACATCACCGCGAAGTTCGAGAACCCTAACGCAGCACGCCTCGCTCCTGCATTCGTGAAGGAGATCGCAGACGTTGTGAACGCACAGGCAGGCGACACTCTCCCGGTAAGCGTATTCAACGAGTATGTAGACGGTACAATCCCTGCAGGCACTACAGCTTACGAGAAGCGTGGCGTTGCAGTGAACGTTCCTGAGTGGCAGGCTGACAAGTGTATCCAGTGTAACAACTGTGCATTCGTCTGCCCTCACGCAGCGATCCGTCCGTTCCTCCTCACAGACGAAGAGGCAGCTGCAGCTCCTGCAGGCGTGAAGCTCCAGCAGGGCAAGGCAGTATTCAAGGACTACAAGTTCGGCATCAGCGTTTCAGTCCTCGACTGTACAGGCTGCGGCAACTGTGCTGACGTATGTCCTTCAAAGGAGAAGGCTCTCGTAATGAAGCCGCTCGGAACACAGGAGGCAGAGCAGGCAAACTTCGACTATCTCAACGCACATGTAGGATACAAGGACAACGTTCAGCCTAAGACCGGCAACATCAAGAACGCACAGTTCGCTCAGCCGCTCTTCGAGTTCTCAGGAGCTTGCGCAGGCTGCGGTGAGACCCCATACATCAAGACCATCACTCAGCTCTTCGGTGACCACATGATGGTTGCGAACGCTACAGGATGTTCATCAATCTACGGTGCATCATTCCCTGCAGCTCCTTACTGCAAGGACGCAAACGGTCACGGACCGGCTTGGGCAAACTCACTCTTCGAGGACTTCTGCGAGTTCGGTCTCGGTATGAAGCTCGGTTCTGACAGGGCGCGCATGACTGTTGCCAAGCTCATGGAGCAGGGTCTCTCATGCTCATGCTGCACAGACGAGATGAAGGCTCTCTTCACCAAGTGGCTCGAGAACAAGAACGACGCTAAGGTGACCCGCGAGGTTGCTGACGCTCTCGTTCCTCTCTGCGAGGGTTGCGGATGCGACGTATGCAAGGGACTCCTTGAGTACAAGACATTCATCCCTGCACGCAGCCAGTGGATCATCGGTGGTGACGGTGCATCTTATGACATCGGATACGGCGGACTCGACCACGTGCTCGCTTCTGGCGAGAATGTAAACATCCTCGTTCTTGACACCGAGGTTTACTCGAATACCGGCGGACAGTCGTCAAAGGCTACTCCTGCAGGCGCGATCGCCAAGTTCGCAGCTTCAGGAAAGCGCGTACGCAAGAAGGACCTCGGTATGATGGCGATGAGCTACGGATATGTATACGTTGCACAGATTGCAATGGGCGCATCTCCAGCACAGTACTTCAACGCTATCAAGGAGGCTGAGGCATACGATGGACCATCACTCATCATCGCTTACGCTCCATGTATCAACCACGGTCTGAAGGCCGGCATGGGTCTGAGCCAGAAGGAGGAGAAGCTCGCTGTAGAGTGCGGTTACTGGCACCTCTACAGATACAATCCTGCTCTCGAGGGAACAGACAAGAATCCGTTCACTCTCGACAGCAAGGAGCCAGATTGGAGCAAGTTCCAGGACTTCCTGAAGGGCGAGGTGCGCTTCGCATCGCTCTACAAGATGTATCCTGACTGCGCCGAGGAGCTTCTGCAGAAGACCGAGGAGTTCGCTAAGGTACGCCTCGAGACTTACAAGAGACTCGCTAAGTAATCTATAATCATTAAAAAGCCCCGCACCGACGGGGCTTTTCTTAAAATGAAGCTTATGAAAAGAACAGCATTGCTTTGCTTATTGGCCCTGGCCGCATGCGGCGGACCAGCAATTTCAGAATATGGCACTCCCCTTCCTTCGGAAACATTGCTTCTTTACCCTGAGGGACAGGACACAGACAAGGGACTCGAAGGCGCAATGGGACCATGCGTATCAAACGGATGGACAGAAGAAGAAGCCATTGCGGAAAACGGAAACATATCAAACATCACAGAGCCATCCATCGACCTGTACTTCCCCGAAAAACCTAACGGACAAATGGTTGTCGTGTGTCCAGGAGGCGGTTACTGGATTGTTTCTTCAAGAAATGAGGGAACATACGTGGCAGACTGGATGCTTCAGAAGGGCATTTCGGTATGCGTAGTGAAGTACAGAATGCCGTATGGTCATCACGAAGTACCACTGACCGACGTGCAGAACGCTTTCAGATATTGCCGCGCGAACGCCGAGAAATGGGGCATCTCACAGATCGGAGTCATGGGATTCTCCGCTGGAGGACATCTCGCAGCCAGCGCATCGAATCTATTTGTTGACGACATCACAAGACCGGACTTCTCTGTACTGATCTATCCTGTCATCACCATGCATGAAAAGTTCACTCATCATGGCACCCGCAACAATCTTCTTGGCGAGAACCAGAGCAAAGAGATGCTCATAAGATATTCACTCCAGAAGCAGGTGACAGAGAAGACTCCTGTGACATTCCTGGCTCATTGCACCGATGACAGTTCTGTCCCTGTGGAAAACAGTCTGAGATATTATCACAGGCTCATACACCACAACGTACCTGTCGAAATGCACATATTCCCTACAGGAGGACACGGATGGGGATTCTCATCTGAGAAATTCGTCGGCGAAGGGAATGACAGGTTCAGCTATGCAAGGCCTGAGTTCGAGAAGTCACTGGAAAGATGGCTGGAGAGCATCAGAACGAAGTAAGATATTCCTGCAGCAATCTGCAGAGCCTTGTGCAGGCGAATGCCTGCGTAGGCTGATATATGACATCGAAATATGATGTCTTTTCACGGGTGGCCGCAAGGTCACCCGTTTTTGGTGTCGGGAATACCGACATCCTGATTCTGGCAATGGAGTCTGCAGGTATGTCGAACGGCGACGAGCCGCATGGTCTTAATGTAATGACAAGATCTGCATCATCGAAAATAGCGCGCTCGAAAGTTATCTCAGGATGTACCTTCGCGAAGGCCTCAACGGAAGGTGATATGAAATAGTTATATACCTCCTCAGACGCTGAAATCCTGACGGTAGATGTCGGAAGCTTTGTGAACATGTTATCAGCTGACGAGCATACTGCCAGCAGACGGTTGGCATATTCCATGAAAACGCGTCCTTCAGTCGTGAGTACGGTCTCCCCTTTCAACCTGTCAAAGAGTTTGGCTCCGACGGTCTTTTCAAGCTCCGCAATATTTTGGCTGACAGCAGGTTGGGTTATACGCAGAACAGCCGCAGCTTTTGTGAAGCTGCGATTCTCGGCCACTGCCTTGAAAACCTTCAACCTGAAATCCTCTAACATTACCAGTCAATTTTACGCAAATATATCGATTTTTTATTAAATTTGTAGGATATAGCACGAATGTGCGTCTAATGTAGTAATAAGAAAATTTAAACCAATTTTTATACTATGAAGCGTTTGTTTATTTTCATTGCGGCGATCTTCGCCGCTGCGGTTGCCTTCGGCCAGACACCGCTCCCCAATGACCCTGAAGTAAGGGTAGGAAAGCTGGAGAACGGCATGACCTATTACATCCGCCACAACGACCAGCCAGCACAGAGGGCTGAATTCTACCTCGCGACTGACGTCGGAGCATATCAGGAGAGCGATGACCAGGACGGTCTCGCACATTTCCTCGAGCACATGTGCTTCAACGGAACGAAAAACTTCCCTGGCAAGTCTCTTCTCGAGTGGCTCCAGAGCATCGGTGCCGAGTTCGGAAGGAACATCAATGCATCTACAGGTTTCGAGCAGACTCAGTACATGCTCAACAACATTCCTATCGTACGCGAGAGCATCATCGACTCTTGCCTCCTCGTAATGCACGACTACTCTCATTTCGTGACTTGCGACCCTGAGGAGATCGACGCAGAAAGAGCTGTCATCCTCGAGGAGAGAAGAACAAGAAGAAACGCTCAGTGGAGAATGTTCGAGAAGTCACTCCCTTACTACTACGGCGACACTCCTTATGCAAGGAGGACCCTCATCGGTGGCGAGGAGCAGCTCAAGACTTTCGCATACGAGAGCCTTACAAACTTCTACAAGACATGGTGCCGTCCTGATCTTCAGGCAGTCATCGTCATCGGAGACGTTGATGTAGACCAGATCGAGAACAAGATCAAGACCATCTTCGCAGACATCCCTGCACCGGTAGACCCAAGACCAAAGGAATTCTATCAGCTTCCTCAGAATGCAGAGCCTATCATCGGCGTGATCACCGACCCTGAGGCTACAGGATCAAGCATCGAGGTTCTCTGGAAGGGCGAGCCGCTTCCAAAGGAGTTCGGCAACACCGTAGAGGGATATATGGTAGACCTCGTGAAGTCATACATCTATTATATAATGGATGAGAGATTCACAGACATCACAGCCAAGCCAGACGCTCCGTTCCTCGGCGCAAGCCTCGGAGCCGGCCGCCTCTGCACTACATGCGACGCAGTTTTTGCTAACGTGTCATTCAAGGAGGGCGACGCTGTCAATGCATTCACAGCATTGATGACCGAAGTCGAGAAGATGAAGAGATTCGGCTTCACCGACGGTGAGGTCGAGCGTGCAAAGGCTAAGATCCTCAGCCACTATGAGAAGGCTGTCGAGGCTGCTCCTACACGCAAGAACGCAGACTTCGTACGTCCGCTCCTCAATGCATTCTACTACAACGAGGCATATATGGATCCTGCTACCGAGCTCCAGGTCGCACAGGCAATCTGCGGCCAGCTCAACGCTGCTGTCCTCAGCCAGATCGCTGCTCAGATGATCACTGACGACAACATGGTTGTTCTCTACAACGGTCCTGAAAAGGAAGGTCTTGCAAATCCTACTGAGGAGCAGCTCGGCGCGATCATCGCAGGTGTGAAGAACGCAGAGATCACTGCAAATGTTGAAGAGACTGTAAACGAGCCTCTCATCAGCGAGAACCTCAAGGGTTCAAAGGTCAAGAAGACCGCTGAAGGAATCTACGGTTCTACAGTATGGACTCTCAAGAACGGTGTGAAGGTGGTGGTTCTCCCTACCCAGCACAAGCAGGACCAGGTACTGTTCACTCTCGAGTGGAAAGGCGGAAAGACTCTCATCGCAACTGAGGACATGCCTTCATTCGAGGACAACATCTGGAGCATCTACCTCCAGAATTCCGGTGTATCCAAATTTGCAAACACTACACTCTCAAAGATGCTTGCAGGCAAGCAGGTGAGTGTATATCCTACTCTCAGAGCAACAACTCACGGCATCTCAGGTCAGAGCACTCCAAAGGATCTCGAGACAGCTCTCCAGCTCATGTATCTGTATGTTGCAGATCCACGTTTCGATGCTGAGGAGTATGAGACAGGTATCCAGCAGATCAAGGCGGTTCTCCCTAACCTCCTGAACACTCCAGACTTCAAGTTCCAGAAGTTCGTGAATGACAAGCTCTATGCAGGCAATGAGAGAGCTGTTGTAATCGACGAGGAAGTTATGTCGAAGGCAAGCCTCGAGACCATAGAGAGAGTATACCGCGAGCTTTATAAGAACGCAGCTGGCGCTACTCTTACAATCGTAGGTAATGTTGATCTTGAGACACTCAAGCCTATGGTAGAGAAGTATGTAGGCTCTATCGCAAAGGGCAAGAAGCCGGCTCAGGTGAACAAGGACAACCTCGTTCAGATGGCAAAGGGCGTGTCGGAGAATGTTCTGAATGTCGAGATGGCAACTCCAAAGAAGACCGTGTTCCAGGTTTGGAGCGGCTATATGCCAGTCACAACAAAGGATATGGTTACTCTTAAGGTGGCAAACTATGTTCTCGATATGATCTATACAAAGACAATCCGTGAGAAGGAAGGTGGTACTTATGGCGTAGGCTCAAGCCTCAGCGCATCAAGGGAGCCATACTCAAGGGTTACTTTCATGGTTCAGTTCGACACTAACCCAGAGCAGGCAGAGAAGCTCAGCGGACTTACAGCGCAGTACCTCAAGGAACTTGCACAGAATGGTCCTACAGCAGAGGAACTTGCAATGGCACTCGAGAATCTGAAGAAGAACGTGCCTGAGTCAAGGATCAGCAACTCATACTGGAAGAGCGCTCTCGAGCTCAACCAGGAGTTTGGCATCGACTATGACCAGGAGTATGAGACAGCACTGAACAATGTGACTGCAGAGGATGTGAAGACTCTGATGCAGGCAGTTCTTGCACAGGACAACTTCCTCCAGATCGTCCTTGCTCCAATGGAGTAACAAACCATCAATGCAATATTGGAACTAAAAAATAATCCCAGAGCTTAATCTCTGGGATTATTTTTTATCATTCCCTGATCCGCTGGGAGGGGCGTATAATGTAACCCCTTGAAACTCAATATTTCAGGCTATCAAGGGTCGGTTTAAAATCCGGCCCTTGATTGCCTAATTCACTGAAAAGCAGCTATTTACACAAAACACCTGTATCCGACAATCAACTAACATACTTCAGGTCCGGGAGCCGATTTGGGGTTCCATGTGCAGGAATTTTCCAATCTGCCTATATGTGGCTGATGTCTTTGATTTCAGTAAAGATGCCAGCTGCATTTTATCCTCCTTGTTCATGGTGACTACCGACCTCACATCTTCAAGACCATGATTCTTCAGGTATGATATCATCTCCCTGTATGCCAGGTCTGTCTTGCTGTAATGGTGCTCCTGGATGTCATGCTCGCTTCCAGTATTTGAATTGATGGCAATCAGCATGTCTTCATATGACTTGTAATAACTGGTGAGTTTCCTGGCATCAAACGGGAAATATGTCATAATGATGTAGTCTGTCAGATATTCCCTTTCTTCTTTGCCAAGACCTTCAAAGATCATGTCCATCATACTGTAATTCAGGTATCGTCCCTTTAGGAATCGTTCCTGTACGATTTTCACAGACTTCTGAAGTCTCGTGCTGTAATTCCTGACACCTTTCAGACTCACCAGATTGCCATAGTATCTGAGATAGTTCCACTTATATTCTTCTGCTCTTGCGCACAGAATCTTCTCGACAGGATTGTTGAACAGGTATGCTATGGCAGAGCGGATCTTCTTCGCTTCCCTCTTGAGCGCGCTCCCATATTCTTTCTCGAAAAGCGGCCCGGTCCTGCCGTACTTGCTGTTGAACTCCTTTACAAATCGCGATGTATATGCAGAGACGAATCTGCTCAGATCTGCCAGACAGCCTGCAGAACCAAGCATATGTATGTGATCGATCATCTGACATAAACCCAGAAGAACGATTCCGAATCTTCGTGCATAGACAGAAACGATGGTATAAAATACCAGGAAGTCTTCAGTAGAATAAAAGATGTTGAAACCCGAAATGGTTCTTTGGTAAATGTGCAGCACCTCGTCTGCTTGAAACTTTCTCCTCATAGTCTTTTTTAGTGCGAAACTATCCGTAGATTCGGAAAAAATTATAAGAAAAAGAAAAATGTGACGACTGCTGCAATAATGTGGTGAAATGCAGACATGTTCACGCATGTCTGACACAAAGAACGTTTTGTATAACTACTTATCAATCAAGAAATTAAATCACTAAAGGTCGGTTTAAAAGTCGACCCTTGAGCATTCAAACCATTGAGCTACAACAACTTACAGGAAACGGCATGGAATTCAAGAGAAGAAGATTACACGGTAATTCAGTCATGCATGTACGAAAAAAGAGGCCGACTGGTATCAGTCGGCCTCTAGGTTTCTTGCAGGTCTTGATTATTCACCTGGCTCGATTGCTCCCATTGGGCATGCGTCTGCGCATGTACCGCAGTCGATGCATACGTTAGGATCGATAACATAGATGTCACCCTCTGAGATTGCACCTACAGGGCACTCTGGAAGGCATGAACCGCAAGCTGCGCAGTTTTCAGTAATTTTGTAAGCCATTTCCTTATTAATTTAATTGTTAGTATTGTCTTTGCATATGATATGCCTGATGCATATTCGAAAGGCAAATTTAGTGATTAATTTTGATATTCAAAGAACGAATTGTGTTATCTTTGTATAGACTTAGACGTGTTTAGGGATGAAATTCTTTAGAAACATTATTGTTAGTGCTGTATTCGCGCTTTCTCTCGTGCCGCTGTCGGCACAGGAGAAGATCGGGACTATCCTTGAAGTCGACAAGATGGTGCACAATTTCGGCAACATCATGCTCGACAGCGGACCTGTGTCTTGCTCATTCACAATCACCAACATATCGGACAAGCCGGTAGTGATCTACAATGTGGTTTCCACTTGCGGATGCACTGATGTGGACTGGACCAGAGAGCCTATACGTCCCGGAAAGACAGGCAAGGTGTCGGTAACATATTCAAATGACGAGGGACCCTATCCGTTCGACAAGACGCTTACCATGTATGTGTCTGACGTGAAGAAGCCTGTGCTTCTGAAAGTCAGAGGCATCTGTCTGGAGGAGGAGAAACCTCTTGAGGAGATATACCCAGTCACATATGGACCTCTCGCTATGCGTGAGTCTGTGATGAAGGTCGGCAACCTTGAGCAGGGCGGACAGAAGAGCGAGTCTGTGATGGTGGCAAACCTGTCGGAGATGCCTCTGAAAGTCACTTTCGGAGACGTGTCCGAGCATCTGAACATATCTGTTACACCAAATCCAATTCCCGCCAGAGGTACTGCTGAGATGAATTTCACGGTCACTGCGAGCAGGGATCTGTGGGGTAAGAACAGATATTGGGCTACGCCTCAGATGAATGGCAAGGCATATAAGAACAATGCAGGCGATAGCAGGCTGTGCTTCAACGCGTTCACAAAGGAGAACTTCTCTGACATGACCGAAGAGGAGAAGGACGCGGGGCCTATGCCGAAGTTCACTACCAGCACATTCCAGGCCGGCAAGGTGGCGCAGGGCACGACGGTCCATGCCGAGTTCTCATTTGTCAATGACGGCAAGGAGCCTATGTGCGTATACAAGGTAGATGCTGACGCGAAGTCATGGTCGCACAGTGACATACCCTGCTGCAAGCCAGGCCAGAGGGTCAAGTTCAGGGTTCATGTCGACACTGCAGACATGCCGAAGGGAGAGATGCTGACTATTGTCACGCTTACTACCAACTGCCCTATACGTCCTATTATCAACCTCTTTGTAGCCGGCTGGATAGAATAATGCATTTATTTATAGACATACTGCGTAACTCCATACTGATCACCGGTCTTGTGGTCGTTATGATGATGATGATCGAGTCCCTGAACATCGAGTCGGGTGGATTGTTTTTCAAAGGTTTGAGGAAGACAAAGGTCGGACAGGTTATCTTTGGAGCTGTCCTGGGATCGATTCCGGGGTGTATGGGAGGATTCGCCACAGTATCCCTCTATACCCACAGGATGTTCAGTTTCGGAGCGCTTGTAGCAATGATGATCGCATCATCAGGCGACGAAGCGTTCGTGATGCTGGCCATGATTCCTCGCGAGGCTCTTGTACTATTCGCAATACTATTTGTCCTGGCTGTCGCAGTCGGCATTGTCACTGACAATATCTATGACAGGATCCATGCAAGGCATTGCGGAAAGGAAGAGCATCAAGAGTGCGGAGCAGAGACTGACTGCACAGACGGATACGTCATCCATGAACACGAGCACAAGGATAATAGTGAACATGGAAAGAGGCATTTCGGATGGAAGAGGAGCGTCATGTTCATCGGATTGGCGGTGTTCATCGCAGCACTGGCGACAGGCAGGCTGGGGCATGACCATGGGGCTCATGGAGGAGATTTCTCGACTTCGCTCGAAATGACAGAGGGTGGACACGAAATGACAGAGGATGGACACGAAATGACAGAGGGTGGACACGAAACGGCAGAAGTTGGACACGAGACGGCAGTAGTTGGTCACGACCATGGTCATTGCCACCATGATCATGGACATGCGCATTGTCATGAAGCGGAGCATTCTGAGGGATTCAAGATTGATCTTTTGAGCGAAGACTGGATGAATGTGCTGTTTGCAGCGCTGAGCGTGATAGTTCTTTTCGTGCTTATATTCGGCTCGGATCATTTTGTTGAAGGACACCTTTGGAATCACATTGTCAAGAAGCATCTGCCGACGATATTCGCATGGACATTCGGCGTCCTGCTGGTGCTCGGCATAGCACTCCAGTACGTTGACATCGAGAGCTGGATCAGCGACAACACGGTGCTCATGATTCTTCTTGCAACCGTGATAGGAATCATTCCGGAGTCCGGTCCGCATCTCATTTTCGTGACTCTGTTCGCAGCTGGAGTCGTTCCATTCCCGGTGCTTCTTGCCAGCAGCATATCACAGGACGGACATGCATCCATTCCTCTGCTTGCAGAAAGCAAGAAGAGCTTCGCCTGGGCGAAGCTCATCAATTGCGTTGTTGCGGTGGCAGCCGGTCTGACCGCCATGCTGTTTGTCTAATAGATAAGTTCCACTGCATCAATCCACAGCTTTGAGCTGCTGCAGCCTGTGAAGTAGTCTCCGTAGCGTGATGCTGCGCAGGAGATGATCATATGGGTAGGGATTTCCTCCATCTTGCGATAATCAAGCGGAATCGTGTACTCAATCCATGCTCCTGTATCTGCCGAGACCTTGCCAGCGCCGTTGAGATCATAGCCGTCATGGTAGATGATGAGGTTTCCGTTTGCTATCGTGCTCTCATCTGTATTATAGTCCACAAATGTGCTTGCATCGGTAGTGTTGATGTGTACCGGGCTCGCTGGAGATCCTCCATATTTCTTGTAGTCCCAGGTTCCCAGTGCGAACTTGATCTCTGCACGGTCATAGTCGCTGTTGGAAAGCGACACTCCCGGAGGAAGAGTCTTTCCTATGATGTCCATCGGACCAGTCAGGTATTTGCAGTAAATCTTCATTGCTGTAGGACGTGTCGTCCAAGGGCGTCCGAAGTTAACCTTACCGCCGCTTGTACCCACAAGACCTGCAAACTGTCCAACGAAGAGGTTTCCTGCTGCGAGAATACCGGCAAGCTGACTTGTCTGAGCCCTTACGGACTGCTTTCCGTCCACTTTGTCCTCGGTGTCGACATAGGTGATTACAATACCCATGTTGGCAGAACCGTTCACACCTTCAGAACCTTCACCGTTGCCTGATCCCCAGAACATATATGAACCGTCCTCGACTCCACAATCAGGGTCATAGAACTTATAGTATGAGCTTCCTTTGACAAGACTGGCATATTCGAAGCTTCCGTTTGGAACCGGTGTGGCGGCCTCGGTCATGAATTCCTTAACCGGACTCCTGTCGTTTCCGGAAATAGACACCACCTCATACTCAGTCTCAGGCGTAAGATCCTTCAGATGAGCCACAAAGCTTCCTCCGTCAGACGTAATGTCAGCGGTGGCAACATCGATCCATTCCTCTGCACCTTTCTCACGGTACTGGAAGTTATTCTCCACACCTGCAACTCCGATTGCCGTCACAATCGCCTTACGCGCCCACGGATTGACGCTCTTGATCTCTACGGTCGCGTCGGTCACTTCGACATAAAGTCCCCATGTCTCTGTGTATCCGAATGACGTAACGTCAATCTCTATGCCGTGAGTGAAATCTCTGAGATCCTCGATCTTACGGGAATAAGTAGTCTTACCTTCCGGTCCGAGCTTGAGCGATGTCACCTTGAGATTTGAGATGTCCGCCTTCTTGCCGACCATTGCCACAGCGCGACGGTTATACACGTCTATCACGCTGGCGCCCATCTGTCCCTGCACGGTAAAATAGCGAGGCACGTTCCTGACGCCGATGATTGTCCATGCATAGTCATCATATGTGGTGATGGTGAATTTCAAAGGTTTGCTGAGGTCGTGCACGCCTGCAAGCTCCATTGACGTCTTGGCAATCTCCTGGTCTATCTGCACCGAGCGGATCGCGACATTCCTTATATCTACTGATTCCGGAAGATGAATGGTGACAGTCTGCTTGTCATAGTCGATATCTATCTTCTCAGCCTCATCGACGATCACTGACGTAATGTGCGGAACGACGATCGGATAAGGAAGGTCATTGTCCACACAGGACGAAAGCGCGAATACGGCGAGAAGGAAATATGTCAGTATCTTCTTCATGCTATAGATGTACTGTAAGTCCGAAACTCAGATCCAGGACGCTGAGGCTTGCATGGGCCTTCCATGCCTGCCTGCTGCCTGCGACCTGACCATTGTCGTATGCCTTCACATTGGTATACGAAAGTCCTGCCAGCGATATGCAGACCTGGATCGATACGTTATTCATAGGGAAATACACAATGCCGGGAGCGAAGTTGAGGCTTATCTTGTTGTTGAGCGAATAAGCCGACGACGCCTCACCTGTATAGAACTGTGTCTTGCTTCTTGTGTATCCGAGCACATAATCCCAGAAGATGCCCACGCGTCCATACCTGTCAAGGCCTACATAAGTCCTCTGGAAGACCGATCCGCCCATAGAGCGGGACTGGGCATTCAGCCCGCTGACATCCATGCTCAGGTTGCCGAGCAGGTCTGCTGTCGCCGAATCCACCATACCGTTGATGTTTGTATACTGGAAACGTGCTCCGACAGCATGGTTGTCTGCAAACGTATATGCTCCCTCAGGCGCAAGTCTGAGCATGGATGCATTCGCATCAACTCCCTGAAGCAGGAGCATGAACTCGGAATTGTTGCTCGAGAAGTCCGCATACATGACGGACAGTCCGCACTGCCACTCCCCTTTCGGCGCTATCAGATGATTCTTGAAGCGCCTCACCTTCGATGTGTCCTTCGGTGCTATCTCCCCTCCGAGCACAATCGTCTCGCGCTCCTTGCCGTCACTCTGTGCAAAGGCGCTCACACATGCCGTCATAAGGCATAATGCTGCAAATATTCTAATTGTTCTCATTACAGGAAATAGTATGAAAGTCCCACTCCGAGGGAGAGGAGGTTAACCATAAAACCGGCAGATGTGGAATCCGTATATCCATTGTCGACCTGATTGTGTATCTGGTTCATCCAGCTGTAGCTGAGTCCGAACACTCCTACATTGAGCTCGATCGCAAGCCTGTCTGTCAGGAATGCTATGACACCGGGGTCGACAGCCAGTTCAAGGGCATAGGCCTGGGTGTATGTTCCGTCAGCATATGGACCGTTTGCATTGAATGCCTTGCCCTGCTTGAACGAACCTCCGAGGAGGACATCGGCAAACATGGCAATGCGCTTCGCTCCTGCAAGCGGGATATATGCCCTGTAGACACCGTGAATGCTGTATTTATGCTGGATCTGATAGCAGTCTTTCGCTCCCATCGAAATGTCAGAAACGGAAAGGTCTGCACTCGCAAGGTCCAGCATGCTGCGGTCGTATGAGAAACGGAGTCCGACTCCCATATTGTCCCTGAACAGATAGAGCAGTTTCGGATTTACGGATATGTTGTATCCCTTTGAATTTATATCATTGATGACCAGAAAGTTATAATCATCATTGATATGCTGTGAGTAACGTGCTGTTCCTCCTGCCATCCATGTTCCCTTCTTAAGGAACGGAGATGACGGAGTCGTCTCGTATCCTCGGTCATAATGCTGAGCCTCGGCGCTTAAGGCACCGAGGACCAGCATTGCAAATATGATTATAAATCTGCGCATCAGAGATATTACTCGTAAATAAGTTCCGCAGCGTCAATCCAGAGGCGTCCTCCGTCATATCCGGTGAAGTAGTCACCGAACTGTGAAGTTGCACATGAGATGACGATG
>JAFQFD010000017.1 GCA_017415715.1 Bacteroidales bacterium | reverse complement strand
CCTCCTTGTTGCTCTCGTCCCCGAAAAACGCCTTGAAACCTCCGTTGCTGAGTATGTCCACATACTTCTGCTCTGTCTCTGCATGAATCTTTTCTACCATAACATAAAAATTAAAGTTTACAGGAGCAAAGTTCGGGAGTCAGCGGTAGATGCTGTGTAAAATAAAGAAAAACAGACGTTTACGAATTTTATAATTCGGGAGTTTCGTCACAAATAGCCGCTTTTCGTCACATTTTTCTTTTTCTTTTTTTTAGTTTTCTGAGAGGAGAGCATCGTGTGCTCCTGGAATGGACATAGACATATGGAGAAGATCAGCGACCGGTCTTCTCGATGAAGCCTAGATACTGCAGGAAGTTCACGAGGAGAGTCCCAAAGACATATCAGTTAGCGTCCGACAGAAAAATAGCGGATTTTATGATGGACGGTACAGAAATCCGCTCATTTTGAGCCATTTTCGGAACCGTCCGACAGGTTTTCGGGCATTTTGATGATGGACGGTGAATGATATGTCCGGTCTTTCTAATCATGCCAGACCTGATCAGGCATTCAGCCCCCAGTCATGCCAAGGATAACGAAAACAACTCGAGAGAAGGCAGGCACATTGCAGGAGTTCAGGTCACTATAAAGCAAGAGCCCGAGGGTGAAACCTCGGGCTCCTGAGAAATTAAAGGTTGTTTGCCTTATTTTGTTGACCAGGTTCCGCCACCCTTGTCCCATGTACCGTCTTTAACGGTGTAGAGATTCTTACCATCGGTTGGTGCAGTTAAGTCTGAAGTCTGATTCCATTTGTTATTCCAGTTATTAGCCGTAGTGTTTGGATTCATACGACAGAAGATAACGTTACAACCATAATCATATCCTTCTGGGATGTTAACTTCATATATGCCATCTGCATCTGAATCAGCCATACTTACCCATATCTCACCAGGTGTTCCGCCAAAGAAATAAGCAGCAAAGCGAGCATTATCCACCTTCCAGTTTGAATTAGGCTTCAGATAAAGCATATTCGCTGTAACCTCTGGTTCCTCAACCTCTGGTTCTTTACCACTCACTGTCTGTTCAACTGCTGTAGTATAATCAGTTCCGGCTGTCATGACATAAATGGCCTTTGTAGTAGTATTGAAGTAAATATCATATGTTCCATCAGCCTCAAGACACATATCTCCACCATCTTTGGCCGTTGTAATATAACTGTTGGCCTGAATGTAATTTACATTACCAGCACCATATTTATCGGCCCATTCAGTAGTCGGTTTTCTTACCAAGAAACCCTCTGCTGCCTTCATTTCGACATTCTCAAGAACTACTACATTCGATACGGAAGTAGTTATAAAGGTCTTATCTATCCAACCACTGAACGCGCCTACAAGTGCCCACTCCGAAGCCTCACCTGGAGTAACTTCCTCTGGCTGTTCTGGAACAGTCTGCCACTCAGCAGACTCCCAACCGTTGATTACATAGCAAAGTTTTTCGTCTTCTGAAGTTGGGACACTGAGATTTTCAGTCTGATTCCATACACTCTCCCATACGAACTCAGTTGCCTCTGGGTTTACTCTACAGAATATTACCTTACTGTACTTACCTTCTGGAACAGCTGCCTCAAAGAGGCCATCGGCATCAGTATCTTCCATCTTGACAGCGACATTACCTGTCGAGTTGAAGAAATATGCTACATACCAAGCACCGTCAGCAGACCATACACCTGGCTTAAGATATACTGTAGACGCAGTCTCTGGTGCAGTGTAAGTAATTGTTCCGAGATCAAGGATTACGTTACGTTTTAGCTGATAAGGCTCCTCAAAGGTCTTTGACTTCACCTCAGCACCGTTCAAGTACATAGTGATTTTATTCAGTGCAGCAGGAGCCACTGCGATGTAGTAAGTCGCCTCTTTAGAAAGGAAATCATCGTTCTTACTGAAATCAACCCACTGGTTAGCCGTTGTTGCAGTCAATTCTGGTTCACCACCATTGTAAGCGAGATCAAAAGTTCCTGAAATATCACCCTCAGCAGCAATGCAACCAGATGTAACGTCGTCTCCCGCTACTTTGAATTTCAAGAGAGTTGTAGCGTTCTTGAAGCTAAGCTCTGTTGTTGTTGAATAAGCTACAGCTACAGCTGCTGTTGCATGATATGTGTTATCTGCAAGAGTCTGGTTGTTTGGTACAACTACATTGCTGACAGTCTTCTCATCAAGATTTGCGGTATAATCTCCTGAAGGGTAAACAGCCATTACCTCTGTGGCGGTAAATTCTGGCTGACCCTCACCTGGAGTATATGTAAAATCTACTTTTGAGACTGGAGTATCACCGGCATTTGCATAGAATGTAAATGCATTTGTTCCGTCGTGAAGAGTGATAAGTTCCTCTCCACACCACTTTGATACTGTTCCATCAAGGACTGCCTTTGTGTCGGCGCCGTCTGTTGATGCTGTGTAGACTACTGTTTCGCCTACTGCAGGGAGGTTCTCCTGTGGAAGTTCCTTGTTGCATGATGCTGCTGCAAAGAGGGCAACAGCTGCAACCATGAATGAATAGATCTTTTTCATTGTTCTTGATTCATTGATAGTTAAACATCTGTTACCACTCGAGGTCTTCCTCGTTGTATTTCTCGAAGCTCGAGCAGAGTACTCCCTCTGAAAGAACCTCTACAACATTCACTGCTGGAGATTCGTAACTGCCAGCGGCGAGGGGTGCGCCGGCAGCGTTCATTAATGCTTTGTTCATTTTTTAATATTTTAGTTTGTTGTTTGGTTTTCCGATTTCTAGAGCTCCTGGAAGCTGATTGCGAAGCCGCCTCCGCGGGCCATTGTCATCGAGAGGATGTCCTCTGAAGTGACGTTCTGCTTCCAGATCTTGTATGCCTGAGGGTTCTCCTTGTAGTCTGCATCCTCTGCATCTGCATAGATTGTAGCCTCATATGTCTTTCCTGGCTCGAGGAAGTTCATAGGAACGTCAAGTGTGCGCTTCTGGTCGTCGGTCACACCGCCGCAGAACCACTGGCCGTTCTTCTTGCCCTGACGAGCGATTACAACATACTCACCCGGCTCGGCAAGGAGATACTTTGACTGGATCCAGTCGATGTCCACGTCCTTGATGAACTGGAAGGCCTCCATGTGCTGTGCATAGTGCTCAGGAAGGTCTGCAGCCATCTGGAGCGGCGAGTAAAGGGTCACATAGAGAGCGAGCTGGTTGGCGATTGTGGCGTTCACCCATGAGTTGTTCTTTCCGTCGGTCACCGATGCGAGGTCCATGAAGAAGATACCAGGAGTATAGTCCATTGGACCGCCGTTGAGGCGTGTGAACGGAAGGATGGTCACGTGGTGAGGCATTGTGCCACCGAATGCCTGGTACTCCGTACCGCGGGCAGCTTCGGCGCCGATGAGGTTAGGATATGTACGGCAGAGACCGGTAGGACGTACCATCTCGTGGCCGTTGAGCATCACCTCATGCTCTGCAGCCTTCTTGACAACGTACATGTAGTGATTGATGAGAGACTGACTGTAGTGGTGCTCTCCAATAGGGAGGATGTCGCCTACATAACCGCTCTTGATGCTGTTGTATCCATACTTGTCCATGAGTTCGAGAGCCTGGTCGAGGTGGCGCTCGTAGTTGCGTACTGACGAAGAGGTCTCGTGGTGCATCATCAGGCGTACGCCCTTTGAGTGAGCATACTTGTTGAGTGCCTCGATGTCGAAGTCAGGATAAGGAGTGACGAAGTCGAAGACATAGTCCTTGTTGCAGTTTGCCCAGTCTTCCCAGCCTTCGTTCCAGCCCTCTACGAGGACCTGGTCGAAGCCGTGCTCGGCAGCGAAGTCGATGTAACGGCGCACCTTCTCGTTGTTTGCAGAGTGTGTTCCGTTAGGGGTTGCGTTTGCATAGTCGGTCACACCGAGCTGCACTGAAGCGAAGTCGTTGGTGTATGACCATGAACCCTTTCCGGAGATCATCTCCCACCAGATGCCGATGTACTTCACCGGCTTGATCCAGTCTGTAGACTCGAGAGCGCATGGCTCGTTGAGGTTGAGGATCAGGCGCGAAGCGAGCTGAGCCGTAGCGCTCGGAGCCACCTGCACTGTACGCCAAGGTGTGTTGCAAGGGGTCTGCATGCGACCCTTCCAGCCCTGTGCGTCAGGGGTGAGGTGTGAGACGAATGTGAATGTCTTAGGATCAAGCTCGAGGTGCATGCATGGGTAGTCCAGAAGGGCAGCCTCGTGGATGTTGATGTAAAGGCCGCTGTCTGTGCGCATCTGGAGCGAGGTCTGCACGCCGTTCACAGAGTATGGAGTCTGCGAGTCGTTAGGATTGATCGCCTGCTGCATCTTGCCTGCGATCTCGCTCAGACGAGACTCGGTGAAGTTGTACTCCTGAGTGTCATAGTCGCCTGGAATCCACCACGCAGTGTGGTCGCCTGCAAGGGCGAACTGAGTCATCTCCTCCTTGATCACGAAGTAGCTGAGATTCTTCTGGTAAGGGAACTCGTAGCGGAATCCGAGACCGTCGTTGTAGAGACGGAAGCGGATGGCCATCTTTCTCTCTGTAGAAGTCTGCACGAGGTTGACGAGGAGCTCGTTGTAGTTGTTGCGGATCTGAGCTTCCTCACCCCATACCGGCTCCCAGGTCTCGTCGAAAGTTGCAGTCTCGACGCTCTCCACAGCGAATCCTTCATAGAACTGCTGTGCAGGCTGACGGTCTTCCTTCGAGATGGTGCCGTCTGCATTGTAGACAAGCTGCTGTGCCTTGAGGACGCCGCGGAGCTCGAATCCGAGGTCTGAAGGGAGGATAACCTTCTGGCCGTCATAGTTAAGGGCGTACTGAGGTGTGCCGTCAGCTGTAAGCTGGAAGGTCATCTCAAGGACGCCGTCAGGCGACTGAAGGGTCTGTATGTCAGTGGCAGGGCCCTGCTTTGGAGCGCAGGCCACTGCGATGAGGGCGATTGCTATCGCTGAAATGATTTTCTTCATATCTATTTATATTATTTTCAGTTTAACAGATTTCTCCACTCACTTCGTTCGGTCGAAATGACAGACTGTTTTTATCGTTCGGTCGAAATGACAGTCAGCGTTTAAATTCTACTACAAGTGCTGTCTTTGGAGCGACTACTGTTGCATCCGAGACTTCGACAGGCTCGCCTGTGAGTACGTCCACTCCGTCGTGGAGGCCTTCCGTGATCTCCGAGTAGTATGACCAAGGAACATTCTTGTCCTCAAGAGTATTGTTGATGAAGACGAACACTGCTGCATCGTCGTTGTAACGGAAGTATGCATAAGTGTTGTCACGGGTCATGAAGTGCACGGTCTTTCCATTGTGGATGACATCTGCTGTCTTTCTCCACTGGAAGAGACGGCTCACATAGTTGAAGAGGTCAGCCGCCTGGCCCTTCTCCACCTTGAGACCGTCGGTGTTATGTGTCTGAGCCTCACGTCCTTCTGCAGTGAAGAGGTCGATCTCGTCGCCCTCCCATCCGCCTGGGAAATCCACGCGGAGACCAGGATGGTCACCGATATTGTCCGGCTTTGAAGAGACGAACATGAGTTCGTCACCTGCAAAGATCTGAGGGATGCCTCGCATTGTCGCCATCATGGTCATCGCGAGCTTGAGGGCGCGAGGGTCCTTGCGGACCATGTCGCCGATGCGGGCTGTATCGTGGTTGCCAGGGAAGATGAGCATCTTCGAGAGGTCGTGATATACGAAGTCATGAGAAAGGATGTCATAGACCTTGGTCATGCCCATTCCCCAGCCGCCTTCATCCTCTGCGAGGGCTGCACGCATCGCGTCGTGGAGCGGGAAGTCCATGATCGAAGGAAGGTGCGAGTCGAAGCCGTCCTTGTTGGCGTTTCCGCCCTGCCAGTATGCAAGCTGAGGGATGGACGAAGTCCAGCACTCACCTACGATGTTGAAGTTCGGATACTCGTTCATGATGGCCTTGCACCACTCTGAAGCAGGGCCCTTCTCGTTGTATGGGTATGTATCCACGCGGAAGCCGTTGAGGCCTGAATATTCGATCCACCATACTCCCCACTGGATGAAGTACTGAAGCACATATGGATTATCGAGGTTCATGTCGACCATTGTAGGCACGAACCAGCCGCTCTCCTGGATATAGAGGTCCTTCGAAGAAGCGTTAGGGTCCATGTTGGTAGAGAAAGCCACATTGGTTCCGGTATAAGTGTCGAACTGATGGATCCAGTCCTGGAACGGAAGGTCCTCCATCCACCAGTGCACATAGCTGCAGTGGTTAGGGACGATGTCCATGATGATGCCCAGACCCTTCTCGCGCGCTTTCTCTACAAGCTCCTTGTAAAGCTCGTTGGAGCCGAAGCGTGAGTCGATGTGGTAGTAGTCAGAAGCGGCATATCCATGATACGAGCCCCTTGGATCGTTGTCCTCGAGGAACGGAGTTGTCCAGATGTATGTCGCGCCCAGCTCGCTGATGTAGTCGAGGTGGTCGATGACACCCTGAATGTCACCACCGTGACGACCGTGACCGTTCGCACGGTTCGCATCTTCTGTAGTATCGTCTGTAGAGTCGTTTGAAGCATCACCGTTTGCGAAGCGGTCCGGCATGATGAGATACACCATGTCGGCTGTGGTGAAGCTCTCGCGCTCGGCAGAGCCTTCTGCGCGAGCGGCGATCTCGTATGGATACTTGAATGACTCGCCATCCTTTGAGAACACGATGTAGTATGTGCCAGGCTGCGCATTTGCAGCAACATTCACGTCTACGAAGAGGTAGTTAGGGCTTTCCGCCTTGTTGATCTTCTCGACAGACACTCCCTTGCCGCCTTCGATTGTGACATCATACTCAGAGATGCCTGCTCCGTTTACCATGAGCTGGAGATCGGTCTTCATGCCGACCCACCATGAGAGAGGTTCTACTCTTGTGACCTGCTCGGCTGTCGCATCAGCGACTGAGGCTGGGTCGAATGCGGGGCCCGAGCATGCTGCGAGGGCTACCGCTGCGAGTGCTATGATGATCTTCTTCATTACTCTGCTGTGATTTCATATGACCATGGAGCCTTGAGCTCTGCCTTTACCGTAACCTTGTTGTCAGGGAGTGTGCGGGTGAATACGAGCACGCTGTCCTCTGCTGAAACGACCTCGAACTTGCCGCCCTTGTCGCCTGCAGCGAGTGCAGGATTGTTGTGACGGACGTCGATGAGCCACTTGTAGAAGTCGAAGTACTCGTTCTTCTCCCATGCAGGGATATGATCTTTCTCGAAGAATTCGAATCTCTTGTTCCAGCCCATCTCCTGACCTGTGTAGATGAGAGGCTGGCCGCTTGGAAGAGTGAATGTGAGCACAGCCATGAGCTTTGCCGCATCACCCATTCTCTCGAACTCGGTACCTGCCCATGAGTTCTCATCGTGGTTTGAAGTGAACATGAGTCGGAAGGCATCTGCAGGGTGTCTCTCCGCATCCTTCTGAATGTACTCGAGAAGCTCAGGGATGTTCTTCTCACCGCGTGCTATGGCGTTGAGCATATGGTGGAGTTCCCATGCGTATGATGAGTTGAAGCCGGAAAGCGAGTGGAGCTTCGGCTCCTCGCCCTCTGCGAGCATATACATTCCAGGATAGTCCTCGCGGAGAGCCGAGATGGTCTCCTGCCAGAACTCGAGCGGAACCTCACATGCCATGTCGCAGCGGAATCCGTCTACACCCTTCTCCATCCAGAAGCGCATCTGGTCCGCCATTGCATCCCATACTTCTCTCTTGCCGTAGTTGAGCTCTGCGATGTCATACCAGTCATAGTTCACCACTGTGTTGCCGAGAGAGTCACGCATGTACCAGTCTGCAGGGTACTCGTTGATCCACTTTGCGTCAGGCGAAGTGTGGTTTGCGACGCAGTCGAGAACCACGCGGAAGCCGAGCTTGTGTGCGGCTGCGAGGAAGTTCTCGAAGTCCTCCATCGTACCGAACTCAGGGTTGATTGCCTTATAGTCTGCGATTGCGTAGTATGAACCGAGGGTTCCCTTGCGCTCCTTCACTCCGATAGGATGAATAGGCATGAGCCAGAGGATGTCGATGCCGAGCTCCTTGAGGCGAGGCAGCTCCTGCTGAGCCGCAGCGAAAGTTCCCTCAGGAGTGTACTGGCGTACGTTCATCTCATAGACCACTGAATTTTCAAGAGGCTGCTGCTTCGGAGCCTGTCCGCATGACAGGACGATGAGAGCAGCGCAGATTGCAAATAATGTCTTCTTCATATTTTGTGTTTTTAGTATTCTGCAAGGATTGTCGCGGAGGTTGCTCCGGCTGCACAGTGCGATCCTGAGTATGCTCCGATGCCGTCTGCATCAGCCTTTCCGAGCTGTGCGAGCACAACGTAGTTGCCCTTAGGGATCTCCACCTTCACGTTCTTCTTCGAGCCGTTGAGGACGACTGTGAGAGACTTGGCAGAGTCGATGCCCTCGAGACCGCTGATGCGGAATGCAACCACGCATGGGTCGTCAACCTCGATGAACTGGAGTTTCTCACGCACGAGGGCTGCATCTCCGAGGCAGAAGCCAGGGTGCGCGTGGCGGATGGCAGCAAGAGCTGCATAATAGTCCACGAGGTCCTTGTACTGAGTCTTGTATGTCCAGTCGATGGCGTTGATGGAGTCAGGCTTGTTGTAGCTGTTCTTCACGCCCTGCTTGTGGCGGTAAAGTTCCTCACCGTTGAAGATGAATGGAATTCCCTGTGATGTATACACAGCTGTCTGGGCGAGCTTGACCATGGCCAGGCGCTCCTTCTCGGATGCCTTGGTGGCAACCTCGAGACGGTCGCGGAGGCAGTGGTCGTCGTGACAGCTTGCATAGCTGACATGCTGGAGAGGATTGCTGGTCCATGCCTCCACAGTCACCTGCGGATGCTCGATACCGCCGACGATACCGAACTCGACGTTGGCCTTGTTGCCTGCAACGCCGTCCATGAAGCCGGCGTTCTCGCAGCCGAGCGGGCCGCGCACCGCGTCACGGATGTTATCGCTGAACGCTCCCACCTTGTCCATCATGTATGTGTTGGCCTTGAGTGCGATCTTTTCTGCCGGATATGCAGGAGCTGACGCTGCCCATCCCTCGCCATAGATTACAACTGCAGGGTCGATCTTGTGAAGACGCTCGCTGATCTCGTTCATGGTATCGATGTCATGGATGGCCATGAGGTCGAAGCGGAATCCGTCGATATGATACTCCTTCATCCACCACTCGAGAGACTCGATCATATACTTGCGGAACATCGCCTGCTCCGATGCAGTCTCGTTGCCGCATCCTGAACCGTCGAAGAATGTTCCGTCCTCACGCATTCTGTAGAAATAGCCCGGCATCGTACGCTCGAAACCTGTGTTCGCAGCGTTTGTAGTATGGTTGTATACCACGTCAAGAATCACGCGGAAGCCTGCTTTGTGGAGAGCCTGGACCATCTGCTTGAACTCCTTGATGCGGGTTACAGGGTTGTATGGGTCTGTCGAGAAAGAGCCCTCCACAGCGTTGTAGTTGAGAGGCTCATATCCCCAATTGTACTGATTGTCCTCGAGACGGGTCTCGTCGATTGTCGCGAAGTCAGTCGAAGGGAGGAGCTGGACATATGTAACTCCGATCTCCTTGAGGTGGTCGATGCCTGTTGCAAGGCCGTCAGGGTTCTTTGTTCCCTCCTCGGTGAGGGCGAGATACTTGCCCTTGTTACTTACGCCGGAAGTCTGGTGGATGGAGAAGTCCCTGTGCTGAAGCTCATAGACGATGATGTCCGAAGGCTTGATCTCAGGACTCTTGTCCTCCGCCCATCCTTCAGGATCAGTCTCGTCCCAGTCTACGACAGCGCCGCGCATGCCGTTCACACCGACTGCCTTTGCAGCGATGCCGGCAGTCTCCTCAAGCCACTTGCCGTCCTTCTTCACCTGGAATGTGTAGAGCGCGCCCTTCACATCCTCCTTGACAGTCACCTTCCAGAGGCCGTCCTTACCGAGCCTCATAGGCACTGTCTTAAATGCAACCTCGTCGGAAGCCGAATGATAAAGCCTCAACTGAGCATCCTCTGCATCCGGAGCCCATACTGAAAATTCTGTCTTGTCGCCAAGATATACACACTCCTCGAGCGTATCCTTAGGCACCGCCAGCGAGCCGCCGGAAGTACATGCAACCATCAAAGCCGCAGCCATAGTTCCCATCAGAAAATTCTTCATTGATATCATAAAATTTCTATTCATTTGTTAGCAAATCCTCATGTGCTTTTTAACACATCTTACGAATATACGCACAATTTCTTATATATTTTAATATATAAGCCGAAATGTCGAAAGATTATGACGAATGGTCGGATTTCATAGACGAAAGTGCACAGACACGGCGTGACACGCAACATACTGCCACACAGCAACTTACCGGCAGGCGCGTGCCGCCAAATGGCAGCACGCGCCTAATAGGATCTCACTGACTTTCAGCCAGTTAGATGCCACAGTATCAGTAGCCCGGGTTCTGGACGAGCTGGCGGTTGGTGGCGAGCTCGGTCGGAGGGATCGGGAAGAGGCGCTTGTAGGCCGGGAAAGGCTGGCCGGCGAAGGTGTCTCCGCCTTTGTACGGCCAGAGGTAGGCCGGCGTGTCGTAGAGGCCGTAGCGGATGAGGTCGGTGCGGCGGTGGGCCTCCCAGAGGAGCTCGCGGGCGCGCTCGGCGGCGAGGAAATCCGGAGTGATTTCCGTCGGCGCTGAGACGCCGGCGCGGGCAGAGAGCTGCTGGAGATATGGAAGAGCCTGACCGGGCTGTCCGAGGTTCATGCAGGCCTCGGCGTAGATCAGATAAATCTCAGCCAGTCTGATCATCGGGAAGTCCACATCGGAGAAGCTTTTCAGGATCGACACCGGAAGGTATGACTGGTTGGTCTGGTCATGCGGTATGTTATTGAATTTCAGGCATGACCAGCCGCTCATGAAATCATACAGAGCACCGTCCATCGACTCTTTTCTGCCCTTTATGTAGAAGATTTCTCCCCTGCGGTCGGCTGCCTCATATTCGCCAGTCTCATAGTTCTGTCCGGACACCCCGTAATATTGTGAGACGAATTCGTATGGGACGCGGAGCCCGGCCCAGCCGTTACGCTGGCCGTTCGGACGGGACTCGTCCGTGATGTCGGTTGAAGCCAGCGAGGCGCTGAGGATATACGATGTGCCACCATATGATTCTGTGTTTCCGGCATCATAGTCTATGACCCAGAGAAACTCGCCGAGGGCGTCCGGATTGCTTCCGTTGTCACCGCGGAACAAGTCCGCATAGGACGGACAGAGGGAGTATCCCATAGCGAAGATGTCCTCGCAGAGAGCCTTGGCTTCGGACCATCTCGGAGTGCCTGTGTAGACCTCGGAATTGAGGTACAGGCGGGCGAGGAGGCCTGCCGCCGAGCCCTTGTCGGCACGTGGATAGAGAGCACGCGGAGGCATGAGAGCTGATGCAGGCGAAATCAGGTCCTGGAGTTCGCTGACGCAGTATTCATAGATCTTTGTGCGGTCTGCCTGCTGAGGGAAATATGTTCCTCCGAAAGGTGAATTTTCGGTAGTGAAAGGCACATTGCCGAAGCAGTCGAGAGCCATCCAGTAGAGGTACGCCCTGATGAATCGGGCTTCTGCTCTGTAGACATCTATCTTCGCGGCGAGTTCAGCCGATACTCCCCTGTCCCGAAGGCGCTCCGGGGCGGTCTGACGGAGGTATTCGTTAACGAATGCAATGCCTTGAAGAGTACGGACATATACCGCATAGACCGCGTCGTTCTGGACATCAGTCCATGTATTTGTATTCAGTGCACGGACCCATGCGTCGTTCTCCCATGAGCATTTGGCTTCGTCGGTGGTGGTTTCCTGCACCGACCAGAAAGCGCGGATAAGCTCAGAGGCTCCGCCGTCCATAGGCTGCAGGTCCGTCAGGTCGTTGGAAGCGAACTGGAAGTACAGCTTCGTGAGACCGGCCAGGTAGGCCTCGTCAGAGGTGCCGTAGACATACTCGGCGACGGGTTCCGTCTTGTTGAGCGGAAGGGTGTCGAGGTCTTTTACGCAGGCGGCGAGGGCGAGGGCCGTGAGTATGTATATTATCTTTTTCATAATTCTTATGTGTTTAGATTCCCGGTCAAGCCGGGAATGACGTCAAAATGCCACATTCAAGCGAAGTGAGTATGTTCGTGGACGGGGCCAGACCGTGTTGTCTATGCCGGTCTCGGAGATGACTTCCGGGTCCATTCCGCTGTATCCCGTAAGGATGAAGACATTCTGCATGCCGAGGGCGAGGCGGACATCCGACTCCCAGCGGCCTATGCCGCGGAATGTATAGCCGAGGCTTATGTCGTCCAGACGGAAGAACGAGGCATTCTCCAGGAAGTAGTCAGAGTACCACTGGCGGCCACTGTTCGGGGCCGTGAATCCGGTCTTCTTAACCAGCTTTGCCTGGTTAGGAAGCGCCCCGGAATTGAGGTCCAGACTGGCTGTCGAGTTGGCTGAGGCGAAGTCGTTGAACACCCATGTACCTGCGGCCCCATGGCCGTTCAGGCCGAAGTCCCAGTCCTTGTATGTCACCTTGAGATTCATGCCGTAGAAGAACTTCGGAGAGGCGCTCTTTCCTGTCATATATCGGTCACCTTCAGTGATCTGTCCGTCTCCGTCAAGGTCCACGAATTCGTTCTGTATAGGCTTCCCTGCCGCATCGTACTTCTGCTTATATGTATAGTATGTATATGGGGCATAGCCCACCATCTGGCGGCACAGGTAGCCTCCGGTGCCCTTTGAGATGTTTCCTGTCTCTATATAATAGTTGTCATCTTCCGTGACATTAAGTCTGGTGAACTCCGTGTCCTGGAATGTTCCGTTAACGCCAACCTGCACGCTCCAGAAGGCGGTCTGGACAGGTATTCCGGTGATGGAGAACTCGAGTCCCTTGTTGCGGATGGAGCCGATGTTGGTCATCAGTCTGTTGCCGAAGTTCGAGCCCATAGGCACCTGGACTGAGTTGAGCAGGTCCTTGGTGTCACGCATGTATGCATCGATGCTTCCGCTCAGTCTGTCGTCGAAGAATCCATAGTCAAGGCCCACATTGTATGTCGTGGTGGTCTCCCATCTGATCGTCGGGTCATAGGCCTGCGGAGTCAGCATGTTCATGAAGTTTCCGTTGCCCATGTTGTATGTATACGACGGATTGTTGGACATCGTATAGCGGGCCATATGCACATAGTCGCCGATGCCGTCCTGCTGGCCTGTCTGGCCGACAGAGAGTCTGAGTTTCAGTGTAGAGACCTCCTTCACTCCCTTCAGGAACGGCTCCTGCGCTATGTTCCAAGCAAAGGCTCCAGATGGGAAGAAGCCCCATCTGTACGCCTTTGCGAACTTGCTGGAGCCGTCGCCGCGGACGGTGACAGTGAAAACATAGCGGGAATCAATCGAATAGTTGACGCGCCCGTAGAACGACACCAGAAAGTTCTCATTCCTATACCACAGGTAGCGAGAATCCACGGTTTCGCCCGGATTCAGGTCCACCTTGTCTGTTTCATTGAGATATGTTATGCTGCGGCTTGCCCAGTAGTTGTTCTGCCAAGAATAGCCGGCAAGGATGTCGAGGCTGTGAATGCCCCATGTATCATTGTAGTTGGCATATGCCTCAAAGAGCTGGCTGCGACTGAGGTTATACCCTTTGGTATATCTTCCGACGCCGAGATTTACCGTATCCGTATATGCCTGGAACGATCCCGGCACTACTCCGTTGAAGGAATTCGTCGCGGTTATGTCAAGACCCGCGCTCACATTGAAGCGCAAGGCTTCGAAGCCATGGACCTTATAGTCCACCGCCGCACGGCCTATGAATCTGGCCGAGCGGGCGTCGCTCAGGCTGTCATACAGCTGAGAGAGCGGGCTCGGGCCGACCAGGACATTCGGCGAGAAGAGGTTGCCACGGCCGTTTCCATAGTTCCAGTATCCGTTTGTAGTAGTGTAGTCTATAGACCCGTCGGGATTCCTCCAGTATGGGTCCTGAGTCGGATTGAAGAATGCGGCTTTGCCGACGGTTCCGCCGTCAGCATAGTCCTGGTATGAATATACTCCTTTGGCATTAAGGTCAAAAGACAGATGCTTGTCCAGGAAGTTCGGAGAAAGAGTCAGGTCAGCGGTCCCCCTGTCATATCGCGAACCTCGCAGGGTGCCCTGCTGGCCGAGATATGCAGCCGAAGCACGATACGGCATCCTGTCCTTCACATTTCCATAGACGCTCACATTGTGGTCAGTGGCAAAGGCAGTCCTGAACACAAGGTCCTGCCAGTCAGTTGACGACGTACCGGTCAGTTCCTTGATCCGGTCCCCTGTCGCAGTGCCTTCAGGATATACTTTCGAATAGAATTCCTTCAGTTCAGATGCCGACATGACCGGCACTTTCCCGGATATGGTCTGCACGCTGAACGAGCCGTTGTACGACACCTTCGGAGCCGACCCCCTTCCCTTCTTGGTGGTGATCAGGATCACACCGTTTGACGCCCTGGAGCCATATATCGCTGCAGCAGAGGCGTCCTTCAGCACGGAGAATGACTCAATGTCATTCGGATTCAGCAGGTCAAGCGGATTGGACATCGCACCGCCCGCTCCCTGCGCTATCGGAACGCCGTCGATCACGATCAGCGGATCGTTCGAGGCGTTCAGCGAAGCCGCACCGCGGATGCGGATGCGCGAGCCGGAGCCCGGGCCGCCGTCGCCCGGAGTGACCAGCAGACCAGGCACCTTTCCCTTGAGCATATCCTGCGTGTTCACGACAGCTCCACGATTGAGGTCCTCAGCCTTTATAGCTGATACGGACCCTGTGAGGTCGTCCTTCTTCACCGTTCCATATCCGACCACGACCACCTCGTCAAGATATTCCGAATCCTCCTTCAGCGTCACTGTCGCGGGGATCTGCGACGCCTGAAAAGTCTGCGTGACATATCCTACACAGCTGATCTCCACCGGAGAATCCGGACTCGACACCGTGAGCGAAAAACTGCCGTCCAGCCCCGTAGAAGTACCATTTGAAGTCCCCTGCTCCACTACAGCCGCGCCGATGACCGGCCCGAAGCTGTCCACCACCGTGCCGCCCGCCTGGTACCCGCCCTGTGCGAACGACAAAGCGCCGCCAGCCAGAAGAAAGACCAGCGACACTACCATATTTCTAACCCTGTCCATATAAGTTCGTTTATAATAATTCAAAATTACAAGCGAACTTACCTAAACAATCCTCAGACCAAACCGGACAATACAGGTCAATTCCTATGACAACACAGACATAAGCGCCCTATTGATAAAATCATTTATAGTAGCACCTTTAGACGCCGCTGCTATAGCTATACGCCCATGAAGTTCCGAACTCATGCGAAGCACGAGTTTTCCACTGAACGGTTTATCTGTACACCGAAGCGTCGCCAGCCCCTCCCTGTCCTCTCTGTCTTCCCTGTCCTCTCCGCCCTCTGCCTTCTCCATCTTCCGGCAGCGAAGCGGATCTCAGCACCTCATGGTGGGCCTCGCTGCTTAGAAATGACCGAAAACCAAGTGAAATCCACAGCGAAGCCTATCACAGAGGCGTAAGGTGGGCTTCGCTGCAGAAAAACAGCCCAAAAACCGGCTTAAGCTGCAGCGAAGCGGACGCCAGGGCCATGAGATGCGCTTCGCTGGAGAAAAACTGCCGAAAACCATGCACAACTGGCAGCGAAGCCTATGCCGGAGTCTTGATATGCGCTTCGCTGAATTGAGCGAGCAACGCGACAGCTGCCTCAAAGGTGCTTCATGCATAACCGGAATCCCTAAAAATATAAAGAGCAGATGACTGATGCCATCAGGTTTGTCTTCCTTGAACCGGGTCGCTTCAAGAAGCGCATCTCGGAGTTGGATACCGCGTTCGACAAATGGATTTACCTGCTGAAGAACAGGCACAGGATGACGGAAATTCCGCCGGAATTATCCGAGGAATGTTATAGGCAGAACGGATAAATTAACAAATCGGCCTCCTGGATAGCCAGAAAGCCGATTCATATAGAACAGATTGATTGATTTTTATAAAAAATCGTCCAAAATCCTGTATAGGTTTACTTGGTCAGGAGGCGGAATTCGCCCTCTTTGAGGGTGATGCTGCCTGATACTGTACCACCGTTGATGTAGTCGGTCCATGTGCCGGAAGGGACAGTGTAGCTGGTCTGATTCTTTGCGAAGTTTCCTACCACGTGGAAGCTCTTGCCGTCCACTGTACATGTAATCTTCTTCAGGTTGCCGGTCGGAGTCCATGTGAATGAAGCATCGCTGTCGAAGAAGCGAGGGTTCTCGCGACGGAACTTCAGGAGAGCAGCATATGTATCATAGAGAGCCTTGCGGGCCGGTACGGCCATATACTGATCTGTAACAACCGGCTTCTCGCCTGTACGGTCATTGTAGTCGATAGAGTAGTCATATCCAATCTCACCGAACTGCCAGATCATCTTCGGACCAGGGACAGTGAGGAAGAACGCTGCAGAAGCTCCTGCACGGCGCATAGCCACTGTGAGGGGATCTTCAGCTGCACCGCCACCCGGAGTCACTGAAGGATCTGCAGGACGCTTGCCGGCCTCCATGAGCCATACCTTCTCAGCTGCAAGGCTGAAGTATACATCATAAGTGCCAGCGGCAGGAACTGCCATATCCTGTGATCCGGAGCCAAGTGTAAGCTTATATTCTGTATTGAGAGGAAGCTTGTAGCCCTTGGTTGAAGCACCATAGTTGAATGCATCATTCCACTCACCTACCTTACGGATCTTGAACATATCGTCAGCCTTGAATGTAACACCCTTCGCTGAGAAGAATGCGCCATCAGCTGCCATTGTGATATCCGAACTCCAGTCAGTGAGAGTACCGCAGATACCCCAAGTCACTGAAGAAGCATCAGCACCTGCACCGTAGCAGAGACGCTCCTCATCGTGGCTCTCCATATAGCTTACCCAGCCGCCGTAGAGGTTATTCTCATATGAACCTGAGAAGTCACCGCTTCCGCCGTTTACTGCAGAACGGTAAGTGCCGTTCATGTTTCTCCAGAGCTTGATGCCATGCTCGGCAAGAATCTTCTCCTCGCTATAGTCTGCAAGGTGCTCGAAGATCACGACAGCATTCTCATTAACGGACCAGATGTGGTCTGCATAACCTTTGAGGATGTCCACGCGAGACTGATCGTAACGGCCCCATGCTCCAACATCACCGAGGGTGTTGTTCTGAGTGAATCCCTTTGTAAGGTCGAAACGGAATCCGTCCACGTCATACTCGGTGAGGAGATGCTCGAGGCTTCTCTTCACATGCTCCTTAACCATGGCATTCTCATGATTCATGTCGTGATATACATTGAACTCATGCTTCGCAACCACGTTGAACCAAGGGTTATTCTCTGCTGTGCAGTTGTTTGCACCGTCCCACCACATCTTTGCCCATGGGTGTGAGCCTGTTGCATGGTTGTATACCACGTCTATGATGACTGCGATGCCACGTGCATGGCACTCGTCAATGAAGTCCTTATATTCCTCACGTGTACCATAGTACTTGTCGAGCGCAAACCAGTGATTAGGATTATATCCCCAGCTGAGGTTGCCGTCAAACTCCTGAACAGGCATGAGCTCAATTGCGTTCACGCCGAGATTCTCGATGTAATCGAGCTGAGCCATGGCACCCTCGATATCCTGAGATGTTGTGAAGTCACGGAAGAGCATCTCATAGATCACGAGGTCATTCTTATCCTCAACCTTGAAGTCCTTATGCTTCCATGCATACTCCGGTTTGTTAATCTGGAATGCAGACACAAGCTGCTTTGCACCCTCCGGGAATGCAGGAACACCTGCAATGTACTGGTCGTTCCACTGGTCGTAAACTATCTCTGTATAAGGATCGCTGACATATGTGTCAGAGCCTGAATTGTTGCCGAGACGATACTGGAACCTGTACTCCTTGTCTGCATCGAATCCGTCAAGGGTGATCCACCAGCAGCCCTGCGAGCCGTCATAGTACATCGCGCCCTCAGTCTTGCGTGTCCACTCATTCCAATCTCCTACGATATAGCAATACTTGTGGCTCTTGCCTGCAGTATCCTTGTCATAGAACACGAAGGTCACGCTGCCGTCCGCATTGTAGTTGATGCCATGCTTGACTCCCTCAGGAAGTTTCTTGGTCACGAGCGGATCCGGAGTAAACTCCTCTGCCTTATACTTGTCATCAATCACAGAGCAGAACTGGTCTGCATCGTGGCTCTTGGTATTGCCGTCCTCTGACCTCACGATCAATGCAATCTTGGTCACAGGAGTCTCGCCGCTGCCGAAATATTCACGGATAGAAGGCTCCATCTTGAACTCCCAGTGGTTGTCTGCAACCTTCTTGAAGTGCACCTTCTCATCAGCCACACCCCAATCACTTGGCACATACTTCCACTCACCGTCCACAACAACACCGAAGTGGCCATAAAGCTCACCTGCGTGGCCGTAGAGAGGGTTGTCCGAAGCCGGCTTGAAGATGATTGTACATGGCTTGTCTGCGTTAGGGCACACAGGGTCAACCTCGATTCCTGATGTTGGTTCAGGATAGAATTCACCTTTCTCGACAGTCTCCTCAGCAGTTCCCGGTGCCTGCTTTACAGCCACCTTCACAGACTGACCTGCACAACTGAATACGATTTCAGCCGTGCGCTCTGCAGGAGCATTGGCGGTCACTGAAACCTCAACCTGACCTGACGACTTGCCATAAGTCTTTGAGGTGGTAAGCCATGAACCGCCGCCATTGATCTTGAGCACCCATGTCTCACCTGCTGTCACAGTCACTGTCTGACTGCCCGCATCGCCGCTGAATTCCAGCGAAGTCGGAGTCACGGTGAACTGCTCGAGATTCTTGTTGCAGCCTATGGCTACAAAGGCCATAGTCATGATTAGGAAAATGATTCTTTTCATTTCTATACTATTAAACTATTAATCTATAGATTGCCACGCTTCACTCGCAATGGCAGTGGTCTGACCCGACTTGACCGGGTATCCTGGAAACCAGCGGTCCGGTCAAGGGCCGCTGGCTTATAAGATTTATGGATTAGTTAGCAGGAGTCTTTCCTACTTCCATGAAGTATGCTGTGTCTGTAGCTGCATTCATGTACACATCGTATGTACCAGCAGCAACGAGCATGTCTGATCCGTTGTGAGCAACTGCGATAGCTTCGTTTGCAGCAACGAATGTTCCTCCACGGTTCTCATCCCAGCTGCCTGCGTTGAACTTGACGCCCTGTCCGTCAGCAGTGAAGCCCTTGAACACGTACCAGTCACCTTCCTTTGTGAACTGATAGTTGGCGTCACCTGTCGCCCAGCCGTTGAAGTTACCTACAAGATACCAGTTCTGAGTAGATGGATCCGGTGCCTCGATAATGCCACCCTCTGCTTCAGAGATTGGAGTACCAGGAGCCATTATATAAACCATAGAGTTTGTAAGGTCGAACCAGATGTCATAGTTTCCTGCAACGAGAGTGATATCCTTTGAACCACCGCCGCAGATAAGCTTGTAAGCGTGGTTTACAGCTGCTGTACCGGCAGCCTCGAAACCATAGTTTGCAGCGTCGTTCCACTCACCGTTTGCACGAATCTTGAAACCGCCGTCAGGCATTGCAACATTGTAAGCCACGAAGAGACCTTCAGTTGCAGTCTTGTACATTGTCACGTCTGGAGCGTTCCAACCATTGACAACACCTACAACACCCCACTCAGAAGCCTCTGGAGCTACGTCACCACCAGGGTATGAACCGTCGTTGATGAACCAAGCCTTTGCATTTGCATCGTCGAGGTATACATCATATGTACCAGCTGCGATAGTGAAGTTCTTACCGCCAGCTACGAGCTCGAGCTCAGTGTTTACAGCGATCTCTACAGGCTCAACCTCGCCTGGAGCACCGAAGTTCACATCCCAGCCGCCGTCCTTGCGGAACTTGACCTGACCAGAGAGTTCTACACCCTTAGCCACGAGATAAGTACCGTCAGAAGCAAGCATCACGTCAGGAGTTCCACCCCAGCTGTTGTACTCGCCTACGAGGCCCCAGCCCTGTACGGTAGGAGTTGGCTCTGGCTCCGGTTCTGGAGTAGTAGTACCAGCTGTTGGCTCATCCTTGCCATACATCTTGGCATCGAGAGTATAAGTCATCTCAGCGAAGTTATTCATATTAAGGTATACACGGTAGTTACCAGCCTTAACAGGGATATTGTCACCGCTGTCAAGAACGCCTGAACCTGTTGAACCGTATGATACATCCCAGCCACCGTCAAGACGGAACTTGAAGCCGCCGTCTGCAGGGAACTCAACGTCAGCGTAGAAGCGCTGCTTAGAAGCGTTGAAGTTCATCACTACGTCAGCACCCCATCCGTTGAAGTCACCGATAACCCCGATCTGATCGAAGCTTACATCAGCAGTAAGAGTAAGAGCGCGGTCAAATGTGAGGTGATAGAAACGCTTAGCCTGATATACGTTGATGTTGTCTCCGCCACCTGCTACGAGAGAGATGGTCTTAGACTCAGCATCGTGTGCACCGTTCATAGAGTGCTCATCAGTACCCCATGCACCACCTGTGATCTTGAACTCGTTCGCAGAGTGATCCTCGTTGATTGCAGAGAAGTCGATCATACCCTGGTAAACAGTGTCATTACCGGCAAAGTCGAAGAGGAACTGGTTAGAAGCATCGTGAGCCCATCCGTTGTATGAACCTACAACCCAGAGCTTAGGATACTGCTTCTCAGCTGCAGTCACCTTGCAAGATACGGTAACAACGTTTGAGTAGATCTTTGCATACTCACCGACCTTTACTCCGATAGAGAAGTTTACATCCTCTGCTACGCCGTCAGCAAGGCCGAGGTCGTTGAAGAGAATTGCGTTGAGAGTCTCATAATCAACTTCTGCTGAAGTAGTTGTGATACCTGAAGTGATAGTCACCTTAGCATCAGGAGCAGCAGCAGTCGCTGCCTCGAGAGAGTAGTTGATCTGAGTAGGCACACCATAGTCAGCAGCTGACCAGGTGAAGGCAACCACACCGTCCACCATGTTTGATGGAGTGATTTCGATAGGTCCCTCTACAGCCTCGAGAACTGGAGCAACGACATCCTCCGGAGCCGCGATCTGGTTCATCTCAGGCTTGTAGCAGCCTGCAACCATAGCGGCTGCAGCTGCCATTGAAAGGAAATATTTTGTAATTTTCATATTCTTTAAACTGTTTTATGACTATCTCGCATAACCAGGGTTCTGGTCAAGGTCAAGGTTAGTTGCAAGCTCAGTTGAAGGAACTGGGAATACGTTGAAGTGCTCAGGAAGATCCTGTCCGCCGAAGTTTCCACCCTTGTATGTCCAGTTGTATCCGCTGATCCACTTGCCGAAGCGGATGAGGTCGGTACGACGGTGTGCCTCCCACATGAGCTCGCGAGCGCGCTCTGCCATGAGGAAGTCAGCGTCGATAGTTGCTGGAGCTGCTACACCTGCGCGCTCAGCAAGAGCCTTAACCTGTGCAGAAGCGTCTCCGCCTGCATGCATACAAGCCTCAGCATAGATGAGGTGGATCTCACCGAGACGGATGAGAGGCCAGTCGATGTCTGAGAAGTTCTTTGTTGCTGCAGTAGCTGCATAGTCAACAGCCTCCACGTCGTGAGGAACGTTGTTGAACTTGATGCATGACCATCCGTTGAGGAATGTATTGAGGTTGTCCTGCATAGACTCTGTACGTCCCTTGATATAGAAGTAAGAAGCACGCTTGTCTGTACAGTCATATGTACCTGCTGTGTAGTCAGGATTCTTCACGTCAGTAAAGAACTTCTGAACATACTCATAAGGAACACGGTTACCAGCCCAACCACCGTTGATACCTGTGATGTTCACAGCGCCGTCATCTCCTGAGAGAGTAGAGAGTGTGAGGTAGGTAGTACCACCGTATGACTGAGTGTGCTCAGCATTGTAAGAAGCTGCGAAGAGCATCTCCTTCTTTGCATCAGGGTTCTCACCGTTGTCACCGCGGAAAAGCTCTGCGTGAGTAGGAGCGAGGGCATAGCCGAGAGAGTAGATCTTCTCGCAGGTAGCCTTAGCCTCTGCCCACATTGCTGTACCGGTGTAAACCTCTGCATTGAGGTATACGCGAGCGAGGAGACCGAGAACGGAACCCTTGTCAGCACGTGGATAGTTTGACTGAGCTGCAGGCATTGCGCTGCCGTCAGAAGCGAGGTCGTTGAGTTCGCTTACGATGAAGTCGAAGATCTCTGCTGCAGGTGCCTGTGGAGGGTTGTATCCGCCACCGAACTGAGTGTTCTCAGTAGAGAATGGAACCTGTCCGAAAGTATCCATGGCTGCCCAGTAGAAGAATGCACGGAGGAAACGGGCCTCTGCACGATACTCCTGAACCTTAGCCTTCACGTCAGCAGAGCAGCCTCTGAGGTCGAGGTTTGCATCTGAAGTCTGACGAAGATACTCGTTTACATAAGTGATACCCTGGAGAGTACGTACATACACTGCGTAAACAGCGTCGTTGAGGACGTCACCCTTCCAAGTGTTGTTGTTGAGGTCATTTACCCATGCGTCACCCCATGCACACTTTGCAGCGTCTGCGGTAACCTCCTGAGTTGACCAGAATGCACGGATGAACTCCGATGCACCGCCGTCAGCAACCTGAAGGTCCTGAGTGTTGTTTGATACGAGCTGGAAGTAGATCTTGGTAAGACCCTGCACATAGCCTGCCTCGTCAGCGCCGTAAGCGGTCTCCGAAGTCACGTCGGTCTCATTCAACGGAATGGTGTTGAGGTCTCCGACGCAGGCTGTAAGCATTGCAGCAGCTGCCACTGCGGAAAATATATTCTTAAGTTTCATTGTCATTTTCCTCCTCATTAGAAGTTGATGTTAAGACGAACTGAGAAAGTACGAGGTCTTGGCCAGAATGTTCTGTCAACACCGTCAGTGCTGTTGATCTCAGGATCGATTCCAGAGTACTTTGTGAGAACGAATACATTCTGGCATGATGCAGCTACGCGGATGTTGCCACCCCACTTGCCGAGATCCTTGAATGTATAACCGAGGTTGATATCGTCCATACGGAAGAATGAAGCATCCTCAAGATAGAAGTCAGAGAAGAACTGGTAGTCACCGCTGATCTGGGTGAAGCCTGTTCTCTTGACAGCAGTTGCGAAGTTAGGAAGGTTACCAGCGTTCACATCAAAGTATGCTGTAGAGTTGTTTGATGCGAAGTCGTTGAATACCTTGTAACCGAACGAACCGTGGCCGTTGAAACCGAAGTCCCAGTTCTTGTATGAGAGCTTCATGTTGAGACCATAGTAGAAGTCAGGGTTAGGATCGCCTGCGCAGTACTTGTCGTCATTGTTGATCACGCCGTCCTCATTGAGGTCAACGAATGCGTTCTGGATAGGCATGCCCTCTGAATCATAGAGCTGCTTGAACACCCAGTATGAATATGGAGCGTAACCTACCTGGTGACGACCTACATAAGAACCTGTACCGTGTGAGATACCTGAAGTCTGGATGTAGTAGCTGTCGTCGTCAGTTGCGTTGAGCTTGGTGAACTTGGTATCCTGGAAAGTACCGTTAACACCGATAGAGAGATGCCAGTCGTTAGTCTGTACAGGGATGAAGTTCAAAGCGAACTCGATACCCTTGTTCTGCATCGAACCTACGTTTGTAAGAACGGTGTTACCGAAGTTTGAACCCATTGGAGTGAGGACGCTGTTGAGGAGGTCATCAGTGTTGCGGAGGTAAGCGTCAACGTTACCTGTGATGCGGTCACCGAGGAATCCGAAGTCAACACCGACGTTGTAAGTAGTGGTTGTCTCCCACTTGATGTTAGGGTCGTAAGCTCCTGGAGTCCACATGAACTGGAAGCCGTTAGAACCCATGAAGTACTGCTGGTAAACGTCAGTAGAGAGGCCGTAACGTGAAAGGTGAGCGTACTCGCCGATACCGTCCTGCTGACCTGTCATACCTGCAGAGAGACGAAGCTTCAACTGTGAAACCGGCTTCACGTCCTTAAGGAAGCCCTCCTCCTTGATGTTCCATGCGAATGCTCCTGAAGGGAAGAGACCCCAGCGAGTGTCAGGAGAGAAGCGTGAAGAACCGTCGTTACGGAGTGAGAATGTGAAGAGGTACTTCGAAGCGATAGAATAGTTGATACGTCCGTAGAATGACACGAGGAAGCTCTCCCATCTCCATGTAGGATAACGTCCTTCTGCAGTCTCGCCCTCATTGAGCTTGACCTCGTCAGTCACGTTGAAGTAAGAAACTGTGCGGTTTGAACCGTAGAAGTGCTGCCAAGAGTAACCTGCCATCACGTCGAGGTTGTGGATGCCCCATGTCTCGTTGTAGTTTGCATAAGCCTCGAGAGCCGAGCTGCGGCGGAGCTGCCACTCCTTAGAATACTGACCGATACCGCGGTGCTCAGTGTCAGACCAAGCCTGGTATGAACCTACTACTGAACCGTTCTTGTTGTTGTAGTCTGAAACGTCAGTTGAAGCAGTCACGTTGAAACGGAGTGACTCAAGACCGTGAACCTTGTAGTCGATGCCTGCGCTCGCGATCAGACGGCGTGAAGTACCGAAGCTGATGCGGTCGTAGAGCTGTGACATAGGACCTACGCCGAGGAGGGTGTTAGGAGCGAAGTTCTCGCCACGGCCTGTACCATAGTTGAAGTAACCGTTACAAGTTTCCTTGTCGATAGTCACACCGTCCTCAAGACGGAAATATGGATCCTGAGTAGGGTTGAAGAAGGCTGCGTTGCCTACTACACCACCGTCAGCATAGTTCGAGTAAGTGTATACACCCTTTGCGTTGAGGTTGAGGGTGAGGTGCTTGTCGAAGAAGTTTGGAGAAAGGCTGAAGTCGAGGGTTCCCTTGTCATAAGTAGAGCCTACGAGTGTACCGGCCTGGTCAGTGTAACCGAGAGATGCACGATAAGGCATGCGCTCATTTACGTTACCGCTCACGCTTACGTTATGGTCGTGAGTGATCGCGGTCTTGAAGATGATGTCCTGATAGTCGACATTCTGGTCCTTGCTGAGGCGAGCGGCGATTGCCTTGCCTGCAGGAGTTGAAGTGTCGCCCATGAGGGTCTCACCCTCCCAGTAGATTCCGTATGTGTCCTTGATGAAGCCACGGAACTCTTCTGGAGACATAACCTGGAGTTTTCTTGAGTTTGCCTGAACGCTCACGCTACCGCTGTAAGAAACCTGAGGACGGTTGCCCTTACCCTTCTTGGTAGTGATGAGGATGACACCGTTTGATGCACGTGAACCGTAGATCGCAGCTGAAGATGCGTCCTTGAGGACAGTGAATGAGTCGATGTCGTTAGGGTTGATCATATCGAGAGGGTTCGACATACCGAAACCACCTTCGCGAGCGATCGGAACACCGTCGATTACGATGAGAGGATCGTTAGATGCGTTGAGGGAAGCGGCACCACGGATACGGATTGTAGAGCCTGAACCAGGACCACCGTCACCAGGAGTGATGAGAAGTCCAGGAACCTTACCCTTGAGCATGTCCTGGGTCGAAACCATAGCACCGCGGTTGAGCTCCTCGCTCTTGATTGCGGTGATTGAGCCTGTCATGTCTTCCTTCTTCACGGTACCATAACCGATGACCACAACCTCATCGAGGAACTGAGTGTCCTCTGCGAGAGTCACAGTCTGAGGAAGCTGAGAAGCAACGAAAGTCTGTGTTGCGTAACCGATGCAGCTTACTTCCACAACGGCATTCGCGCTGGAAACAGTAAGGACATAGTCGCCGTCGAGACCGGTCGAAGTACCGTTGGTGGTACCCTGCTCGATGACAGTGGCACCGATAACAGGACCGATTGCGTCAACAACTACTCCTTTCACCTCGTATCCGCCCTGGGCGAATACAGACACACCCATCATGCAGAAAAGCACGAGAGATGCGCATAGTGTCTTGATTCTGTTCATAAGAATTTTGTTTGGTTAGTAGATTGTTTGTATTGTTGAACTTATTGAGATAAATCTTTAAGCTTTCTTTACAAGGCGTACTGCAAGCGCTCCGAGCACGAGCAGGACGGCAGCCACGAGGAACATGCTCACCTGAGCGCCTCCTACAAGCTTGAGGACGAGTCCGCCGCAAGCCGCAGCGGCGATCTGCGGAAGGCAGATTGTGCCGTTGAAGAGGCCGAGGTATGTGCCGATATGGTCACCCGAGAGTGAGTTGGTTAGGAGTGTGAACGGCACAGCCAGCATTGCAGCCCATGCAGCTCCGATGAGGAGGAATGACAATACGAGAGCATACTGGTTGTGGATGAAGAACACCGAAGCAAAGCCGACAGCTCCGATGAGGAGGCTGACAACATATGCAACCTTGATATCCTTGAACTTAGGGATCACCAAAGCCCAGAGCATCGAGCCTACAGCCTGCACTGCAAAGAGGACGCCCACCCAGTTTCCTGCCGCCTGATAGCCTTCTGAAGCCACGTCTGTAGTGCCCCAGCAGGTGTCAGCGATTGCACCGTTGGTGTAAGTCCACATGTAGAGGAACGCCGCCCAGCAGAAGAACTGAACGACACCCACTGTCCAGAATGTCTTAGGGGCATTCTTGAGGAGGGTGAACATTCCCGGAGCCTTCGCTTCCTTTTTCTCAGGGTCTATGCCATGGAACTCGGCATATTCCTTCGGAGGCATCTCCTTCACCTTGAATGTTGTGAAGAGAACGCAGAGGATGAGGATGGCTGCACCGATGTAGAATGCATACTTCACTGTGTCAGGCACCTGTCCCTCAGGAGCGACATTCGCGATGCCCAACCACGCGAAGATGAACGGGAAGAGGTAGCCCACGAGGCTTCCGGCATTACAGAGGAAGCTCTGGATAGAGTATGCCTGGCCCTTCTGCTCCTCGTTCACCATGTCTCCCACGAGCATCTTGAACGGCTGCATCGCAACGTTAATGGATGTGTCCAGAAGCATGAGCGAGATGAGACCGAAGGTCATCGCGCCGCCCACTGCGAGGCCGAAGTTTCCTGCATTAGGGAGCATGCACATCACGAGGATGGCGATGATCGAACCGAGGAAGAGGTATGGGATACGTCTTCCGAGACGGTTCCATGTCCTGTCGCTGTATTTTCCGACGAGAGGCTGCACGATCAGTCCCATGAGCGGCGGAAGAATCCAGAAGAAGCTCAGGTCATGAGGGTCTGCGCCAAGCGTTGCAAAAATACGGCTGATATTGGCGTTCTGAAGGGAATATGCGATCTGAACTCCGAAAAATCCGAAGCTGATATTCCACATCTGCCAGAAAGTAAGTTTTGTTTTTTGCATTTTATAGCGATTTTGGTTACAAATTTTCAGTGTTATAAATGTTTGCTAAAATAATCATTATATATAAGACGCGCGAAATCCTCTTGACGAATTGTGCGAAGAATCCGACGAATGGTCGGTTTTCCGAGATGAAAGTGAGCCAAAAATTGGAGAATCGGAGCATTTTTCTTACTTTTGGTCTGCAAAAGAATACAAAATGAGGGGTATCAGGAACATAAGTCCGTCGTGGATCATCCACATCTTTGCGCTGCTGCACGCAGCGGTCGCGCTGATCTGCCGCATAGCGGGAGTCGGCGACGAACTGCTGCTTACCGTGCTGACGATGGCGATGTCTCTGCTGATATGCTACAAGAAGCAGGTCAGCATCGAGTTCACGGCAGCAGTAATCATAGTAGGAAACATCATCGGATACCTCATGGGTACGCTCGGAGCGAGCATTTTCGAGCTCATATTCCAGTCTCCATATGTTGTACACGCGCTCTCGACAGCCGTCACCACCGAAGTACTCGGATGGAGCATAGTGGCCATCACCAAGATATTCAGGCAAAGCAATTCAGATGGTCATACCCTGTCGACTTCATACATCCGATGGATCCTCCTCGCTGCCGGAGGCATCTTCGTGATCCGAATCCTCATAGTGCTGTTCTTCTCGCGCGAGTCCTTCGAGACCGACTATATTCTTGACATGACCGGAAAGGTCCTTTCGAACACCGTCGGACTCATCATTCTCACCTGCCTCAACATCCTGTATATCAGATATGCCGGGCAGATCCGCGAGCGCACGCCGATTTGGGGCAACACACTGATATTCATAGGCTTCATGGTGATTGCTTCCCTCATTGAAGCGCTTATCGTCGGCCTGGGCATACCGTTCAACATAAAGCAGGGCGGCAGCGAAAACCTCGGCATTCTGCTGACCGTCTCAATCCTGGCTCAGATCACAGTATACTGCATAGTATATATAATAAACTACGCCCTCACCTCACGCGACGAAATGAACAGGCAGAGAGAGGCGGCCAACATGGCCCAATACAGATATCTCAAGCTCAAGAGGCAGGTCAATCCGCACTTCCTGTTCAACTCCCTCAACATCCTGGACTGCCTCGTGTGCGAGGAGAAGACCGAGCAGGCAAGCACATATATACACAAACTCGCCGGCATATACAGATATATGCTCAAGAGCGAGGACGAGGACCTCGTGCCGCTGCACGAAGAGCTCGTTTTCGTCGGTCTGTATGTAGACCTGCTGAAAGTGAGATTCCCTGAAGGCTTCGAGGTGGAGATAGACGTGCCGGAAGACATGATGGCAAGGTTTGTGCTCCCGTGCTCGCTCCAGCTGCTGATCGAGAATGCGACCAAGCACAACGCCGTAACGGCAGACAATCCGCTGCACATCAGCGTCAAAGTTGACGGTGACGAGATCTCGGTAAGCAACAACATTGTGCCGAAAGTGACAAGAAACCCATCCACAGGATTGGGTCAGAAATACATAAGACAGCAGTATCTGGACCTCTCCGGCAAGGAGATCGGCATACTGCAGACAGACAAGGAATATTGTGTAACATTACCTCTGCTTTAAAGATATGGCAACAAAAGTCCTGATAGTGGAAGATGAGATCATGGCGCAGAAGAGCCTGATCCGCGTGTTGACCCAGCATTTCCCTGACATGCAGGTCGTTGGGACCACCACATCCGTAAAAAGTACGGTAGCATGGCTGAAGGAGCCGGCCAACAGCGCCGACATCATCTTCATGGATGTCGAGCTGTCTGACGGCGTATGCTTTGAGATATTCAGACAGGTCAACGTCAACGCCAAGGTCATAATGACCACGGCATATGACAGTTATGCATTGAAGGCCTTCGAGGCAGGAAGCGTGGACTACCTGCTCAAGCCGATCGACCCGGCCGCCCTCAAGAGGGCCGTCGCAAGATGCAGGATGAGCGGCGGTCAGATAGACATAGAAGCCCTTGCAAAGGCCATGGGCAGCATGCAGGAGCCTCGCAAGGAATACAAGGAAAGATACATCATACGCTTCAACGACCGCATCATTCCGATACGCACGGAAGACATAGCATATGTTTATTCCGAGGAGAAGAACAACTACCTCGTTACATTCGGCGAGAAGAAATACATCATAGACTCGTCTCTTGATGTCATCAGTGAGGAACTCAACCCTGCAAACTTCTTCAGAGTGTCACGCAGCTGCGTGGTGTCGATGCAGGCGATCAAGAGCATCATCAAGCAGGCAGGCCGCCTGCGCATAATCGCAAACCCGGAACCTTCGTTTGAAATGACGGTAAGCCGCTCCCGAGTGGACGACTTCCTGGAATGGCTGGAAAAATAAATGGCAACTAAGTCATTGACCGCCAACACATTACCATATGGTGCGTGCTCCCCATGGGGAGCACGCACCATATTATAACACAATGATTGTCAGTAACTTATCCGCCACTTTTCTAGCGACGGCCGCTTGCCGCGATCATGTCGGCGAGGGTTGTGTTGAACTCCTTGGCTGCAGCGAGCTGCTCGAGAGTCAGGTGCATGCGGTAGCGCCAGTAGTGGCGTGAGTTCGCAGGCACGTTGATGCGCTCGTCGTTAGGGTTGAGGCGGCGGAGCGCTCCGTCCATCGAGAGCCAGTCCTGAAGCGGAAGGACTGTGAGCATTGCCGGTGACCAGAGGTGCTGGTCGAGGATCTGGCGGCAGATCCATGGTTCGCAGAAATATGGCGCGTCGCCCTGGTTTCCGAGGATCATATGCCAGAACTGCTCAGTCACCTGACGGTCTTCCTCCCACCATGCGCGGATCGGGTTCATGTCGTGAGTTGATGTCGTACATACTGACAGATATGGATAGTTTGCAGGATGTGCGAATGTCTCCTCTACCGACTTTGGCATACGCTGGATCTCGAGAGAGAGGATCCTGAGGTCAGACATCACCTGAGGCACTGTTGCCGGGATCATTCCGAGGTCCTCACCGCATGCGAGCATTCCTGTAGAGTCAAGAAGTGCAGGAAGCTTCTGCATGGCCTTGTCCTTCCAGAACTCATTGTTGCGACGGTAGAAGAAGTCGTCATAGAGACGGTCGAACGCCGCACGGCGATATGCGTCCAGCCACTGATAGCCCTGGGTAGCCTTCGCGCCGATCTTAGGATGATAGTGACCGGTCTTGCGCGGATCCTCCATGAAGAGGTCGAAGTTGGTCACGTCGAAGCCCTGTGACGCAAGCTCGTGAGCAGGATAAGGGAGTGCCGGGTTGAAGTAGCCGTTAAGGCCGCTCTTTGTCCAGAGAGGAATCTCCCAGATGCGGAAGAATCCGAGGATATGGTCGATGCGGAATGCGTCGAAGTACTCCGACATCTTAGCCAGACGAGACTTCCACCATGCGAAGTCGTCCTCTGCCATCTTCTCCCAGTTGTATGTAGGGAAGCCCCAGTTCTGACCGTCTGCCGAGAATGCATCAGGTGGTGCTCCCGCCTGAGAATCCATATGGAAGAGCTCAGGATAGAGCCATGCGTCAACACTGGTGCGGCTGATGCCGATAGGAAGGTCACCCTTGAAGATCACGCCACGAGAGTGAGCATACTTGCACACCTCAGAGAGCTGAAGGTCAAGGTGATACTGAACGAAGCACCAGAAATCGATCTCCGCCTTGTGCTCCTCGCAGAAAGCTGCAACCTTCTTCTTGTTGTATTTTGCATATCCCTTCCACTGCGAGAAGTCCGGAGTGCCGTTAAGGTCACGGAGGACACAGAATGCAGCGTATGGGAGAAGCCAGTGAGCGTTAGAGTCCACAAAGTTCTGATAGCTTTTTGTGGATGAGAGCTTCTTGAATGTCTTGTCGAATGCCTTGTGCAGGAGCTCGAGCTTGGCGTTGTTCACGCGCTCGTAGTCGATCTGCTCAAGAGCGTTGAGCTCGGCCTGGAGAGCCTTGTATGCCTCATCCTCCTTCACTCCCACTGCAGGAAGGTGCAGGAACTGAGGGTGAAGCGCAAAGGTCGAGTTAGGGTTGTATGGATATGAATCCTCCCATGTGTGGAGCATTGTGGTGTCGTTGATCGGAAGGAGCTGGAGAACGCTCTGGCCTGTCTCTGCTGCCCAGTCCACCATCTTCTTGAGATCATAGAACTCACCTACTCCGAAGTCATCCTCACTGCGGAGAGAGAACACAGGGATCGCCGTGCCGGCTCCTCTCCATGCCCTTCCCTCGAAGTTCACCTTGAGGTCTGCCTCAACCACGAGCTCATCCTTCTGAGGAAGCGCCGCGAACCATCTGTTCTCGCCGCTCTCCCAAGCCAGAGGCTCGAGCGAGTTCTTGTCTGCAATCACGATCTTGTATGCAAATGGCTCGGTCACATTGAGAGCGAGTGTCCATACAGGGAAGTTCGAGCCGTCGAAAGGAACGACCTTTGTCCAGTCCTTGAGGGCTTTGCCGCTGCCTGCCAGCGCGAGGACCTCATTAGGTCTGAGCGCAGGTGCAGCCACCTGTATGAGCACATTGGCACCCTTAGGAGCCTTCTTTGCCTTCTCTGCAGGTCTGCCGAATATGGCTGATGTGAATGCTGATGAATAGAATGGAGAGTCCTCAGGACGGTCGATCCATCTGTCATAGACTGTGAGCGCCTTTGGCTCCACGCCTTCAGGAAGGACAAGTGTATGCTTCTTCCACTCTGTGCGCACTGTGAGTCCGTCGCGTACCACCTCGTAGCTGTATTCAGCAGACTTCTCTATGTTTACACGGGCGATTTCGCCCTCCCAGAGGCCCTCTGAAGTATATGTCAGCTGGTAACGCTTTCCACCAATACAGAGGACGATCATCTCGCCCCAGTTTGTTCTGTATTCGATACTTACGTTGAGTTTCATATTATATAAGTTATTTGTTTTGTCTTGTGTCTGTTTATCTGGTTCTCTGTTTCAGGGTTGTACAGGCATATGAAACCTTGTCCACGTTACCCCTTCCCTAAATCCCTTCCCTCGGGGAAGGGACTTACCTTCACTCCGTTCTAAGGGTCGATTGTATATGTCTTGTGTCTGTTTATCTGGTTCTTTTTACCCTTTGTCCACCAGAACTGCTGTTTCCGTGGACAACAATGACTTTTTGCCGTTCTTATCCACGGAGGGAGGTGTTTCCGTGGACAAGTCTGTTTTTTATGTATGTTTGTCCACCAAACCTTCCATTTCTGTGGACAAACTGGATTTCGGCCCTGCCCGGGCCGGTCACGAAAATCAGTCTTGATTTTCATAACTTGATGAAGCCCGGTCAGACTTCATCTTTTTCCAGTTCATTACCGGGAGGACGAAGGATACTATGGATGCCGCCACCCAGAACCATGACACCGGGATGAAGTTGTAGGTATCCACTCCGTCGACCACCTGGGTGTAGCCCTGGATGAGGTATCCGCTTATTATGTCCTGCAGACCGGCTGCTATGTAGCTTGATATTCCCACCACGCCGAGCGCCGCTCCCGTAGCCTTCCTTGGCACTATGTCTACCGCCATCAGCCCTGCGACTATGCAATATAGCACACCGACCGACAGACTGAACAAAGATACATAAAAGATGTTCATGACAAAGCCACCTCCGACGAACAGAAAGAGAAAGAGGGACAGACTGCTCAAAATTCCGGATAGAATTGCAGGCTTGACCCTGTCGCTCTTGAAGATAGTATCGGACAGCCACCCCGCAAGCACTGTCCCCAGCACTCCGAAGATGGCCGAGAAGGCTATCACCTGAGAGGCCTCCTCGAGGCTGAATCCGTGCTGCTTCTGCAGGAAGAGCACGCCCCAGCCGGCTATGGCATATTTCGTTATGTATATGAATGCGCTTGACAGGGCGATGACCCATATTCCCGGATGCTTCAGGATCATCTTCTGAAGCTCCCTGGTCGGGGTCTTGTCGGCCTTGGTGACCTCCTCGCCGGAAAGCACCTGCACTGACGGAAGTCCCTTGCTTTCAGGAGTATCCGACACGAAGAAAAGTATCAAGGCCGTGCCGATGAGGCCTGCCAGGGCAGCGGCAATGAAGCCTGACTGCCAGCCCAGCCAGCCCACAACAAGCGCGAGCACATTATACGATATGAACTCTCCGATATATGGACTCGTACTGAAAAGACTGTAGTATGAGCCTCTCTTGGACTGAGGGAACCACCTTGACAGGCTTATGACCCCCGGGGCCGAGCCCATGGACTGCATCCATCCGTTGATACCCCAGAGCACTGCGAATCCGATGAATATGACCACGGAAGGTATCATGCTCTGGAAAAGGCCCAGGACACCGAGCAGCAGGTTGGCTATGGCCGAGATGAAAAGACCGGTCGCCATGAAACGGCGGATGTTGCAGTAATCGGCAATGAAGCCGTTCATGAACTTGCCCACAGCATAGACGAAAAGCAGCGCCGAGCCCACCAGACCGAGTTCACCGGCAGTCAGCACACCCTCATCTATGAGCGGCTGCTTGACCACATTGATGCTCATCCTGCACACATAATACAGACTATATGCAATCGTCGCCCCCCAGAATGTCTTGCTCCTGAGTGACTTATATGTAGAGTCGACCTGATCCTGCGGAACGGTTTCCTTCGACGGCTTGCTTATTCTATAAAACGAAAACAGGCTCATATCGTTGCCAAAATCATACAAAGTTATAAAACATTGCAGAAATCGCAAAATAACGACCTTGCGTCACACATAACACATTGACTACCAGTCACATCAACAACCTAGCCTGCATGTCAAGGAAGGCAGGCTAAGCATATCAAGCCACTGTGATTCAACTAGTTACAGCAAACATTGGAGCGATATTTCACCGAAAGATAGACCGTGCGGGCGAGGAGGTGGGCGAAGTATGCCGCCATGAGGATGTGCATGGCCATGCGGCCATAGACGGAGGCGTCCAGGGAGGCTCCGAGCCAGCGGAGGAGGAGGATGCCGACGGCCCAGAGGCCGGCGAAGCAGACCGTCGCCCAGAGCATCGAGTTGCGCATCGCCTTTGATGCGGTGGCGCCTATGTATATGCCGTCCCAGGTGAAGGCGGCGCAGCCGGCTACCGGCATGAGCAGGAGCCACGGGAGGTATTCCTTCGACGCTTCGATGACCGCCAGATCGGAAGTCATCATGCGGAGCATAGGGACGCCGGCAAACTGATATATCCCCATGAATATCACTGCAATAGACATGCTCCAGATAAAGGTCCATTTCACCGTCTGACGGAGCATCTGGCTGTCGCGTGCGCCGATATATCGGCCGGTGAGAGCCTCGCCTGCGTATGCGAATCCGTCAGTGAAATATGAGAATATCATCAGAAGCTTCATCATTATCGAGCTCACTGCAAGAAGCAGGTCGCCGTATCTTGCAGATATGACGGTAAAGCCGATGTATATTGCTATGAAACAGAGCGAACGTACGAAAAGGTCAGTGTTCATGCTGAAAAAGCGGCGGGTCTCACCTCCGGTAAAAATGGTCTTCAGACCGGCACGGTCAAGATGCGAAAGCGTATTGCGGAAATATTTGAACAGAAGAAGAATCAATGCGACAAGCAATCCGGAATACTGTGCGACGACTGTTCCCACTGCCACTCCGCTGAAACCCATGCCCTCATAATGCCAGCCCCCTATGCTGAATCCCAAGGCCAATATTATGCTCATCAGAATGTTCATTCCATTGACCGTGAAATCTGTAAACATAGGGCTCACGCTGTCCTGCATGCCTATGAACCAGCCTTTGAAGGCCATCAGGCTCAATGTCGCGGGAGCAGCCCATATGCGGATGTGGAAATATTGTGATGCAAGAGCACGTACTTCAAGCGTGCTGTCCACTACCAGGAAAGCCGCCTTGACAAACAGCCATTGTATGGCTATGAGGACCACGGCGCTGGCCAGAGCGATGCCCAGGGCGCGCAGCAGCACCTTCGCGCACTCCCTGCGGTCGCCGCGGCCGAAGGCCTGTGCGGCCAGCCCGCCGGTGCCGACACGGAGGAAGCCGAAGTTCCAGTAGAGCAGGTCGAAGAGCATCGAGCCTATGGCGATGCCGCCGATCATCGTCGCCGCGCTGGCATCAAGATGCCCGGCGACGGCGATGTCGACCATGCCTACAATCGGCACGGTGATATTGGCCAGAATACTCGGTATAGCCAATTTCAATATGTCCCTGTTGATTTCTTTCATCGATATTTACCCTCCTCATCCAGCATGCCGAGGTAAGACGAATACCTGTCATAGCTGATCTCACCAGCCTCCACGGCCTCTTTTACGGCGCAGCCCGGCTCGTGAGTATGGGTGCATGGAGTGAAGCGGCAGTTCTGCGCCGCCTTGAGCATTTCAGGGAAATAGAGCGCGATCTCTTCCTTCTTCAGGTCCACGAGGCCGAAGCCGCGCAGACCAGGAGTGTCTACGATGAAACCACCTGATGTCAATGAGTACATCTCATAGAATGTAGTCGTATGCTTTCCCTGCAGGTGCACGTCCGATATCTCTCCGACCTTCGGATCAAGTGACGGGTCAAGGGCCTTTATGAGCGACGACTTGCCGACACCCGATACGCCCGAAAACAGCGACACATGAGGTTTTGCCGGATCATAGTCCTCATTGACATTCCCGTCCGGAAGCATCCTGCCTGAAACAATGTCACGCAGACGGTCTACCCCCTGACCTGTGTGCGCCGAGACTTCGATTATCGGATATCCTGCGCCTTCATATATCTCTCGGAAGGCCTCCAGCATTTCCTGGTGTTCCGGACCATATAGGTCACACTTGTTGAGGACGATCACTGGCGGCACATTATATACCTCACATGTAACCAGGAGTCTGTCCAGAAACGGAAGCTTCACCTGAGGAAAGTCCAAGGTGATCACCAGAAACGCACGGTCAAGGTTGGCCGCTATGATATGCGACTGGCGTGACAGATTTGTGGACTTGCGTATGATATAGTTTCTGCGCGGCTCCACAGATGTGATCACAGCTGTGTTCTCGGGGGTCACATACGCAGCAAGTTCCTGCTCAGCAATACCTTCCGGCACCTCAGCCTCGAAATTCACGACATCCCCTACAGCGACCGGATTTGTAGCCGTACTTCCTTTCAACCTGATCTTTCCCCTCAACACAGCGGGGAACATGTCCCACTCCGGCAGACGGGACAGCAGATAATGGCTTCCCGTATGTTTCACAACCGTAGCTTGTCCTTTTATGATCATAATATATATCTTCTTGGGAAGGCGTGACACAAATCATCTGTTTCATATCACACCGCACTGTTTTTTATCAAAATTGTCTTGTTTTCAATAGCGGCGTATCAAGTTTTCACATTCCCATGTCACACCAGTCCGTCCGCAACGCAAAGAAAAAAGCAATTGAATTGCAAAGATAAAGAATTTCCGTTTTTATCATTACCTTTGTGGGATATAGAAGCAACATTATGATTCAGGAAAACCATATCGACTCAGCCATCAAGGAACTGTTCGGCAATCTGACCTTCACACAGGAGCCCCGCGGGCTCTATGACCCGTTGAGATACATGATGGAGATCGGCGGAAAGCGCATCCGCCCGCGTCTCTGCCTCACAGCCTACGCCCTTTACAAGGACGCATTCTGCGAGGAGATCCTCTCGCCCGCTGCCGCCATGGAGGTCTTCCACAGCTTCACGCTGATCCATGACGACATCATGGACAAGGCGGACGTAAGGCGCGGAGTGCCGACGGTGTACCGCAAGTGGGACGAAAACACGGCTATCCTTTCCGGCGACGTGATGTCCATCGAGAGCTACAAGCTGATGGCGAAAGCACCGGCTGGAGTGCTTCCAAAGGCACTGGAGCTGTTTTCTAAGACAGCGGCAGAAGTATGCGAAGGACAGCAGTACGACATGGATTTCGAGGATATGGACTTCGTGCCTATGGCCGATTATCTGAAGATGATCGGGCTGAAGACGGCAGTCCTCATCGCATGCTCGGCGAAGATGGGTGCAATCATAGCAGGAGCATCCGACCATGAGGCAGAGCTTCTTTATAAATATGGATACGACCTCGGAATCGCATTCCAGATCGCTGATGACTGGCTTGACACTTATGGAGATCCGAAGGTGTTCGGCAAGGCGATCGGAGGCGACATCCTCAACAACAAGAAGAGCTGGCTTATGACCAGAGCTTTCGAGAAGGCATCAGAGGAAACACGCGCCAAGCTGCTTGAGGCCATGGCCATGCCGATAGACACTGATCAGGAAAAGGAGGCTAAGATAGCCACTGTCAAAGCAATCTACGCCGAGCTTGAAGTCGCAGAAGAGGCTAAGCAGGAAATCGTAAGATTCCACAGCCAGTCGCTCTCGCATGCCGTCGCCCTTGACCTGCAGCCTGAAGCATACGGACTTCTTGAAAACTACGCAAAGAAACTTATCGGAAGAACAAAATAACAACTTGTCATCCCGAGCGAAGTCAAGGGGATCTTTCAAGAATATGGAGAAAAAGAAACTAGAGATAATGGCCCCTGCGGGCAATTTCGAATGTCTGCATGCAGCCATTCAGGGAGGTGCTGATTCGGTCTATTTCGGAGTGGAGAAACTGAACATGCGTTCGCATTCGGCGAACAACTTCAAGATGACCGACCTGCAGGAGATCGTCGACATATGTTCAAAATATGGTGTAAAGACCTACCTGACCCTCAACATCGCACTCTTCGGAGAAGACCTGGAGGACATGAAGCGCACGCTGGATGCGGCCAAGGCTGCAGGCATCACCGCGGTGATCGCCTCAGACATGGCAGCCATCATATATGCCCGTCAGATAGGCGTGGAAGTGCATATTTCCACTCAGCTCAGCATATCGAATGCGGAGGCTCTGAGATTCTATGCACAGTTTGCCGATGTCATCGTGCTGGCCCGCGAGCTCAATCTCGGACAGGTCAAGGACATCAAGGCCATCATCGACAGAGACCAGATCTGCGGACCTTCGGGACGACTTGTCGAGATCGAGATGTTCGCCCACGGAGCGCTCTGCATGGCCATTTCAGGCAAGTGCTACCTCAGCCTGCATGAATACGGAGCATCAGCCAACCGCGGCTCATGCTACCAGCTCTGCCGCCGCGCATACAAGGTGGAAGACAGGGAGACAGGCATGCAGCTGGAGATCGACAACAAATATATAATGTCGCCAAAGGACCTCTGCACCATAGAGTTCATGGACAAGATCATCGACGCTGGTGTGACTGTGTTCAAGATCGAAGGACGCGCACGTTCGGCTGAGTATGTAAAGCGCGTGGCGTCATGCTACCGCCGCGCAGCTGACGCCGTCTGCGACGGCACATACACCCCTGAGCTCGGTGCATCATTCAAGGCAGAACTCGAGGAGGTTTTCAACAGAGGATTCTGGGACGGATACTATCAGGGAGCGCGCCTCGGCGAGTGGTGCGACGTATACGGAAGCACAGCCACACGCAAGAAGGCATATTGCGGAAAGATCACCAACTGGTTCGGCAAGCTCGGAGTGGCAGAGATCCTGGTTGAGTCAAACACACTCAAGGTCGGAGATAAGATTCTGATCATCGGTCCTACATCAGGATGCATCGAATACACCGTTCCTGAGATCAGAGTGGACCTGAAACCTGTCCAGGAAGCTGCCAAAGGCATATATTGCTCAATACCTATCGACTGGAGCAAGGTGGTTCCGGGAGCACGCGAAGAGGCGCTCAGCCTCTGCGGCGACGGCTGCAGCGAGCAGGCCTGCCGCGCCATAGAGGAGACCCGCCTGCGCCGCAGCGACAAAGTCTACATCTGGCCTGAAGTCTAACACCTATGATTCACTAAGTATATGGATGACTCTGCTATTTGGATAGTGTGTATAATTGCACTTATCATCGGATACATCTTCTGGATTCACATCCCTGCCAATATGGCCCGGAACCGTGGCCGCAGCGCATTGGGATGGGTGATTCTCACATGGATACTCCAACCTCTATGGACAATCGTCCTATTGGCAATCCTTGGGGACAGTTCAGAGAAGATCCGCGAGGACATCCGCAACGAAGGCCGCTGACACAGGCACCACTTCATCACCCATCAATGAGACTGACCAGTCCATTCCTTAACCCATCCGTATAACAGCCAATATTACGGACAACAAGATCATTTGGAAGCATGCCATCCGCAAAATGACCGGATTTACGGACAGCGGTGCCCGATAAGGGCAGGCTATCCGTAAAATGGGCATTTTTACGGACATGATAAGGAATTATGATTGTAAACTATTGTTATTCCGAATATTAAGTCTATATTTGTTCCATCTTTGAACTGTTCTGGTTCGCCATCCACGATCAAATGGCAGCAAACTGAAAACTTATTCGACATTTGATTATGGAAACGACGGAAATCATTTATCTTGACGTGAAGACCGTACCGGCATTTGACACCGAGTCAAATATGCCACACACAGCTTATACGGTATTCTGCCCGCAAAGAGAGGCTTCCGCAATTGCCTCCGCATGGACATTGCGGGATGCTGTCCGGTTATTCAGACATATATACAATGTCAAAGAAGAAGTTGTCATCAAGTTGAGACGTCCTTTCAAGCCACAATGTTCCGGAAAGTAATCGAGATTCTATGTTGACATTTGCAGAAAAAGAAAGGGAATGTGAGAGAATCTTTGAGAAGTCCGGACCATTCTGGCATCTGTATACAGACGGCAGGGTCATGGAGGATTTCCTTTGCACTGAAGAAGACTTCAAGATAGCAATGACAGCCCTTGCTGTCGCAGCAGTACTGTTCAAGAAAGTCAGGATCATCACATTCGAATTGATGAGCAATCATATTCATATGATATTGAACGGGGAGGCAGAAGACTGTCTGGAACTTTTCGAGAGATTCAAGGCACGTCTCCGGAGAATCCTCAAAACAAATGGAAGGATAATCAATTGGGATGCATTCAAGGCTGACATTCTGCCCATCGAAACTCTGAATGCTCTCCGGAATGAGATCATTTATGCAAACCGTAATGCGTTTGTCGCCAATCCTCAATTTACCCCTTTCAACTACCCATGGGGCGGCGGATGTGCATTCTTCCAGCCATACTTTAATCGTTTACCAGCTAGATCTTTAAGAGAATTGGGATTCAACAAGGCAAGAGAACTGACTCATTTCCGTGAGATCAGGTTGATTGAAGATCTGAAGTTCTTTGGTGACATTGTTTTCATACCTTCCTTCTGCAGAACCGACATTGGAGAAAGCATGTTCAGAGATGCACGAAGCTACTTCAACTCATTGACACGCAATGCAGAAGCCTTCAGCCAGATTGCTCAAAGATTAAAGGATTCCGTATTTCTTACTGATGAGGAAATGTATGCTGCCGCCACTATGTATGCAGAAAACACTTATGGCAACAGACAACTTTCACTCCTGAACCCGGAACAAAAGATTCAGCTGTCCAAAGAGCTGCATTTCAAATATAACGCATCCAATCAGCAGATCAGGCGTCTCCTGAAACTTGACATCGGCATTCTTAATGAACTTTTCCCGCAACAATCATCCTGACCATCCGCAAAATGACCGGATTTACGGACAGCGGTGCCCGATTTGGATAACCCATCCGTATAACAAGCTGATTTACGGATAACGGTCACCTTGGGGTACATCCCATCCGTAAAAGAGCCAATATTACGAACGGGAGGGTACTTTATGGGCTAAGGTTTACCTAGGCGAAGAGGTCGCGGAGGACTTTGAGGGAGTTTATGTTCACTGCCGATTCGGTGTGGAACTCTATGTAGCGGAGGATTTCCTCCGCTATTTCGTTTCTTACCGGTCCGGTAAGAGGTATGAGCATGGAGTCTGCGAACGGCAGCTTCATGAACTGCTCGACTACGGCATAATGGTCTCCCACGAACGGAAGGAGGTCCTTGGCCTCCGGGCTGAAGCCCAGGGCTATGGTAAGCTCAAGGAGGAAGCGTATGTGGAAGTTGCTGAAGTCTTCCTGCATGGCGTCAAGCAGCAGGATGTTTCTCTCGCACCATTCATACAGTCCCTGTTCATAGGCTCCTTCGCGGACTATCCTGAAGAGCACTTCGCTCATGAACATAGTTATGGAATTCTTATAGACACTGTTCCTTATGCCCATCAGCGGATGGCGAGCCACAAGATTCTTCGCTGTATATAATGTTGATTTTGAGCTCTCTACAACATCTGCCTCCAAGAGTGTCAAGGGCAGGAAAAGAGACATGTTGGATTTCTTTCCGACACCGCGTATAAGAAAGCTTCGCCGTCCATAATCCCTGGAAAGGGTATGAACGACGAGCGAATTTTCACCGAACTTGGTGGTATGTAGAACTATCAGTTCTGTGTCTTTAACCATTCTGCCATGGCGCGGAGCGCCTTTCCTCTGTGAGAGATGTCGTTCTTCTGCTCCTCTGTTATGTCTGCGAGGGTGAGTCCCGGATATTCGTCTGCGATGAAGATCGGATCGTATCCGAATCCGCCGTTGCCTGACTTCTCACGGGCGATAACGCCCTCCAGAGTGCCCTCGAACATCTTTATCTGGCCGTCAATTATCAGCGTGATCACGCTCTTGAACCTTGCCCTTCTGGACACCTTCCTGACCTTGAGCCCGAGCGACTCGGCCATCCTCGCCTCGCCCTCAAGGACAGCAAGTTCGTAGAGGACCTTATCCATGTTCTTATTGAAGTCCTTGTCGTCTCCGGCATACCTTGCAGTATATACTCCCGGAGCACCTCCAAGAGCATCCACCTCAAGCCCTGTATCGTCAGCAAAACAGTTGCATCCGAGCTTGTCATATAGATATTGAGCCTTCTGCAAAGAATTGGCTCTCAATGTCTTTCCTGTCTCTGGAATATCTTCGTTGATACCTACCTGTGCAAGGGAAACGAGCTCAAAGCCCTCGCCAAGAATTTCTGATGCTTCACGCAGTTTGCCTACATTGCCCGTTGCGAATACTATTTTCATCATAAAACTGCTTCTTATTACTACTATTAACCGCTGCAAAGGTATAAAAATATTTCGTACTTTTGTGGTATGAGAAAATTATATACCATAGCGGCAATTGCCGTAACTTTTTTCGCTGCAGTCACTGCAGAAGGACAGTCAAAAAGCTTCAGGCTCGGCAAGTGGACCGAGATTCATAACGCAATAGTGCGCGAGCTCAACCGATCGTATGTGGACTCGCTCCCCGTGGACAGGATCATGAGGGCTGGCGTGGACGCGATGCTCGAGGAGCTCGACCCATATACAGTATATATTCCAGAGGAAGAGAATGACGACCTCCAGATGATGCTCTCGAACACATACGGAGGCATCGGAGCGATCATACACAAGACCAAGGACAGCAATGTCATCATAAACGAACCGTATGCCGACTCTCCTGCCAGCAAGGCGGGCCTTGTGTGTGGCGACGAGATCATCACCATAGACGGAGTCCAGGCCAAGGGTCTTGAGATCAAGGAAAGTACCGACAGGATGAAGGGAAAGCCGGGCACGACCGTAGTGTTCAAGGTAAAGAAGGCACGTACAGGCGACACACTCGACGTGCCTGTAGTACGTGAGAGGATCCACATGCCGGACATAGAGTATGCTGCCATGGTGGACGACACCACAGGATATCTTCTCCTCAGCGGATTCACTGAAAATGTGGGTCAGGAAGTAAGGAACAAGTTCATAGAACTAAAGAAGCAGGGAATGAAAAGGTTCGTTCTCGACCTCCGCGGCAACGGCGGCGGACTGATGGGCGAGGCTGTCAACATCCTCTCCATCTTCCTGCCGAAAGGCTCCCTCGCCGTGTCTTCAAAGGGCAACAACAAGGATTCTTTAATAGAGTATCATACCACATCTGAGCCGGTTGACACCGAAATGCCGATCATAGTCCTGATCGATTCCGGTTCCGCTTCTGCGTCCGAAATCGTTGCCGGAGGCATCCAGGACCATGACAGAGGCGTCATCATGGGCACACGCAGCTACGGAAAGGGACTTGTCCAGTCCATCCGTCCTCTCCCATACAACGGCCAGATGAAGGTCACCACTGCGAAGTACTACACTCCAAGCGGCCGCTGCGTGCAGGCGATCGACTACAGCAACCGCAACGAGGACGGCAGCGTCGGACACATTCCTGATTCGCTCACCAAGGAGTTCAAGACAGCGTCAGGAAGGACCGTACGCGACGGTGGCGGCATCACTCCTGACATAGTGATAAAGCCTAAGGAATACAGCAGGCTTGTGTATGCGCTGGTTCTGGGTGGCGTGATCGACCAATATGTCATTGACTACAGCCGCAAGCACGACAGTCTCCCTGCAGTGGATGATTTCCACTACTCGGATGCTGATTTTGAAGACTTTGTGAAGTTTGCAAGGACACAGGAGTTCGACTACAGAAGCAGCGCGAAGACTCTCTATGACCAGATGAAGAAGGAACTGGAGAAGGACGGCCTGGCAGAATCCATGAAGGAGGAGCTGGCGGCGCTCGGCAAGGCTCTCGAGATGGACAAGGAAAAGTTCATAAGGCTCAAGAAGGACGAGATCATTCCGTTCATAGAGGAGGAGCTGGCAGTACGCTACTGGTTCCAGGAGGCAGGCATCAAGGTGCGCCTCCGCTACGACAATCAGTTAAAAGAAGCATTGAAGACCCCAAAGTCATTCTGAGCAAAGTGAAGAAACTAATAGTATTGTTCGACTTCGACGGCGTTATCGTCGACACCGAGAGCCAGTACACCATCTTCTGGGACAAGATGGGAAAGGACTATCTGGGAGTCGAGAATTTCGGCATGACCATCAAGGGTCAGACACTGAAGCAGATATTCGGCAAATATTTCGACGGCAAGACAAAGGAGCAGGAGGAAATTGTCCCTCAGCTTGACAGATTCGAGTCTCATATGTCATACGAATACATGCCCGGATTCCTTGAGTTCATCACCGGACTCAAGTCTGCGGGCATTCCGACAGCCATAGTTACAAGCTCGAATGACGACAAGATGGCTCACGCATTCCGCGCGCATCCTGAGCTTCCCGAGCTCGTGGACGCCATTCTCACCAGCGAGCATTTCTCCAAGTCGAAACCGGATCCGGAGTGCTTCCTCAAAGGCATGGAAGTGCTTGAAGGATCTCCGGAAAGCACCATCGTATTCGAGGATTCAATTCACGGAATCAACGCAGGACGTGCGTCCGGAGCCAAGGTGATCGGCCTGGCGACAACAAACAGGAGCGAGGTGCTGACCCCGCTCTGCGATATGGTGATAAACGATTTTACTGAAATCTTCCTGAAAGACATCACTGCATTGTTGCAGCAGTAAGGTCGAGGATTTCCGCTGTGATTTCCTGCTGACGGCCCTTGTTGTAGGCGAGCGTAAGTTCGCCGATGAGGTCCTGTGCATTGTCGGACGCGATCTGCATTGCAAGTGTACGGGCTGCATGCTCTGCTGCATTGGCATCAAGCAGGACAGTATAAATCTTGAGCAGAAGGACAAGCGGCAGAAGATTCTTGACCAGCGTAAGCGGATCAGGCTCAAGTATATAGTCTATCGACTGGTCATATTTGTCACCCCTGTCAAAGTCGTGCAGAGGAAGCGGAAGGTAGTTCTCGCGTACGACCGGCTGTGAGGCCGGCGAAGCGAAATGGCTATAGACCAGCACCACCTGAGAAGCCTCTCCAGATACGAAGCTGTCTACAAGCATAGAGGCCATGTCTGCTGCCGCATCATATGAAGGTTTGTCCGCAAGGACGGACCTTTCCTCCTTTATGTCATATCCGGAAGCCCTGACAGCATCCGCCATCTTACGACCTATTACATATATGTCTATATCCTCCTTGCCATATCCCTGACCTTCAAGAATATGGATAGTCTCCTGATATTTCTTGATTACATTGGCATTGAATGCTCCGCAGAGGGAACTGTTGGAAGAGATGGCGACGATCGCTATTCTCGGGTACAGGTCTTTGGTAGGAATCTGGTCGAGGGTGACATCCTGAAGGACGACGGCTGAATGGCAGTCAGGACTGCCGAATCCGAGGTCGTCATGCATCGCCTGGAGAAGGTCGTTGTCCTGGAGAAGGCCTGCCAGAATATGATGGAGCTGCTGTTCATAAGGCAGCTTGCCGCCTATCGCGGCCTGCGCCTTATGAAGCTTGGCGGAGGCCACCATCTTCATCGCCGAAGTGATCTTCAGCGTATTCTTCACAGAAGCAATCCTGCTCTTTATTTCCTTCAATGATGACATTACTGTTAATTCATTTTCAATACTACTTAATAAGTACGTATTCCATTAACTATTGAAGTTGCTTCTTTTTCTATGGTTGTGAAGATTTCCGGGGCTGTCTTGCCTTGCGAGAGCGGAGTCAGGACATCCTCCGCATGGAATCCCCTCATCTTCTGCAGGAACGCCACCTGGAAATCATCCACCTGCTCCAGTGTGAGATCCTTCAGGAGGCCCTTCGTGCCGCAATACAGGATCGCAACCTGCTCTCCGACTGGCATCGGCGAATACTGCGGCTGGATCAGAAGCCTGTTGTTCTTGCGGCCCTTGTCAAGCGCCATCATGGTGATAGGATCCATGTCGCTGCTGAACTTCGAGAACGCCTCCAGCTCACGATACTGAGCCTGATCGATCTTCAGCGTGCCGGCCACCTTCTTCATGCTCTTGAGCTGAGCACTTCCTCCCACACGTGACACCGAAATTCCGACATTCACAGCCGGGCGGAATCCCTGGTTGAACAGGTCCGTCTCAAGGAATATCTGACCGTCGGTGATCGATATCACATTGGTAGGAATATATGCAGACACATCACCGGCCTGCGTCTCGATGACAGGCAGCGCGGTCAGCGAGCCTCCGGCCCTGACCTTGCCCTGCAGCGATGCCGGAAGGTCATTCATCTTCTCTGCAACCTCCTGCTGACCGATGATCTTCGCAGCCCTCTCCAGAAGTCTTGAATGCAGATAGAATATATCTCCCGGGTATGCCTCGCGGCCGGACGGACGACGAAGAATCAACGACACCTCGCGGTATGCCACCGCCTGCTTCGAGAGGTCGTCATATACCACAAGGGCATGGCGTCCCGTATCACGGAAATACTCGCCTATCGCCGCTCCTGCGAACGGAGCGTAATAGCGGAGGGCGGCAGGGTCCGCGGCTGTGGCAGCCACGACTATGGTATAGTCCAGTGCACCTTTCTCCTTGAGTGTCTGCACTATGCTGGCAATCGTCGAGCCCTTCTGACCTATGGCTACATAAATGCAATATACAGGCGCTCCTGCCTCATATGCCGAACGCTGATTGAGGATCGTGTCTATGGCTATTGCCGTCTTTCCTGTCTGACGGTCACCGATTATGAGCTCACGCTGGCCTCGGCCTATCGGAATCATGGAGTCTATGGCCTTGAGGCCTGTCTGAAGAGGCTCGGTCACTGGCTGACGGAAAATCACACCCGGCGCCTTCCTCTCGAGAGGCATCTCGACAAGTTCGCCTTCTATCCTGCCCTTGCCGTCAAGAGGCTCTCCAAGAGGGTTCACGACGCGTCCCACCATACCCTCGCCGACATTCAGCGACGCAATCCTGCGGGTGCGTTTGACGGTCATGCCTTCCTTGATCTTGTCTGTAGGACCAAGCAGGACGGCTCCGACATTGTCCTCTTCAAGGTTCATCACGACGGCCTTGATGCCGTCCTCGAACTCGAGGAGTTCGCCGGCCTCGGCCTTCAGCAGGCCGTTGATCCTGACAACTCCGTCACTGACCTGCAGGACAGTGCCGACTTCCTCGAAGCGAAGGTCGGTATCTATGTCCTTGAGCTGTCCGAGCAGGACTTCCGATATTTCAGACGGTCTGATTGTATCTGACATACTTTGTTTATTCTAGATTCATGCATCAAGTACATATCAGCACTTGGCGCTATACTATTCGGTTGTTTTTATCTATCAGTTCGCTGCGGATGCGGCGGATCTGTTCCAGGACACTGGCGTCAAGGCGCATCCCGTCGATCTCGACGATGAATCCTCCCAGCAGGTCGGGCCTCAGGTCCTCTTCGATCTGCACTATGGCTCCTGTGCGCTGCGACAGCATGGTTTCCAGCCTCTCCCGGAGGCCTGGAACATGCTCCGCAGACACAAGACGGCCCACCTTGATGCCTGCATGCTGTCTGTACTGGTCTATGAACGAATACAGCATCCTCTGGAAGATCGGCATCCTCTTATGTCCATACACAAGAGCGGCAAACCTCTTCATTCCGTCGGACAGAGGAGCCTCAAGCGCAGCCTCCATAAGCTCCAGCTTGCGGTCCAGGTTCACCTCCGGATGCTTGCGGACATAGTCGGAGAACTGCTGCACCTGCTGCATCTTCTGCACAAGCTGGCAAGCCTGGGAATATACTTCCTCCCCGGCGTCCGACTCCTGCACATACTTCAGCAGAGCCTTTGCATATCTCGCGGCTATTACTCCTTCATTCATATCTCGTCAGCAAGCCTTTCGGCATATTCCTTCTGCGCTGCATCGCCGGAAAGTTCCTTTCTGATGACCTTCTCGGCAATGGCAAGCGATATGGCAGCGACCTCGTTGCGAACTTCCTTCATGGCGGCATCCTGCTCCTCGCGTATCCTCTTGCGGGCATCATCCATGATCTTCTGCGCCTCGGCACGCGCCTGCTCCTGCGCAGCGGCGATCATGCGGTCACGCTCTGCCGCAGTTTCCTGCAGGAGGCGTGTCTGCTCCGCACGCGTCTGCGCCAGAAGGCGCTCGTGCTCCTGCTGCAGGCCCGCCAGGGCCTCCTCAGCAGCACGCGCCGACTCAAGCGCATCACTGATACGCTTGTTGCGCTTCTCCACCATTCCTGTGATGATCGGGAAACCGAACTTGGCAAGAACGAAGAAGACGATCGCGAAGATTATGGTCATCCAGAAGATGAGACCACTGTCCGGCAACATCAGGTTCATATCCCGAGCCTGATTACATTACGATTGCCATCAGGCAGGCGATGATTGCGAAAAGGCAGGCTCCCTCCACGAGGGCACCGATGATAAGCATCGCTGTGCGGATGTTTCCAGCAGCCTCTGGCTGGCGTGAAATGGCCTCCATCGCAGACTGACCGATCTTTCCGATACCGAATGCTGCTGCAATCGCTGCTATGCCGGCACCTACCGCACCTGCGACTTTTCCCCAAACAGCAGCTCCTGCTGCCTGTAGTAAGATTGTTGAGAGTAACATAGATATATTGTTTTAGTAATTAATTCCCCTATACGCTCTGCTCACACGGATCGACAGGATGAGCCTTCTCATCCTGTCGAGAGAGCCCGATGAACACAGCCGACAACATAGTGAACACGTAGGCCTGAATGAAGGCCACGAGGAGCTCCAGGCAGTCCATGAAGACGCCGAAGAGCATTGCTATCACTGTCATCGAGCCGTTGATCACCGGTCCCAGCTTGACTGTCACGAATATGACAGCGACCAGTCCCAGGATCATGGCATGCCCCGCCATGATGTTGGCAAAAAGCCTGACCATCAGCGAGAACGGCTTTGAAATCATTCCAAAGAGCTCTATCGTCTGCATTATCGGTATAGGAAACTTCAGGAATACCGGAACATCCGGCCATAGAATCTCCTTCCAATAATGTCTGTTTCCAAATATGTTTATCGCGAAGAATGTGCACAATGCGAGCACCATAGTCACTGCGATGTTTCCCGTCACGTTCGCTCCTCCCGGGAAGAACGGAACTATGCCGAGCAGGTTGCTCAGGAAGATGAAGAAGAAGACCGTGAGCAGGTATGGAGCATATTTCCTGTAGCAATGCTCGCCTATCGACGGTTTTATCAAGTCGTCATTCACCATCATGATCATCATCTCCATAAGGCCTGCAAAACCCTTTGGAGCGCCTTCCTCCGCCGCGTCATGCTTCCTGTACCACTTTGCCGTTCCCAGAACCAATGCTATCAGCAGAAGGGCCGTGATCATCAGCGATGCGACATTCTTGGTTATGGATATGTCAAACGGACGGACAAGAGATCCGTCTGCCACCCTTTCCACTATCTTTCCTTCATGCCGGCCTTCCTTCGCCAGGAAAAGGCCCTCATATTCATGTCCATGCTCCACTTTTGAAGACATGAACACGTGCCATCCTGTGCTGCTGTGCACGATGCAAGGCAAAGGTATGGTCACATGGCTTCCGTTCCAGTCGGTGATATGCCATCCGTACGAGTCTCCGATGTGCCCGAAAAGCATTTCGGCCACGTCTACCTCGCCCTCCTGCGCCTGGGCGGCAGAGAGAGGGGCGGCAAATGCCGTCAGGGCGACAAGCAATATGACCTTCAGCCATTTCATAGTTCAGCACATACGATTACCTTGTTGAATGCTATCTCAACGAAACCTGACTCTATCTCGACATTTTCCGTCATGCCTCCGCTCACAAAGACAATTCTGCCGGCCTCCAGCGACGATATCAGGGGCGCGTGGTCCTTCAGGACCATGAACGAGCCCTTGCTGCCAGGCAGTGTCACCTTGCAGACCATCTTCTCCAGAATGACTTTCTCAGGAGAGTATATTGTCAGGAGTATGTTGTCGGATGCAGCCATGCCTTTTCTAATTTCCAGCTACAGCGGCGAGCATTTCCTCACCCTTCTTTATAGCCTCCTCTATGGTTCCCACATTGAGAAATGCCTGTTCAGGGATGTCGTCCACCTCTCCGTCCAGAATCATCTTGAATCCTCTCACAGTGTCCTCTATCGACACCATCACACCCGGCACGCCGGTGAACTGCTCCGCCACGGCAAACGGCTGGGACAGGTAGCGCTGCACCTTGCGGGCGCGGTTTACTGTCAGACGGTCCTCGTCAGAGAGCTCGTCCATACCGAGGATGGAGATGATGTCCTGGAGTTCCTTGTTTCTCTGGAGGATCTGCTTTACACGCTGCGCCGTATTGTAGTGATCCTCGCCCACAATGTTAGGATCGAGAATACGAGATGTAGACTCAAGCGGGTCCACTGCCGGATATATACCCAATTCGGCGATTTTGCGGCTCAATACCGTAGTGGCGTCAAGGTGACTGAATGTCGTGGCAGGAGCCGGGTCCGTAAGGTCATCGGCCGGCACGTATACGGCCTGAACTGATGTGATGGAACCGTTCTTTGTAGATGTGATCCTTTCCTGCATCTGACCCATTTCCGTTGCCAGGGTAGGCTGGTAGCCCACTGCAGAAGGCATGCGGCCAAGGAGTGCCGACACCTCGGAACCGGCCTGTGTGAATCGGAATATGTTGTCTATGAAGAAGAGAATGTCCTTCGGTCCGCTTGCATCTGCGCTGTCGCGGAACGACTCGGCAAGCGTAAGTCCGGAGAGCGCTACTGAAGAACGCGCTCCAGGAGGCTCGTTCATCTGACCGAAGACCATAGCTACCTGCGACTTCTCCACCTCGCTGTAATCGACCTTGGAGAGATCCCATTCGCCGTTTTCCATTCCCTTGAGGAATTCCTCGCCATATCTTATGACACCGGACTCGATCATCTCACGCAACAGGTCGTTGCCCTCGCGCGTACGCTCACCCACTCCGGCAAACACTGAGAATCCGTTGTGCTTCTTTGCTATGTTGTTGATGAGTTCCTTGATAAGCACAGTCTTGCCGACACCGGCTCCTCCGAAGAGGCCGATCTTGCCTCCTTTGAGGTATGGCTCAAGCAGATCTATGACTTTGATGCCGGTAAAAAGCACTTCCTGCGATGTTGCCAGATCTTCAAACTTAGGAGGTTCTCTATGTATAGGGAATGCGCCCTCACGGTCGAGAGTCTTCATTCCGTCAATGGTATCACCAACCACATTCATGACACGACCACGGATCTGAGCACCGACAGGCATGGTAATCGGAGATCCTGTTGACCTCGCCTCCATACCTCGCTGAAGACCGTCGGTACTATCCATTGCAACTGTTCTGACTGTATCTTCACCTATGTGCTGCTGAACTTCCAATATGAGCTCCTTGCCATTCTGGCGAAGGACTGTAAGAGCATCATGAATAGAAGGAAGCTGCTGTCCTTCATCCTGCAGATCGAAGTGTACATCGACCACAGGGCCGATTATCTGAGATATTTTTCCTATAAGCTCCGGCATAGAAATGCAATTTTTCAAATATATGAAAATATCTCTAATAATCGGTCCGTAAATTCCTAAAAATATAGTCTATGGCTATTCTACGGGAGACTTTTTCTCTTTCTGAAACTTCATATCAATCAGATAATCTACAGAATATCTGCCAGGACCTGTCAAAAGCAGAACGACGAAGAGAATAAGATAAATCAAAGACAATTCACCTTCAGGGAACATTCCGTCATGAATATCAAAGAATGCTACAGCCATCGAGGCTATCATTGGAAGAAGAACGATCCGCTCCATCAGGCCGGCAATCAGGAAGAGCGAGCATGCAAACTCGCAGAAGATGCTTACCATCAAAGTCATATAGCTGCCGAAGCCTAATACGCTCGGATAAGTTTCAGACAAGGTGTTGAAATTTATCATCTTGTCAAGTCCATGCGTAAAGAACAGCACTCCAAAGAAAACACGCAGCGCAAGAATCAGCAGAGAAACAACCTTCTCCCTGCAATACTGAGGAAACAAATAATTATAAAACATAACAGTCCGATTTAAAGTTCACGAACCATCATTTCAAATACTTCGCCAAACCACATCGTGCCACCCAACCTCCTGACAATCAGGAGGTTTCTTGCATGTGCGTGCTCCCCATTGGCGGCACGCGCACCACAGTAACGAGCTGCTGTTCAGCACGTTAGCTGCCACGCCGGTTGTGATGTCAGCTGACACACCGGTTGTTCAAAGTCGCAAAGCGACCGGCCCGGGCAGGGCCGAGGTGCCCCTCGGGGCTGTCCGAACGAAGTGAGGACTGGGGGTTGGACTCGCTGCCGATTTCTTATACGCAAAAGTCCCCGGCATCTTTCGATGTCGGGGACTCGTATAAGAAAGTGGCAGCTACCTACTCTCCCACCTGGTGGGGTAGTACCATCGGCGATGGCGAGCTTAACTTCTCTGTTCGGAATGGGAAGAGGTGGATCCTCGCCGCTATAACCGCCACAGTATGTGTCTTGAGAAAAAACAACCAGATAAAACAGATCTCGAGCCCATCCGTTGTGACCTGT
>JAFQFD010000016.1 GCA_017415715.1 Bacteroidales bacterium | reverse complement strand
GGGTTGCAAATGCCTTTCCGATGATCTCGAGTCTCTTCTCCCAAACCTTGTTGCTCCATCCGATGGTCTGGAGTGCGCTCCAGAATCCGTGAGTGAGGTGGAACCAGAGAGCTGCGAACCAAGCGATGTAGATGATCACCAACCATATGCTTCCGAATGTCTGCTCAAGGAGGAAGTATGACTTCTCAGGTGCTACGTGCTCGCCTTTGAACCACTCAACGAACTGCATCTCAGCCCAGAAGTGAGTGAGGTGGAATGCGATTACGCCGAGAACGATTGCTCCGAGGACGAACATGTTCTTCGATGCCCAAGACTCTGCCTTGCCCTTGTGTGGAACTGCATAGCGCTGAGGACCGCGTGCCTTGTAGTTGCCGTAAGTAAGGATTGATGCGTAGATGATGTGTACGGCAAATCCAAGCGCGAGAACAGGAACCATGATGTCGATGACAGGAGTTGCCATGAACCAGCATCCGCTTGCGAACCAGCCTTCACCTGCAGGCGCGCCCCAAGTGCCCCTGAATGCGTCGATTACTGAGAAGAAGTTGATTGTAGTGTGGAGAAGCAGGAAGAGGATAAGGAAAAGTCCACTTATACTCATGATAAGCTTCTTGGTAATTGAAGAAAGTGCCATGATAGTTTATATTCTTTTATAGTTAATATTCAGTCAGAATATGCTCTAAAGCCTTGCAAAGATATATTCTTTCTTGGAAGTTTCATAATAATTCGATACTTTTGTTTATTGGATTTTTGAAACAAACCTGATTATGGGAACATACAGACGCGTTCTTTTGAAATTGAGCGGTGAGAGCCTTGGAGGCCCTGCCGGCAAAGGTATTGACGAGAATTGGCTTGCCGCATATGCGGAGGAAGTAGCGCAGGCAGTGAAGAATGGCCTTCAGGTAGCCATAGTTATTGGCGGAGGCAACATCTTCAGAGGTCTTCAGGGCGTAGGAAAAGGCTTTGACAGGGTCAACGGCGACAAGATGGGAATGCTGGCTACGGTGATCAATTCCCTCGGTCTGGCTATGGCCATCCGTTCGGCAGGAGTCGAGGCTGAGGTGTTCACGGCAACTCCGATGATGCCTGTGGCAAGATATTATATGAGGGATGATGCTGTCGCTGTCATGGAGCGCGGCGGTGTTGCTCTCATAGCAGGCGGCACAGGAAACCCATATTTCACCACAGACTCGGGAGCCGCTCTCCGTGCATTGGAGATCGGTGCTGACGCCCTCCTCAAGGGAACAAGGGTGGACGGAGTCTACACTGCAGATCCGGAGAAGGATCCGACAGCGGTGAAGTATGACGAGCTCACTTTCGACAAGGCGATTGAGGATCGTCTCAAGGTGATGGACCAGACAGCGTTCGCGCTCTGCCGCGAGGGCAACATGCCGATCATCGTCTTCGACATGAATCAGAAGGGCAACCTCACCAGCCTCGTAAAAGGCGAAAAGGTCGGTACTTTGGTACATGTATAGATTGTCGGGCCAGGGTCACAAAATATAGAAAACAAATAAAACTACAATATTATGATTACAAGAGCTAAAGAAATTCTGGCAGCTGCTAAGGACAAGATGTCTCACGCTGTCACTCACCTCGATGAGGAACTCAAGACATATCGTGCCGGCAAGGCAAACCCTATGGTGTTCAACAATGTGCTTGTAGACTACTACGGCAGTCCTACACCTCTCCCACAGGTGGCATCGATCACAACTCCTGATGCAAAGACCCTCATGCTCCAGCCATGGGAAAAGAAGATGATCTCAGCGATCGAGAAGGCTATCCTCGATGCAAACATCGGTCTCACTCCTTCTAACAACGGCGAGAGCATCCGCTGCACCGTTCCGCCTCTCACTGAGGACCGTCGTAAGGAACTTCTCAAGAAGGCGAAGGCTGCGGGCGAGAACGCAAAGGTAAGCGTCCGCAACGCGCGCCGCGACGCCATCGAGCAGCTCAAGAAGGCAAACAAGGAAGGTATGCCGGAAGACCTCCAGAAGGAATACGAACAGCTCGTTCAGAAAGAGACAGACGCTTTCACAAAGAAGATTGACGAGCTCGTAGCGGCAAAGGAGAAAGACATGATGACAGTTTAGTTGTCATTTATTTGTCATTTCGAGATTGTCGAAAAATCTAATTCACTATATTTGTATCCAGTTATGGGAACTTATCGATTTAGCAGCTTCGGTTTTTATTCTTTCTATTTCCTGAAAAGGTGATAGACCGGACGTTGCGTATCGATTGATATAGAAACTTATCATGCTGTCCGGTGCAATAGCCGGACAGTTTTATTTTTGTTTATATGAGCAGAGTAGCGATTCAAGGTGTCAAGGGATGCTTCCACGAGCAGGCGGCGAGACTTTTCTATGAAGAGCACGGACAGGCCGTGCCGGATATAGTCGAATGCCTGACATTCGACGACCTGTACAGGAGTATGAATGACGGTGTGGCCGATGCTGCCGTCATGGCGATAGAGAACACGGTGTCCGGAGGACTTCTTCCGAATTTCGAGCTTCTGCGCAAGTACGATCGCCAGATCAAGGGTGAGGTCTTCCTGCGCATCCAGCAGAACCTAATGGCCCTGCCAGGCCAGACCATTGAGGATATCAAGGAGGTGCGTACGCATTACATGGCCATAAACCAGACCCGTGAGTTCTTCAAGGACTATCCGTGGATAAGGCTTGTGGAGTCTGAGGATACGGCAAAAAGTGCCGCAGATGTGGCTGGAGACGGCCTCATGGGTGTCGGTGCTGTCGCTTCGGTTCTCGCGGCGGAACTCTATGGACTTGACATCCTCGCCGAGAGCATAGAGACATATAAGCAGAATTTTACGAGATTCCTGATTCTGGACGATGCCCTCCAGGTGGACAAGGCAAAGATAAACAAGTCTTCGATGTGCTTCACCCTGTCACACACTCCGGGCTCTCTGGCCCACGTGCTGACCATCCTCTCGTTCTATGGAATGAACCTGACGAGGATCCAGTCCCTCCCGATCCCGGGACAGGAGTGGCAGTACTTCTTCTATGTGGACATAAAGTTCGACGACTATGTCCGTTATGAGCAGGCTCTCTCGGCAGTAAGGCCGTTGATGGAGGATTTAAGGATTTTAGGAGAATATACATCAGCAATATGATAATCAGCCCAGCACACAGGACCGAATCGGTCCAGGAATATTACTTCTCTCGCAAGCTCAAGGAGATCGCATCCATGAATGCTGCGCGTGAGGCTGCAGGCGAGGAGCCGGTCATCAATCTCGGCATCGGCTCGCCGGACGGGATGCCGCCGCAGGAGGCCGTCGGCGCGCTCTGCGCCTCTGCCCTCCAGCCCGGCAGCCACGCCTACCAGAGCTATGTCGGCCTGCCGGAGCTGCGCCAGGCTTTCGCCGAGTGGTATGCCCGCTGGTATGGAGTTCAGCTCGATCCGAAGACAGAAATACAGCCTCTGGTCGGCTCCAAGGAAGCCATTCTGCTGATTTCCCTGGCTTTTTTGAACAAGGGAGACAAAGTGCTGGTGCCGGATCCGGGTTATCCGACATACTCTTCGGCGTCTAAACTGGTCGAGGCGGAGATTGTGACATATGACCTCTGCGAAGAAAACGGCTGGCAGCCGGATTTCGATACTCTGGAGCAGATGGACCTGAGCGGAGTCAAGATCATGTGGACCAACTATCCGAACATGCCGACAGGCGCTCCGGCGTCGGAGGACCTGTATGCCAGACTGGTGGATTTCGGCAGAAGACATGGCATCATGATATGTAATGACAATCCATACAGCTTCATACTCAACGACAGCCCGCTGTCCATCCTCGCTCAGCCGGGCGCCAAGGACTGCTGCCTTGAACTGAATTCCCTCAGCAAGGCCCACAACATGGCCGGCTGGCGCATCGGAATGGTGGCAGCCGAGGCGGACGTGATCGCCCAGATCCTCAAGGTGAAGAGCCAGATGGACTCGGGAATGTTCAAGCCGCTCCAGCTTGCTGCCGTCGAGGCCTTGAAGCAGGGACCTGAATGGTTCACCGAACTCAATGCCGAATATGCCCGCCGCCGCGTCCTGGCCGGAGAGATCTTCGACCTGCTGGGCGTGAAGTACGACAGCAACTCATCAGGAATGTTCCTTTGGGGCAAGGTGTCTGTCATGTCGGGCGAAGCCGAGACATCTCCAGGACAGCAGCTGTCTGATAAGATATTGTATGAAGCCGGAGTCTTCATAACGCCGGGCTTCATATTCGGCAGGAACGGCGAAAACTACATCCGCATCTCGCTCTGCGCCAAGCCGGAAGTGCTGCGTGAAGCAAAACGCCGCATTGGCCGTTTAGTGCAACGGTTTGATAATCAGTCGATTGAATAGTCTAGCCTGCATGGCGAGGAAGGCAGGCTAAGCATATTAAATAATTGGGAGACAGTTAGTTAGAATAAACGCGTGTTTATGAAGGTAGGAGTTATAGGACTGGGACTTATAGGCGGATCCATGGCCATCGACCTCAAGCGCAAGGGCTTTGCGCAGGAGGTCCTCGGCGTCGAGGCGGAGCCGCTGAATGCGGCCGCCGCCCAGAAGATCGGCCTGGCCGACAGGGTGGTGCCGCTGCAGGAATGCGTTGAGGAGAGTGATCTGGTCGTGCTTGCCGTGCCTGTGGGTGCTGCGGTGAAGATGCTTCCGGAGATTCTTGATATATTTGCATCGCAGAAAGCTGCAGAGAAGATCGTCATTGACGTATGTTCGACCAAGGAACATCTGTCCCGTGCGGTGAAATACCATAAGGCGAGGAAGCAGTATGTGGCAACGCATCCTATGGCCGGAACCGAGTACAGCGGTCCGTGGGCTGCCATGCCGGGCCTTTTCGACGGCCACGCCTGCATCATCTGTGATGCAGAGGAGTCGTCGCCGAAGGCCGTGCATACTGTGGAGCAGCTGTACGATACGCTGAACATGAGGACAATATATATGAATTCCTCAAATCATGATGTCCACACGGCATATGTGTCCCACATATCCCATGTGACATCTTTCGCCCTGGCGCTCACCGTGCTGGACAAGGAGAAGGACGAGAAGCATATCTTCGACCTTGCGTCGGGAGGTTTCTCATCGACGGTCCGTCTGGCGAAGAGCAGCCCGGACATGTGGATCCCGATCCTGTCCCAGAACAGGGACAACGTCCTTCAGGTGATGGATACATATATAGATAAGATGAATGCATTCAGAAAGGCTATAGCGGAAGGTGACGAAGAAGCTGTCCGCACCCTTATAGAGGATGCTAACCGCATCAGGAGAATTATAAGATAACGAATAACTATGGCAACTATCAGATTGGACCTTGTTCCTTTGTATGAGTGGGGAATGTTCACCGAGCCGAGACCGAGCGTGATTGCAGGACCATGCAGCGCGGAGTCAGAGGAGCAGGTGATGGAGACCGCAAAGGGTCTCAGAGATATGGGAATCAATGTTTTCAGAGCAGGTATATGGAAGCCGAGGACACACCCCGGATGCTTTGAGGGTGTCGGTTCCGAGGGCCTCCGCTGGATGCAGAAGGCAAAGAAGGAGTATGGACTGAAGATCGCGACAGAAGTTGCGAGCGAGAAGCATGTGTTCGAATGCCTGAAGTTCGGAGTGGACCTTGTGTGGATCGGAGCCAGAACCACAGCCAACCCGTTCCTCGTGCAGGAGATTGCAGATGCTCTCAAGGATACGGATATTCCGGTCTTGGTCAAGAATCCGGCAAATCCTGACCTTGACCTGTGGATCGGAGCGCTCGAGCGTCTGAACCGTGCCGGCATAAAGAAACTCGGCATCATCCACAGAGGATTCTCGACATTCGACAAGATCCAGTATCGCAACGATCCTCAGTGGCAGGTGGCCATTGAGCTTCGCAACCGCTTCCCGGAACTTCCGTTCTTCGTGGACCCGAGCCATATGGCAGGATGCAAGGACTATATCCGCGAGATCAGCCAGAGGTCTCTCGATCTCGGATTTGAAGGACTGATGATAGAGTCGCACTGCAATCCTTCGGTTGCCCTGAGCGACGCCAGGCAGCAGCTTACGCCTGCAGAACTCAGCGATCTGCTCTACAATCAGATCACTGTGAAGGACAAGGATTCGGATTCTCCGATATGGAAGGAGAACATCGACCAGCTCCGTGCAAAGATCGACATCATAGACGAGAATATTCTGTATGCGCTCGGCTCGCGAATGAAGATCAGCCGCAAGATCGGTGAGTTCAAGAGAGACAGCAACATAGCCATCCTCCAGACATCCCGCTGGGACGCGGTGCTGGCGAAAGTGATAGAGAAGGGTGAAGAATACGGCCTGACCGAAGACTTCATAAAGGCTGTGTTCAACGCCATCCACGAAGCCTCGGTAGAAGTGCAGAACGAGGTTATCTCAGGTAAGACTTCAATAGAGAAGTAAACCTTTCCTTGTCTTCAGGGCAGACGAACTCTGTCTTGATAGGCGCATAGAACAACCTCTGCTTCAAAGATTCAGGGACTGCCTTGGAGTCACGTACTCTCTGGCAGTCTTTTTCTGTAGTCATGATGACAGAGGTAGGGAAGGCGTCAGCCGCATCCCTGATGGACAGAATGTCTGACTTGGTGAACTTGTGATGGTCAGGGAAGTTGAAGTGCTTGACGATCTTGTAGGTGCCGCAGAGGTATCTTGCAAGCGGGGCGTCATTGGCGATACCTGTGAAGAGTATGAGCCTCTGGGCGTACAGATAGCGCGAGTCTCCCTCCGGGAATATGGACTTCGAGGTGTCGTATGCTATGGTCGTGAAGAAGAGGTTCTTCGGATTGCCGAGCGCCTCGCTCCATTTGCTCCTTTCCCATGCATCCATATATTTAGGACATTTCGATACTATCACGATGTCCGCGGCCTTGATCCTCTCAGGCAGGTCGCGCAGCCTTCCAAGAGGCATCAGGTGATCTTTGAATATAGGTCTGCTGTAGTCAACGAGCACTATCGACAAGCCTGCCTTCACCGCTCTATGCTGGAAAGCATCGTCCAACAGGATGAGGTCGGCTTTCGGAAACTCCTTGTGGATGCACTTCCTGCCTTTCTTCGATGTGTTTATGCTTTCCGGGTCGGTGAGGAACATGCACCCCTCTTTACGCGACTTGTCCACAGCTACTGTCGCCATAGGGAATTTCTTTTTTATCTGCAGAGGCTCGTCGCCGAAGTCTATGGCCCTGCCGTCGGCCACGACCTGCTGGAAGCCCGTGGTCTTGCGCTTGTAGCCCCTTGAGAGCACGGCTATGTTCTTTCCATACCACTGGTCGTCCTCCAGGAGAGTCCTGAGGATCATTTCGGTGTGCGGCGTCTTGCCTGTGCCTCCGACGGTGATGTTGCCGATGCAGACTGACGGAACCTCAGGGGTATATGTCTTCTTGAGTCCCGTATTATATAGCATATGTCTGATCTTGAGCGTCAGCCAATATGGGAAAAGCAGTATCTTGTCAATCATAGTCTTCAATTGTCATTTCGGGTTTATCGAGAAATCTAAACGTTATAAACGTTTCCCGCATCAGGGGCTTCGTTGCCGCCCCATCTTTCGGCGATGTAGTCCAGCGTCGCATACAGTTCCTGCGGGTCATTGAGCGTCACGAGCTTCAGTCTTGTCTCCTTGAAGTCGGGGAGACCCTTGAAATAGCATGACAGGTGGCGTCTCATCTCAAGAATGCCGACGCGGTCTCCCTTGATCTCGATGGATTTTGCCAGGTGGCGCTTTGCAAGAGCGACTCTGTCGATGACGCTCATCTGCGGCAGCAGGTCACCTGTCTGGAGATAGTGCCTTATCTCCTTGAATATCCATGGGTGGCCATATGTGGCGCGGCCTATCATGATGCCGTCCACGCCGTATCTGTCGAAATATTCCTTCGCCTTCTGAGGAGAATTGATATCTCCGTTACCGATTATGGGAATATGCATCCTGGGATTTTCCTTCACCTTGCCGATCAGAGTCCAGTCAGCCTCTCCGGTGTACATCTGGCAGCGTGTGCGGCCATGGATGGTCAGGGCCTGTATGCCCACATCCTGCAGCCTCTCGGCCAGCTCTACGATGATCTTCGAGTCCTCGTCCCAGCCCAGGCGCGTCTTTACTGTCACAGGAAGCTTCACCGCCTCCACGACCTGTCTGGTGATCTCCACCATCTTGTCCGGCTCGCGCATCATTCCGGAGCCGGCTCCACGGCGTGCGATCTTGTTCACCGGGCAGCCGAAGTTGATGTCCACCAGGTCGGCGCCGTGGCCTCCGGCGATCTCCGCCGCCCGCTCGGCCATGACGGCCGCGTCGACCATCGCCTCCGGTATGTTGCCATAGATCTGGATGCCTATAGGTGCCTCGTAGTCATATGTCACGAGCTTCTCCAGCGACTTGCGCGCGTCGCGGATCAGTCCGTCTGAGGATATGAACTCCGTATACATCATGTCCGCCCCGAACTCCTTGCATATGAATCGGAACGATGCGTCGGTCACATCCTCCATCGGCGCAAGGAAAAGCGGCCTTTCTCCCAGTTCTATGTTTCCTATCTTCATACTATTCAAGCAAACTGCAAAAATACAAAAAATCTCCGATGCAACACCTATTATATATATACCAACGCAATCAGGCATGGATTTTCGGTGGACCTATGAAAAAAATCAGTAAATTTGCAAGGATAAACAAATATGAATATGACTAAAATCACAACAATCGGCGTACTTACTTCGGGAGGAGACGCGCCGGGAATGAACGCGGCGATCAGAGCCGTGACCAGAGCAGCAATATACAACGGCTGGAAAGTCAAGGGAATATACAGAGGCTGGGAAGGCCTCATCAACGGAGAGATCAAGGATTTTACATCAGAAAGCGTCAGCGGAACCATCAACCGCGGAGGTACCATCCTCAGGACTGCCCGCAGCAAGGGATTCATGAACGAGGAAGGCCGTGCAAAGGCATATGAGAACCTCAAGGCGCAGGGCATTGACGCCCTCATAGTAATCGGTGGCAACGGTTCGCTCGCCGGAGCCCAGGTGATTGCGGCGGAGTATGACATCCCGTGTGTCGGCCTTCCGGGCACCATAGACAATGACCTCTATGGAACCGATACCACCATAGGATATGACACAGCCCTCAATACCATCATGGACTGCGTGGACAAGATCCGTGACACCGCAAACTCACACAACCGTATCTTCTTCGTAGAGGTAATGGGACGCGACGCCGGCTTCCTTGCGCAGAACGCCGCCATCGCGACAGGTGCGGAGGCTGCCATCATTCCTGAGGATCAGACCGACGTCGACCAGCTTGCCACATTCATCGGCAGGGGAGTGCGCAAGAGCAAGAACAGTTCTATCGTCCTCGTGTCAGAGAGCAAGAAGGACGGCACAGGCGGAGCGCAGTATTATGCAGACCGTCTCGTGCATGAGTATCCTGAATATGAAGCGCGCGTGACCATCCTCGGTCATCTCCAACGCGGCGGAGTCCCTACGGCGCAGGACCGCATCCTGGCCAGCCGCCTTGGCGTCGCGGCCATCGAGGCCCTCAAGGACGGTCAGCGCAATATCATGGTCGGAGTGAAGAACGACCAGATAGTATACGTGCCGTTCAACAAGGCGATCCGCATCGACAAGCCGATTGACAGAGAGCTCATCAATGTGCTCAATGTCCTTTCGATATAAAATTTGTTTAAAAAGAAAAATCTTCTTACCTTTGCACCCCCTATGTAGTGTAGGGATCGCAATTTTTAGTATTAAATTATTAAGTATTAACCATTTAAAAGTACAAGATGGACACACAGAGCTACAAAACGGTATCCCTCAAGGCAGGCGATATCAAGAAGGAGTGGGTTGTGATCGATGCTACCGACTTGGTGGTAGGCCGTCTTGCTGCCAGACT
>JAFQFD010000003.1 GCA_017415715.1 Bacteroidales bacterium | reverse complement strand
GTGTCGGTCATACCGTATGATGCTGGACCTGCTGCCATGTTGTCTGGGTGAAGTGTACGGCCTGTACCACCACCTGATGCTACTGAGAAGTATGGCTTGCCTGCGAGCACGCGCTCCTTCTTGTAAGTACCAGCTGTAGGGTGCTGGAAACGTGTAGGGTTTGTAGAGTTACCAGTGATTGATACGTCTACACCCTCGTGCCACATGATTGCTACACCCTCGCGTACGTCGTCTGCACCATAGCAGTTAACCTTTGCACGTGGACCGTCGCTGTATGCGATGCGGCGTACTTCCTTGAGCTCACCGGTGAAGTAGTCGAACTCAGTCTGTACATATGTGAAGCCGTTGATACGGGCGATGATCTGAGCTGCGTCCTTTCCGAGACCGTTGAGGATCACGCGGAGAGGCTCCTTGCGAACTTTGTCAGCCTTAGCTGCGATCTTGATCGCACCTTCAGCTGCTGCGAATGACTCGTGACCTGCGAGGAATGCGAAGCACTTTGTCTCCTCGCGGAGGAGCATAGCTGCGAGGTTACCGTGGCCGAGACCTACCTTACGGTCGTCAGCTACTGAACCAGGGATACAGAATGCCTGGAGACCGAGACCGATGGCCTCTGCTGCCTCTGCTGCGTTCTTGCAACCCTTCTTGAGAGCGATTGCACATCCTACTACATAAGCCCACTTTGCGTTCTCGAAGCAGATCGGCTGAGTCTCCTCACATGTCATATAAGGATCGAGACCATACTGATCGCAGATTGCGTTTGCCTCCTCGATAGAAGCGATACCGTTCTCGTTGAGCACTGCGAGGATCTGAGCCATACGGCGATCCTGGCTTTCGAATTTTACTTCTCTAATCATAGTCTTTCCTCCTTATTATTCGTGACGTGGGTCAATGTATTTAACTGCACCGGCCTCCTCAGAGAAACGGCCATATGTTCCTGTTACCTGCTTGAGAGCCTCATTGGCGTCAACGCCCTTCTTGATGAGGTCCATGAAGCGTCCGAGGTGTACGAACTGGTATCCGCAGATCTCGTCGTTCTTGTCGAGAGCGAGAGTCTTGATGTAACCCTCTGCCATCTCGAGGTAGCGAGGACCCTTTGCGAGAGTACCATAGAGAGTACCAACCTGTGAACGAAGTCCCTTTCCGAGGTCCTCAAGACCTGCACCGATCATAAGACCGCCCTCAGAGAATGCTGACTGAGTACGTCCGTAAACGATCTGGAGGAAGAGCTCGCGCATTGCAGTGTTGATAGCATCGCAAACGAGGTCAGTGTTGAGAGCCTCGAGGAGAGTCTTGCCAGGAAGAATCTCAGATGCCATTGCAGCTGAGTGAGTCATACCTGAGCAGCCGATTGTCTCTACGAGAGCCTCCTGGATGATACCTTCCTTAACGTTGAGGGTAAGCTTGCAGGCACCCTGCTGAGGTGCGCACCAGCCGATACCGTGTGTAAGGCCAGAGATATCAGTAATCTGCTTTGATTTTACCCACTTTCCTTCTTCAGGAATTGGAGCCGGACCGTGGTTAGGTCCCTTCTTTACGCAGCACATCTGCTGCACTTCGTGTGAATAAACCATAATAGTACTATTTGTTTTAAAACGTTGTTTTCAAAATCACGCAAAGATAACAATTTTTCCTATATCTCCATCAGTTATTTCATGCTTTCGATGACTTTGGAATTGATGGCATGCAGGCGTTCCTGGTCAAGCTTGACGACTTTTCTGTCGTAGGTCATAAGGCCGTTCACCTCGATTTCAACGTCTGTGGTCTGCGTATATATGGCGCCGGCAAAGCCGTCATCAATCAGGCCAATCAGCATGTCCGCATATTTCTCATATGTGTCAAGCACCTCGTCTGCGCTCTTGAACTGCACATAGCCCCAGTTGCGGTCCGGCTGCCAGAGGTGGCCTTCCACAGGCCAGCCTATGCCCCCGTACTCGCCCAGTACATTTATATAGTCCTTGTCATAGAGATACATGTCCGGATGAGGATAGTTGTGCAAGTCAAGGATGTCGCCGGAGCAGCGCACGAAGTTGCCGCCTGAGGCATAGTTGATGAGCCTTGTAGGGTCCTGGGCACGCGTGAACTGAACAACTTCCTCGGTGTCAAACTGGCCCCACGCCTCATTGAACGGCACCCATACGACAATGCAAGGGAATGACTTGAAGGCGGAAATGATTTCAGACCACTCGTGGAAATAGTTCTCTCTTCCTTCCGGAGTCACAGGATAGTCCGTACCCTCGTCATATGCCTTGCGGCCCCACTTGTTGCCATGATTGTCGGCGATGTTAGGCATATCCTGCCACACGAGCATTCCGAGGCGATCGCAATGCCAGTACCACCTTGCCGGCTCCACCTTCACATGCTTGCGTATCATATTGAAACCGAAGTCCTTGGTCTTCTGAATGTCAAACACAAGGGCTTCATCCGACGGTGCCGTATACAGTCCGTCAGGCCACCAGCCCTGGTCCAGCGGGCCATACTGGAAGAGAGGCTCGCCATTGAGGCACATCCTCTTGTGGCCGTCAGCGTCTCTCTCGCACGAGATCTCCCTCATCGCAGCATAGCCGGAAACATGATCGACGACAGCTCCGTCGCGTACTATATTGATCTCGACATCATACAGATATGGAGAATCCGGAGACCACAGTTTCATCTGCGGAACGTCCAGGACAACCTCCGTTCCCCTGCCCTTGTTTATCACATTGCCGTCCTCCATGATCACGACCTCGCATGCATCACCCTCGGCAAGGACTGCATTGACCGAAACTTTGGCAACAGACGCATCTATATCTGCAACGACATTATAGCTTTTCACATACGACTCAGACACAGGCTCCATCCATACGGTCTGCCATATGCCTGTTACGGCTGTGTACCATATGCCGTTCGGCGAAAGCTTCTGCTTTCCGCGAGCCTGGCACCATGTGTCGGTCGGGTCGGTCACCTTGACCTTGAGCTCATGGCTGCCGCTTCCTGCGAGAAGGTCAGTGATGTCAAACGAGAACGGAGCATATCCTCCCGTATGTTCTCCCGCCATCTTTCCATCTACATAGACCTCTGCCTTGAAGTCCACGGCACCGAAATTGAGCATGATCCTGCTGCCTTTCCAGTCCTTCGGCAGCTTGAATTCGCGTTCATACCAGAGCGCATCATTTTCGGTAACAGCCCTGCCCACGCCAGAGAGTGCCGACTCGACTGCAAAAGGCACGAGAATATGGCCCTCCATCTCTTCCGGAACAGCATCTGCAGGTGTTATGGCATACTCCCAGAGGCCGTTGAGATTGATCCAGCGGTCACGGACAAGCTGAGGACGCGGATATTCCTGAAGGACATTTTCCGGGTCGAGATTCTCTCCCCAGGGAGTCATGATGCGGTCTCCGGCAGGAGCCCATTCCGGCTGAGAAGCACAGGATGAAAGCAGCACAGCAGACACTGCTGCGACAAGAAGTGTTCTGAATTTCATACAATAGGTGTTTTAGCGGAGTAAAGATAACCATTTATCGGACAATTTTGGTCAACATTGAGTATATTTGCAATATGAAATTCAAGATAGATTCGGAATACAGGCCGTCCGGCGACCAGCCGGCCGCAATCAAAGGCATATGCTCCGCCCTTAAGGACGGAGTGGATGCCGTCACATTGCTTGGCGTGACGGGCTCGGGAAAGACCTTCACGATGGCGAACGTCATCGAGCAGCTCCAGCGCCCGGCGCTGATAATGAGCCACAACAAGACGCTCGCCCATCAGCTGTACTGCGAGTTCAAGTCGTTCTTTCCGAACAATGCTGTCGAGTATTTCGTTTCATACTATGACTATTATCAGCCTGAGGCATATCTGCCGGTGACTGACACATATATCGAGAAGGACCTCAGCATCAACGACGAGATCGAGAAGCTGCGCCTGAGCGCGGCGTCAGCGCTGCTTTCAGGCAGGCGCGACGTGATCGTCATCTCCAGCGTCTCATGCCTGTACGGCATCGGAAACCCTGCGGATTTCCATGCACAGACCGTCGTGGTGAAGCGGGGCGAGCAGCGGAGCATGAGCCGCCTGCTGTATCAGCTGGTGGACGCATTGTATTCACGCACTGAAGCCGAGTTCAAGAGAGGAACCTTCCGAGTGAAGGGAGACACAGTGGACATCTGCATAGGATATGGAGAGAACGCAGTACGCATCGAGTTCTTCGGTGACGAGGTGGAGCAGATCTCCATCATAGACCCGCTGACAGGAGCGTTCATCGACGAGCTGGAAGAGATATCCATCTACCCTGCCGGAAACTTCGTGACCACAAAGGAGCGGAGCATGCAGGCGATAAGCCAGATCCAGGACGACATGGCGGCACAGTGCGAATACTTCAAGAGCATAGGCAAGCACCTGGAAGCCAAGAGATTGCAGCAGCGTGTCGAATACGACCTGGAGTTCATCAAGGAGATGGGATACTGCCCCGGTATCGAGAACTACTCAAGATATTTCGACGGCCGCGAGGAAGGCATGCGTCCGTTCTGCCTGATAGACTATTTCCCTAAAGATTTCATCACATTCATTGATGAGAGCCATGTGACGATCCCGCAGGTCAGGGCTATGTACGGCGGCGACCACTCGCGCAAATCCGTCCTCGTCGAGTACGGATTCCGTCTCCCTGCCGCCGCAGACAACCGCCCGCTGAAATTCGACGAATTCGAGGCCATCACCGGACAGAAAGTGTTCGTCAGCGCGACTCCTGCGGACTATGAGCTGGAGAAGTCGGAAGGACTCGTCGTCGAGCAGGTCGTAAGGCCGACAGGCCTCCTGGACCCTCCTATCGAGGTCCGTCCTATAGAGAATCAGGTGGACGACCTTCTGGAGGAGATCAGAGTAAGGTCGGAGAAAGACGAAAGAGTGCTTGTGACGACGCTCACCAAGAGGATGGCCGAGGAGCTGGAGAAGTATTTCACCAGGATGGGAGTACGATGCAGGTATATACATTCCGATGTCGACACGCTGGAAAGAGTCGAAATCATCAACGACTTCAAGAACGGTCTGTTCGACGTGCTGGTCGGAGTCAACCTCCTGAGGGAAGGACTTGACATACCTTCTGTATCGCTCGTAGCCATCCTGGATGCCGACAAGGAAGGCTTCCTGCGAAGCGGAAGAGCTCTGACGCAGACGGCCGGACGAGCGGCACGAAACGTGAACGGACTTGTGATCATGTATGCGGATACCATCACGGAATCCATGCAGCAGACAATATATGAGACAGACCGCAGGCGAAGCAAGCAGATGGAGTACAACAAGCTTCACGGCATCACTCCGCATCAGGTCGGAGGAGCGAGACCGGCGCCGCAGCAGCCTCAGCAGGAAGGAAGAGTCAGCGCAGCGAACTCATACGATGATCCTACATATATCCCGAGCCCTACAGAACTCGGACGCGGCGAGATCAGCGTAGGTCTGGGCCACGACTCGAAACGCGACAGCAACTCGGCATATGTCGACGGATACCTGCAGGCCGACCTGGCGGCAGTCCTCCAGGATCCTGTGATCCGTTCGATGACACGCGAACAGGTCGAGAAAGCCGTAGAGCACGCAAAAAAGAACATGGAAAAGGCATCAGCAGCCCTCGACTTCCAGGCCGCGGCAAAATACCGCGACGAGATGTGGGCGCTGCAACAATATTTGAAAGTATGGAAATAAAGGCAAGTTTAACTTGCCCAAGTCAAGAAAACTGCAAGTTTTCGAAGACCGGCCCGGGCAGGGCCGAAGTGCCCCCTGACAGGGGGCTGTGGGGGTTAAGATAATTATATTATGGTACTAGAAAGATATGACCAGGCCGGACAGGACCTCATCCTCAAGGCCTACAACATAGCATCAGAGGCCCTGAAGGGCCAGACCCGCGGCAACGGCCAGCCGTTCATCGAGCATCCGATCGCCGTGGCAAAGATCGCCTGCGACGAGATCGGCCTCTCGGCCGAGTGCATCGCAGCGGTGTTCCTTCACGAGGCCACGAGATTCTTCCCTGAAACCGACATCAGAAGCGCCGGTTTCGGAAAGGACGTATACACCATCGTGGACGGTCTGAACAAGATCTCCACCATCAAGCCGAAAGACACGAGACTTGAGGCGGAGCTATATAAGAAGCTCATAGTCTCATACTCCCGCGACCCTCGCGTGACTGTCCTCAAGATTGCGGACAGGCTCGAGGTCATGCGTTCGCTCGACATGTTCCCCAAGCTTTCAAGGGAAAGGAAGATCCTGGAGACGCAGATGCTCTACATTCCCCTCGCCCACCAGCTCGGGCTCTACAACATCAAGAGCGAGATGGAGGACATCTACTTCAGATATGCCGAGCCGGAGCAGTACAGGGCGATAACCAACAAGCTCAAGAGCACAGAGGCTGACAGAGAAAAGCTCATGGAGCAGTTCATAGAGCCCCTGAAGCAGAAACTCAACGACGAGGGCATCATCTACAAGCTTAAGGTCCGCACCAAGACAGCTCTCTCCATCTACAAGAAGATGAAGAAGCAGAAGGTGCCGTTCGAAGGCGTGTTCGACGTGTTCGCCATCAGGTTCATCATCGACTGCGAGGCCGACAGGGCTACCGAGCACGCTCTGTGCTGGAAGGTCTTCTCATACGTGACCGAGGAGTATGAGTCCGACACCAAGCGACTTCGCGACTGGATATCAAACCCGAAACCGAACGGATACGAATCGCTTCACATAACGGTCAAGAACAAGGAAGGAAGCTCACTGGAAGTCCAGATCAGAACCAAGAGGATGGACGACATGGCAGAGAGCGGCCTCGCTTCTCACTGGTCATATAAGGGCATAAGGCACGAGGAGACGCTCGACAAGTGGCTGACGGCAGTCAGGAAGGCCCTGGAGAGCCCTCTGGGCTCGGAAGGTGACCCTATGGCATCATACTATGAGGACGAGATCATAAACCTTCAGGACAAGGAAATCTTCGTATTCACTCCATCGGGAGAGCTCAGGAAGCTGCCTGCAGGAGCCACGGTGCTTGATTTCGCATTCGACATACACACCAATCTCGGCATCAAGTGCACGGGCGGAAGAGTAAACGGAAAGGCAGTCAGGATCAACGAGCCTCTGAAGACCGGAGACGTCGTGGACATAATGTCCGGCAAGAACCAGAAGCCTTCGCCTGACTGGCTGAACTTCGTAGTGACCAACAAAGCCAGGAACAAGATCCGCCAGAAGCTCAGCGAGGCGGAGTTCCAGAAGGCGGCAGACGGCAAGGAACTCCTGAGCCGCCGCCTGAAGAACTGGAAGATGGAGCTGGATGACGAAGTGCTGGCAGCCATACTCAAGAAACTGCAGTACAAGACCATAAACGCCTTCTATGCTGCAATCGGCGAGGAAGTGCTGGACGTAGCCGACATCAAGAATCTCATCCTGGAGATTACACAGGGACGCACTCCGACGGCAGCCGAGCCGGAAAAGAGGCCGAAGGGCGTTATCGAGGAGAAAGGCAGCGACGACATCCTTGTGATTGACGCCAAGAACGTCAAGGGCATAGACTACAGGATGGCCAGATGCTGCAACCCTGTGTTCGGAGATGACGTGTTCGGCTTCGTGACCAGGACCGAAGGCATCAAGATCCACAGGATGTCATGTCCTAACGCCGCAAGGCTCATAGAGATGTATCCATACAGGATCCAGAAGGTCAAGTGGAGCGAAACTCCGAGCACCGGCAACTTCCAGACAGGCCTGAGGATCAGCGCTGCGCTGGAGCCTTCGGTGATCAACGAGATCATGGACATAGTCAACTCGTTCAGGGCATCGATAAGGATGTTCAACGTAGTCGAGAACGACAGACAGGGCACATACGAAATCACCATGAAGATCGCTGTGCCAAGCAGCCTGGAGCTCGACAAGGTGACATCCCAGATCAGGAACCTGAAGAATGTCGTGAAAATCAGCAGAATGTAAGGTGACACATAAACCACTGACAGCCAACACATTCCCAACACCCACATGCTCCCCTTTGGCGGCACGCGCATACTTGTAACGACTTATATATCAACACAATAAGTGTCACTAAACATATGATAAACATCGAAGAAAGAGTAGCGAAAGCCAGGCGGCTTTTCAAGGAAGACGGCTACAACTGCTGCCAGGCCGTCGTGCTGGCATATAATGATGTCTTTGGTCTTGATGACCAGACCGCAGCCGCGCTGTCCTCCGGCTTCGGCGGAGGCATGGGCAGGATGCGCGAGGTATGCGGAAGCGTCAGCGGCATGGTAATGCTGGCCGGACTTATGAGGCCGGCATCAGACCCGTCCGTAAAGGAATGGCGCACAGCAAATTATGCGTTAGTGCAGGAAATGGCCGGAGACTTCAAGGCCATCAACGGCTCGATAGTATGCAAGGAACTCCTGGGGCTCGTGCCTATGGGAAGCAGCTCTCCGGCACCGGCAGAATCTCCGGTGCCGTCGGACCGCACTCCTGAATATTACAAGAAACGCCCATGCGAGGAACTTGTAGGCATAGCAGCACGAATTGTCGGAGAAAAGATTCTTCGCGATGCGCAGAATGACAAATAATTTATAACTTTGTGTGTTCTAAAACATCAGCCATGAATTATCAGAAAGCGCACAAGGCCCATCCTTGGCATGGAATCAGCCTCGGAGACAAGGTACCTGAAGAGGTAAGGGCATTCATCGAGATCGTGCCGACAGACACAGTGAAATACGAAGTGGACAAGGAGTCCGGTTACCTGACCCTTGACAGGCCACAGAAGTTCTCCAACATAGTCCCATCGCTTTACGGCTTCCTTCCAAGGACATATTGCGGACCTAAGATGGCGGAGCTCACCAACAAGGCGCTCGTCAGAAGCGACGTGGAAGGTGACGGCGACCCTCTGGACATCTGCATCCTGACGGAGAAGGATGTGACCCATGGAGACATCATCGCCAAGGCTCGCCCCATCGGAGGTCTCAGGCTTCTGGACCACAACCAGGCTGACGACAAGATCATTGCAGTGCTCATGAGCGACGCGGTATACGGAGCGATGACGGACATCGAGCAGGTGCCGCCGGCAATCATCCGCCGCCTGATCCACTACTTCAGCACATACAAGGACATCCCCGGAGAGCACACAGAACGAATGAAGTTCATCAGCATCTACGGTCCGGACGTAGCGAAGGACGTCGTCCTCCGCTCGATGGAAGACTACAAAGATTATATAGCAGCAAAAAAATGATGACCCTGGGTCATCATTTTTCTTTATTTCCACAGATCATTCACATCAGGAAACTCTCCCAAGGCATATCTGAACAGCACAAGGCCGCTGCAATTTGAAGCACCGACAGCTTCTGCATCTGCAAGGACTTCTGCTGCTGTCATACCCTTGACGTTCTGACTTCCGGAATAATGAGTATATGTCTGTATTCCGGCCCAGACCTGCGCATCAGTAACGGAAGTGAACTCATGACACTTATTGACTATCCAACTACTGTCATATGTTCTGTTCGGAGTGGATTTATATGCCATCGGAATAAGTATGTCGATATACTCGCCCATGGCAGTCGGATCCTGGCCGAAATAATACATCACGTCATTTGATGTAACCATAGCTGCAGAAAGAATGACGCCTTCAAGACGAGAGTCAATCGACTTTCTCAGCTGCCTGCAGAATTCGTTTATGGCACCACTGGCAGTCACACCGTTATCGTAATTGTTAAAGTTTGCTATACCTGTCCCCGAGCCTGAAAAACGGATATAATCAAGATGTATTCCATCTACATCGAACTCATCTATATATCTGTTCGCCTTTCCGATGAGTCTGTCAAACTCTTCCTGCTTGTAACGGCCCTGACGGTTTGTGAGATTCTCAATCGGGTTCAGCCATGTACCATCCTCCTTGAAGACCTGCATCCAAGCGTGCACCTTAAGCCCCTGCTCCTTAGCGGCTGTCACTATCTGGCGGGCCTTGTCCATATTTTCCGGAGCATCGAAAGAATAATAGTTCAACAGGATATGGTCATACCCCAGCTTCTTCATGTCTTTCAGCACCTTGAAGTCATCTGCAATCCACGCATCCATATGCGTACTCCACACCCAGATTCCATTCGGCTTTGCGTCAAAATTCTCCATACGCCTTGTTGCCTGGGCTGTTATCACCCAATCGCCGTCCTTCTCAGGAATCCTCTGGTAAGATCCGAATCTCTCAGTCGGACCAGCATTCTCAAGTTTATCACGCGAGAATCTGTCAACAATATCTTTATTTGCAGAAAGTCCCAATACGAGCTGGAAATCCGAAGCAGATGAAATACCTCGGACAAGAGTCATATCAGCTGTTGAAAACACGAGTCTCTCACCAGCCCTGATGACCATCTCATCCATTATGGTCAGTTCCTCTCCATCTGAATCTTCATCAAAGACATACAATCCGAGACCGGACAGACTGACGTCGCGCGACGCCGAATTATATATTTCAACCCACGAATCCGTCGCCGGCTTATCCGCATTGGCAGCAATTTCCGTAATCATCAGACCGCTGTAATCCTTTGCAGAGGGGCCTTTCTCCTTATCGCATCCTGCCAGTACCAAAGCAAGCAGGACAAGGCTAAATATTCTTTGCATATTTTACTAATTAAAGGGAGTGACTGTCAAAGCCACTCCCAAAAAGATTCTTTATAAAAGTCTGCTATTTGACCTGATTTCCCGAGTTGCGGCAATCTGCATTCTTAAGAGGCCATGGAGTGTCACCCACGCCCTTGCAAAGGCCTGACTCAAGGCAATATACTGCAGAAAGAAGAGCAGTCTTCGAGCTATCTCTGAAGAATACAGAGCAGTACATCTTACCATCATTGCCGATGATTACCGTACCATATGCCTTGCAGACATCTCCCTCATTCCATGTATGGTTATGCACTTCAGCATAAATATCCTTAAGAGATGCAGACTTGAGAAGCTCTGCACTCTGTGTCTCATAGTTCGGCTTCAGGATATAATAAGTACCGGCGTCGTCGATAACATGTACGTTGCCAGCCTTGTCAACTGCAGGTGTACCAGCACAATCAACGTTTATCTCATATCTCCAAGCCATCTTGTTTGTAGCAGGGTCAACTGCATATACTCCTCCCGGAACTGTTGAATTGTTCTTGAGAGATACGATAATTTCATTTCTTGGGCCGATGACAACACCACCCTGATCCTGCTTCTTTGTACCTGCAATCTGATGAGTTGTCCATGTAGGAGCGCCGTCAGACTGATATGAAGCGAGCTCGTCAGTTGCGTTGATCGGTCCCCAGATCACGTTCATGCCTGCATCTGTTGCTCCGAAGAATGTATAATAATCCTTTCCGTCCATTGTGAAGCAAGCGATGTTGGCATTGTGAGTAGTCATGCTCTTGTCACGATACTGTGCACCGAACGGCACGTAGCCAGCCTCACCTGCATTGTCCATAGACGCTGTGTTTACAGAGAAGGCTCCATAAGATGCACGGAACATTACAATTCCGTTCTTTGTCACTGACATACCTGAGTTACATCCGCCTGCAGGACCACCTGTACCATCGGTCTTGTTTGAAACATAAGAAACCCTTTCACCGGTTGTCTTGTTGATTGCCAATGCAGTTCCTGTAGTACCACCGTTACCGATGTAGATGCACTTCTCGCCGATAGCTGCATTGATTCTGTTGATCTTCGGGTTAGGGATAGCTCCATTTGCAGCCCAGAACTTGTCAGAAGAGAACTCCCACTTCATAGATCCGTCTGCTGCGTTGATTGCAAAGTAGCATCCGTTGCCAGATGATCCGCCACCTGCGTAAACGACACTTCCGTCAGCTTCGATTGAAGGAACTGAAAACTGACCGCTGAACGGATCAGCCGACTCTGCTGTAGGTACCATGGCGATAGTCCAACCAAGGGTGCCGTCAGGAAGGATCTTATAGAGTGATGTAGTAGTGGACTCTGTCACATATACATTGCCTGCTGCATCTACTGCCGGGTGGAGTCCCTCCATCTTTGCAGAAGTGCCTTCTGCCACCTTGTAGACCCATACCGGCTTGATTTCTTCCGACATCTTTGCCGCCTGGCTTACAACGAACTGAGCGAGTTCTGTCTCCTTAGATGTAACTGTAACAGTAGCTGTACGCACTTCGTAAACATCGTTTGACGCGTAAGTGAATTTAAGGACAGACTCTACAGCATCAGCCTCTGCCTTTGTTGTTGCCGGCACATAAGTAAGCCACTCACCGTCAACGGTCACGTCAAATTCAGGATAATCAGCCTTTACCTTGACTTCAAGAGTCGCCTCACCTTCCACGTCGGCAGGGAGAGAGAGTTCTGATTCCGGTGTCAGGACCTGGAAATACTCATAAACCGGTTCTACCGGCTCTTTCTGTTCATTACAGCTTACAAGGGCAAATCCCATTGCCATTGCCAAAGCCATACTAAGTACTTTCTTCATTTTTGTGTTATTTAGTGTTGTGATTAATGGATTATCTGAGTCCCTCAGTGTCAAGATACTCGTGAACCATTTCAGCATAATCCGTCTGGATGAAGTCAGTCTCCGAATTGACGAATTTCTGCAGATAAGAATAGTTTCCGTTGAGCATCTGCTTGTCATAGTTGAGGATGTTGGTATATGTAAGGCATCCTGCAGCCCTCATGTCGCGTGCAAAGTTGTCTGAGTCCTGATCATATTTGAGACCATACTGGAAGAGCATTGCACCCGGATACTGCTTGTATTCAAGAGCAGCCGCAACAGTGCCTACATAAGGATGGATGATTATGTTCGGATCTATGCTCTGATACTCTACGAGCTCTTCCTTCTTGGAATAGATCATCACCTGATCGGTCATGCCGCACTCCTGAATAAGGGCTGCAAGCTGACCTACCGGTACGTTCTTGCTGTGAATGTCAAGATTGATGAACATCTTGCCCTTGCACAGTTCGAACACTTCCTTGAGGGTTGGTACTTTTATACCTGTAACCACCTTATCATCCTCACGGTTCATGTCAAGCTCCTGAATCTCGGCATAAGTCATGTCTGAGACATTCTTCGTACCATTGGTTGTACGTGCTACAGACGCATCATGCATAAGTACGAGCACACCGTCCTTAGTCGGACGCACATCGACTTCAATCATATCGACAACGCCAGACTCAATTGCAACCTGGATGATTTCAAGCGAATTCTCCGGCAGTCTCTTATTGATTCCCTCGCGGGTGTTTGCTCTGTGAGCGACGATGTACACCTTTTCGCGCGGATTCACACCTGCCTGCTGCTCGATCAGCTCATAGAAAAGAGTCATCAGGTCCGCAGGCCTGGACGGAGTCACCTGCTGCGGAACATCAGGCTCCTCGCCCTGCTGCTCCGAGCATCCGGAACATCCGAGTGCCAGAACAGCAGAGAAAAGCGCCAGTGAAATATATTTGAGAACTTTCATCCCGATCTATGTTACTTCTGATTGTTTGTATGACGACGGTTCTGACCGATCATTGGCCAGTCTGTGTTGCCAGGACCCTGGCACTCTGGCACCTGCATACATACGAGGAGACCGAACTCTCTCTTCTTGGCTGCGTCATTGTTGGTGAACTGGAGATAGATCTTACCGTCATCACCGATTACAGGAGAACTCCACACCTTTGCTGCGTCGAGATTAGCAAATGTATCCTTATAACGGCTGTCAGCAAGCACGAGGTCCTTGAGAGACTTCTTCACAACGAGCTTGCAGTCCTTGTCGACAACATAGTAGTTGCCTGACTCGGTAGCGAAATGGATATTACCCACTGCATCGATTGCAGGAGTACAAGACACCTTCTCCTGAACTCTGTATTCAGCAACCTTTGTTCCCTCTGGCGAGGTAGGCTTCACAACCACGATACCACCGTTTGTCTGGCCGTTCGAGAAGTTGAGGGTAGCTACGATATTTCCTTCGGCAGTAACAGCAACGCTTCCGTTGTCCATTGCAGGAGAATCTGTCACATAGTATGTAGAGACAACTTCACCTGTTGCAGAATCAAGAGCATAAACCTTCGGGCCATTGTTAGTCTCGTCAGTGTAGACACCCACGAGGCAGGTCTTGCCACCGACTGTAGCAAGCGCAATCGCACCCTGGTTGTTGTTGAGAGAACGGTCAGGAGATGCGCTCCATGTCGACCATGCCCATGCAACACCGCTGTTGTTGGCTCCGTCTACAGTATTCTTTGAAGCGCCGAAGAAGCCATATACTCCACCGCCCCAGTGAAGCATTCCACCCTTTGTGATGATTACACCTGAACGTACACCGCCGGCAGGACCACCGCCTTTCTCATTCATCTGCCATGCCACACGTGCACCTGTCGCCTTGTCAGCAGCGATCATTGTTCCTGCAGTACCGCAGTTTCCGAAGTATACGTTATTCTCACCGATACCGACGATAGGAGAGTTGTATGATGGTGACAATGTCTGGGTAGGAGCACACCAGAAGTCAGTGAACACCCACTTCTCTGTTCCGTCAGGATTGAATGCATAAACCTTTGCAGAACCGTTCTTTGTACCAGTTCCGATGAATACGGTACCGTCAGCATCGATCGAAGGAGTACCCTGAGTGTTCGAGCCCTCGACATTATTGATCACCTTCTCCCATACGAGATCACCGTTTGCGCTGAATTTGTAGAGAGTGCTGCTCTGCGAAGTCGCATAGACGCTTCCGTCATCAGCTACTGCAGGAGATGACCAGGCGTTGTAGCCTGTAACCTTGCCAGCCCACAAGAGATTCACAGTACCCTGTTCCTTGACCTCAGCAGGATTTACAACAAGATTCTTTCTCTTCTCGACCTTGTTGCCTGCCTTGTCGACTACAGTCAGTTTTGTCACATAGGCACCGTTCTTCTCGAATGTGTACTTCTGGTCCTGTCCCTCAAGTCTGATGTCAGAGCCCAATTCCCAAGTGAAAGTGTAAGGGGTCACACCGCCTGAGGCAGTGGCCTTGAGTTCAACCTCTTCACCTACCTTACAAGGATTGACTGAAATTGTGAAATCAGCCACCAGCGGCTCTCCCGTACCGGTACCTGAATCAGGTCCCTTCTCTGTACAGGCAGCAAAAACAGCGAATGCCGCCATAATAGTCAATGCAAATCTTTTCATAATATAAATAATTGTTTATGGTTATTTATTATATCCTGGATTCTGTGGATAGACATCCTCGCCAACGAGGTCTATCTCATCCTGAGGAATAGGCCAATAAAGGAGATGGTCACGACCATTCCATGTCTTGTATAGGTCAGTGCGGCCTGTCCTCTTTATATCGAACCATCTGCGGCCTTCTGCATAGAACTCTCTGTTATTCTCGTCAAGAACGAGATTCTGGAATTCCTTTTCATCCATAGATGCAGGGAGGTCGACTGCAGCATATCTGCTTGTCATGAAGGTCTTCATAGTAGCGAGACCGGCAGAGGCACCCTGAGCCTCAGCCTTGGTAAGATAGGCATCAGCAAGGCGGAACACCATGATAGGAGATGCTGAAGGATCATCATTGGCAATGAACTGACCCATATTCTGTCCGCCATTAGGGAACTTGATGATACGTACCGGGAACGCAGGATTATAGGTAGGATCCTTTCTGATGTCACCTGTTCCATATGAATCGGCGAAGAGACTTGTGCGAAGCTCTTCCGCCATCGAATAGTTGAACGACGCATCTGTGTCATTCATCTTCTCGAAAATACGGAGGAAACTGCTTGAACGCTTGTTTGCCAGCGCAAATACGGTTTCGCGGCTTGAATTGCCGGCCACAAACATAGAAGCATATTCTTCACTGGTCTTGCCAAGGGTGAAACCGCTGTCGATCACCATGTCTGCATATTTGACTGCATTTGCATTATCTCCGGTCCAGAGACATACTTTGGACATGAGAGCCCAGCAGGCCTCATCAGAAGGGCGGTATACGTTGGTCACCTTCTCAAGGTATTTCTCTGCCTCGAGAAGGTCCTCCTTGATGAAAGCCCACACCTCAGCTTCCTTCGAGATCGGCACAACATCCATTGAAGGGCTTCTGAGAATCGGCACATTGCCGAAACGTGTCACGAGATGATAGTAGACATAAGCCCTGAGGAAATACGCTGTTCCCTTCGCCTGCTTTGTCGCAGCATTATCCGGATTTGCGGCATTGGCTGACTTGAGCAGCTCATTGATATGCATCAAGGCGACAAAACCGGTCTGCCATCTGCTCTTTGCCCATGATGACGATGTCGCCACGATTTCTCCGTGGCAGTCGGCATAGTCAAAGCCAGGACCTGAAGTGAAATTTTCTCCAAGATAGTCTCCATCGCACCAGAATGATACGGTGAGGCTCTCCATACGGTTGAGAACTCCGTTAGTAAGCTTGCTCAGGTCAGCCTCGTTTACTGCAGAAGATGATATCTTGTCCTTCGGACGGATGTCATCCAACTGTTTTGCACAGCCCGCAAGCAGGAGCATGCACGCTCCAAACATCAATATTCTTTTCATCTGTGTCATCGGTTAAAAATTGAACTGTACTCCTGCCATGAACGACCTCATAGTCGGCTGATAGCCGAAATCTGTTCCATAAGCGCCTGCAGAAGGGCTTGAAGACATCGACGCCTCCGGATCATATCCCGAATACCTGGTAAAAGTAAAGGCGTTGTCAACTGAGAGGTAAACCCTCAATCCCGACATCTTTATCCTGTCCATCCATCTCTGCGGGAAGTTGTAGCCAAGAGTGATTGTCTTGATCTTGAAATATGATGCATCCTCGAGGAAACGTGACGAAGTAAGGATATTGTAGTCCACATCATATCCTGTGTGAGCACCCTGAAGCAATGGACGCGGCATCGTGTTCGATGTTCCCTCGCCTCTCCAGTAATTGAGAGCGGCATGTTCGCTGACATTGAAGTATGATGTCACACCTGCGCCATCCATGTTCACGCTGCCGGATGAGAGTCCGAGATGCTCAGTACCCTCCTGACCGGCGCCCTTCCATGCCGAGAATATCTTGCCACCTACAGAGTACTGGCAGAAGATATTGAGGTCGAAGCCCTTGTATGACATGCTTGAGTTGATACCTCCGAAGAAATCAGGAGTAGCCTTGCCGCAGATCTGACGGTCGTAGTCATTGATGTCACCGTCACCGTTGATATCTTCATAGATCACGTCACCTGCACGTACTCCCTTTGCATAAAGCTTCTCAGGAACATCCTCATCCCTCTGATATATGCCGTCAGCCTTGAGCATATACCAGGTTGAGATAGGCTGGTCTATGATAAGAGCATGCTTGTTGCCACCGTAAAGGGTGCTGTGTGTCACGATGATGATGTCGGTTCCGTCAAGAAGTTTCACAAGACGGTTCTTGCCCCATGACAGATTACCGCTCATATCCCACTTGAACTCGCGGTCAATGATGCGGCCTCCGACTGTCAGTTCGACACCGACGTTGTTGATGGATCCGATATTCGATGTAAGGGAGGTGTAGCCTGTTGTAGCATGCACCGGCTTTGCATAAAGCAGGTCGTCGGTGCGTGAATAGTAGGCATCCAGATTTCCATAGAGTCTGCCACTGAAGAGTTCGTAGTCGATACCCACGTTATACTTTGTCGACTTCTCCCACTTGATGTTCTGGGCAGATGAAGATATCGCAAATCCCGAAGCTCCGTCATAAGAAGCACCTGCACCTACAAGCGACATGGCCGCCCAGTTGCTGATACCTGCCATTGAACCGGTCTGTCCGACAGAGAGACGGAGTTTGAGTTCATTAAGGACATCAGTCTTCGGCATGAACTTCTCGTTCGAAATGATCCATGCAAGAGAGCCTGCAGGGAAGAATCCGTAACGGTTGTCCTTAGGGAAACGGCTGGATCCGTCAGCACGGAAGGATACATTGAGGATATATCTGTTGTCCCAGTTTGCAGCACCACGGAAGAAGTAAGACTCCAGGGCGTATGCATTATAACCTATGCTGCCGGCATAGATCTGAGTACCTGAAGTGATCAGATCGAAAGACGAAGACGGATAAGCCTCGTTAGCATAATTATCTGACTTTGCACCGAAGGTCTCATATTCATACTTCTCGAACGAATGACCGACCATAGCCGAATACATCAGCCTGTCCCACTCGTTGTTATATGAGATGACGTTGTCGATCAGATAGCGGAAGCTGTGGTCCTTCTGCTCGCTGAGCGCAGCCCAACCGTCCTTGTATCCACGGTCTGTATTGTTTTCAGTAAGCTTCTTGATGGTCTTGTCATAGATGCTGTATCCGCTCACAGACGGGGTCCACTTGAGTCCTTTGATAGGAGTCACGTCGAACGAGACTGTTCCCTGAAGCTGCGTCTTGTTGATGTAGTAATCCTCTTCGAGAATTGCGTTGAGAGGGTTGTGGCGGCAGATTCCATGTTCAGTCATGACCCTCCATGTTCCGTCCGGATTATATGGGCCATAGAAAGGCTGCTCCTCGCGTGCCGCACGGAGCACCTTGAGAGATCCGTCGGTCTCCTCAACCTTGTCATATCTTGAGAATGAGCCCGAGAGATTGAGGTTGAGTTTGAGCCAGTCAGCAATCTTGTGAGAGAACTTGGCGCGTCCGGTATATTTTGCAAAATCTGTCTTGATGATATATCCCTCCTGTGTCTCGGCACCGGCAGAAACATAGAAAGTGGTCTTCTCGTTACCACCCTCGAGACTTGCTGTTGCTCCACCGCGCATCGCAAACTTGCGTGAGATGCATCCGAGCCAATCGAAGTTCGGGAGTGGATCGCCATTTGCGAGAGCTGTCTGCACTTCCTGCGGAAGAGTAAGTTCCTTGAGGTCGTTCATCTGCACATTATAGTTGTCGATGGCAGTCTGCATCACATCGATCCACTGCTCGGTATTCGCCATCGGAATATCCTTGGCAATCTGCGCGAAACCATACTGGCCGGATACATTGACCTTGGTCTTTCCGCTCTTACCGGACTTGGTGGTGATGAGGATGACACCCGCATTCGCACGTGATCCGTAGATGGCTGTTGCAGATGCGTCCTTGAGAACCTCCATACTCTCGATATCAGCAGCGTTGATGTTCGGATAAGACTCTGCAGGAATTCCGTCGACAACATAAAGAGGCGATGAATTTCCGGAAATAGAGCTGACTCCTCGTACGACAACCATAGGGGTCGAGCCAGGGATACCTGACGAGTTCGAGATCGACACACCTGTCACACGTCCCTGGAGGGCCTTCATAGGGTCAAGCTCGGCTCCTCTGTCGATGCTTTCCATCTTGACAGATGCAATCGACGAGCTGACGAGTTTCTTCGACGCAATGCCATATCCGACGACGATGGCATCCTCGAGAAGTTCAGAGTCCAGCGCAAGGCTCACATTGACTGTCGCATTACCGTTGACTGGCACACTCGCCTCCTTATATCCTATGCATGACACTATAAGATATGAGTTCGAGGGCACTGTGATGGCATATTCGCCGTCAAGTCCTGTCACAACGCCATTGTCGCTGTCGCCTTTCTGCAATACCGCAGCACCGATCACAGGCAAGTCATTCTCATCCATGATTATACCTGTAACGGTAATGCTTTTTACGGCATCGGCCGGCTTTGCCTTGGCTACCACGATGTTCTTTCCTGTGATCGTGATGTCTGCATTCTGGCCTTCGAAGATGGCAGCAACGACATCCTTGACATTCTTGTCCTTGATATTTACTGAGATCACTTTAGAGAGATCCAGCTCAGTAGATTTGACAACTACAGAATATCCATACTTCTTCTGCAGTTCCATGATGGCTGTCTGGACTGTGACATCCTTCAGCCTGATGTCAATGTTCTGCGCCGAAACTCCCACGCCGAAGCAGACGACTGCACAGACAGTCAGGAGTATCCTTCGCAATGTCATTGACAGTTTCATACCGGTCAGTTCCATTGTTATTGGTTTTATTTTGTAATGTTAGTTGTTACGTGAAATGTGAATGATCTTCCCGTTGCGTTCTATCTTCATATAGTTCTGCGCATTCAGGACACTGAGAATCTCGTCAACGCTTTCATTGTTGATGAACGAGGCGAAATAACGCTCGTTTGCTATGTTCGCATCATCTATATGTATCTTCACGGCAAAATGTCTTTCAAGACATGAAGCGATATCTCCAAGTCTTTGATTCACAAACTGGAAGCCTCCGTTTTCAAGAATATCCTTGTAATATCCGGCCGCAAAGTTCTTCCTTATGAAGTTTCCTGATGCCTTGTCATAGCAGACAATGTCTCCGGGACGCATGGTCACTTCCCTGTTGTCTGCCTTGTTATGCAGCTGCACTGTTCCATCCACGAGAGCCACCTCGACTTCAGAATCATCTTCGTATGAATTCAGCTGGAATTCGGTTCCGAGAACCCTCACATCAAGACTTCCGGCCGATACGACGAAAGGCTTCTTCGCATCACTCTCGATGTCGGCATAGACAGAGCCAAGCACGAAGACCTTCCTTTCCTCTCCTGTAAAGGCTGACGGATAGATCAGCTTTGTCGACGGACCGAGGGTCATGCCTGAGCCGTCCGGAAGCACAACCTCCATCTTCTGTCCCGCAGAAGTATTGGCTTCAAGCCACTCCACATCGGATGCCTTGCCGCCCATATAGAAAGTCAGGACAGAAACCGGGATGAGCAGCAATGCCGCCACATGCTCGAAGCTCTTGAGCACCTTCAGTACCCTGGCTCTCCTGCAGCTCTTCTCGTGCTCCTTCACTCTGGCCTTGAACAAAGAATAGCCCTGCGAAGAACTTACCGGGTCAAAATACTCGGTAGTCTCGAGGAGCTCCAGCATCATGCTGTCGAACTCCGGAGAATCACCGTTCTCCAGAATCCAGTCACCTATTTCCGAAGGATCAGCCTCCTTGTTCTCGTACTGGCTCTTCAGCCATTGCTTTTCACTATCTGTTGTCATAACTAGTTGATTTTCAAAAACTCCTTCCTGAGACTTGTCAAGGCCAGGTTTATATGTCTGTCCACTGTCCTGACCGACAGGCCCATCAGCTCGGCTATCGCCTTGTTGCCCATGCCTCTGTATCTGCTCAGGAGGAACACCTTGCGGCGCTGTTCTGGCATGGCGGCGATAAACTTGCGGATCCTGTCATCAAGCTCCTTGAGGTCCATGTTCTGATCCGTGACCGCCTCATACGGCTGTTCCGCCATCACTAGTCTCTCGACCTGTGTATAGACTTTTCTGTCACGGAGATGATTGAGCACCTCGTGCTTGGACAGCACATATATATAATTATGGATAGACTGATCCGGACGTAGATTCTTGCGGTTTATCCAGATCTTCATGAAGACATTCTGAACGATGTCTTCCGCTGTCTGAGGATTCTTGGTCAGGTTGAGGACGAAATTATAGAACCGGACATAATACTTCTGGAAGAGGATCTCAAAACTGAGCGGATCCCCTTCCCGAATCAATTCTATGAGTCTGCTTTCGTCCATCTCTTCAAATTACTCTCCCCAGATATGTGTGGCATAATTGTACCCCATGATGTCGTATACTACCCTCATGCGGTCAAGCCCCTTTCTGAATCGGTCCCAGTCCTTGTTTTCAGGACAGCACCACTGCACTTCAGACACAGCATCCATACGAGGATACAGCATATATTCAAGATGGTCATATGTCGATATGTACTCTGTCCACAGACTGGCCTGGATGCCTATGACATGGGACTTCTGCTCATCTGTGAGCAGTTCAGCATCCTCTTTTTCAGACTTGTAAGGGTCGAACGACCACACCATGTCTACAGGAAGATATCCTGTAATGGCAAGCGGCTCCGCCGCCTTGTCCTCTGACTGATATCTGTCAAGGTAGAGATATGGTCTTGTGGCCATGATCACATCGTGGCCCAGTCTTGCAGCCTTGTGTCCGTTCTCTGTCTTTCGCCATGCCATTACTGTGGCACCGGGAGCGAGTTCGCCCTGGAGCATCTCGTCCCAGCCGATGATCTTCCTGCCTCTCTGGGCAAGGAAATCAGACATGTGACGCATCACATGACTCTGCAGATAATGCTCCGCAGCATGCTTCTCATCATCTGCCAGTCCGAGCTCCTTTATCTTCTTCTGGCAGTCCGGACATGCCTCCCAGCGAACCTTAGGGCACTCGTCGCCACCGATATGGATATACTGAGACGGGAACATGTCACAAATTTCCGCAAGCACATCTTCAAGGAACGTATAGACAACATCCTTGCCTGCGCAGAGGACGTCATCGGAGATGCCCCACTTGCCCATCACCTCATAAGGACCGCCGGTGCAACCAAGCTCAGGATAAGTGGCGAGGGCTCCCATCATATGACCAGGAAGGTCTATTTCCGGAATTACGGTTATGCCCTTTGACGCAGCATATGCCACGACATCACGGATCTGCTCCTGTGAATACCACATTCCTTCTCCATACGGCTTGCCGTCATATTCGTTGCTGGTGTGATGATGACCTACGAGAGTATGCCTCCTCCTGGATCCGACTTCCGTCAGCTCCGGATATTTCTTGATCTCCACTCTCCAGCCCTGGTCGTCGGTGAGATGCCAATGGAAGACATTCATCTTGTGTATCTCCATCATGTCGATGAATTTCTTGACTTCCTCTACATTATAGAAATATCTTGCCACATCGAGGAGCATTCCCCTATAGCCGAAACGAGGAGAGTCTTCTATGGTGCAGCAAGGGACTTCCCAGCAGACACCGGACACCTGTTCAGTGCCATAAACCTGAGATGGCATGAGCTGCTTGAGAGTCTGCACAGCATACACGAATCCGTTCAGGCCAGCTGCACGGACAGTTATCTTTCTTGGAGTGATTTCAATCGAATAGTTCTCTTCCTTTCCCAAAGGCCCCGGGCAGGCCGAGGACATCGAAGCGTCCTGGCGGAAGATGATTCTTCCTCTGCCGCCTTCACTTCCGGCGACAGCAGAAATATGGTCTGCAAATAAAGTCAGATATGCCTTGGAAAGGCTGTCAAGCCCGCCTGAAAGCACGACTTTGGCACCGGCTACATCAAATGTTCCGGCATTCATTTCAACATCTGCAGGATAAGGAATAATCTCCGGACACGGCATGATTTCCGCGTCGTTGCTGCACGCTACGGCAGCAAAAAGGGTGATCAGTATCAGTCTTAGTGTCTTCATCATAAAGTATTGAACACACAAACCGCACTGAACACCCAATCAAATTCAGGTTATTTTAATATTTTGTTATTTAACCATTATCTCATCCATAAAGAAGTAAGAGCGCTTGCCTGCGGCGTAGTGCCATTCCGGAAGAGCCTTTACCGGGGTTATCGTCACTTTGACGAATCTTGTCTGCACGGGTTGGAAGTCATAGGTGAAGTCCGCGAGAATGTCAGGATCGTCTTCCTTCTCCACTCCATGCTCTTTTGAAGCTACTTCAACGAAGTCCACACCGTTATCTGACACTGCCACAGACACATGCTCCGGAAGGAATACATATGAAGGCTTGTCACTGATGAATCCAAGTGTGACGCTGCTGCATGATGTGACCTCTTTAAGGTCTACTGTCACGTCCACTGGATCTCCATGCCATGCCGTCCACTCGATGCGCTTGAAGACCTGAGGTCCTCTGATTGCGTCAACGAGGTTGGCAGGAGCGCCTGCGCAGTACTTTCTGTGCGGAGCACGGGAGAATGTGAGGTCTGCGCCGACAGCCTTATGGAACTGATACTTCCTCTCGAAGTATCTCGGTTCTATCCCCTTCCTCACGGCTGCAGCCTTAAGCACGCAGTCCTCATCGAGGATCAAAGGTTCTGTATATAGTTTTGAGAACCTTCCCGGATTCTTTCCGTTGAGAGTATATCTGATCGGAGCATCGCCCTGGGCAGCAAGCTCGACCTTGACCTGGGCATTTTCCGGATCCGGAGTCACCTCTCCGACAACCTGGAGGATGTGTGTGGCATATGTGTAGCCCATCGCATCATACATCGCGCAAAGCTCGTCTGCACTGTCATAGAAGCGATTCCAGTCCTTTCGGTCTGCAGCGCACCACTGAACTTCCGAAATGGCTGCCAGGCGCGGAAGAAGCATATACTCAAGATGATCTGCATCAGCTATATACTCTGTCCAGAGATTGGCCTGTACTCCAAGGATATGGGCCTTTTCATCATCTGTCATTCCAGCGACATACGGCTCATATGAGTAGCATTTCTCCACAGGGAGGTGTCCACCGATGCCGAAAGGCTCGTTTGCTATGTCGGTAGACTGGTAATAGTCTATGTAACAATATGTATTCGGAGTCATTATGGCATCATGTCCCTTGCGCGCCGCCTCGAGACCGCCGGTCTCTCCTCGCCATGACATCACGGTTGCATCCGGAGCCACCTTTCCTTCCAGCATCTCGTCCCATCCAATGATGCGCTTGCCCTTTGATGCGAGGAACTTCTCCATCTCTTCCATAAGATGGCTCTGGAGGAAGTGCTCTGCCATATGACCGTCCTTGTCCTCAAGTCCCAGGGCCTTGATCTTAGCCTGGCACTTCGGGCACTGTTCCCAGCGGACTTTTGGACATTCGTCACCGCCGATGTGGACATATTCATAAGGGAAAAGTTCGCACACTTCAGAGAGGACATCCTTGAGGAATTCATACACCTTGTCATTGCCGGCGCAAAGCACATCCTCAGACACGCCCCAGCGTGTCCACACTTCGTATGGACCGCCAGTACATCCCAGTTCCGGATATGCCGAAAGTGCCGCCAGCATGTGACCTGGAAGGTCGATCTCCGGGATTACATCGATGCCCTTTGATGCTGCATAGTCTACAATCTCCCTGATCTGCTCCTGGGTATACCACATACCTTCACCATATGGAATGCCGTCATGAGATGTAAAATCCTTCCTGATGCAGGTTCCCTTTCTCTTAGATCCTAATTCAGTCAGAAGCGGATATTTCTTTATCTCGATCCTCCATCCCTGGTCCTCGGTAAGATGCCAATGGAACTTGTTCAGTTTGTGAACTTCCATGATATCCAGACACTTTTTCACCTGATCAATTCCGAAGAAATGCCTGCCCTCGTCAAGGAGCAGACCTCTGTAAGCAAAACGAGGAGCATCATTGATCACTGCACATGGCAGAGTCCAGTCGGCCTTTGGAGCCTTCGTTCCTGTGAATATCTCCACAGGAAGCATCTGCTTCAATGTCTGTATTGCGTAGTTGATTCCACGGAAAGATGAAGCCTCAACCTTGACGCCTTCCTGAGTGATATCAAGTGTATATGCCTCAAAAGGAATTTCCTGATCATATCCGAACACGACGCCACCCGCTGTCATGTCATCCGACATTGGACTCTCCGTTCCTGTCGCTGCAGAAAGGTCTGCAGCGAAGGCTGTCACAGCTGCGGCAGCACTCTCGCCGAGAGCCTCGTCTACTGCAACACTTACTCCCTTGACAGAGAATACGCCTTCTCCCAGGGTCACTTCATTAGGATAAGGGATGACCGTAATTGCATCCTTTGCGACTTCGCCCTTGCCGCAGGCCAAGGCCATGCAGCAGGCTGCCATAAATACTGAAATCTTCTTCATATTCATTTTATTCTACATATCCGAGTTCAACCACCTTCTTATATACAGCCGCAGCAAATGCTTTCGCACCATATTCATTAGGATGTATGTCATTGTCCCATGGTCTTATCCAATATGAGTATGGAATCATTCCGCGAGACACGTAGTCAATATCTTCAGCACGGACGTCATCGACTGAGGCAGCCGCACCGGAGATTACGAGATAATCCTTGTAGTCCGGACCGGTAAGTTCAGTATAAAGATTCACGAAACGGCTTATCGGACGGCCTTCGGCCTCATTTACACCAAAGCCGGACGCACCTCCGAAGAAATCCCAATAAGCATTGTCCACGTTCCATTTTGCAACTGTATCATGATTATGGAAACCGAGGACGATGTAATCCTCCGGTCCTTCAGGGAACGCGTAATCAATCATCGAACGATACTGATTGTAGAGGATATCAAGGCTCTTGAATCCGCCGTTCTGTCCCATATAGACAATCATGAGGTCAGGATTGCGAAGATTCTTGGCAGCAAATGTAACAACTTTTGAATATGCCGGAACCTTAATCTCCTCACCAGGTGTCGTACGGGTGAAATGGGTGACTTTGTCGCCTTCGATGGTAACATTTCCCTCGACTCTTGCCACTTCGTTTCCGGAAGCATCCTCGACAACTATCTCCAGAGGATTCACAAGAGCGAAACGCGCTGTCAAGGTATACTCGCCATCTGTAAACCAGAAGTTCTTTGAAGAATACAGACCGTCTATGGCAACAGGCTCTGTGCCGGCGGGAACTGTAAAGTCTGTGGAGTTGATCACCAGCTGTATGCCGCCCTGACGGGCTGCTATCGTATTGGTCACATCTCCTGAAGATCCGCCGTTGTACACTTCCCATCCGCTTCCAAGCATCTGGTGGAGATGAGTCACATAGTTGCACCTGTCCACATGTCCGTCCTTCTGGCTGCGGTTGGTGTAGCTGTCACCCCACACCACAAGAGTCTTGACATCAAGGTCCTCCGCAGTAAATGTTGTAGCCACATCCATCGGATCCATATAGGTGAGGTCACCCTGTTTAGCGGTAAATGCTCCCGCCGCCTTGCGCGTGAACTCATGCTTGTCAGTAATGATGGTGATTTCAGCATCCTTGATCTCAGCAGGGTTGACAAAAAGGTGAACCTCGTGTGTCTGATTCATGCCGAGAACGACAGGTGACGGATATGAAGCTATCACGCGTCTATAGGCCGCATCGTCGCCACGGAATGCTGGAGCAGGTCTTCCTGCCTCATCAAACTTCACAACGAATGAGCCTACGAGCTGTGTCGAAGAACTGAGTATGACATCCTTTACCACATCATCCTTGAATGTCTCGGACGAATTGGTGAAGGTAACCTTTATGATACCCATCAGCTGATTCATCTGCATCGACAGTTCAGGCATAGCCTGCTCATCATAGTCAGCAGTCACCTTGTCTGAACACATGAAGTTTGCCGCGCCATCGAAAGGAGCAGTCTGCGCTACAGGAAGCCATCCGGCCTCATCACCGTTCTGGCCGACACCCACATACGGATATATGGCATAGAACGAAGCTCCTGTCTTATTCTGGCCGACTGCATCGAATGCTCCCGTGAATCTGTTCAAGGCAGTTCCGACGTTCGACACTTTTGCAGCATTGACTCCCTCACATACGAGAGTCATCGACTCGTTTCCGGAGAATGAGATCTGATTTCCTGATATTACAGTCTTTGTCTCAAGCACTCCGACAGACACTGGAACCTTAGCTGTTTCCGGTTCCATCCCTGCCTCTTTCACGCATGACATAGCGAGAAGGGCAGCACATGCAAATAATATCTTTTTCATTAGAATTCAATTTTATTGTCACCCAACTGCTTGATAGTAAATCCGAGAGAAGATCCTCCCGATGTAAAGTCCCACACGCTGCTGTCCCATCCGAGGCTCTGCGCCACCGATGCTATCGTTGCGTCCGGCGCGGCGGCCTTGCCGTGATAAGCCTGCTGATGAGAAGCAGTCGAATATGACGGAAGAGGAGGCATAGCATTTATATAGTCCGGCTGGTCATAAAGTGAGATCCACTCGTCAACCAAAACCATGTCATATCTGCGCCAGCATCCGCTGTATGTGCCGGCTGCCTGAGCACATCCGAGGATCGCTCCCGGAGCATACACATTGTTTGCAGTCCTTGAAGTCGACACATTCTTGTTCCATGCAATGCAATTTGTGATTGAAGATGATTTAGCAACGCGGCCCACAATGCCTGCCGCACCCGATGTTGCAGAATAGACATCTCCGGAAGCATAGCAGTTCGACATTGTGAGCTTGTTTGTGGTTGTTCCCACAAGGCCGCCGACCTGCTGTCCCCAAGCTGAAACCTTAGCTGTAGAGAAACAATCAGTTATCGTTACTGCATCATTCATGGAAGCGCCGACCAGGCCACCTACATAAGCTCCTTTGGAAACGACTGTTCCGGCTGAGCTGCTTGCCGTAATCTCCACTTTACCGGAAGCACCGCCCAAGAGGCCGCCGACATAACCGCCAGTGGCTTCAATGTTTCCCTCATAATGACATCTTGAAATATTCAGGACGGCCTCGGCATTCTGGGAGTAGCCAACCAATCCGCCGGTATAGTTACCAGTCGAGCTTTTCAGATAGCCCTTAGCATAAGAGTCTGTGATGGTCACTGTGGACTTATATCCAAAGATTGAAACAAAGCATGAGTTGTAGGCTGTCACGCCTCCGTCAACATCCGCCTGAGCCGAGCAGTTCTTGATATCCACAACAGAATTGCTTGTGTCACCATAGCCGATGAATCCGCCGAAGTTTCCATTCACTGATGTTGTACCTCCTGAGACATTCTTCACTGAAGACCCGCTGAGGACGTGGCAATCCTCGAATGTAGCATTTGCAGAAGAGTTCCAGCCAAGGAAACCGCCGCAACGATTCTTCTGAGCTGCCGATGAGGTTATGGTCACCTTGACTTTACATCCCTTGAATGAGTTCGAATGCAATATCTTACCTGCAAATCCTCCTATATCTGTTCCGGCACCGGTGAATACCACATCTGCATTACAGTCTTCAAATGTGGCAGACGTCTCTGTCTGACCTACGAAACCTCCGGACTTGGCCTCTCCGACAATCGTACTTGTCACGGTTCCCTGGAAAGACACATTCTTGAATGTCGCCTCCTTTGCTGTTCCGCAGACACCGCCACAGCGGTCTCCGGAGTTGGTAACACTTGAATTTGTTATAGTCACATTCTCCACAACTGCAGGCTTGCCGGCCGTGCCGACATATCCACCGATAACGCCGCAGCCGTTTGTGGCTACAATATGCGCATTATCTACCTTAAGGTTCCTGCATGAGCCGTAAAGAACGCCGAAGAGACTTCCATAGTTGGCACCATTGACAGCCTTGTCATAGTAGAAATTTGATATGGTGTAGTTGCCTCCGTCAAAGTGAATCTTTCTTTCAAAATTATCATCATAGTTGACAGGTACATAGTCGGTAACACCTGTCATGTCGATGTCCGCAACCATCCTGAACCATGTCTCTTCGCCGAGAACAGCTTTCTCCCTCATCTGCACAAGATGCTCGGCTGTCCTGATCTGGTATGGATCGGCCTCTGTGCCGGCTCCCTGCATTTCCTTCGGCAGCTCAGCAGCCATCTGAGTGACGGTTACGGTCTTCTGAACATCCTCCGCCTTCACAGTTATAACAGTCTCCCTGCCCTCATAGGCCTCGTTGGCCGCTACGGTCACCTTAACGGCAACAGCCTCTTCCGAAGCCTCGCCTTCCGCTGGATCGAGAGTAACCCAATCAGCCTCAACGGCAGCAGACCATGTCTTGTTTGACGTAACTGTGAATGTCAGTTCCACACCCTCAGCAACAGCCTCAAGAGCAGATTCAGACAGAGTCAGTTCAGCAGGAACTGGTTCTGGTTCAGGTTCCGGTTCCGGCTCCGGCTCGGGCTCGGCTGCCTCCTGAGTGACATTGACCACCTTGGTCAACTTGCCGGAAGTCACGGTTATCTTTCCGGTCCTGGCCTCTTCAACAGTGTTGTCATCGGCGTAAACCTTGACCATCTGCTTGTCTTCAGAGGCCTCGCCACTGTCCTGGTTGAAACTCAACCAGTCCACATCAGCCTCCAGAGACCAGGCATTATTAGCAGTGACATAGATCACCTTTTCATCGGAAACCGCCGCAAAGCTGAGCTCTGTCGCACTCACTTCGAGAACCGGTTCCACAACAGGCTCTACCTGCTTGCACGCAGCAAAAGCGATCACCGCAAGAAGAGCGAAAAGACATTTTTTCATATCAATGGTTGTTTAGTAAAATATATCTTGTGAAGATAAGGAATATTTTTGACAATCCACTGATAATGAACAAAAAATGCGGCCCGAAAACCGGACCGCATAATCATGACATTCAGCAACAAATGTCTACTTCAATGCAGGAACGCCTCCTGAGAGATCCCAGATGTCTTCTGACCATCCGATTCTTGATGCAACCTGAGATAGAGTCTCCTCCGCACCAGCTGCCTTGCCGTGGTAAGACTGCTGATGAGTTGCAGAGCTATAACTTGGCAGAGGAGGCATGGCATTCACATAGTCCGGCTGATCCCAAAGGGACACGAATGGATCGGTCAATGTCATGTCAGCCCTTCTCCAGCAATTTGCATATGTACCAGCTTCCTGTGCACATCCTGCAATTGCTCCCGGAGCATATACATTATTGGCAGTTCTTCCACAAACCAGCGTCTCATTCCAAGCGATACAGCCTGAGATTGTTGAGGATTTCGCTACACGGCCAATGATTCCTGCATTTCCTGATGTCTTTGACTCAATATCCCCTGATGCAAAACAATTTTTGATAGTTATACCTGTAAGAGTTGTTCCAACGATTCCTCCACACTGTTGTCCTGTCACAACAAGCTTCATTGAAGACCAGCAGTCTTCCACTACCATGCCGGAAGCAACACCCTGCGAAACTCCAAAAATACCACCACAGTATGCTTTAGATGCAGTCAGGGTTCCTGTAGAGTATGAACGCGAAATCTTACATTTTGGTGCTGAAGTGTCTGTTCCACCGATAATACCGCCCGCATATCCTGAAACCACGATATCTCCATCAAAATGACTATCTGTCACTTCTACAGAATTTCCGACGAGACCAACAATACCACCGCAATTGTTGGCAGTATTTGTAACTGTACCTGTAGCAGAAGATTCTGTAACAGTAAGGACTGCTGTATCCTCGACTGCACCTACAAGTCCTCCGACTCCGGAAGCACCTTTCACCTTACCTGAAAAATGACAGTTTGTAATAGTCGTATTATTAGTTCCTGACATACGTCCAATCATGCCTCCGAAATAGTTCTGGCTACCTTCAACACTTCCAGTTGCATATGAATCAGTAATAGTGACGGTAGAAGCATAAGCAAGCTGTCCGATAAAGCATGAGTTTCTTTGTCCAAAAGCACCCGCATTAACATCGATATCTGCAGAGCATCGTGTTATTGTAAGAGTAACTCCTTTATTATCGCCATAACCGATAAATCCGCCACATGTTGTTTCTCCAGCTTTCGACAAAGCACCATTATGCGTCAAGGTCGAGCCGTCAAGAACCTGGCAGTCAGTAATTGTCGTTGCAGTTGATGAGTTCCAACCAATAAATCCACCGCAACGGGCGTTTCCGGCATAGGTGGTTTCTACAGTCGCTTTAACTGTACAATTATTGAATTCATTATAAGTACTTGTCAACTTTCCGACAAAACCGCCGGTATCCTGTCCTGCACCGGTAACGGTACCTTGGAATGAAACATTCGTAAACTTAGCCTCTCTTGCATTTCCACAAACTCCACCTGTTGCATCACCTGCGTTTGTTACGCTTGAATTTGTTATAGTCACATTCTCAACAACCGCTGGTTTGTTTGTTGTACCGACGTATCCCCCGATCACGCCACAGCCGTTCGTAGCAACGATTTTTGCATTATCAACCTTGAGGTTCTTACATGAGCCATAAAGCACTCCGAAAAGGCTTCCGTAGTTGGCGCCATTTTTAGACTTATCGTAGCTGAAATTTGAAATGGTAAAGCCTCCACCATCGAAATGAATCTTTCTTTCGAAGTTCTCGTCGTAGTTTACCGGGATATAGTTGGTCACACCCTGCATGTCGATGTCGTTTGCCATCTTGAACCAGGTCTCGCCACCATACGTTGCAAGGCTACGCATGTCGACCATGTCCTGCGGAGTCTTGAGGATATATGGAGACGTCTCTGTTCCTTCTCCCTCGATACCGAAGGCCTTGCTTCCTATGATGTCCGAACGGTCGAGAGTGAACGCTGAAGCTACATTTCTAAGCACAAATGCATCGTCACCCTTGTATGCCTTTACGTTGAAACCTTTTTCAAAAGTTTGAGGAAGAACTGCAAAGTAGTAGACACCCTTTGCGAGAGTTCCTTCTGTAGGAGCCAGAGTCACAGTTGTTGCTCCCTGCTCAGCAACGGCAGTCCAAGTCGGAGCGTCAGCAACGGTCACGTTGATAGCACCGGCTACGATCTCACCATTGTTTCCCTCGAGAACAATCTTGGTTACATTTTCTGCATCGATCTTTACACCCACAAGACCGCACACATTCTTGAACGCGAACTTGTTCTCAACAGCCTGAGCCACAGAAAGATGTGTTGTGAAAGAGCCGAGAACTGCTGTCTGAACCACAGGAAGTGTTGTAGTGACAACACCTTCTGCGAGCTCTGCATCAGCATCGTATGGATATAATGCATAATACGGACCTTCTGCAGGAACGTCGGCAGCCTCAGTAGAAAGAGTTGTCGAGTAGCCGGCATTCTGCGCCTTATATAGATAGTTGCCCTCTCCGGCAAATACACCTACCTGGTCGCCTGCTTCCCAAGCCACCTTCGACTCGGTTGCACCTGGCTCGAGAACAGCCTTGGTAGCAGCGCCGAATGATGCCTCGAATGTCACTGCTCCGTTAACCTCCGGAGCTGGAGTCTCTGTCTGCATTTCCTTTACGCAGGAAACAGCTGCCATCGCTACGACGAGAGCTGCGATAAAACTTATCTTTCTCATGGTCATAACGATTTAGAAAATTGGGTTATTAGAATCGCCATCGAAGAACGGATCGCCGCCATAGCTTTCATTGTCTCCATCAAGGGAGCTGCAGAGAACGCCCTCTACGAACATCTTGTGCTCATAGACGGCAGGAGTTTCATACTCCATACGTTTAGTCTTCATTGTGTGTAATATTTAGTGTTACTAATGTCTGGTCATCAGCTATGCTGAATGCATAAACATACAAATATAAGATTTATGCCGCTTACATACAACATGTTGCGAAAAAAATGCGGTCCGGAATTTCCGGACCGCATAATCATGATATTCAGTAATATAGAATTACTTCAGCTTAGGAAGGTCTCCTGAGAGATCCCATACAGACTCATCCCATCCGATTGACTTCGCCACTGAAGAAGCCGTTGCATCAGCTGCAGCAGCCTTTCCGTGGTATGCTGCCTGAGTTGTTGCATCGCTGTATGAAGGAGCTGCAGGGAAACCGTTAGCAACATCCTCCTGATCAACGAGAACCATTGCGCCTGCTGCATCGATGAAATTCATGTCTGCTCTTCTATAGCAGCCAGAATAGTTACCTGCGACGCTTGCTGCACCGACTACTGCGCCTGGAGCCCACTTGTCATTTGCTGCTCTCTGACAGTCGATAGTAGCATTCCATGCAATACAGTTTGAAACTGTTGATTCAGCAGAAATTGTTCCTGCGATACCGCCTGTTCCTGCTGTCGCACTGCTGACGTTACCAGTAGCATAGCAATTTGTGATGGTTATAGGGAATGATGCATAGCCGATTATACCTCCGACCTGCTGACCTGTAGCAGTGATGTTACCTGTAGCGTAGCAGTTGCTGATTGTTGCAGGGAACTTGGTATTGCAGCCTGCAAACGCACCGCATCGCTGACCACTTGAAGTCACATCAACATCTGCCCAGCATCTTGATATTGTCACGTGGCTCTGGATCGCACCGATGAAGCCTGCAGAATAATTGGCTCCGATCACTGAACCAGCCGCCCATGAATCTGTAACTTCCACAGTCGACTCATATCCTGTTCCACCGATAAAGCCGGCATTATAAGTTGAAATGCCTGCATCAATGATTGCATGTGCAGAACAATTTGAGATCTTGAGGACAGTGCCGGCACTGTCTCCGAAACCGATGAATCCGCCATAGTTACCGTTGTCCGAATCTGTTCTGCCAGACTGGTCAGTAAGGGTTGTTCCTTCAAGTACGTGACAGTCAGTGATAGTTGTTGTAGAAGTAGAGTTCCAACCGATCAATCCACCTACACGGTTTTTATTTATTGCTGTAGAGACAAAAGTCGCCTTTACGGTACATCCTGTCATCTCTGAGTCACCACGGATCTTTCCGACAATTCCTCCGAGGTCTGTTCCAGCAGAAGTCAGCACAGCATCGATTGTACAATTCCTGTAGGTGGTCGTACCATTTGACTGTCCTGCCAGAGCGCCTATGCATGAGCCGCCATACACTTCACCCTGAACGCTTACATTCTCCACAACAGCAGGTTTGCCAGCTGTTCCCACATATCCGCCAAGGAATCCGCAAGAAGGAGTAGTCTCGCTTACGATGATCTTAGAGTTCTTGATAGTCAGGTTCTTGCAAGATCCGTAAAGCACGCCGAAAAGCGACGGATACTGAGCCGCAGTAGTCTGATCGTCAGACATGAAAGATGTCGGAGCGAAATTGGTGATGGTCTTGCCGTTACCGTCAAAATGTACCTCGCGTTCGAAATTCTCGTCCCAGTTGACAGGAGTCCAGTTTGCAACTGAAGCCATGTCGATGTCATTAGCCATGCAGAAATATGTTGCCTGGCCAAGAACCGCAAGAGTTCTCATTGCAAGCATATGTTCAGCTGTCTTGAGTACATATGGATTAGCCTCAGTACCATCACCTTTCAGCTCGTTAGGATCCTCCGGCTGTGGGACAACAGGCTCCTTCTCGCCTGGCTTGAAGCCGGCTTCCATAACCCAAACCTTGAGGTTTGCCTTGTCGAAGTATACGTCGTAGTTTCCTTCTGGCGCATCGACTGCGATGTTCTCACCGCCTGCAGACACTGTGATCTCTGCATTTGCATACTGGTCAATGTTCTTCTCAGGATATGCATAGCCATTCCATGTACCTGTCTCGACAATCTTGAACTCGATCCTGTTATAGTCGCCGCCATAGCATGTAGAGTTCCAAACGAAAGGAATGTTCTTGGCTACGAGATAGTCACCCTCAGCAGCCATGAGACCTGCAGCTGCATTGTTTACCCAAGCATTGTCCGCAATGGTTCCTACTACTGTGTAAGTAATCTCCACTGGTTCTGGGTTCTGAGGCTCCTTCTCGCCTGGCTTGAAGCCCTGCTCCATCACGTAGACCTCAAGGTTCTCGAAGCTGAAGTATACGTCATATGTGCCTGCCTCGCCGTTGAGCTTGATGTCAGCCGCGTCGCCGCCGAGGTTGGCCTTTGAGTACTCTGCTGTAACGACTTCGATCTTGCCGTTTACTACGCCTCTCTCTGAACCAGGAGCAACACCTATGTTGGTTGCGTCTGCCCAGCTTGAGTTCGCGCGGATCTTGAATGTGAGCTCTGTGAACTGTGCGCCCTTCGCTACGATCCACTCGCCTTCCTTGGTCATAGGAACATCTGAACCCCACTGGTTGTCAACGAAGCAGCCCATCATGCCCCACTGGTTCTCTACCGGTGCAGGCTCTGTCGCCTCTGAAGGGAGCTTGCCCTCTGACATTATATAGAACTTGGTGAGGTCTGCTGCAAGATAGATATCATACTTGCCGGCCTCAGTTACCTTGATGTTCGATCCGCCTGCAGGCTGGATTGTATTAGGCTCTACAAGGCCGTTACCGCCGATCTCCTGACCTGCTGGTGGCCATGCGCCGCCCTTGAGGAACTTGAACTCAGTGTCTGAAGCCATCTCAAGACCATAGTATACGAAATACTCCTCATCAAGAACTGAAAGATAGAGGTCTGATGCAGCATTCCAGTTGTTTGACTCACCGAATGTTCCTACGAGAGCCCACTCTGACTGAGGGAGATCCGGACCCGGACCTGGCTGCTCGCCTGCGCCTGCCGCCTGATTGACCTCGACTGTCTTGGTCAGTTCACCGGCCTTTACAGTCACGGTTGCCTTTCTTGCTTCTGCAGTCTCATTGTCCTCTGCTGTAACCTTTACTGCCACTGCCTTCTCTGAGGCAGCTCCGCTTGCAGGCTCGAGAGAAACCCAGTCAGCGTCAGCTGTCGCTACCCAAGACTGATTTGAAGTCACATTGAAAGAAGCCTCGCCTGCTGTGGCAGCCAATGACACGGCTGTCTTGTCAACATCGAGCTTCGGCGTCTCCACAGGCTCATCCTGCTTACACGCAACGGCTGCCGCAACTGCGAACAGACCGATCAACAAATGCTTGATTTTCATAACGATATTGTTTTGGTTATTGTATTGTCAAGTCGTGGAAAGACAAATATAACATTTTAAAACGATGAAAACAAACTCAGAATCAGAAAACGAGTTCTGAGGCAGGCGACACGCCTTCCTTGTTAAGGTCTATCACCTCAAGCAAAAGCTCTCCATAGGCCCCATCCGCATCCTGTGCTACTCCCATGATCGTATTTACGCCCCAATATGCCACTATCAGCTGGCGGGTCAGTCCCTGCTCGGTCGGAGCAGACAGGACGTTCTTGATTATGACCTCCCTGCTTCTGTCGGTAAGATCCTCCAAAGCGATATATGACCACCACTGGACTGCGCTCGCAGAAGGCTCCACCTCAAGGTCCACGACCGCATATCCTCTTGCGGCAGCAAGGTCCGGATAGAGAGTGGCGAGCTCTGTGCCGTCATAATACTTGTAGCTCTTGACAGTCAGCGAGGCATCCGAAATCTTCTCTTCAGGAGTAGTGAACGGGGAGCTGAACGAGAATGACGCCACAGGATTTCCATCCTGGTCCACAGGGACCGCCCACTGTATGTATTCAGTGCCGTGCTCGTATTTTGTAGTGAATTCCTGGGCTCCCATGGCCGTAATCAGGTCTATGACCCTTTCTTTTGTACCCAGGTCTTCGATCATGTCTTCAACCAGCATTTCCAGGCATTCTCCGAATGCTCCGTCAAGGCTGCCATGTGCCGCCATAAGAGCCTGAAGATCGCTCATTTGCACATAATTGCATATATAGACAACGGAATTGTCCGAAGGAGATATGCCCAGAGACATTTCAAAACCATTGAAATCCTGTGTGAACGAGAATGAACATGATGCAGGGTTGCCTCCCTCGCCCATCTTGAACTCCTTCCTGGCGACAGCCGTCGTCACCGCGCCGTTCTCATATCCGAACGCAACGACGACATAGTTCCATCCGGACTTGCCGGTCCATTCAAACTCCTGGTCTCCCGAATAGGTAATGCCTTCAAGACCACCCCAGGCGATGTTGTTCTGGATGACATAGTCGGTAAGCTCGGCATCACTCAAGCCTTCGATGATGTTTGCAGGCTCTATCGTAAGGATATAGGTATCTTCATTTGATACATCTGCGGCAATCATGGCTGTCGTAGCGGTGACATCAGTGACCTCCAGGTCGAAAGTGTTCGCCGACTCCTCCTTCTGAGGTGTCTCGAACTTTTCATATGCTACCTCGGTCGTAGTCATTCCATCATCATCTATACCCACTGCAAAGGCATAGTATGTGGTTTCCGGCTTCAGGGAAGTGAGGATGAAACCGTCATTGCCATATGATGATATCATCTTTATCACGTCCGCGCGGTCCTTGCCTGTCTGCTCCATGAGCGAGCCGATGAACCATGTCATATAGTCATCAAAGCCATACTGCTGAGCCTGCAGGAAGTCCGACTCATTGATCACATCCATGTAATATGGAGATTCCTTGTCCTCCGGCTCCACCTCAACCGTGGCCGTTACAGATGATATGTCGTACACCTTCAGCTTGAACGGGGCCTGCTCAGGAGCAGGTGTCACAGGAGTATCAGGCTCCGACGGAGTCTGGGGAGAGACTGGTTTTTCGCAGGATGCGATGAGGATCAAAGCGACGGCAGCCGCAAGAAGCTTCACGAATTTCTTCATAATCAACAATAGGTTAGTCCGTTAATGATTTACAAAAATAACAAAAAAAGCGGACGATTCTGTCCGAATCATCCGCTTTTATCGATATTCCCTTTCGGGACGGGTGTCAATTACTCAGCCTTTGACACGAAGAATGCATTTCCTACCTGTGGAGTGCCCTTGTAAGCTGTGCGTGTACCTACGATGGTGATCTTGTCACCCTCTGCAAGACCTGCATTTGTTACAAGAGATTCAAACTCCTTCTTAGGTCCGCCCCAGCCTGAAAGAAGGCCGTAGACATAGACCTCACCGGTCTCATCGGTAAGATAGATATTTCCATAAATACCTGCTGCATCAAGACCGCTGAGTGTACCTGTAAGGCGATAGTAAACATCACTTGCCTCAGGTGCTGCGAGGAAGTCTGCCACTGTCACGGTTGCAACAGGGATATGATTCTCGACAACAACGTTCTTCATCTGAGGAGAACCGTTGTATGAAGTCTTCACACCGCATACAGTAACGATGTCACCCTCGTTGATCGGAGTTGTGAATGCATCGAATCTGTTGCCCTCAGCATCGTATGTACCGTATACGTAAACCTCACCGGTATAATCGCTGATATAGAGGTTGCCATACTTGCCGTTTGCGATAGACTTCACGCAACCTGTGATTCTGTAAAGTGTCGCACCGTCCTCAGCTGCGTTGATCTGGTCAGCTGTTGTCTCAATGATGGCACCTTCCTGAGTGAATGCGTAAGGAACTGAAGAACCTGATGATACGAATGTAACAGAGCCCTCACGGTTACCGCCGTCGTTAGGAAGAACCGCGATCTTCACCACTGCAGTATCAGCTGGGTTAGGCTCGATCTTGGTAGGCTCGCCCGGCTTGTTCTGCATGTCGACGATAGAAACCCAAGACCTGTACTCCTCTGGAACTGTAGGGAATACGCCAGCGCCCTTGTAAGCTACCTTTACCTCAAGCTCGCCGCCTTCCTTGGCAACTGTAGCAGGCTCGGTAATAACCTTTACAAGAGACTTGCTTACCTTGATGAATGTAGCGTTAACGAACTCAGGAGTGTTTCCGCCATAAAGAACGTATGAACCCTGAACTGTAACCTCGTCACCTACCTCGATGTTGAAGCTTGACCAGTTGTACTTTCCTGATGCGTCAACTGTTCCGTAGATGTAGAGCTGCTGGTCAGTAGAGCTGTCCTTGAGGTACCAGTTACCATAGTTGGTGTTTGCAATTGCAGTACAGATACCCTTGACCTCATAGAGCTTGCCCTCCGGTCCTGCGATAATTTCAGCCACAGTTGCCTTGGTAACTGTCATAGAGCCCTGACGTACTCTTACGAACTGAGTGTTGTCACCGGCCTTGATCTTGAGCTCGAGCTCACGGCCGCTTGTTGTAGCCTCGGCAGAGAAAGTAACCTTGGTCTCACCCTGGCCGCCTGACATCTTGTCGGCTACAAGCCATGATGGAGTAGAAGACTCTACATTTCCCTCCTTGTCTCTCTTGATTACCTCTGGCCATACATCGTCAACTACGAACTCCCAATCCTCAGTAGCTGTAACTGTAAGAGTTGCAGAGCCGCCTTCCTCAGCGATTGAAAGATATGTCTGAGAAAGCTTGATGTTGTCCCATGAATCTGTTACCTGCTCCTCACAAGCTGAGAAGAAGAGGACAGATGAAAGTATGATTGAGAATAAATATCTAAGTTTCATAATATATCTGTAATAAATTAGTTAAACATATACTTTATTCCCACTGAAGCATACCAGCACTGACCTATTGACTTGTTAGGAACAAATGTCTGAGTATTTGCATTGACAGCCTTAGGAGTTGAGAATACAGGGTAACCCTCTGCATCTGCTCCCTCATACTTGAGGATACGTCCCTCAACGAGATCAAGATTCATATACTTGCTCACACCCCAGCTTGAGTTGAAGAGGTTGAGGATGTTCTTGATGTCAACGCTGAGCTGAAGTTTGTTGACAGAGTTGCCGATACGTACCTTGAAGTCATGCTTGTAGCTGAAATCGAGTCTGTGCACCCAAGGAGAATATACGCTGTAAGCCTCTGCGTACTCACCCTGATGCTTGCTCAGATACTTGCTGTTGTGTACATAAGCCATGAAGCGGTCGCGGTCGTCATCCGAAGCGAAACGGAACTCATTGTTTTTAACCTGCTCGTCGGTAGGAATGTAAAGAGCATCGTAGTTGTAACCGTCACCGTTCATGTCGTTGACAGTCATGTAAGAGTAGTTGTAACCTCCTCTCCATGCCTCATAGATAAGGCTGAAGTGGTTGTTAGACTTGTCGCTGTAAGTTGCTGATGCAACTGCACGGTCTGGAGTAACGTACTGAGAGTTGTGGAGCTTGATGTTGTTAGGACCCTCTGATGTAGGTACGTATGTGAATGCAGACTCAGCTGCTGAACCAGGCATACCTGTGAGTTCCTTAGACACTGTGTGAGTGTAAGCAGCCATGAGGCTGAGACCCTCAACCGGAGCCATGTTTACAGTCACGTTAGCTGAATAACCATATCCCTTGTTTGTGTTCTCGAGGACGAATGCCTTTGTACCTGTTCTGAAGTTTGCAGGATAGATAGGACGTGCGTCAGCACCGTTGAATCTTGCAAATCCGTTTACAGGCATCATGCTCCAGTCTGAGATGGTCACACCGTTGATGGTCTTGTTGTAGATACCCTCGGCAGTGATAGAGAATGGGAATGATGTAGGGAACTTGTAGTCGATAGCGAGTGAAGTCTTCCAAACCTGTGGCATCTTGAACTTAGGGTCAACTGCTGAGATTGAAGAAGGAACCGCGCCATCCTCAGGAGAGATTGTAGATGGGTAACCCATTTCGATGAGCTTGTCGAGAAGGGCCTGAGTAGTAGCCTTTCCGTTAGCGTCAGTCACGAGACCACCCTTGAATACGTCCATTGTGTAGACAGGGTTTCCGTTCTCATCCTTACCGAACATCTTCTCAAGGTTCTTGGCGTTGATCTGAGCCTGGTACTGAACCATACCTGAGTTGGTTGGCATGTTGGTGAAGAACACGAGAGGGAGACGACCTGAGAAGAATCCTGTACCTCCGCGGAGGGTGAGGCTTCTGTCCTCAGTAACATCCCAGTTGAAACCGATACGTGGAGATACTGTTACGTTTGCAGTAGGCCACTTGCCGGTGTCGATGTTACGCTTCTGACCGTCCTTGCCGATATAGTCGATTGCAAGAATCTTGTTGTTGGTCATGAGGTCGCCGTTGTCGAAGAAGAGACCGTCAAGACGGAGACCATATGTGAGCTTGAACGCATCTGTAGCATTCCACTCGTCCTGTGCGTATACGCCTGCCTTGTGGAACTGTACACGAGCTGCAGGGTTCTTCTCACCGTCATAACCGTAAGTGAGACATACTACCTCAGGAGCTGCGCCGTTGATGAAGTCATCAACGCTTGCGTAACGGTAGTAACCTGTACCATTTCTCATGTATGCGTTGTCAGCCATCTGGTACTCATAGTTCACACCCATTGTAACCTTGTGGTTTCCAGCGTAGTATACGAGGTCATCCTTCACGCTGATGTGAGTGTTGTGAACTGCGTTGTTCCAAGTGAAGAGCTCGTATCCGAGAGCCATGTACTGAGTGTTTGTGTTAGTACCGTCCTGGATGTCGATGAAAGGGAACTCCTTAGAGTTTGTTCCACGAAAGTCGTCGAGCTTAGAGAATGTAGCGAGGAACTGGTTTGAGAGGTTGTCGCTGAGGCGGCTGTTGAGATCGACTGATACTGAATGAACGAGGTTGTTCATAGAGTACATTGAGTTTGCGAACGCCATAGAGTACATAGATGTACGTGCGTAAGCCGAACGTGTACCACCGTCCATTGAAGATGCGTTAGGACCGTTCCAACCTGTGTTGTTGGTATAGTTGTAACGAACTGCGAGGTGGTTTGCATCGTTGATGTTCCAGTCGAGTCTTGCAAGGAGTTTGAGGTTGCTCTGGTCAGCAGGGAAGTCAGTGAATGAACCTGTATCATATCCGTACTTGTCCATCACATGCTTCTGAACACGCTCCATATCCTCGATTGTAGTATATGAGAGATACTTGTCAGCGTTACCGACGCCGTCCTCAGATGCTCTCCAGCGAACTGCTACTGAAGGAGTCTGCGAGTACTCTGCGTTCACGAAGAAGAAGAGCTTGTTCTTGATGATAGGTCCGCCGAGAGTGAAACCGTAAGTAGTGTTGCGGTCACGGTCGCGTGCGCCTGAAATCTCAGTACCTGCAACCTGGTTACCACGCATGTTCTCGTTGCGGTGATAGATGTAAGCAGTACCCTTGAATGTGTTTGTACCAGACTTTGTAATGGCGTTCACACCACCACCGATGAAGTTTGTCTGACGAACATCGTATGGAGAGATCACCACCTGGAGTTCCTCGATCGCGTCGATAGAGATAGGGTTACCACCACCTGGGAGGTTCTCTGAAAGACCGAAGTTGTTGTTGAAGTTTGCTCCGTCGACAGTGAAGTTTGCTGTACGGCCGTCTGAACCTGCGAAGCTCATGCCGTTACCACCGTAAGGAGAAAGTCTTGTAACGTCAGTGATGCTTCTGCTTACTGTAGGAAGAGAAGTGATCTGCGCGCTTGAGATGTTTGTAGCGGCACCTGTCTTCTCAGCAGCGAACTTTGATGCAGAAGCTGCAATCACCATTGCTTCACCGAGCATTTCTGAATCCTCGTTCAGCTGACCGCTGAGAGCCGAAGTCTCACCGAGCTGAAGAGTTACATCTGTGTAAGTGAGCGGCTGGTATCCAAGGCAAGAGAACTCTACCTTGTAAGGACCGCCGGCACGCATACCGTTGATGGCATAGCGACCGTCGTTGTTTGTTACGACGCCGTAAACAGTACCTGAAGGCTCATGGGTAGCTACTACCGCAGCGCCTACTACAGGCTCACCGTTAGCGTCAACAACACGTCCACCCAGAGCTGATGTAGTCACCTGTGCATAGGCAGCTACGCTCATAAGCATTGCTGCAAGAGCAGCAATAAGACACTTAATTGTTTGTTTCATAACGATTTAGTTAATAATAATAAGGTTTTTATGTCGCGAAGATACTACATTTTAATGTTTTAATAAAGTTTTTAACACACTTTTAACCAATTATTATCAACACTTTCTGCTTAAATATTTGCATATCAAAAAAAATGTCTATCTTTGCCGCCCGAAATAAGACATGTGGAGAGATTTGCCTGCTTGCAACCACGTTAAAAAATGCTAAAATGTTGACAACATGTCATCAATGTTTTGTGTTTTTGTGACGGCTCCGCATTCTTGTGGGGCTTTTGTTTTTGTATAATATAACATTGAAGATATGAATTACCTTTTCACATCAGAATCGGTGTCAGAAGGACACCCAGACAAGGTTTCGGACCAGATTTCCGATGCCATACTTGACGAATTCCTCCGTCAGGACCCTGAGGCCAAGGTGGCCTGCGAGACATTCTGCAGCACAGGACTCGTTGTCGTAGGAGGCGAGGTACGCTCAGAAGACGCATACGTAGACATCCCTAAGACAGTGCGCCGTGTCATCAACAAGATCGGCTACAACAAAGCCGAATACATGTTCGACGGCAATTCATGCGGAATTCTTTCTGCCCTTCATGAGCAGAGCGTCGACATCAACCGCGGCGTGGTCGGCGAAGACGCAGACGCGCAGGGAGCCGGCGACCAGGGAATGATGTTCGGATATGCATGCTGCGACACTGAGGAATACATGCCTCTCCCGCTCGCGCTTTCGCACCAGGCGCTTCTGATGCTTGCGAAGATCCGCAAGCAGAAGCCTGAGCTCATGCCATACCTCCGTCCGGACTCGAAGTCACAGTTCACCATCGAGTATGACGGCGAGACAAACAAGCCTGTACGCGTGCATACAATCGTGATTTCAACCCAGCATGACGAGTTCACTCCTGAATCACTGGGCAAGATGAGCTACGCTGACGGCTGCGCTCAGTTCGGCCAGAAGAGAGTTGACGAGGCAATGCAGGCAAAGATCCGCGAAGACGTGCAGAACATCCTTCTGCCTATGCTCATCGAGACTCTCGCACCGGAGACCGCAGCTCTCTTCAAGGGAGACCACATCCTCCATGTAAACCCTACAGGAAAGTTCGTGATCGGCGGACCTCACGGTGACACAGGTCTCACAGGCCGCAAGATCATCGTTGACACTTATGGCGGAAAGGGAGCTCACGGCGGTGGAGCATTCTCTGGAAAGGACCCTTCAAAGGTAGACCGCTCTGCAGCTTATGCGGCGAGATACATCGCAAAGAACATGGTTGCAGCCGGTGTTGCACGCGAAATGCTCGTGCAGGTGTCATACGCCATCGGCGTAGCACGTCCTCTCAGCATCTTCGTAAACACCTATGGCACAGCAGCAGACGGACTCAGTGACGCTTTCATTGCAGAGAAGATCAACGAGCTCTTCGACCTCCGTCCTGCCATGATCATCGAGAAGTTCGGTCTCAAGAACCCTATCTACGAACCGACAGCATCATACGGACACGTAGGACGCGACCCATACAAGGAGTCTGTGACCATCATCAGAAACGGCGTCAAGACACAGAAATATGTCCAGTTCTTCGGCTGGGAGCTGCTCGACTCGGTCGACATGATCCGCGAAGCATTCGGACTGTAAAAGAAAAACGGAGGCCTGACGGTCTCCGTTTTTTCTTTTACATCCTCTCCATCTCGCGACGCATGTCCTTTTCCTTGATGGATGCACGCTTGTCATACTCCTTCTTGCCTCGTGCCAGCGCTATCAGGAGCTTTGCATATCCGTTATCCGCAATGTACAGCTTTACTGCCACAATGGTGAGTCCCTTCTCCTTCACAGCCCTCTGGAGCCTTGTGAGCTCCTTTCGGGTAAGCAGGAGCTTGCGCTCGCGGCGCGGGTCATGCTTTCCCCAGCTTCCCCACCAGTATTCGGCAACATGCATGTTCTTGACATACAGCTCATTGTTATTGAAATAGCAATAGGCGTCCACCAGCGAGGCCTTGCCCGCCCTGATGGACTTTATCTCAGTGCCTGTAAGCACCATTCCCGCCTGGAAGGTCTCTATGAACTCATAGTCAAACGAAGCCCTCCTGTTCTTTATCTCCACACTGCTCTTTGCTTTCGGCATAATCCTTCTTTTAATTCTAAGCATGCAAATGTAATGCTTTTCCTAATGATTTCAAAAGCGTTTAACATAACACCTTATCAATCAACACATTAATATGTTTAGCCTGCCTTCCCCCTCCATGCAGGCTAGACATATCAGTTAACTGATTATCAGAGATTTATGGTAAACGATGATTCTATACTATAAAAACATTATCTTTGCAGCACTATGGCAAAGAAACCTTTCACACCGATTCCACCTATGGCGGAGCTGCCTCCTGCAGAAGAGATTGACGTCAAGGAGATACTGGACAGATACCTCTCCGGAGAGATTGACCTGATATGCGTACTGGGACCGACAGCCTCGGGCAAGACCCGCTACGCGGTCACCCTGGCCCGCCGGATCAACGCCCTGCTTTCAACCACAGACGGTGTTCAGGCGGGTGCTGAAATCATATCAGCTGATTCGAGGCAGGTTTACAAGGGGATGGACATCGGTACAGGTAAGGATCTAGATGAGTATGAGGAGATCCCATATCACCTTATGGACATTGTGGATGCCGGTACAAAATACAACATATTCGAATACCAGCGTGATTTCGAGAAGGCGTACAAAGACATTGTGGACCGAGGAGGAATCCCCATCCTGTGCGGTGGCAGCGGCCTGTACATAGAGGCCGCCACCTGCGGCTACTCCCTGCCGGAAGTGCCGCCTGACCCGGAGCTCCGTGCAGCACTCGAGCAGAAATCAGACGATGAACTCATAGCCATGCTCGCATCACTCAAACCGCTCCACAACAGCACTGACTACGATACCCGCAAGCGTCTGATCCGCGCGCTGGAGATTGCCATATATGAGTCCGAGCATCCTGTGCAGCGCACTGCATTCCTCCCGAAGAATACATACTATATAGGAACACTGGTCTCACGCGAAGTCCGCAACTCCAAGATAGACAAGCGCTTAGATGCACGTCTGGAGGAAGGTATGGTAGAAGAGATCAAAGGACTGATAGACGGAACACATCCGGCTCTTGCGCCTGAGCACAAGCCGATCCCGGCGGAAGATCTCATATACTATGGGCTCGAATATAAATTCGTGACCCTCTATCTCATAGGCGAACTCACCTTCGAAGAAATGCGCACGCAGCTCGCCACAGCCATCCATCAGTTCGCAAAACGCCAGATGACCTGGTTCCGCGGCATGGAACGCAAAGGCATCCGCATCCATTGGACAGAAGTGCAATAAATCCGTGACACATAAAACACTGACTATCAGCAAAATAAACTACCCAGCGTACCGTCAGAGGGGAGCACGCTGGGTAGTTTAAGCTATTAGTAATCACCGTGATAAGTGTCACAATGATTCTATGCTTCGGGATAGAATTTTGATGCTACGGGGAGGCCGGACGGCACTACGAAGTGGTGGTTTTCGTCTTTCCAGGTGTCTTCAGCCCATTCCGGGGATATGTAGTCTCCTTCGTGGTCCGGCATGAATGCCAGGTATGTGATCTGGAAACCCTGTGCCAGGTATTGCGACTCGTAGAATGTCTGCACCTCAAAGAGGGCGTCTACCGCGGCAGGACCGCATATTGATGAGAATTCGCTCTCGTACAATCTCTCACGGTCGGCTCCATATATGTCTGTCGCTGCCGCGAGGATATGGAGACCGTTCTGCTCGGCCATGGCACGGGAATATTCATGGAGGTAGCGGCTGTCGGTCTTCAGATGGATTATGCCGCCCGGCTTGAGGAAGTTGCGGTAGCGGGACATGAACAGAGGAGCGGTGAGACGCTTCTTCTCGCGGCCGATCTGCGGATCGGCGAATGTGATCCATATCTCCGAGACCTCACCGGGTGCGAAGAGCGACTCTATGAACTCGATGCGGGTGCGGAGGAATGCTACATTATCAAGAGAATGCTCCTCAGCATATTTGGCTCCTTTCCAGAGGCGTGCGCCCTTGATGTCCACACCTATATAATTGCATGCAGGATTGCGCTCGGCCAGGTCTATGGTGTAGTCGCCTTTGCCACAGCCGAGTTCCAGGACTATCGGGTTGTCGTTTCCGAAGAAATCCTTGCCCCATCTGCCCTTGAGAGGGTGGTCACAGTTCAAGACTTCAGATGTAGCCGGCTGGATCATACATCTGAAGGTCTCGTTCTCCTTGAATTTGCGAAGCTTGTCCTTTCCCATGACTATTCTGCAGGTTTGTCCTGACGAGGACCGTTCTTCTTGCCACGATTACGGTTGCCGTGCGGCTTTCCGCCTTGTCGAGACTGCTGGCCTTCCGGCTTTGGCTGTCCGCCCTGGGCCTCCTGTCCGCCTTCCTTCTTCTGAGCAGGCTTCTTCTTGCGCTTCTTGCGCTTGCGGGCTTCGTCGAATCTGTTGATAGCATCGTCGCCGACTGCAGTCACGAACTCTGGAGCTGCCGGCACGTCGTCGCTCTTGAGCGAGGCCGGTTTCTCTCCCCTGCGGTTCATCTTGATGATCTCCCACACATCCTCAGCATATACAGGATAGAGGTTTGCCAGAGATGACTGGTCATAAGAGAAGTACATGATCTCGCGAAGGATGTCCGTCTTCATGAGATATGCGAGTCCGTCCTCGAACTCAAGCGGCTCGTACACCTTCGGGATGCGGCTCTGAGCATCCATATAGACAGCAGTCTCATAGTTGAGACAGCACTTGAGCTTACCGCACTGGCCTGCGAGCTTCTGAGGGTTGAGGGACAGATCCTGACAACGGGCTGCTGAAGTCGTAATAGACTGGAAACCTGATATATAGTTTGAACAGCAGAGCTCGCGGCCGCAGACGCCGAGGCCTCCTATGAGGCCGGCCTCCTGGCGGGCTCCGATCTGCTTCATCTCGATCCTGATGCGGAACTCCTCGGCAAACACCTTGATGAGCTGACGGAAGTCGACGCGTCCGTCCGCGATGTAGTAGAATATAGCCTTGGTGCCGTCACCCTGGAACTCCACGTCTCCGATCTTCATCTCAAGACCAAGCTCTGCAGCGATCTGACGCGAGCGGATCATGGTCTCGTGCTCACGGGCGATCGCCTCCTGCCATCTCTCGATATCAAAAAGCTTTGCTTTTCGATATATCTTCTTGAACTCATAGGTCTCGGGATTTATCCTCTTGCATTTCATCTGACGCGCCACTATCGCACCCTCGAGGGTCACGATGCCCAGATCGTGTCCGTTGGCAGCCTCGACAATGACGAGGTCTCCGGTCTTTATGCTCTGACCGGATGCATTCCTGTAGATGCCCTTGCGCGTATTCTTGAAACGCACCTCGAAAAACTCCTTGTACTGCTCCTGGCTCACGCCGGCAAGCCAGTCGTAGACCTCGAGCTTGCAACAGCCCTGACGGTAGTTGCAGTCGATTTCTCCCGACTCGCTGCGCTCCACTGTACATCCTCTGGAGCAGTCATATTTCTTGTGTTCTTTTTCCATAGTTCTATATGTTCATAAACATACGGTCGACAAGGTCGGTGAAGAGTATCTTGGAATTTACATTCCTGTCGACCATCATCGCGACCTTCTCTATATTTGCCATTGCCTTCACACAGAATCCCTTAGGGCACTTCTGCGCCATCTCCTGGAAGAACGTAAGGTCTTCATCGGCGATGTCCGCTATCTGCGCCATGTTCTGCTGAAGCATGAATATGCTCCTTATGCAGGAGCCTGCAAAGTTACAAAAAGCTTTCTGTTTTTCACGCGACTCCAGCGCCGCCATCGCCTCCCCGCACTCCAGAGCGGTCATGAGGTCGCGCGCCACTACAGCCCTCATCAGGTCTCCGAAGATGTCCATGAAGGTGTTGCGGTCATGATCATCCACCTGAGGCTTGAGCGCCTCGACCTGGAGCTTCTCCTCCTTGGTCAGAGGCATCACCCTGATGCTCTGACAACGTGAGAATATGGTCTGGAGGACCTTCTCGGGAGCATGAGTGATGAACAGGAAAAGTGTGTTCACAGGCGGTTCCTCAACCATCTTGAGAAGTCTGTTTGCTGTCTCCTGGTTCATCTTTTCAGGCAGATAGAATATCACTGCCTTGTATCCGTCATATACAGACGAGAGCGAGAGCTTCGTGATTATGGACTTGGCCTCCGCCACCGCTATGAGGCCAGTCTTGCTCTCTATTCCTATGGCCTTCTGCAGGTCTGCCTCTGTGAAATACGGGTCCGCCAGCGCAAGCTCGCGCCAATATTTCACATAAGACTCCGAAGTCGGCTTGTCGTCAGAAGTCTTCGGTCCCTTGTTTACCGGGAACACGAAATGCACATCCGGATGTATGAGCTTCGCCATCTGTCTGCATGAAGGGCACTCTCCACAGGAGTCGCCGCCGCTGCGGTTGGCGCAGTTCAGGTACTGAACGTAAGCCAGAGCCAGGGCGAGCGCTCCGCATCCCTCGTTTTCATACAGCAGCATGGCATGCGCCACCCTGCCGCTGTCCGCCATCGAGGCCAGCGCCTTGGCTACCGTCTCATTTCCTATGACTTCTGAAAATTTCATCTACAATGTCCTTTTTGCTGTAAAGTATGCAAGTTCTTCCAGCATCTTCCTCTCGAACGACTCAGGAAGCACCGAAAGCGCCTGCACGGCTGCCGCCACATATTCATCAAGCTTTGTCGCCGCATATCCCAGACCGTCGTTCTCCTTCACGAATGCCACGATCTGATCCCTGTATTCCGGATGTCCCGGAATGTCCCTGACAAGTCCTCTGATGCGGTCTTCCTGCTCCGGAGCATTTGCCATCGCCCCGAGTAGCGGCATGGTTATCTTCTGCTCGAGGATGTCCACTCCGAGAGGCTTGCCGACCGACTCAGTTCCCGAATAGTCCAGCAGGTCATCCTTGATCTGGAATGCTATTCCAAGGGCCACGGCATATGATTTCATGGCCTCTACGGCCTCCTGTGACGCATTCACCGACAACGCCGCCGACACGCATGAAGCCTCGAACAGAGACGCTGTCTTGCTGTATATTATCCTGAGGTAGTCCTTCTCACAGGTGTCGCCGCTCTGCGCCTTCTGCAGCTGCAGCAGCTCGCCTTCTGCAAGATCGCTAAGTGTCTTTGAGAATATCCTCACCACTCTCGAATCAGAATCCTTGTCTCCGAGAATCTGCTCCATTGCCTTCACCAGCCAATAGTCGCCAAGCAGCACCGACACGGTCGGCCCCATCAGTGACCTGATGGTCGGCACTCCCCTGCGCTGGTCGCTGTCGTCCGCCACATCGTCGTGCAGGAGCGTCGCGTTGTGCAGGAGCTCGGCAGCGCAGGCGTAGCGCACTGTCGCCTCGGACGCCTTGGCGTCAGCGGCGCAGGCACGCGCAGCCAGCAGAGCCAGCATCGGGCGCAGCTGCTTGCCGGAATGTGACAGGATGGACCTGTTCGTCTGGTTGAGCAGGTCTATGTCACTCTCCAGCGAACTCACAAGGAGTTCCTGGACAGCAGTCCAATCTGCACCTAGATATTCTCTTAACTTTGCTATGTCCATATCATTCTAGTCTTTGAGCATGTCCAGAATCTCGTCAGGAGTCTGCGCGAAACGGATGCGCGCCATAGTCTCCTCACACAGCATGCCTGTCTCCACATAATGCTGGAGAAGAGCCTTCAACGGCTCGTAAAACCCTTCGTGGTCAAGCACCAGGATCTTGCCGAAATACTGCTTCAGATGTATCAGGGCGAAGGTTTCTATGAGTTCGTCAAGCGTGCCGATGCCGCCTGGAAGCGCCACGACAGCGCTTGTATCCTTGCGAAGAAGCACCTTACGCTCAGACATCGTGTCTGTCCAGATGACCTCCGAAAGGTCCGGATACACATACTGCTCCATGAACCTTGGGATGACTCCCAGATGATATCCTCCACACTTGTAAAGTTCATCGGAGACCACTCCCATCGTGCCCTTGACCGTTCCTCCCGTGACAATGCCGTAGCCGCGCGAAGCCGCCTTGCGGACGAATTCGCGTGCCACTACATTATATTTCTCGTCAATCTTTGAACTCGCCGAACAGAAAACCGCTATCTTCTCCATACTCCTCTGCCTAAAACAGGATAGCCGCCGTAAGGGTCACGCCACCGAAGTTCTTGCCTTCGGTTGCCGACGCCTTGACATTGTTCATGATGTCCTCTGTGCTCGTAATGTCGCCCGTAGAATTGAAAAGCGGACCGAAGTTCCAGTTGTAGCGTGCCACAACCTGGATCTTCCATATTTCCAGACCGAGACCAAGTCCCACGCCGTACTCGACACGGCTCATTCCGCCCCAGTCATCCTTCCAGGTCTTGACTGTGTTGGTTATCGCCTCCTTGGTCCTGAAGTCGTTATTCACAGCATATCCCACGAACGGAGACACGTCCAGGAACGGACGGAACAGAAGGAGGTCCGGACCCCACTGGAAAGAGACAGGAAGCTCGAGATACCCCACATTCATGTCAAGCCTTGACTTTGTCTCTATCGCCGCGTCCACAGTCGAGCTCTTCATGTGGTACATGAGAGCCGGCTGGATGGCGAAGCCTGCAGGAAGCCTGAACTTGTATGTGATACCGGCATGGTATCCTGTCGTCAGCCCCTTGCTGACGTCCTGAATACCTGTGAAGCTGGCTCCTCCGAGAACTCCGAAGTCACCCGCCTTGAGGGTATGTGAAACCCCAAAAGTCATCACGCAGAGCGCAATGACCATAAGAAATCTTTTCATAAGAACTATTAAAGAAGTGCGTTGATCTTAGCTGCAAACTGCTCCTTTGTCGCTGCACCGACATGTCTGTCAACAAGTTCTCCACCCTTGAAGAAAAGGAGTGTAGGGATGCTTCTGATGCCATATTCCATAGGAGCATCGTCGCACTCGTCCACGTTGCACTTGCAGATGAGGACCTTGCCCTCATACTCTGTTGCAAGCTCGTCGATGATAGGCGCGATTGCCTTGCAAGGGCCGCACCATGTCGCCCAGAAATCCACCACTACAGGCAGACCGCTATTGAGAACTTCCGCGAAATTCGCGTCATTTACTGCTTTTGCCATAATATCTAAATTTAAAATCCAATCACAAATGTAACGTTTGTGATTGGATTAAGCAATAATGAGGCCCGAATTTCGGACCTCATCATATTAATAATACTTCTCTACATTCCAAGCGAATGCCCTGATTCCCAAGTCAGGAGTCTCCTCGTCCATTTCCTTGAGCTTTGCAAGGATCTCGTCCACCTTTTCGTCCGGAACGAATGCCAGGATGGCATTGTTCATTGTCGGCCAGGCGTGGTTGCCCAGATGCGGCTCACCTGTGTAGCCGCCGCGGCCGGCGATGTCCTGCCACATTGTGAAGCCGCGGCAGCCCATCTGCTCGATGGCGTCGGCGATCTCCATGTTGTAGGCCTGGTCGTATGCTATAAAGATACCTTTCATATTTTTCAATGTTTATCGGTTTAGATCCCCGATCAGGTCGGGGATGACGTTTCACTTTTGATCGGCGATGACGTTCTACTTCTTTGTCGGGGATGACGTTTTACATTCCTGTTGACGTTTTATCCGTCATTGCCGGCTTGACCGGCAATCCCTATGCCGCGTTCTTTGCTGCCTTGCGGGCTGCGCGGCGCTCCTGCCAAGATGCCATTGAGGCATATACGGTAGGGATGATGACGAGGGTCACGAGGGTCGATATCGACAGACCCCATGCCACTACCATACCGAGCGAACGCCACATTTCTGAACCTTCTCCCTGTCCGATCGCCATAGGGACCATACCGAGCACTGTGGTGAGGGTGGTCATGAGGATAGGACGGAGACGGGACTTGGCTGCGATCACAGAAGCCTCGGCAACGCTCTTGCCACGCTCACGCATGAGGATGGTGTAGTCGATGAGCACGATACCGTTCTTAACCACGATACCCATCAGGATGAGGATACCGATCATACCCATTGTTCCCAGAGGGGTTCCTGTAACCCAGAGTCCGAGGAGCACTCCGACGAATGCGAACGGAATCGAGAACATGATCACGAAAGGACTCATGAACGACTCGAACTGCGATGCCATCACGATATACACCAGAATGATGATCATTGCAAGAAGCATGATGAGGTCGCCGAACATCTCCTGCTGGTCCTCATACGATCCGCCGATCTCCACAGAAAGCTCCGCAGGAATGTCTGTATCGGCAAGGATCGCATCCGTAGCGGCCACTGCGTCCGAGAGAGCCACACCATTGGCAACGACACCTGACACTGTGATCAGACGCTCACGGTTCTTTCTCTGGATTGAAGGAGGAGTAAGGGTCTCGACCACTGTTCCGAGGTCCTTGATCCTGACACCCTGTCCCCTGTTGTTATAGATCATGATATTCTCGATGTCCTCGATGCTTGTACGGAACTCAGGAGCATAGCGTACGCGGATGTCGTACTCGTCACCGTCCTCACGGTAGAAGGACATTGTCGATCCGTTCATCGCAGCGCTGAGGAATGAAGCTGCAGTCGTACTGTTCAGTCCGTTCACAGCGAGCTTCTCACGGTCGAAATCCACCTGATATTCAGGAGTATACTCGTCGCGGCTGAGAAGGACCTGCGAGAAATCGCCGTCCTCGAGCATCTTGGTCTGAACCTCCTTGGCCACGCGGTCTGTGGTCTCGAAGTCATATCCATAGATCTCGATGTCGACTGTAGAGGCGCCACCCATTCCGCCGCCACCTTCCGTAACCTTGATCTTCTTGAACTCAGGGTAGTCTGCAAGGATGCCGCGGATGACATCAGCGATCTCGGCTGTAGAGCGCTCACGGTCTTCCATACTTCCCACATTGATGTTGTATGAAACCACGTGAGTACCGTTATTCTGCATTGACGCAAATGCGTTGTCTGTGTCTGCCTGTCCGAGAGCGAAAGAGCAGTTGACGATCTCAGGAACCGCTGCGACGAACTTGCCATGAAGCTCGTGAGCAAGGCCTCTTGTCACGCTCTGGCCTGTACCTGCAGGCAGCTCGAGCTGGAGGGTGATACGTCCGTCGTCAGACTTTGGCATGAACTCGGTCTTGATTCTCGGACCTATGAGACCGACAGTACCGACGAATACCACGAGCGAGATGATCACCACGACAGTCCTATGACCTATGCACCAGTTGATGAGCTTTCCGTATCCACGTGAAACAAGGTCGATGAACTTGTTGAAGTTTCCGAAGATCAGATCGTGAATCTTTCCATGCTTAGGCTTGAAGCGCAGGAACTGCGAGCAGAGCATAGGAATGAGCGTAAGCGCACCGATAGTCGACACGATCATGATGATGCTGGTGATCCATCCGAGCTGCTTGAACATGAGACCAGCCATACCCTTGATCATGGTCAGAGGGAGGAACACGGCAAGCATTGTCAATGTAGACGCGATTACCGAGATACCCACCTCCTGGGTCGCATGCACCGCCGCCTCCTTTGGCTTCGCACCTCTCTCCAGATGTGTCGAGATGTTCTCCAGCACCACGATGGCGTCATCCACGACCATACCAATGGCGATCGAGAGAGCCGACATCGACACGATGTTGAGGGTGTTGCCTGTAGCCCACAGATACATCAGAGATGCAAGGAGGGAGACAGGAATCGAAAGCACGATGATGAAGGTCGCACGCCATCTTCCAAGGAAGAGGTAAACGACGAGCATCACGATGAGGAAGGTCACGAGGATGGTCTCCTTCAATGAGTTCAGAGTATTGAGGATATTATCCGAGCTGTCCACGACAGTTGTGATCTCGATGTCTGAAGGAAGGTTCTTCTCGATGTTCTTCATCGCCTTCTTGATACCCTTGATCACGTTCACGGTATTGGCGTCTGCCTGCTTCTGGATCACGATCTGAGCACCCTGGATGCCGTTTACATATGCCTCCTGATATCTCTCCTCAACGCCGTCGACAACGCGTGCGACGTCACGAAGATATATTGTCCTTCCGTTTGAATATCCGACAACGATGTCAAGCATCTGGTCTGCCGAAGTGAACTCCTTCTCAACGCGGAGCGCATATGCATTCGATCCGATGTCGATCGATCCTGAAGGCACGTTCCTGTTCTCAGATGCTATGATCTGCGAGATGCCTGCCACTGTAAGGCCATATGCCTCGAGCTTGTTAGGGTCACAATATACCTGGATCTCACGCTGAGGCGCACCGGCGATGGACACCGTACCCACGCCTGAAACTCGTGCAAGAGGAGTCGCAACCTTGTCGTCGAGGATCTTCTCGAGGGCCTGGAGACTCTCGTCAGCTGTCGCCGCCATGATCATGATAGGCATGTCGTCTGCGCTGAACTTGAAGATGATAGGAAGCGACGCTCCGTCAGGAAGCACCGAGTTCACCATGTCGAGCTTGTCGCGGACATCGTTTGTAGCCACATCGATATCCACTCCCTCGACGAATTCGAGAGTGATGAGTGAGATGTTCTCCTTAGAAGTCGAGCTGAGGTTCTTCAGGTCACTCACACCGTTCAGGGAGTTCTCGAGGACCTTCGTGAGGTTGGTCTCGATATCCTCCGCACTGGCTCCCGGATACGACGACATGACCATCACGACGTTCGCATCGAACTTAGGGAACCTGTCCAAAGATATGTTAATAAGCGAGAACACACCGAAGATGGCCATTGCGATGAAGACCAGCGCAGTGGTTACCGGGTTGTTGACCGCTTTTCTGTAAATGCTCATACTTAACTACACTATTCGTTTACTGTTACCTTGATGCCGTCCTTGAGGCGGATCTGGCCGCCTGTAACCACCTTGGCACCGTTTGAAATACCCTCGAGAACCTCGTACTCGGCACCCATGCGGCGACCGAGAACCACCTTCTGATATGTAACGGTATTGTCCTCGTTGAGCACATATACAAATCTCTCACCCGAGCCCTGCTGCTTCACTACAGCCACGTCAGGAATCACTACATTGTTGTTGACACCGAAGTTGATGGTCGCTCTTACGAACATTCCCGGACGGAGGGTCTTGTAGTTGTTGTCCACCTTCACCTCAACTGTGAATGTACGTGTGGCAGGATCGACTGTAGGATAGATCCTGTTCACCTTTCCGTAGAAAGTCTTGCCAGGGATCGCATCTGCAGTGATTGAAACCGAGTCACCCTTCTTCACCTTTGAATAGTCCGACTCTGAAATGCCCACGAGAAGCTTCACAGGCACGATCTGCTCCACTGTGAAGATAGGCATGCTCATGGCGTACATGTCGCCTACATCATAGTTGCGAGCGGTTACCACACCGTTGATAGGGCTGCGGAGAGTCGTGTTCTCGATGAGGTTCTCTACCTGGGTCTTGAGTACATTGTACTGCATCTGGATCGCGTCGTAGTCAGACTGTGAAAGTCCGCCTGCCTCGTAGAGAGACTTCAGACGCTGGAGTTCTACCTCCTGGTTCTGAAGCTGGAGCTGAGCCTGGAGGAGCTGAGCCTTGTCGATCTCGGCAAGGATCTGACCTTCCTTGACAAAGTCTCCGATCTCTACATTGATCTTTGTGATGCGGCCCGCCATCTGCGGAGCGATGTTATTCTTTGCATATGCCTGTACTGTAGATGTATACACAGCCTCCTGAGGCACCTCGCGTGTAAACACCTCTACTACTGCAACTGTAGGGTCTTCAGCCACGACAGCAGCAGTCTGCTGCTCTGTCTGCTTGCCTGCATTGCTGCCGCAGGCTGCCGCGAGAAGGGCTGCTGAGGCAATGATGATTGTCCTGAAAATAGTTTTCATTATATTCTTGTTTTTTTTATTCTACGAAATCCTGACCCAGGGTCTGTTCGAGCTGGGCTTTTGCTGTGAGGAAGTTATACACTGCCTGTGATGCTCCGAGCTGGGCCTGAGTGAGGGAGAGCTGTGCATCGTTGACCTCGAGGAGGGTGCTGCGGCCCACCTGATATGACTTCTCGACGATGTCATATGCCTTCTGGGCTGTTGCGATTGCATCCTTTGAAGCATAGTATGTCTTCATGTTGGTCTCCATCGTGTTGAGGCTCTGCCTGATGGCGATCTTGAGCTGACGCTCCGTGTTGACGGTCTGCAGCTTCACCTGCTCATACTGGTTCTTGGCCTGACGGATCTGCTGGTAGCGCTTACCACCGGCGAAGATCGGAATGTTGAGGCTGAGGCCTACATATGAATATGGAGTCCAACGATATTCCTTGAAGTTGAAGTCGTTGGTCATCGCATTGTAGCTGAAGTTGAATGCTACCGCGAGAGTCGGGATGTTTGCATATTTCTGCACCTTGATGCTCTCGGCAAGCATCTCCGCCTGGATGGCGAGCTGCTTCATGGTAGTGTTCCTGTCGAGAGAGATGCTGTCGTGCTGATGGATGTCATAGAGCATGTGCTGCGACCAGTCCTCGAGCTTTCCTGTAACGTCGAGGTTCATGTCAAGGTCCACACCGAGGATGGCCTTGAGCTGCCACAAGGCAAGGATGACAGATCCTTCTGCATTGTATACGTTAGGAATTGCGTTTGCCACTGAACTCTTGGCTGTGAGCAGCTCCATGTCTGAAGCCTTCTGTGCCTTGTATTTCTTCTCTGTCTCCTCAAGGTTCTGGAGGGCATTCTCATATACCTGCTTGTAAACCTCGAAAGCCTCCTTTGCAAAGAGGGTCGCGAAGTATGCATTCTTCACCTGAGTCACCATGTCGAGTCTCGAAGAACGCGCCTTCTCGACGGCGAGCTCGACGTCGAGGCCTGAGAGCTTGAGGCTCTTCCAGAGCTGGGCGTTGACCAGAGGCATGGCTGCAGTCACGCCTGCCGACCATGTATTCCAACGTCCCACCTCAAGTCCGTCTGCCATAGAGGCTCCTGCGCCTGTGTCTGTTCCCTCAGGAATCTCCACTCCCTCAGGAAGCTCAGGCATCTCACCCTCGGCTCCGCCACCCATGGCTCCGCCGAGCGAACTCATGTCAAAATCCATATACATCACCTGCTTCTTGATGGTCCTCTGGTATGCACCTGTCACATCAATCTGCGGGAAGAGGGCTGCGTATGTGCCTTTCTTGGCATATTCAGTCCTTTTGATCTCCATATCGGCCACCTTCACCGATATGTTCTCGCTCAAGGCAATCTCGAGCGCCTGTTCCAAGGTGATGATCACCGGGGTATCCGACGAGTCGGCCTGCTCAAGGATGAGCTGGGCCTCTGTCTTCGGCTGCTCCTCCGCATCCTTTGTCCTGTACTGGGCAAGGGCAGAAGTCTGCGAGAGCATCATTCCGGCAAGAATCACCGCTGTTACCGCTAAATTTTTCATCTGTTCTTATTATACACTAATACTATTGTTTCAAAACGGGCCAAACAGGCTGCAAATTTCGCACCATCGGGCTAATTACCATTGGTTCGAAATGCCATTGATTTGGTTCATAATTCCAAAAACCTTATATTTGGGCGACAAATTTACAAATAATGAGCGAGAATAGGACAAAAGCAGGCAAGCCGGCCATTCTTTTTGGAGAAAAAAGCGTAAAAAGGGTAGGTTATATTGACGAATACATCTTCGCCTGCGAGATTGAGGGTGAGGATCATATCAGATATCCAAAGCCGAGGAGGCCGAAATACCATCTGGTCATCATAATAATTGAGGGTCAGATGGATATGGTCATAAACGGAGAGAGGTTCAGTTTCGTCAGGAACTCATATGTAAACCTCCCCACATGGGCGGACATCTATGAAATCCGGTACCATGACGGCTTCCGCGCGATGGTCACGGCGACAGACAGGAGCGTCGTGGAGGACATCTTCCGCAACAGGAATCCTTTCCCTATCGACTTCAAGTTCAGGGTCGACCACGGACTCGGCGGGGAAATCATCAACGAGAGGGACAGGGACATTCTCTGCAAGGACATCAGCAACATGATCGACTCACTCTCCAACAAGGACCACCAGTTCGCAGAGGAGATCAACTATGCCTATTTCTACATCCTGCTGACCGACATGGCCGACATGGTCTGGAAAAGATACGGAAGGTCAGCCCCGACTCACCAGTCTGAAATGCGTCGCGCAGACGGCATCCTCAAGGAGTTCGCAGAGCTGCTCATGCAGCATGCAAGGACTGAGACAAGTGTCGGATTCTATGCTGAGAAACTCTGCATATCAAAGAAATACCTTTCACTGATTATCAAGGAGAAGATGAGGGTGACGGTCGGGACAGTCATCGCTTCGATGAGGACGGAGCTGGCGGCGACGATGCTGCGCGACCCGGATCTCACGATCCAGCAGGTCGCGGAGAAGCTGTCGTTCTCCGACCAGTCGTCATTCGGAAAGTTCTTCAAGAAGCACACAGGCATGTCCCCTATGAAATACAGGACAAACCTCAAGAAGACCCTGCTTACTCTACGTTAAGCCACTCATACTCGCCTCCCCAGATCTCAAGGAAGCGTCTGAAATCGGCATTGGAGAGCACCACGCTGGCAGTGTTGTCACAAGGATGGAAGCTGATCTTCTCTGCGGTCTGCAGGTCAGAGTCCAGAAAGAGCTTCACCCTGTGTCCGTTAGGGAAATGTTCCTTTGTAAGTTCCTCTGTATAAGGATCATGTATCAGTCCAAGAGGTGACACGGAGCCGGGCAGAAGGCCAAGGCAGCGCTCCATGCGCTCGGCCGAGGCAAACGACAGTTTGCCCTGCCTGAGCATGTGCTCCAGCGAATGGATGGCAAGCTCCTTATGGCACTCGAACACCACCAGATAATGTCTGTTGCCCTTGTGGTTGCGGAAGAACAGGTTCTTGCAGTGTACTGAATCGATATCCTTCCAATATTCCAGAGCAAGCTCTATGGTAGGAAGAGGCGGATGGGTATGAAGCTCATAGCCGAGGCCGTGCTTCTCAAGGAAGGCAAGGACCTCGGCGATGCGTGGATTTTCTATCATTTGCTCAGACTTTTGGCGTAATGAGTAGGAGCAGCCTTAGGCTTTACAGGATGGACTATCCTTGCCGGCTGTTTCTTGATGTAGCTGTATACAAGGAATCCAATGCCCAGAAGCACGAACGGGATGCTGAGCCACTGTCCCATGTTCAGGACCATATCCTGCTCGAATCCCACCTGCGGCTCCTTGATGAACTCGATGAGGAAGCGCATTCCGAAGCATCCGATGAAGAATGTTCCGATGAAGAATCCCCTGTAGAGCTTGTCAAGCCTGTATTTATACATGAGTATCTGGAATACTCCCAGCAGGAAGTAGCTGAGAGCCTCGTAAAGCTGGGTCGGATGCTTCGGCAGAGTCTCTCCGCGAAGCTCGAAGACGAAACCCCAAGGGAGGTTTGTGACATCTCCATAGATCTCCGAATTGCAGAGGTTGCCGAGGCGGATGAATGTCGCGGCAAAGCACACGGCGATTGCAAGATGGTCAAGAATCCATACGAAATCAAAGTCGTACTTCCTGCCATAATGTCTTGCAAACCACCACATTGCGATAAACAATGCAATAGTTCCTCCATGGCTGGCGAGTCCGCCCTTCCACGGCATGAATATCTCCCAGAATCCCTGCCAGCTGCCGAGATAGTAATCCGGCTGATAGAAGAGGCAGTGCCCCAGGCGGGCGCCCACGATCGTACCTATCAGGAGCGTATAAAGAAGAGGGTCAAGAAGAGTGACAGGCACTCCTTCCCTCTGGAAGAACCACTTGAAGATGAACCATCCGAGGATGAATCCCGAAATGAAAAGAACAGAATACCACCTGAGAGAAAGAGCACCGATGCTGAAGATCTCAGGGTTCATGTTCCAGTTTATGGCCAATATCTCAAACATGTCGTTTATTGTTTAGGGCTGCAAAGTTAAGAAATTTTACTTGTAAGAACAACAGGGACCGTTCCGGCGACCGGAGCGTCTTCCTGCCCGGTGAGGTGGATGATGCGCTGGTTGGAGCTGCCGCGGAAGTGCAGGTCCGGATCACGGAGAGCCTCGACGAACGGGCCGTCCACCAATGTGTCTATATATGGAAGAATCTGCCTCAGACGCTCATCGGCGAGGATTTCTTCGTATGTGAAGCCGGTGTAGCACCATATGTTCTTGCCGGTCTCCTCCTTGATCCTGCGGGCCAGTTCGGTGAATCCCTCGACCTGATAGAGAGGGTCGCCGCCCGAAAATGTCACATTGGAGAATTCGTCTGCCTTGACCACCTCAAGAAGTTCTTCGACCGACACCTCGCGGCCGCCCGCGAAGTCCCAGGACTGCGGGTTGTGGCAGCCCGGGCAACGATGGGCGCAGCCCGCACAGTAGATGGATGTGCGGAAGCCGGGGCCGTCGGCCATGGTTTCTTCGAGTATGTCTAATATTTTCAGTTTCATTTGTACGGATTTCTCGACTCGCTATGCTCGCTCGAAATGACAGGGCCGACTTCGCCTTTGGCAATAGCTTTCTCCAGATTCTTTTCGAGGGGCTGGGGGCGGACGTCGTCCCATGATTTTATGGCTTCGTAGGCCTCACGGGAGCCGTAGTAGGCCAGGAATTTCTCCTGATCGTGCTCCACCCACCACTGGGTGCCCATGCCTTTCTCGAATGCATACGGCTTCATGAACATCTTCACCGCCCAGGCCGGTGCCAGGAATGCGAGCGAATAGAACCATGGGAGCTTTGACTTCATTGTCGCGAAGTATTCATCGATAGGCGTGTTCGCGCGGAAATGAAGATAATTCTCCAGATCATCAGCATCTGTATACCACATTCCATGGAAGTTCTGAAGCGCAAACCACTGCGGCTCGAAGACCTTCTCGGGTCCCGGCAGGCCGAGGCCGTCCAGAAGACGGGACTCGAACTCATAGTTGGTCATGCGATACTGCTCTCCGCTGCTTATGTTGTAGCATCTGTTCCAGAACTCCTCAGGCACCCAGTCTTCGCACACCTGTGCGAGCAGACGGCCTGAATCCTCTATGGTCGCCCACTCCAGAACGCCTGCCACCGGCACGTGGAAGGCGGTCGGGTTCACGACCTTGAGGATGCCCGGATACAGGATGCCGGACTGCCTGAGCGATACCCAGCGCTTGAATCCGGCCTTGGCGAACACCTCTTCAGAGCGTATCTTCGAGAGGGCGTACATGTCATATTTAGCCGGAGTCTGCGGTTCGTTGACATCGCCCCAATGACGAGGATAGTTCCTGTCGCCATATTGGGCAACCGAGCCTATGTATACGACTCTCATGTCGTCCTTGTCCGGCTGAGCGAGGACTGCCTTCACGACATTTTCAGCGGCGGTCACATTGACCTTGAGGGTCTTTTCCGGATAATAATCTGCTGCAGGAGAGACCATTCCTCCGACATGGAGGACATAGTCCGATCCCTTTACGCCTTCAAGCACGTCCTCATATCTTGTGAGGTCACCCCAGATCACCGTCACAGACGGGTCTGAGGCATATCTGTCAAGCATCTTATGGTTCTTCCTGCTGTCACGCGCAAGGAGCCTGATGTTGAATTTTCCTTTCTTGTAAAGTTCCTGGAAGCCTGCCCAGCCCATGTTGCCGGTGGCTCCGGTCAGAAATACTGTCTTCTTCATATATTATATAGATTCCTCCGTTTCAGTCGGAATGACAGGGACGTCCAGTCGGAATGACTGGAACGTCACCTGAGCCAATTTTCGGGGTTTTGAGGTACGTTGTCTTTCCAGAGTTCGAAGTGGAATGAATTTGCTCCGGACTGAGTCTCCACTGATCCGATCACGTCACCTGTCGACACTCTGTTTCCTGCCTTCACCTTTGCGCTGCCGAGCTTGCAGTAGAATGTGAAGTAGTTCTTTCCATGCTGCACGAGGACGCACTGGTTATATCCCGGCATGACGAACACCTGCTTCACGACTCCGTCAAACACGGCCTTCACCTCTGCTCCCTTTGCCACGGCGATGTCTACTCCATTGTTTGCAGGCAGCTGCAGATTTTTGAAGACAGGGTGGAACTGCTTACCGAACTTTCCTACTATAGAGCCGTTCACCGGCCACGGAAGCTTGCCCTTGTTCTTAGAGAATTCAGCAGAAAGTGCTATCGCTGCCGGATCATCCTTCGCAGGGCCTGTGCTTCCGGACGAAGGCTTGCCCTTCTGCTTCATGGCCTCTTCGATTATCCTCTTTATCTCACGGTTGAGAGCCTCGACTTCCTTCTTCTTGGCCTTGAGCTGATTCTCATACTTCTTGCGGTCCTTCTTCAGCTGGGCGACCATGTTTGCAGAAGCCGTCTCATCCTTGCGGAGCGACTCCAGCTCCTTCACCCTCTGGGCCTTGACCTTCTCCGCATCCTTCTTCATCTGCGCCAGACGCGCCCTCTCTCCTTCCAGTTCCTCCTTCATCGCACGGATCTTCTGCGCCTCCTCCTTCATCTTCGAAGACAGGTTCTTGAAATATCCGAAGCGTCGGTAGGCCTGCCCGAGATCGTCGCTGGCGAGGATATACATATACCATACGCGGGCGTCGCGGTTCTTGTATGCGCTCATCACAAGACGGGAATAATGCGCCGTGAGCGTGTCCACGCGGGCCTTCAGACGGTTTATGTGCAGCTGCTTGAGATAGAGACTGTCGTTATATCTCCTTATCTCCCTGTCGCTTTCTCTGACCAGGGCCTTCCTGTTCTCTATATTCTTTCTGACCAGCTCCAGACTTGCCAGCAGAGAGGAGCTCTTGGACGCATTCTGGGCTATCTGCCTGTCCAGCAGCTCAATCTCGCGCTCAAGCTTGGCCTTGCGGCTCTCCTGCCTGCTCACATCCTGCGCCGCGAGCGGTGCGAGCGCCAGCAGCAGAGTGACTGTCAATATGTATATTCTCTTCATAAACGTCATTTGTTGATGGCGGACTTGCGTTCCTTGACCTTGGCCTCCAGTCCCGGAATCTCATCATTGTTCTTCTGCAGGGCCATGTTCCAATATACCACGGCCAGCTCATACTCGCCAAGGGCGTAGAGGACTTCGGCGTAATGGTCCAGGATCACCGGGCTGTCCTTGCCGCCGTAAAGCATTGCATGCTTGAAGTGCGGCTTGGCCTCCGCCGCCTTGCCGCGAAGGAAGAGGATCCAGCCGTATGTGTCAAGGTATGTGGCATTGTCCGGCTCCGCCTGTATGGTCTTGAGGCTCATGGCCTGGGCCTTCTTGAGCTTCCGTCCCTCTTCGCTGAGGTAATATGCATAGTTGTTGAGCACATAGACATAGTCCGGATTGATCTTCAATGCCTTGTCATATGCCTTATATGCCTTTTTAGTTTCGCCCAGACTATGATAGGCATCTCCCATTGTGGACCATGCCCTGAGGGTCTTGGAACTGTCTGCCGGGGCGACCTCCAGCACCTTTTCACATACTTCCAGCACCTTGTCGTAGTCGTCCAGATTATAGTCGCCGACGCTGGCCATCTCCAGGAACGCCGTCTCGGTCGGGAAACGCTCGAAAGCCTCGCGTCCCGCCTGCGAAAGCTCCTTCCAATACTCCGCATACATCAGGAATTCGACATAGTCGGCATTGGCTCCGAAACTCTCCGGATGCGTCTGGGCATTTTCACGGAAAAGCACCTCTGCTTCAGGATATCTGTCTGTAGAATAATAATATATGGCCGCTGTCTGAAGCGCAGTACTGTCCTTAGGATGAGCCTGGACGGTCTTGTTCATGACGGTATCCAGCTGGGAGCGGAATGTCCTCAGGAACTTCGGATCGGTCCTCTGAAGCACCGCCATCAGATAGTCTGCCTTTGCCTTGACCGGAGCCCCTTTTCCTTCCACATATTCATATAACACAGGAAAATATTCGTCGTATCTTCTTGTCACCCTGCAGGTTTCGGCTTTGCCAAGAAGCGCCGGAGAATAGTCCGGAGCTATGTCCAGAGCCTCGTCGTAGTATGCCAGGGCTGTGGAGTCGTTGTACATCGACATCTCATAATCCCCGAGGGTCGAAAGGACAAACGGAGACGAATATTTGCTGTTGTATTCCCTCAGGGACTCGAACGCCTCCTCTTCCCTTTCCATTATCCTGAGCAGATTGAATCTGTATACAGCTATCGGCTCCGACATTCCGATGACATTCTCGATCTCCTTAATGGTGTCAAGGGCCTTCTGGTATTCCTTCTGGGATGCATAGAATTCGACGAGGTCGAAATAGAGGTCGCTCTCTTTCGGAAAATCCTCCAGGAGCTTCTCGTACATGTCTATGGCCAGTTCCTGACGGGATGTATGAGAATATATCTGAGCCAGTCTGTATCTGTACCAGAAGTTGTCGGGATCGAGGTCCTTCGCTTTCGTAAGATATGCTTCCGCAAGATCTATCTCCTGGTCTGCGAGCGCCACCTGGTAGAGGTAGTACCATGCCGCGTCGTTGGTGTCGTCCTTCTCGAGGACCGCCTTCAGCATGGACTCTGCCGACTCCTTGTCGCCGGCGTTCAGACGCTCAACCGCCATCACGACCATGTTCTCCAGACTCCTCGAGCTGTCCTGCGCCATAGCAGGCACGGCCAGAAGCACAATTGATATGTATATAAAGAAGTATCTCAACAGATGATTCATATCCAAAATTACATAAAACATACAAAAATAGCATACTAATTCGTGAAAAATGCACAACTTTGACAAAAATGTGTCAAGGATGCAACATAATGGGTCCGTTTTGCATCTATTAACCCGCAGTTAAGTCGGACAACCCTTCTGGACCCAAAACAGATAGCAGTGGCTGAACCATTTGATTTACAGCTGATAAGATCGTGCATAAAAGGAGATCGAGCGTCCCAGAAGGCCTTGTATGACCGTCTGGCACCCCGTATGTTCCCCATATGCATACGATACATCGGGGACAGGGTTCAAGCCGAAGATGTGCTCCAGGACGGGTTCATAACGCTCTTCGAAAAGCTGGACAGTTACAAGGGAGACGGCTCCTTTGAAGGATGGGCAAGAAGGATATTCGTGACGACCTCGCTGATGGCGCTCAGGAAGAAGGACGCGCTGAAGATGAGCGAAGAGCTGGACACGGCGCGAGGGATGAAGGCCGAGACGGTCTCGCAGGTGCAGAACATCGGATACAAGGAGCTCATGGCGTTGATAATGCAGCTCCCTCCGGGATTCAGGACGGTGTTCAACCTATACTCCATAGAGGGTTATTCCCACAAGGAGATCGGCGACATGCTGGGGATAAGCGAGACGACATCGAGGACACAGCTGAGCAGGGCGAGGATATGGCTGCAGAAAAAACTGAAGGAAAATGATTGAGAACAATAATAATATGGATCAGGATCTCCTGATGAGGTCTATCCTGGAAGGCGGACAGGAAGAGGTTCCTGCGCATGTCTGGGAAGGCGTGTCGGCCGGTCTTGACAAGGCCGCACGACGCAGGAAGGTCGCGCTGTGGTGGCGACGCGCTGCCGTAGGCGGAGCGGTCGCTGCTGCCGTGGCTGCAGTGCTGGTGCTCAACCCTGGCGGAAGCGGAGATGACATTGTTCCAATGGATGAGGGCAGCGGACTTATCGCTGTTGTGGAGCCTGTCGACACTTCTGACAGTGTGAATCCGGAAGAGGTGCTGATTGCTCAGGCGGAGCCCGTTGTGAGGCCGGCTTCTGCAGGAAGACGTGCCGAAAATGCGGCCGAAGCCGTTGCGGAAGTGACCGAGGCTATGGAACTGACCGAGGCTGTGGAGCAGGCCGGCACTTCGGAAACTGTTGATGTCACAGATACTGTCGAGAAGTCTGAAGCAAATGCAGACCCTGCAGCTGAGGCAAGCCGGAAGACTGTTTCGGAGAAGACATATTTCCCTGAAGACTGGGGAGAGGACGAGGAGAAGACTGCCAAAGTGAAGACTTCGCTGACGCTTTCCGGACTTACCGGAACAAACAGCGCACAGAATTCTGCGCGACGCAATCTCATCAAGCGCCCGTCTATATCAAAAGCGCCGGCAAAGACAGGCATCAAGGAGACAAGCACAAACTCCACTTATGGCATTCCGCTCTCGTTCGGAGCCGGTGTCAAGTTTGACTTCACACCGAAGTGGTCTCTTGGAGTTGGAGTGAACTATTCGCTCCTGAGCCGCAAGTTCTATGGAGAGTACCAGAAGGTCGATGCTTCAGGCATCATAGAGAGTTCGACATCGTCCGACATCACCAACACCCAGCATTACATCGGTATTCCTGTCAACGCATTCTATAATATCGTGAACAGCAAGAGCGTGAACTTCTACGCATACGCCGGTGGCGCTGTGGAGAAGTGCATCGCAGACAAATATGCCCTTGCAAACACTTCAATCACCCACAAGGAAGTTCCGGCAGGAGTCCAGTGGTCGGCGAACGTCGGCATAGGCGCCGAGTTCATGATAGGAAATCATCTGGGACTATACATAGACCCGAGCCTGAGATACTACTTCGACAACGGCCAGCCGAAAAGCATCAGGACAGCGCAGCCGTTCATGCTCGGCTTCGAGATGGGTCTGAGAGTCAGACTGTAAAGACAGAAGGCAGGATCATTTCCTGCCTTCAATTATATTACGTGCCAAGGTATTGGCACATACGAAATCTTTGAGTTCCTGGCAGTCCGGCTGCAGAATGGTGTGGCGGTCTCCCTGCCAGAGGAGCTCTCCTTTCGAGATGAAGCCGATCTTGTCACCAATCTCCAATATCGAGTTCATGTCGTGAGTGTTCACGACCGTGGTCATGTTGAACTCCTTGGTCAAGTCGCTGATGAGCCTGTCTATGAGGATCGACGTGTATGGATCGAGGCCCGAGTTCGGTTCGTCGCAGAAGAGGTATTCAGGGTTGAGGGCGATCGCCCTGGCGATGCCCACTCGCTTCTGCATGCCGCCGCTGAGTTCGTTTGGATATTTGCTGTCGGAACCTATTACATTCACTTTCTCCAAGCAGTACTGAGCGCGTTCCCTCATCTGTGCGCGTGACCAGTCCGTAAAAAATTCCATAGGGAACATCACATTCTCCAATACTGTTGCAAAATCGAAGAGGGCGCTGCCCTGGAAGAGGATGCCGATCTTCTGGCGCAGACTCCTCTTTTCTTCATATGACATGGCCGTGAGCTGCCTGTCGCCATACCATATTTCTCCGCTGTCCGGCTCCATCAGACCTATCAGGTTCTTCAGCAGCACGGTCTTGCCCGAGCCGCTGGCGCCGATGATCATGTTGCACATTCCCGGCTTATACTCCACGCTGATGTCCTTCAGCACCTGGACTCCGTCGAATCCCTTGTTCAGATGTTCTACCTTGATCATGGCTTTGCGATTAATACAGCATGAGCTGGGTTACTATGAGGTCTGACAGGAGGATGAGGATGCTGACCGTGACAATGGCCTGCGTGCTGGAGCGTCCCACTCCGAGCGAACCTCCCTTTGCATAATAGCCGCTGAAGGCGGCGATTGACGAGATCATGAAGCAGAAGAGGGACATCTTGAAGCAGCTGTAGAAGATGTAGAAGCCGTTGTAGAATGCCTTTATTCCTGTTATGTATGATGCAGTCGGGATTATCTGTGTGAATTCGACCACTAAGTAGCCTCCTACCAGTCCCAGCGCGAGGCTCAGGAGCATGAGGAGCGGGCTGAGGATTGTCGCCGCGACAACTTTCGGTAGGACGAGGAAGCCTGCCGAGTTGACTCCCATCATGTCCATCGCGTCTATCTGCTCGGTGATGCGCATGCTTCCGATCTCGGATGCTATGTTGGAGCCCATCTTTCCTGCAAGGATGAGGGCCACCATTGTGGAGCAGAACTCCAGAATGAGGCTTTCCCTCACCATATATCCTATGTACATCTTGTCGATTATCGGGTTCTCCAGGTTTGAAGCTGTCTGGATGACGAGCACTCCGCCGATGAAAAGCGAGATGACTCCGACCAGCAGGACTGAAGACAGAATGAGCTTGTCGGACTCGTTTATGAACTGCCGCCAGAAGATTTTCCACTTCTCAGGCCTCCTGAAGACCATCTTTAAAAAAAGGAAATAGCTTCCGACAGAATGAAACATCTTTCTTAACATCTGTAAAATAAATTTTAGACTGCCAAATTTACCACATTTTTCTTTTTTTTGCGTTGATTGTGAGGCTTTATGAGCAAATTGGTGACAAAAACGACACCATTATGCTTATAAACATTCATTGCGCAAAATGCATCGGAATCGATGCCGTGCCCGTGATCGTCGAGACGAACATCAGTCAGGGCCTGGGAATTCATCTGGTAGGTCTGGCAGACGCCGCTGTCAAGGAAAGTCTGCTCAGGACCATAACGGCGCTTCAGTCCATGGGATTCAGGATCCCCGGCAAGAAGATAGTCATTAATCTGGCTCCTGCCGATGTCCACAAGAAGGGCAGCGGATATGACGTACCTATTGCCCTTGGCATCATTGCGGCCTCCGGACAGAGGGAGCTGCCCTTCCTCGAGAAGTATATGATCATGGGGGAGCTGAGCCTGGACGGCAGCATCCGGCAGGTGCCGGGAGCGCTTCCGACCGTGGAGCTGGCACTCCGGGAGAACCTGCTGGGATGCATCCTGCCGCTGGAGTCGGCCATGGAAGCTGTCGAGTATGAGAATATTGACGTATTCGGAGTGGAAACTCTGGATGACGTGCTGAGGATACTTTCCGGGGAAGAGTTCTGCGAGGACCTTCTGGTGCGGAACCGCCGTCGTGATGCGTCTGCTCCCGGTCCTGCAGGCTCCTCAGACAGCGGAGTCATGGACTTCTCCGAGATCATCGGGCAGGAGGCCGCGAAGCGCGGGCTGGAGATCGCTGCGGCCGGAGGCCACAACGCGATCCTCATCGGCAGCCCGGGCAGCGGCAAGAGCTCGCTGGCCAAGGCGATGGCCGGAATCCTCCCGCCTATGACTTTAAGAGAGTCCATCCAGACTTCGATGATATATTCCGTAGCCGGGAAAGGCAACCGGCATGGCGGGCTCATACGTCAGAGACCGTTCCGTGCTCCGCACTACAGCGCGTCTGTCGCCGCCCTCGTCGGAGGCGGCTCGGACAACATCATGCCCGGTGAAATATCACTTGCACACAATGGAATACTCTTCATGGACGAGTTCTGTGAAGCTCCGAAAAAGGTGCTGGAGGTGCTCAGAGCACCGATGGAAGACAGGAAAGTCACTATTTCACGTCTGAAGGCAAAGGTCGAATACCCTGCCGATTTCATGCTCGTCGCCGCCACCAACCCATGTCCGTGCGGCTTCTATGGAGACGGCGACAAATGTACATGCACACCGTCGCGAAGGATAGCATACATATCCAAACTTTCCGGCCCTATCATGGACCGTATAGACATACAGCTGTGGATGCGGCCTATTGATCCGAAGATGCTTGTGGAGCGAAGGGCGGCGGAGTCCAGCGCAGCTGTCGCCGCCAGAGTGCTCGCTGCCCGCGAGTTGCAGAAGGACAGATTTGCGGAAGAGGACATATTCTGCAATGCATCAATGAACAACAGACAGATCGAGAAATACTGCCCTCTGAGTCCGGACTGCAAGCAGATTCTGGAGAAAATCATCGAGCACATGGGCCTGTCCGCCAGAGCCTGCACCCGAATCATAAAACTGGCACGCACCATAGCCGACCTGGCCTCCTCCCCCGACATCCGGCCCGAACACATCTCCGAAGCCGCCTCCTACAGATTCCTCGACAAGCAGAACATCTTCGAGTGATGATACCGTGGCTGCAATCGGCGTTACATGTTTCCGGCTTTTCTTGTCACGCCGATATCCAAAAACAGTAAAAAGAGCACTAAATCTACACCGGCGTGACATATATCATCAATTACTTGTAACACCAGCATCAATAAGATGAAGAAAACATATCATTTATGCCTGTCTGCAGGCGACGAGGTCATGTTTCGTGACCATGAAGACTATAACAGAGGTTTCAACAGCTTCGCTCTGGCTCTGCACAAGACTGATTCCACAGGGTTGGGAGAATCATTTATGGCAACACATACACATCAGATGATACAGACTGCTGTGCCGGATGAATTCATGTATTTATTCCGGCAATCATATGGACACTATTTCAATCACAAGTATCAACGGAAAGGAAAACTTGGAGAAAAGGAGCATTTCAGCATGGAAGTCGTTGGGTACCACCATCTTCTGGCAGCACTGAGTTACATATTGAGAAATGCACTGCACCACGGAGTTGCTCCAATACCATATGCTTATCCGCACTGTTCGGTCAACTCCATATTCAGAAAAGAACTCGGGAAGTTTCATAATGAAGAATTGCTTCCTCCCGGTGCTTATTATAAACATGTCGGCAGACGCGCCGAATACCCAGACAGCTACAAGATGAATGCAAGCGGAGTGTTTGTCCGAGAGACTGTGCTTGACATACCTCAGGTGGAGAATCTGTATGTCACTCCACGTGCATTCAATTTTTACATGAGCAGGAAATCCTCGGAGGAGTGGGAGAAGGAACAGGCAAAGGACGAAAACGGTCTTCCACCGGTCAATATCATTTCCATAGAACAGGGAGTGGACATGCATGGCTTGGAGAAAATGCTGATTTTTGAAAACGGGAAAGCTGATTATCGAAAGATATCCGATATAGATCTCTGTACAATGCTGGATGAATGGGCCAGAACACGTTATGGAAGGCATTCTGTATACCAGTTGACTCGTAAAGAACAGATAGAAATCGCGGAAGAACTCTATCGGACATTCCGATTGAGCGAATCGCAAATACGCAGATGTCTGGTGTTCCACAAATAACCCATTTCATGTCACGCCGGCCCGCAAAACAGCACGAAACACCCGTAATTGACTACCGGTGCGACATATAATCACCATTTTATGTCACACCACCAAAGTCGACAAGCAGAACATCTTTGAGTGACATATATTATTTTTAAAGTAATTTTGTTATTTGCCTGATAATTTAATAAATTTGTAGCATGAGAGTCATTTCTATAGGTAAACTGAAGGAATGCTGGGAAAGACACCCTGATGCCAGAATCCCGCTTTACGAGTGGTATGTCAAGGTATGCAAGGCTCAATGGAAATCATTCGCAGATATAAAGAAAGATTTCAATTCTGTAGATTCTATAGGCAGCCAACGATACATCTTCAACATCAAAGGAAACGGATACAGACTGGTAGCCGCAATTAAATTCACACCAGGACTTGTATATATAAGGTTTATAGGCACGCATAATGAATATGACAGGATTGATGTCAGAAACATATAATATACTATGGCACAGATAAGCGACAAAGGCACATATGAGGCAGTGCTGAAAAGAATAGACGAAATATTCTCCCTCACGGATGAAAACACTCCTGCAGAAGATCCGAGACTGCTTGAGTTAGACCTTCTTTCTGCTTTGGTAGAGGAATACGAAGCAAAGGAATTTCCAATAGAGAGTCCGTCGCTGGCCTCAGTGATCATGCACAGAATGCACGAAATGAACATTTCGCAGAAAGACCTGGCTGCACTGTTGGGCATGACTGCGCCAAGGCTCTGTGAAATCCTGAACGGCAAAAAGGAACCGACTTACCAACAGGCAAGGCAGATAGCTTCGAAACTGAACATTGATGCAGACATCGTACTAGCTGTATAATGACATTTTGCGTATATTTGCGGCATGAAACAGGAAATCATCATCAGAGGTATCGAGGATCTTGACAGGGCGGCTGCCGAGTTCCTGGAGAAGATTGGAGACAATACGCTTGTGGCTTTCTTTGCGCCGATGGGCTCGGGCAAGACCACATTCACAACAGCGATCTGCAAGGCGCTTGGCGTGACTGACCCTGTGGGTTCGCCGACATTCGCCATCGTGAACGAATACATGCGGGCAGACGGAGAACCTATGTATCACTTCGACTTCTACAGGATCAACAAACTCTCGGAAGCGGTCGAAATCGGTCTGTACGACTACCTGGACAGCGGCTGCCTCTGCATCATGGAATGGCCAGAAAACATTGAGGATCTCCTCCCTGAAGAGACCCTCAAAGTAAGCATCACAGTCAATCCGGACCAGTCACGCACTGTGTCGTGGGAAGACTAATCTGCTGTTATATTCGATATAAATCCATTGAAATCAAGAGGATGGACTTCACCATCCTTCCATACTGCCGGCCTGCCTTCTATCGAAGAAGTCAGGCCGACATGCAATATGCCGTCAACTACAGCGATCGGACTTGCCCCCATCACCGAATACCCGACAGGCACCTGAAACAGTTCACCGCAGCGTGAAATCATGCCTAGCCCCTCCTTCTGGCGGGTCAGAGTGCAGCATATGCCGTCTTCCCATGAGCATATCGCCGAAACCATCAGACCCAGCGGAAACATTGTATCCACTGACGAAGACCGCCAGATATAGCTTGACATCACACCGGTCGGCTGCCTGACAACCCCTTCGACAACATCCTGCAATCCTGGAACAAAACGACATGACTTGACTGAAGAACCATTGGATACATCAAGAACAGCCATTGAATCATCTCCGTGAATCAACACAGGATTGGAAATTCCCACCAGCGATGCAAGATATCGGACCGTTCCGTCAGTGACCGCCACGTCCCAGACCTTCTTGACATCCTCCCTGACTGCAATCTGCCTTACCGAGTCTTCGGAATAAACATAATATCGTTCAATCAATCTCCCGGAGAACAATATTTCCTCCGAATAGGCAAAGAAAACACCTGCAGCGGACTTTTCGAAATGATCGAAAAGTCTGCCGGAAGGATGTTCAAACAATATCTCTCCATTCTTTCTATATGAAAACCCACGCCCGGAGCGTGACTGCCCAAGAGTGTACACGTCATCTCCGTCTACAGCCATTCCTACCATCATCTCCCTTCCTGAATAACGGAAAAGCAGCTTGCCGTTCTTCTTGATCACCGTCGTGGAGTCTGTCGAATAATCAGTATACAGATCCCCATCTATCAAACGGTGCATGTCAGGGGCCGATGATGTCTCATAGGCATCCCCTACAGGCACCTTCATCATAGGGACCCCGTTTGCATATACGACCAGAGAACATTTGACCATTCCGACCTCGGCATCCGCCCGCCAGTCATATCCCTCAGGATAATCCATGCCAGTAAGATACCATACCGTCTTGCGGATCGACTCAGTATTTCCCTGTGATATCCCGACTCCCGGCCCAAGCCAGACATCCTCTTTACCGGATTCTTCTCCCCCTATCTCCTGCAGTCCACAGGAAACAGACGCCATAAGCGCCATAGCCATTACAACATTCCGTCTCATCTTTTTTCACGCAAAGGAACATAGAAGAAGGCATATCGCAATACCCGTCCATCACAAATAAATGCATTTCGCCACACTTTTCTTTTTCTTTCATTCTAAAAAAAAGAAAAAATCATAAGAAAAAGAAAAGATTATAAGATTCGTAAATTTCCAAATGCATTTCACCACATTTATCTCACTGATAATCAACAATATCATAAATTAGCAGATATTTGTCTGACCACTATAAATGAAACAATATGGTAGATATAGAAGGGGCATACATGACTCATCCCGGTGAGGTCATCATGGATGAAATCGAATATCTGCAGATCCGGCAGAAGGATTTTGCTGAAAGGATCGGCGTTTCCGCTTCGCTGGTCAATCAGATTCTGAAAGGCAAACGTCCCGTGAATACGGAGTTTGCCATGCTGACGGAAGCGGCCATAGGGATTCCGGCAGACCTGCTGCTGCGGATGCAGGCCAGGTATGATAAATGGAAAACCGAGCAGAAGCCCGGTTTTATGGAGAAGTTGAAAAGTATACAGAAGTTTTCCGCTGCCCTATAGTTATTTGCAGTAAATGGCAAAGAGTGCAGATCCGGATCCGGACATGCTTGCATAGACCGCTCCGCTGTCATAAAGCGAACGCTTGATAGCTGCAAGCTCCGGATATTTCACGAACACGGTTTCCTCGAAATCGTTCACCAGGACTCCGTCCCACTGCTCCACAGGCTTTGCCAGAGCCTCCCTCAACGAGATCTCAGGAAGATGCGGCCTGATGCCGCTGTAGGCATCTTTTGTTGACACGGCTATGCCTGCAGGAGTTATCACCTGGATGTCATATTTCTCAAGATCCACATGATATTCGGAGAGGATTTCGCCCCTTCCCTCGCCTATCATGGGACGGTTATATACGAAGAATGCACAATCGCTTCCGAGGCGCGAGGCATAGTCGGCGAGCTGCTGTTCCGTGAGTCCGAGAGTGCATAGTTTATTAAGCATCTTCAGTGCAAAGGCGGCATCGGCCGAGCCTCCGCCGAGGCCTGCGCCGACCGGCGATGTCTTCTCCAGGAAAATCTTCACCGGAGGAAGCTTGAAATCTGCTGCAAGGATATTATACGCCTTGGTTGTGAGATCCTTGAGAGGGTCCCAGTCCACTCCTTCCTCACGTGCTATGGTGATCATCAGCTTTCCGTCCTCAGATATTCCCTGGACCAGCTTCGGTGCTGACGACTCTTCAGTCTCTACACCGAAAACACCCTCAGGCTTCACGCTTCCCTGACTTGCAGGCACTGACGATCCATATTTGCTGAAGAGTGCGGCAGAAGTGCGGCTGTAATCGTCTCCGACAACGATTTCCAACGTATCACATATGCCGAAATAAGGCACAAAAAGGGTCTCGAGGTCGTGAAATCCGTCCTCCCTCTTGCGCAGGACATTCAGTCCAAGATTTATCTTGACATTCGGATTGGTTATCATATGATTGTCATTTCGAACTTGTCGGAAGATCTACTTCACAAGCTTTCTGATTGCTTCCTCAAAACGCACTGCAAGTTGTTCGCGTTCAGGCTCTTCCTGAATGTTTTCCAGCACAGGCGCTATGAATGAGATCATCTGGAGGACCTTTGCGTCTTCCAGGCTGATTCCGCGTGAGCGCATATAGAACTGTTCCTCCTCATTGAGACGTCCGATAGTCGCTCCATGCGAGCACTTCACGTCATCTGCATATATCTCAAGCTGCGGTTTCGTGTCCACCTTGGCACCGTCTGTAAGCAGGATATTGTGGTTCTCCTGATATGCCTCAGTCCTCTGCGCATCCTGCGCAACTATGATCTTGCCATAGAAATCCACCCTCGAGACACCGCCTGCAATGCCCTTGAAAAGCTGTCGCGAATTGCAGTGAGGCTCATCATGGTACATGTCCACAGCTATCTTAACCTTCTCCTCACCACCACAGACATAAGCGCCATAGACATTAGCCTCGGCACCCTCACCGACCAGATGCACATCCAGCTTCACATCAGCAGAAACCCCGGGAAAAACCAGCACAACAACATCCACCCTAGCGTCTCCCTCCACAACAATCTGCTGCGGTAGTTCTTGGTCATAGTGACTTGATTGCGGAGATGACATGCCACCCCCGGCCAGGAGGTGACTAAGCACCTTCGGTGCGAGTCGGGGGTCATCGGAGCAACAAGTCCTATGACCATCCAGCACATATACTCTATGCACCTTATCACCTCTTGTTATATGCATCTCTCCCATACCCTACAGATTATCGTATCCTTTCTCCTCAATCTCTGCCACCAGCTCCTTGCCGGCAGTCTTCACAATCTTGCCATCCTTGAGCACATGCACCACATCAGGCACGATATAGTCCAGAAGCCTCTGATAGTGAGTGATCACAATCGCCGCCTTCTCCGGAGTATGAAGGGCATTCACACCATTTGCAACGATGCGGAGCGCATCCACGTCTAGTCCGCTGTCAGTCTCATCAAGGATAGCCAATGTCGGATCCAGCATGGCCATCTGGAAAATCTCGTTACGCTTCTTCTCACCACCCGAGAATCCCACATTCACCTCACGCTTGGCAAACTCCGGCTTCATCTGCACGAACGCCATCTTCTCACGCATCAGCTTCAGGAAGTCTCCCGCCTTGAGAGGCTCGAGACCCTTGCCGGCGCGATGAGCATTCACTGCAGTCTTCATGAAGTTTGTGATCGTCACTCCCGGAATCTCCACAGGATACTGGAAAGACAGGAATATGCCTGCCCATGCACGTTCCTCCGGAGACATGGCCAGAAGGTCCTGTCCGAGGAACTCTATGGTTCCGGCAGTCACGGTGAACTGCGGCTTGCCTGCAAGCACTGCAGAAAGCGTACTCTTGCCGGCGCCGTTCGGGCCCATAACCGCATGAATCTCACCCTTGCGGATGACAAGGTCAACACCCTTAAGGATCTCCTTATCCTCAACAGAAGCCCTCAGGCCCTCAATCTTCAATAATATATCGTTCATATTTCTATAAAAACTCTTCTATTCATATTTCTGTCCACAAAAACCCATGTTTTGGTGGATAACCCATCGTTTTTTCTGCGTTTGTCCACCCAAACGGGTATTTCCGTGGACAAACGAGACTATGCATCTTTCCTGTAAAGTCTATACCATGTGAACAAAGACCATATGCCGTTGATCAGGTACAGGCAGCTGACTATCGGCATGAAGACCAGGCCGGCCTTCAGGTATAGAGTCAGGTTGGCTATGTTCACCAGGAGCCATGCTATCCAGCAGTCCCATTTCTTCAGTGCCGAGAGGGTCTGGGCTGTAAGTATCAGCACCGTCACGCAGCAATCCAGATATGGAAGCGGGTTGGCAGGGAAGTATCCCACGAACCACTTCGTTCCCATCATGCTCATGAGCTTGCCCCATGCAAGCGCAAGCACCAGCACCAGCGCCACTATCAGTCCCCTCTGAGGCCAGTTCAGCATGGACACCTTCAGCTCTCCCTCCTTCTGCGAGCTCTCCTCGCTCTTCTTCGGGTGGCTCCAGCGATACTGTCCCAATATGTTTATGCCCAGCGAGATCGGCTGAAGGATCAGGTTTGCATACAGGTTCTTCTGCCAGAACATGAAGAACAGCAATGCAGTGTATACATACCCCACATAGAAATTATACTTGCTGTTCCTGCCCGCAAGAAAGACCGTAGTCAGCCCGAACACCGCCGACAGCAGATCTATCAGCAGCACAGGCCTCCCGCCCATCTCAAAAAGCATTATATTCCAAAACTCCATTTTCTTTCAATTTTACAGATGTCCCGACGCCGCTCGACATAACTGCGAATCAAAAACCGTGGCCGCTGCTTTCCAGAAGAATGTCTTTGTGTGGAAGTGACGTGCCACCCGCGTTCCATCCACACCACTCTGTCGGTTCGTTCCTGTCAGCGATGTAGGGTGTGGGGACCGTGCTACCCCTCTGGCCGCTGCTTTCCATAAGAATGTCTTTGTGTGGAAGTGACGTGCCACCCCCGGCTAGGGGGTGAGTGAGCACCGCAGGTGCGGGTCGGGGGTCACTGGAACACAAAGATATTCTTTATTACCCGACAGAGCCCTCCAGGCTCACCTGCAGAAGCTTCTGCGCCTCCACCGCAAACTCCATCGGCAGCTTCGCCAGCACCTCTCGTGCATATCCGTTGACAATAAGCCCCACAGCCTCCTCCGGGCCAATGCCCCTCTGGTTGCAGTAGAACAGCTGGTCCTCACTGATCTTCGAAGTCGTCGCCTCATGCTCCACCACAGCCGTCTTGTTTGCATTCTCAATATATGGGAACGTATGCGCTCCGCACCTGTCACCTATCAGCAGACTGTCGCACTGCGAATAGTTGCGGGCGTTGTCAGCTCCCGGCAGCATCTTCACCAGACCGCGGTAGCTGTTCTGGCTCCGACCTGCCGAAATACCCTTGCTGATAATCCTGCTTCGGGTATTCCTGCCTATATGTATCATCTTCGTTCCGGTGTCTGCCTGCTGGAAGTTGTTTGTCACAGCAACAGAATAGAACTCCGACGACGAATTGTCTCCCTTGAGGATGGTCGACGGATATTTCCATGTGATCGCAGAGCCGGTCTCCACCTGAGTCCATGACAGATGGCTTCCCGAGCCCTTGCATATGCCCCTCTTGGTCACAAAGTTATAGATGCCTCCGCGTCCCTCCTTGTCACCGGGATACCAGTTCTGTACTGTCGAATACTTGACCTCCGCATCCTTCTCCACGATGATCTCAACCACAGCTGCATGAAGCTGGTTCTCGTCACGCATAGGCGCCGTGCATCCTTCCATATAGCTCACATACGAGCCCTCATCCGCGACGATCAAAGTCCTCTCGAACTGGCCTGTGCCGGCCGCATTGATGCGGAAGTAGCTCGAAAGTTCCATAGGACAGCGCACGCCCTTAGGAATATATACGAAAGAACCGTCGCTGAACACTGCAGAATTCAACGCCGCATAGAAATTGTCGCCGACAGGCACCACTGAAGCGAGGTATTTGCGGACAAGGTCCGGATGCTCGCGGACCGCCTCCGAGAACGAACAGAAGATGATGCCCTTCTCAGCGAGAGCCGCACGGAAAGTGGTCGTCACCGACACTGAGTCAAACACTGCGTCGACTGCAACGCCGGCGAGAGCCGCCCTCTCGTGGAGCGGAATTCCGAGCTTGTCGAAAGTCTTCTCCAGCTCAGGATCGATCTCCTTCGGACGGTCTTCGTCCCTCTTCGGAGCCGCATAGTAAATGATATCCTGGAAGTCTATCTCAGGAATGTCCAGATGCGCCCATGTCGGCAGAGGCATCTTCTGCCAGCGGCGGAATGCCTCGAGACGGAACTCGAGCATCCACTCCGGTTCGTCCTTCTTTGCCGAAATCAGGCGTATTATATCTTCATTGAGACCCTTGGGAATGAACTCCTGCTCCACATTGGTCACGAAGCCGTGCTCGTATTCCTTGTCTGCAATGCCTTCTAATATTTCTTTGTCTTTACTCATATTCTTCGTATAGTTCCCTCGACTACGCTCGGGATGACAGTAAAACTGCTATCTTCACAAAGTACGGACCTGAGGCGGCCCTGACTTGCAAAGATAGCAGTTTTTTAGAATATAGGCAGGTCTATAATTTCCTTGAAGGACTTTTCAGCATGAAATATACAGGAAAAGTAAATGTCATGTTGACCTTTTCTCCATACTGGACCGCAGGAGTCCATTTTGGAGACTGCAGTACGACACGGACCGCTTCTGCGGCCATGGCGTGAGTGGTGGTTTCCAGAACCTCCACATCACCCAGATTGCCTTCCTTGTCGATAGTGAATTTCATCAGCACTCTGCCTTCAACACCATCATACTTATCCTGCGGCGGATATACCAGACGCTGATTGACCCATAATGAAAAAGCCTTGGTACCTTCTCCTCCAAATGAAGCCTTATGGTCATTGCGGCACAGATATTCAAAGTCAGCCTGCATCTTCTCCCAGCACGCGACCTGATCCGCAGTCAGCACAATATCTTCCATGACCGGGATGAACCCTCTGAGCTTCTTAGGAACCCTGTCATACTCTGTACGAGGAGCGTCCCTGTCAATCTCACCCTCCTTTCTCGTCCTGATCTTCACAGGCCCTTTATGAATCCACAAGGTGTCAGGCCCGTCCTTGTCACCCCACAGCCACATGCCCGCAGACTTGTTCCCGTCATGATAGAACATCTTTCCGTAGCCATGCCTCTTGCCATCAAGAAACTCACCTTGATATACATCTCCGGCGCGGGTGTACTGATGTCCGTAACCAAATGCCTTGCCTTCGCTGAACGTGCCTACCGTGATGTACTTCTCAGAATAGCGCGCTCCCCGGCCTTCAGGCCACTGGCCTTCGTAGCGCCAGCCGTCACCTATGACGACAGTATCGCGCACCTCCTGCGCTGACAGGACGCATGAAAGGGATAGAAGAATAATTGTCAATGTCCGTTTCATATCATCTGAATTAAAGGGCAAACACTACCGGAACGGTCAGACGGACGTTTTTCTTTTCTCCGTTCTGCTCGCCCGGAGTCCATTTCGGTGATTTCTCCACTGCTTTGACTGCCGCCTCGTTGAGGACCGGATCGGAGCCGAAGATTGCGTGAGCATCAGACACCGTACCGTCCTTGAGGACTATGAACTCCACAATGACAGTCCTGGACTCTCGGCCAGACCTGTCGGCCACAGGATAAGCCACCTGAGAGTTTACCCATAGTGCAAAGTCCTCGATGTCACCGCCCTGGAATCTCGGAGCGATCAGGCCCGCTTTCCTGACGAGCATAAGGTTGCGCTCTTCCCAGGTGTTTTCCAGCTCGTTGAGGAAAACCTCCTGCTTGTAGCGGAAGTCCACCCGCGGATATCTTGGCTTCTGACCACGCAGCTGAACACCATGATTTCTTGAATCTGCGACGGTGGTCACCAGCTTGCCTCTGCGGTATTTTCCGATATGCATGGTGCCATTAGACCTGTAGAGAGTGTCGGTGCCGTGGTAGCGCCCGTTCTTATAGTCACCGGTCACCACGATGCCATTGTCTCTGTATATGCGGCCCTTTCCGGTCGCCTTTCCTTTCTTGAAATGGCCCCAATATACCTCGCCGTTAGGCTTGTAACATACGCACTTTCCGTGAGGCTTTCCCTTGCGGAAAGTACCAAGCACAAGTCCCTGTTCATACGAATAAAGGATTCCGTTGCCTTGCGGCCACTCGCCTTCGTAGCGGTAGCCGTCACCTCCTGTGACTCTGAAGTCACGATCCTGGGCAGACACCGACGCTGAGATCAGCAGCGCCAATGAGATCAGAATATACTTCGCTTTCATGGCTTTGCGTTTAAATGGTTGAACATCTAAAGATAAAGATTATATTTGTGAAAACCAAAATAGTACTTTTTCATCCTGACTCCGTCTTATTGTCGAAAACGGATAGATAATGATGAAACACAGCTTGACAAAGACACTGATGATTTCGATACTCGGCCTGAGCATGTCCCTGTTCTGCATGGCGCAGAACAGGGATACACTTCAGCAGATGCTGGAGGATATCAGCGAGAGGTACGATGTCAGATTTGTCTATGACTCTTCAATCGAGACAGCCGGCAGCTTCACCGGGAAACTGAAGCACAAGAGCCTTGAACAGGACCTGAAGGCCCTGTTCGACGGCACTGACATATCATGGAACATCGAAGAGGACGGCCACGTTGTCCTCAGCAAGGCCGCTCCTGCAGTGCAGATCCCCGCAGAGCCTGCAGAGATGAGAGACACCCTCGCCCCGTCCAGAGTCGTTTCCGACATGTTCAGGGACAAGATGAACTCCTCGAACACAGGAATGGAAAGGATAGACGCCTCTGCCTTCAACAGAGGCTATGCAGTGCTCAGCTCCCCAGACATGATAAAGACCCTGCAGGCGCTTCCGGGAGTCGCTTCCGGCACTGAACTGCTCTCAGGAATGTATGTCCACGGAGGCACGGGATATGACAACCTTTTCCTCCTGGACGGAGTCCCTCTCTATCAGGTAAACCACCTTGCAGGACTTTTTTCGTCATTCAATACGGACATCATCGACAATGTGGACTTCTACAAGAGCGGATTCCCGGCACGATACGGCGGCCGCCTGTCTTCGGTGGTGGACGTAAGCACACGCGACGGAGACTTCCACAAGTATTCAGGCCTCTTCTCCATAGGCCTTCTTGACGGCAGGATGCAGTTCGAAGGACCCATTGTCAAGGGAAAGACATCTTTCAATGTGGCCATGAGAAGAAGCTGGATAGACGTATTCTCAGCTCCGGCCCTCGCCATAGTGAACAGCAGGTATTGGGATGAAAAGACTCGCCTGCACTACTCCTTCGGCGACTTCAACGCCAAGGTCACGCACCTCTTCGCTCCGGAAAACAAGCTGACCGCAGGCGTATATTACGGCAACGACAGTTTCACTTTCGGCTTCGACTATTACGGACAATATGAAGATGGCGAGCTCATCCCGGGAAGCGAGGACCTCAAGGACAGCGACAGGCTCAAGTTCAGATGGGGCAACCTGCTGGCGTCGCTAAGGTGGCAGAACAGGCTTACCGAGACCTTGACATCAGACATCAAGGCATATTACACACAGTATACCTCCTGCATGGACTACATGTCCATATGGTGGATGTATGAGGAAGAGGCCTTCCACAAGGAAGGATATGAAGAAGACAACAACGGTGGTATCCGCGACATTTCGGCAAGAGGCGACTTCAGGTGGAAGCCTTCCGAGATGCACGACATCCGCTTCGGAGGAGCATATGAATATCATATGTACAACAACTTCAGAAGGCATGACGAGCATGTCGACGCGACAGAGCCATCGGAGCAGATTGTCACCAAGACACAGAAGGCGGCGAGCCGGGGTCACGAGGCATCGGTCTATATCGAAGATGACCTTTCCCCTGCAGACTGGTTAAAGGCCAACATAGGACTCAGATATGTTATGTTCATCGTGCCGGGAAAGACATACCACAGGGTGGAGCCTCGCGCCTGTCTCAACTTCAGACCGGGCAGGAACGTGTCATTGAAACTGTCTTATGTCGAGATGAACCAGTTTGCCCATAATCTGAATACCAGCAATCTGGACCTTCCGACCAACGCCTGGATGCCGTCGACGGCGGCTGTCGCTCCGCTCCATTCCCGCCAGGCGTCCGCAGGGGTGTACGCCATGCTGCCGGAAGGCCTGAGCCTTGAGGTGGAAGGATGGTTCAAGACCATGGACCATCTGAGGGAATACGGCGGCCACGCCATGCTGTATCCTCCTCTGGAGCAATGGGAAAGGAACTATCCGGAAGGAAAGGGCATGGCTTATGGAGCCGACGTGGCGCTGAACTATGATACTGAAAAGACTGACATTTCCGTCGCATATACCCTTTCATGGACAAAGAGGAAATTCGACACATTGCACCCTGAATGGTTCCTGAACTGGAATGACAACCGTCATAAGGTGACCATCACCGTCACCCACAGATTCAGCGACAGGTTCGACATCTATGGCGCATGGAACTTCAAGAACGGCAACAGGCTGGGCATAAACCCATACGACATCGGACACGAACTGAACATGTCCCAGGCTCCATACAAAGGATGGTCAGCAGTGAGCGGTTCTTTTTATAATGTCCAGCTGCCACCATACCACCGTCTCGATCTGGGAATGAACTTCCGCAAGACCACCAAGAGAGGCAATGAAAGCATCTGGAACGTAAGTTTCTATAACGTATACTGCAGGATGAACCCGTTATATGCCGAAATAAGGAAAGACGACAACGGAAATGAATACGGCGTGGGCATAGGCATCATCCCGATCATACCGTCATTCAGCTATACACTTAAATTCTGACGAAGATGAAAAGATTCATATATATATTCATGACCCTGATGCTCCTGGCATCCTGCGAGACTCCTTTCAGCCTTGATCCGGGCAATGTCGAGCCAAAGATATATGCCTTCTGCGTTCCTGGCGCGGAAGACACCACATCGATAATTATAGAGATAGCCAGGCCAGTCGGAAGTTCAAAGGAATATGACAGATCCAAGGCCGTCGTGGATTTCCGCATAAACGAGGAAATACAGGAAGTGTTTTTCAACAAGGGATATGAACACAAGAACTTGCCGAAGGACTGCTTCTATGTCACCAGGAAGATGTTTCCTGGAGACAAGGTGTCTCTTGAAGTGTCTTTGGAGGGAGTCAGGAGTGTGTCTTCTTCGACAATCGTCCCGGACTATCCCCAGGAGACCGGCTTCGTCATCAAAAGAAAGGAAGGCACGAGGAGTGACTTCGTTGTCAGCTATGCCGATGACTCAGATGACACTTACTACGCCGCAGTATTCTATGAGAAAAGACGCGAATACAACGAATCTCATGATTATGAATACATTTTCTATGGCGTAAAATTCAGCGGACATGAATTCGACCCGTTCATGTCCAGTCCGGAGCTGGTGATGAACACCATGAACAATGGCAACGGCCTGTATTTCTGGAAAAACTCAGATGCCAGAGAGAAGGACGGGAAAAAGGTTGTCACTTTCAGTGAATATATAACGGACGATGTCAAATACGGAGAACACTCAGGAACAGACTATTCGTACGAGGCAAAAATATACCGTATGACCGAAGAACTCTATAATTACTATTACAGCGAGAATGTTGCAGGAGAGAATTACTTCAACGACTTCGGAATGTCGAGGAACAATCCTGTATACACAAACATCTCCGGCGGCTTCGGCATCCTCGGAGGAATGGCCTCCCGCAGCCACGTGTTCGACACTACGTCTCAGGAAGATGACAGATATCTTCCTGAAGTGCAGTGATCATCTGGAAGCAGGCGACAACTTTACTTTCAATATTGCCTGACGGTCTGCAGGCACCGTCATGGTGAAACCGACGCGGCAGGTGCCGGGATTCGGAGCATCGTAATCATGGCGTGGGTCGTTTGACCAGATGTGCATCTGAAGGTCTTCCAGACCATTATCATGCACATTCAGGACCATCCTGCGGCCGTCCTGTTCAAGCAGGATCTGACTGCCGGATATGATTTCAGCATCGGCTGAAGTAGTCATGACCCATTGCACTTCAACATCTTCTGACGATGCCATAATCTGATCCTCGACATGCAGGTGATTCTTCCTGTCCAGCCAGACTGACCTCTCGGCGGCAGCGACCGCCGGGCCGAAGGCGCTCGACATGTCGAGCCTCGCGCCCTTGCGCGCCCGCCCGTCCCATGTATCCACCACAGGTACGAAACTCTTCACCAGATGATGCTCTCCATTGATTGTCAGTGTGGAATGCGAAACATTGTCCAGGCGGAAGACTTCCCATCTCTGACCTCCCTGATGACCGTCCCAGAGTTTCACTCCGACACTCTCGAGAGAATGATAATCCTGCAGTCCGAGCTCGACAGACCAGCGTACGCCGTCATATTCATATACAAATGAACCTGCGTCCAGATGCGAATGCGATGTCAGCGGAGAGCCTCCCTTTACGCCCAGATAGGCGTCCTCGTAGCTGTTCCATCCTTCTCTATAGACATAGACAGGGGTCTTTCCGTCAAAGAAACGGGAGTTCTCCTTTGGAGGAACTATGGAGTCCATGTCCACCTTGGAACAGAATATCAGAAGAGACGGCAAGAGACGATATTCAGAGAAGAGACGGTTGACATTGCCCATGAAGTCGTCCGGAAGCCTGTCTATGTTCTGCTTTTCAAGCCATACCCTCGACATGTCTCCGTTCTTCGATGCGAACCAGAACATCATCGGATTGCATGGAGCATATGGTACGGCGTCGGAGAAATTATACGAAATACCGCTTGGAGCGGTCATGAACTGCACGAAAGCAGACGACTCGAGGAAGCCCGGATATGAACACAGTCCCATGTCCGTTCCCAGGGCAGACTCCAGCGCCGCAATCATCATCACCTGGAACGAAGTGCCGTACCCCCAATAGTGGAATCCCTCGGGATACCCGCCATCCGGTGCATAGCTCCTCAGCGCAAACGGCACAGACTTGACATATACATCTATCATCTGAGTCGAGAATTCCGGACGATCCTCGAATGTTGCCAGAGCGCCATAAACCAGGCCTCCGCTACAGACTTGATTCCAGTTGTTGTCCGAATTATAGAACCATGCATAGTCCTCATTATCCGCTGGAACAAAACCCTTCTCATAGATGGCCTGCGACACCGTGCGGCGTTCCGCCTCGGTCATATGGTCATACAGCCAGTCATAGCCGATGGCCACTGCCATGACCATCTCGCCGACATCCAGGAAATGCGACGGGTTCCAGTCCGAGAATGCGCTGACTGCAAGCATTTCGTCTATGGCACGGTCGGCATAGGCATCATTGCCGGTCATCCTGTAAGAATACGAAAGCCAGAAGATGCGCCTCAACGCCTCTCTGGACGTATGCAGCAACCTTCTGCCCTTGACCACGCGCTCCACCGGCGGAAGGTCCAGGACCTTGTCGCTCTCAGCGACGATAGCCCTGTGGACACGCATCATGGACGCATCTCTGCCGATCATTTCGGCAATCTGCGCTTCTTCGCCGGCTTTCAGGAGAAGGCGAGGATGGTCTGCAATACCAAATTTCTCCTGTGCGGAGAGCACAGGAGAAACAAGACATAGTATATAGATCAACAGTTTTTTCAAGAGGTTTAGTGGATTGCCACTGTAAGCATCGCCATCACGATTGACACCATGCTCATGAGTTTGATGAGGATGTTGAGTGACGGTCCTGATGTATCCTTGAACGGGTCACCAACTGTGTCGCCGGTCACTGTCGCCTTGTGAGCCTCAGAGTTCTTTCCGCCGAGGTGACCTTCCTCTACATACTTCTTGGCATTGTCCCATGCTCCGCCGGAGTTGGACATGAACACTGCGAGAACGAAACCTGAGCCGAGACCTCCGATGAGAAGACCCATCACACCTGCAGGACCGAGGATGATACCTACGAGCACAGGAACGATGATAGCGATGAGTGAAGGAAGAAGCATCTCACGCTGAGCTCCCTTTGTCGAGATCTCCACGCAACGAGCATAGTCCGGGGTAGCCTCCTTTGTGAGGATGCCCTTGATCTCACGGAACTGACGGCGTACCTCGGTAACCATGCTCTGAGCCGCACGGCCCACTGCATTCATGGTAAGACCGCAGAAGAGGAATGACATCATCGCGCCGATGAATACGCCTACGAGAACCACAGGGTTCATGAGGTCTACATGGTAGTATGCCATGATGTCCGGAATAGATGCCTGAGCGGCGTCGATTGTGTTGCCGGCCACGTCAACGATCTGCTTTCCGAGATGTGTAAGACCGATCTTGATCTCTTCTATATATGAAGCGAGGAGAGCAAGTCCTGTGAGGGCTGCAGAACCGATTGCAAAGCCCTTTCCTGTTGCTGCAGTTGTGTTTCCGAGCGCGTCGAGAACGTCTGTACGCTTGCGGACCTCAGGGTCAAGCTCGCTCATCTGGGCGTTACCGCCGGCGTTGTCGGCGATAGGGCCGTAAGCGTCAGTGGCGAGGGTGATGCCGAGGGTTGAAAGCATTCCGACAGCTGCGATGCCGATACCGTAAAGACCGGTAGAGAGGCTGTCAGCCGAGAAAGAAAGGTCGAATCCGTTTGCGCAGAGATATGCGAGAAGGATTGCCACAGCAATTGTCACAACCGGAATTGCAGTAGAAAGCATACCGAGACCGACACCTGAGATGATAACTGTTGCCGGACCTGTCTCAGCAGACTCTGCAAGTTTCTGGGTTGGACGATATGAGTGTGAAGTATAGTACTCTGTTGCCTGTCCGATGATCACGCCGGCTGCGAGACCTACAACCACTGAGAGCGAGAAGCCCCACCAGTTCTCCATTCCGAGGAGATACATGATGCCGAATGTTGCACCGGCGATGAGGATAGAACTGAGGTTGGTTCCGCGTCCGAGAGACTTCAGGAGCTGATCCATACCTGCACCTTCCTTAGTGCGTACTACATATATACCGAGGATTGAAAGTGCAACACCGATTGCAGCGATGGTCATAGGAGCGAGGATGGCCTTCATCTGAGCCTCAACACCCACTGCAGAATAAGCCGCAGCACCGAGAGCCATTGTAGCGAGGATAGAGCCACAGTAAGACTCATAAAGGTCAGCGCCCATTCCGGCAACGTCACCTACGTTGTCACCTACGTTGTCTGCGATGGTTGCTGGGTTGCGAGGGTCATCCTCAGGGATACCGGCCTCAACCTTGCCGACAAGGTCGGCTCCGACGTCAGCAGCCTTTGTATAGATACCGCCACCTACGCGTGCGAAGAGAGCCTGTGTCGAAGCACCCATGCCGAAGGTAAGCATTGTAGTTGTGATGAAGACAAGCTTCTGTGTTCCTTCGATGTCGACGAACTGGTTGAGGATCACCCACCAGATTGCTATATCGAGCAGACCGAGTCCTACAACTGTCAGACCCATGACGGCGCCGCTTCGGAAAGCGACCTTAAGGCCAGAGTTGAGTGATCTCTGTGCTGCGTTGGCTGTTCTTGCAGATGCATAGGTCGCTGTCTTCATTCCGACAAAGCCTGCGAGACCTGAGAAGAAACCTCCGGTGAGGAATGCGAACGGAACCCAGCTGTTCTGTACTCCGAAGTATGCGAGGACCGCAAAGAGGAGCGCCAGGATGATGAACACGATGATTACAACCTTGTACTGCTGCTTGAGGTATGCCATCGCACCTTCTCTTACGAATCTTGCGATCTCCTTCATTGTGGCAGTACCTTCACTCTCCTTCATCATCTGACGGAAGAAGATGTAGGCGAACACCAGTGCAATGACTGCTGCTGCCGGTACCAGATAGAATAGGTTATTCATATTAGTTATTAATTAGTGTTGTCGTTTTAAAGGGTATTTCAGACCTATCGGGACAACAAAATTATTTATTATTTGCAAAAAAGCAAGAGCCTAAACGACTAATTTTTAAGCAAATCTGCAACTTTATAAAAGATTGTTAAATTCATCAGAACTATCGATTGACTTTTTTATTATATTTGCAAAAGTCCGCAGAATGGTTCGGGAAATATAAATAAAGAAATCCGCACGAAAACGTGCGGATTTCTTTATTTATTTAGATTTCCATTTTCTTTCTGCCCCAGTTCAGAATCGGGAGGAGGAAGGAGATTATCGCCGCCCCGAGCCAGAATACTGACACGTATGTGAAGTCGTAGACAAGTTCTCCTGAGACAGGGTCCGGTGTAGCCATTCCGTCTATGAGGATACCGCTGATGATGTTCATCAGGCCGGCTGCCGCGTATGAGGCAAGGCCTACGATGCCGAGGGCGGCACCTGTCGCCTTCCTTGGCACGAGGTCAACGGCCATGAGGCCTCCGACGAAGCAGATGAGCACTCCGATTGCGATACCGAAGAGAACCATAGCTATGATGTTCACTGCCCACGAGTCACCTCCGTAGAAGAACAGTGCGAGAGCTACAGCCTCCATGATGCCGGCTGTCAGCGCAGGCCACTTCCTGTCTCCCTTGAAGAGGGTGTCGGATATCCATCCGGCGCACACGGTGCCGAGGATGCCGGCTATCGTGTTGACCGCGATGATGGTAGACGCCTCCATGAGCTCGAAGCCCTTTGTCTTCTGGAGGAAGAACATTCCCCACTCGTTGATGGCATAGCGGCTCATATACATGAATGCGCTGGCAAGCGCGAGGATCCATACGCCCGGATTGCGGAGCACCGCTCTCTGTATGCGCTTGGTCTCCGCTGCGCTGTCGGCTGTCTGCGCAGCCTTCTCCGCAGCTTCGGCGTCAAGCTCTTCCTGAGTCTTCTCGCCTGCGAGCACCTCAACCGGTGCGAGTCCCTTGCTCTCCGGTGTGTCATGCAGCCACAATGCTATGAGAGTGACTCCGAGAGCACCTGCTATGGACGCTCCGAAGAATCCCCACTGCCATCCGGCTGCAGAAACGAGTGCTGCAACGAAGATGAACGAGAGTCCCTCTCCGAAGTTGTGTGAAGCACTGAAGAAGCCGTAATATGTACCTCGTATGTTGAGAGGATACCATCTCGAAAGCGAAATGATAGCTGGTGGCGAGCCCATAGACTGAGACCATCCGTTGATGGTCCACATGATGGCGAACATCACGAACATCAGCGAGCTGGCTATGCCGGCGACGCCGTTCCATACGCCCAGCATGCCCATTACGAAGTTTGCGAATGCCGAGATTACCAGACCGGTAGCCATGAACTTCTTTATGTTGCAGTAGTCTGCAAGGAAGCCGTTCACGAACTTGCCCACTGCATATGTCCAGTAGAGGCAGGCTCCGATGATACCGAGCTGGGTGGCGTCAAGCACGCCCGAATCAATGATCGGCTGCTTCATCACGTTGAGTGACGTGCGGCACACATAATAAAGGCTGTAGCCCAATGTAGCGGCAACAAAAGCCTGGAACCTCAACTTCTTGTACTGCTTGTCCGCCTGATCGGCCGGCAGCTTTTCAGCAGAAGGCTGGCTTACCTTGTAAAAATTGGTTATTCTATTCAGCATATATAAATTTAGGTTGGTTTACTTGAAAAGGATGTTCAGCACAGCTGCAAGCCTGTAGCCGGCATAGAGGATCTGCGTCTCGATCAGAGGAAGGGCCTCGTTGACAAAGTCCTGGGCGACATTGTCACCAGGAGCTGACATGTCAAACTGGACGATGCATCTGCGGGCGTTGTCCTCAAGCCAGTCCTGAGGAGTTCCGGCCACAATGGCCTTGATCTCCTTGGCGGACTTCCTGTCGAGTTCCTCGGCCCACTCGCTCACAGACCATATGCGTGAAGACTGAATGGCAGCCTCATCCCATACGGTATGGATCTTCATCTCCTTTACAGGCTTGATGTATCCGCCGCCGAACTTCACCTTGTAGTCCTGGTTCCTGCCGAGGTAATATACATGCGCAGGGCAATGCATGTCACCCACCAGATGCAGAAGGTACTTGATGTTTACTGCGACCGTCGAATCCGGAAGGCTCTTGTAGTCCTTCAGGAGCTCTACGGCATCGTTTATGGCAGAAACGGCATCTCCCGCCTCGGGATAAGGAGAATACTTGAGGTTTTCGTCCACCCTTGCCACATGCCACTTGGTCGTGAAGGCATACTCCGGTGTATGGCGATATTCATCCATCCACTTGGCATAATATACTATGGAGTGGTCTCCAAGGTATTTTTCGATAACCTTTCTTGCAGAAGGCTTAAGGTTGTTGTCTGCAATCCTGGCTATGGTCTCATGACCTTCCCTTCCCCAGCCGAAAGCCGAACCGCTCATGAGCAGTCCGGCCATCAATATGAGTATTAATCTTTTCATCAGTCGTGTCTTCCTACTGAACGGAGATAGTTTATAAGCAGTTCAGGACGGTCTGTCTGGATCATGGTGAATCCCTTGTCCAGATACTGTCCGTATACATCTGCAGGATCGGCTGCATCCAATGCCGCGTCATCGTCGTTGCCGACGCCTCCGCAGAGAGACGGCCACAGGGTGTTCACCCATGCCTTTGAGCCGGTCTCGAGGATGGTCGCGATGCAATTGTCAAGCTCCTCACCCGGATACTGCCAGCACACCTCATATGCCATAGGCACCACTCCTCTTTCCTGATACTCGGCGAAGAGGGCCTTGCCCTTAGGCTTGTTGATGTCGATGATAGGCATGTACAGAAGATTGTTCTCATGCTTTGCCATGTCCTCGTTCACCTTGTCGATATTGCTCTTGCCCTTCATGAGCACCTGGCCTGTCACGCCAAGCTCGTTTGCAAGTTCCACAATCTCCTTATAGTAAGGATATGCATGGTCTACATTGACAAGGATCCTGTCCTTGCAGCAGAGAAGTGCCTCGCGGAGGGTCGGCACCTTGATCGAGTCTGTAGCCACATTATGAGCGCGCTTCATGTTGAATGTCATGAGCGAGTCATATGTGATGTCGCTGACCAAGCCCTTTCCATTGGTCATGCGGTCTATGGTCTTGTCATGCATCAGGACAAGTACGCTGTCCTTTGTCATCTTGACGTCAAGCTCCATCATGTCCGCACCCATGCGGATGATCGACTCTATCGCCGGAATGGAATTCTCCGGATAATTCCTCCAGTCACCTCTGTGGGAGATGACCACGACATACTCGGAATTAGGGTCGTTGATCTCGGCAAGGATTTTCTCCGCCCTGTTGGCATACTGCTCCTTCGGAGCGCATGATACCGCCATGAGCGCAGCCATGGCTGATATCAGAATAAATAATGTCTTTCTCATATGTGGTTATTTGGATTTCGGTCATACGGGCATATTAATAATACACCCGAGATGACCGAAATACTCAAAAGTCTGTCAAATATATGACTTTTCTCGGAAACTGCGATTACTGAATGGTACCGAACTTGATATTTTCTTTCGTAGCATTCACACCGTTTGCACCGATCTGGCCGATGTAATCCCAGTAGTTGTCCGCTGTAAGCTCTGTAACCTGATAGTCGCCGTTGTTATAAGTACCGAACGCACCACCACATACACAGTTGGTGAATGTAGCCTTCTTGTTGCACTGTCCGAAGAATGAGCCACAGTAAGATTTTACCGCTCTGTCTGTGATCACCCTGCCGTATGTTGCAACATTTTCGAATACTGCATCATCATTGTTGACGAGGCAGATGACACCTGCCACGGCTCCCTTGGTTGTCGAGATGACGTCTCCATAGTTGGTGCAGTCATACAGAGAAGAACCGGCACCTGTAATACATGTAAGGTTGCCGATGCGGGCTGCAGAGCCGGCGCTTTCAGTCTTCACGTTGAACGAGTTGATCTGGTCTCCATAGTTCTTGCAGCCGCGAAGGTGAGTGTATCTGTTGCATGCTGCAGCAATACCTGAAGTACGCGCTGTAGCAGACTCCATGTCACCATTGTTGGTACAGTCAAGGACAGCAACTATCTCTGATGAGTTCAAATGATTGGTACCGAATCCGAGGATACCTGCAACCTGTATTGCATTGCCGCCGTTCTGGTTCGAACCTCCGTCAGAAGCCACAATCTTTCCGTTGTTCACAACATTCTTCACGACAGTACTGTCTGTCTCGGCGAATGCCATACCTACTACGGCCATGGTTACACGTTTGCTGCTGCAGGTGCCGCTGAATGTCATCGATGCGTTGTTGGTGATGTTGCGCACGCGTGCATCCCATACCATTCCGGCAACAACTCCGCAGTCTGTCTGGACTGTGGACTTGAGCTCCAGCGAGCATGTCTCGTCAATCACAAGATTCTCGACTACCGCACCTGCGCCAAGGCCTCCGAAGAGTCCCCATGCAGCGCCTGCGGTTGCATTGTCGCATACCATCTTGAAGTTCTTGATCGCATGGCCCTGTCCGTCGAAGTATCCGGTGAACATCTTTCCTGAATCGCATGTAAGCGCATTGCTTGCCCATGTGAATGAAGAAGCACCGATCGGAGTCCATGAAGTGACAGAAGACATGTCGATGTCATTCAGAAGAACAACCTTTCCGTCTGCGTTCATCCACTTCACGATGCTCTCGCCCGCATTGACCGCTGCAGCGAATGCTGCGAGGTCTTCAGCGGTAGCGATGCCGCCGGCATTTGCAAACGCATACATTGGCTTTGCAAGGTGCTTTGCATAGAAGTACTCACCCTTCTGAACATATGAAGTCACGCCTGTCTTGTAGACGCTTCTTGAATATGTTCCTTCGCTGGTGGTGAAAGTGATCTTGAGTCCGCTGGCGGTCGAGAAACGGCCTACAGGGAACTTGAGGGTCATGGCCTGTTTAGGGTCTGCATTCTCAGGGAGATTGAGGGTGAGGCTGTTGCCTGTTCCGTTCTCCGCCGGAGTCACTGCGAGAGTCACAGGGTCCACTGTTCCGGTGAAGCTGAGGTATCCTTCGAAATCTTCAGCAGAGGCAGGCTCGACCTTGATCGACTTTGCTGTTCCGGCGAGTTCGCCTGCATCGATGCGAAGTTCGAGAACCGAGAACACATTGCTGAACACGACGCTGAGGGCACCGTTCTGGAGGTTGTCATCCTTCGGTGTTCCCACGAGCGGTGCGCAAGATGTGTTCGTCTGTGTTCCTTCCTTGAATGTGAGAGCCTTCTCAGACTCCACTTTTACAGTTCCGGCAACGTCTGTTGCAGGATAATATGCCACGAGGGACTTTGCAGGATCGTATGATGCGATACCTGCAGTACTTGTGAATGTGGTGGTCTCACCTGCCGACTCGGCAACATACTCATATGCCGCTCCGTCATATACAACGGTGATCTTGTCACCTGCCTCCCAGGTGCTGTTTCCCTCATTCATGTCAGTCTTTGTGAGATCTGCCCAGTCCGCTTTCAGGACAAGGAAGTCAGAATCTGCTGGAGAGTGCTCTGGAGCAACCTCCTTGGCGCAGCCTGCTATCACGAGCAGGCCGGCCATGATGGAAAATATTCTGTTTCTCATAACGCTGTCGATTATTCTTTGCTTCCTTCTTCATAGTCCACATCTCCGATGCTGTTGCCAGGAAGGTCTTCCTTGACATCGGACATGTCGGTCACTTCATATGGATTCTCGATTGCATACCTTGCCGCCTTGAGAGCTACCGGTGCGTTTGCATCGGTAACCGGGGTGCAGTAAGCTGAAGTGCTGGTGTTCTCCACTGCATAACGGTATGAATTGTTGTCAAGCTTGATTCCATACTTCGGAGTGATGAGAGTCTCGAACACTGTGCAGGCCGCACCGTAGCGTGAGATTCCGTTATCCATATGATAACCGTCACGGGTGAGGTTCATTTCGTTGTCAAGAGGTGATGTGCGGAGGTTCTGGAGCATGACACCTGTAGAGATGATGCCGTCGAACGACACATTGGCCATCACGTTCTTTCCGAAGGCCGCGATCACGTCCCACATGCCTGCCTGGTCTGTCCAGGTCATATAAGGCTGCGAACCGCTTCCGATCTTGCCCATGTTGAAGTATGCCTGCGACATGATGTAGTAGAACTTAGGCATTGCGCCTGTCTGGGTAGCCTTGGCGCTGTTGATCATACCCTGGAGGTTGGTCTGCGCAGTAGAATTCCATGTCCATGCCGCAGCATTGCCTGTATGCTCCTGGATGGTGATGATATCCCAACTGCGGCTTGCCGCCACCTGCTCGAGGGTCTTGCCTGTGCTCTCTGTCCATGTTGTAGCGCCAGGACCGCACTCATAGCACTTGTAGTCGCTTGATGTGCTCCAGCCGGCATAATATTCAGATACGAGGCGTCCGCCATAGTACATATGAGTGAGCTGTACCTTGTCAAGGCCTGCTGCCTTGAGAAGGCCTGGAAGATGCTCAACAGCGTCCTTGGTGAAGCTGTTTCCGATGAAGAGGATGCTGAGTTCGGCTTCACCCTCGTCGGCACCTGGCTCAGTGGTGCCGACAAGGTATGTGATGTTCTCAAGAACAGAGTCTACGCCTGCCTTGAATACGCCGAGATACTTGACCTTCTCTTCTTCAGTATAAGAATCATATACCGGAGAGCCGTTGTTGTATGTTCCGACCTTACCGCCGGCAACACAGTTCTTCCATGTATGTACGGAACCGTTATATCCCCAGAAGAGTCCGCGGTTAGCGTCATCAGAGAGGATCTCGCCATAGTTCGCACAATTCTCGAATACGGCTGTATTGGTAAGGGATGCGATACCACCCGAACGCGCACCTGTAGTCGAGATGAGGTCACCATAGTTGATGCATCCTGTCATCGAACATCCTGCAGTGATGTTGCAGGTGATGTTTCCAAGACGTCCGCCGCCCTGCTTAGGGAATGTGTTGAACTGATCTCCGTGGTTGACGCAGTTGCTCAGCTGGATGTTCCTGTTGCAGGCTGCCACGATACCTGAGGTACGGGCAGTTGCTGAGGTCATGTTACCGTAGTTAGAGCAGTCTGAAATCGTAGTCATCACTGGAGCTCCGCTGAGCGCGTGAGCGAAGCCCACGAGACCTGCGATATGGTATGCTGTAGCACCTGCCTGAAGGTTCACTGTGTTTTCAGCGACAATCTCGCCATAGTTGTGGCAGCTGTCCATCACTACGCCTTCCTTCTCGCAGTATACCTGACCCACGAGAGCCATACTCATGAACTTCTTGTCACCGGCAGTTCCCTTGAATGTCATAGGAGCATAGCTGGTCACGTCACGGATGGTCGCATCGTAAACATATCCTGCAAGGACTCCGTTTGCTGTCACCGCTGATGAAGTGACCTCGAGAGAGCATGAAGAATCGATGATGAAGTTCTGCACGACAGCGCCCGGAGCGAGGACTCCGAAGAGTCCGTAGTTCGCTCCATCCTCTGTACCTGCGGCCACCATCTTGAGGCCGCTGATCTTGCGACCGTTTCCGTCGAACACGCCAGTCCATGCATTGCCTGTGATCACAGGATCTGCAGCGCCCGGAACGCAGACTGCGTTTCCGATAGGAACCCAGTTCTCGACAGATGAAAGGTCGATGTCTGCAAGGAGGTTTACGCCACCGTCCTTAGCCTGCCACTTCTCGATCGAAGCACCAGAGTTCACGGCTGCAGCGAAATCAAGCAGATCCTGCGCTGTTGCGATACCTGGAACCTCCTCTGCTGGTCCGTTGAAGATGATATTGGTGATCTTGGATGCATTTGCAGAGCTATACTTTCCGATATAGGTCATATAGTTGTCTGATGTCACGGTCTCCATCACGTAGTTTCCACCGTTGTATGTACCGATGCCACCGCCTGCAACGACATTCTCAACCTTCTCGAACTTACTGAAGTTGGCCACGAGGAGTCCCTTGTAGCTTGTCTGGGCAGCAGCGATATCACCTATGACGTTTCCGTAATTTCCGCCACCGCTGATTGAGCATGAAGTAGAGTTGAGCAGGCATACCATACCGCCCACCTGTGCAGATGATCCACCGGTCATTATTGCATCACCATGGTTCTCGCAATCCTTCAGTGAAGTGTAGTTTGACATTGTCGCCGTAAGCATACCCACACGTGTGCCTGAATTGCTGTTGGTCTGGTCGCCATAGTTCTTGCAGAGCTCTACATCGGTGTACTGGTTGATTGCAGCGATGAGTCCCGATGTACGAGGGACTGACGATGTCATGTTTCCGTGGTTCACACAGTTATACACAACGTTGCGGGTTGTGGTGGTTGTAGTACCGTTGGTAATGCCAGCGATGCCTGCCGCCATTACAGATGCAGCTCCGTTTGTCGTGTTGGCATCGCCCTCAGCCTTGATTGAGCCGTAGTTCACGAGGTTCTTGAGAGTCGAACCTGTAGTCTCGTTCGCATAGACGAATCCCGCGAATGCAGCCATTGTAGTACGTCTTGTATTGGTAGAGTTACCCTTTACATACATAGGAGCGTAATTCACGCAGTTCTCCATAGCCGAAGCCATCATGACACCCGCGAACACACCTGCGTCAAGGGTATCGGCAGCGTGGAATGTAAGCTCGCTGGCATCACCTTCCGCAGCACCTATGGTAAGGTTCTTCACTGTCGCACCGTCGAGAATACCGAAAAGTCCATATACGCGGTCCTCGGCTGTGAGGTCTGCAGTCATCTTGAGGTTTCTGATGCTGTAACCCTTTCCATCGAATGTTCCCTGGAACGCAGCGCCCTCATATGTTGACTTATGGGCGTTACCTCCGGTTACGGAACCATGGAACTTACCGTTTCCGATAGGGGTCCATGAAGTCACATCCTTCATGTCGATATCGTTCAGAAGGACAACAGCACCCTGAGCATCCTGCCATGCCTCAAGCGAAGCGCCTGAGTTCACAGCAGCAGCGAAATCCACGAGATCCTGAGCTGTAGCGATACCTACAGGCTTCGCTGACTCGCCCATGAAGATGATGTTGGTGATCTTCTCGGCATTTGTTGCAGAATACTTACCGATATAGTCCATGTAGTTGTCTTCGGTGATGGTCTCCATCACGTACTCGCCGCCGTTGTATGTACCTACGCTACCGCCGGCAACCACATTCTCGACCTTTTCGAACTTGCTGAAATTAGCAACGAGAGTTCCCTTGTAACCGCTTGGAGAAGCAGCCACATCACTGATGATCATACCGTAGTTACCGCCACCGCTGATGACGCACTCGGTATTGGAGTTAAGAAGACATACAAGACCTCCGACCTGAGCACCTGTTCCACCAGTCATGATGGCGTCACCGTGGTTCTCACAATCCTTGAGCATAGTGCGGAAGGTCATTGTCGCTGTAATCATACCTACGCGTGTACCGGCATTGCTGTTGACCTGGTCACCGTAGTTCTTGCAACGCTCCACGTCAGTGAACTGGTTGACGGCTGCGATTATTCCTGATGTACGCGGAACCGATGAAGTCATGTCACCGTAGTTTATACAGTTGACGACATAGTTGCGTACTGTTGTAATGTTAGTGGTACCGTTTGTAATACCGGCAATACCCGCTGCCATTACTGAAGTAGCTCCGTTCTTGGTGTTCTTGTCACCTTCAGCTGTGATTGTACCATAGTTGACAAGGTCCTTCAGCACTGAACCGCCCTTCTCTTCATCTGCATACACAAATCCGGCGAATGCACCCATTGTGGCACGTACATTATCCACGCCTGTTCCTCTTGCATGCATCGGAGCATAGTTCACGCAGTTCTCGATTGTCGAAGACATTACAGCTCCGGCAATCACACCTGCATCAGATCCGTTTGCAGAATGGAATGAGAGTTCACTTGAATCTCCTTCTGGAGCACCGATTGTGAGGTTCTTTACTGTAGCGCCGTCAAGGATACCGAACAGACCATATGCTGTCTGGTCTGCAGTAAGGTCAGCAACAAGTTTGAGGTTCTTGATGCTGTAGCCCTGACCGTCGAATGTTCCATGGAATGCAGCGCCCTCATATGTTGAAACATGCTGGTTTCCACCTGAAACAGATCCGATGAACTTACCGTTTCCTATAGGAGTCCATGTCGCAACATCCTTCATATCGATGTCGTTCATGAGCATAGCTGTCATGAGCTGTGCGCCTGTTCCTGCATTTACGTCAGCGGCAAACTGCACGAGCTCGTCAGCAGTCCTGATCTCGATCTTGTCGCTCTTGGCCTTCTCGAAGAATACAGGACGAAGGACAGTGTGCTCTGCAAAGTCGTTTGCAAGGGCGATCATGTATCCGCTCTTGAATCCTTCAGGGAAAGTCACTGTGATGACCTTCTTCTCACGGTTGATCGCAGCATTCACGCCTTCTGCCTCAGCCACGGCTACCATAGCTCCCTCGGCATTGGCTCCTGTCACGTCATAAGCGACCTCCAGCGGCTGCGCAATATCCACTACAGTGGTGTTGATCAGAGTCGAGAGAGTGAGGTTGAGCACCTTCTGTACTGGAAGGGTGATCACCGAACCGTTGCCCTGTGTGATCACGAGGTCACCGTTCTCGTTCAGCTCCACGCTCTTGAATACGCAGCTCTCGCCGTCGTTGGCCTGGATAGGGAGACCGTTTGCATCCTTGAGACGCTCGCCGTTCACTGTCCAATAACCTTCCGCGTCAACAGAAACCTTTGGAGCATAGCCGCTTACCGGAACCTTCTCACCATTGTTCATGAGGTAAGAAGTCTCACCGTCCACGGTTACTGTCCAGTAGTAGAGGTTATTCTGAGGGTCGAGTTCGACTCCCAGCTGAGGGACGTTGATCATCTGATCCATTGTTGCAAGAACGACGGTCTTCTCCTGGTTCTTGCTGTCAAGATAGGTGATCACATATTTTCCGTCAGAGTCCTGTGTCACTGATGTGATCACGTTTCCTGACGTGATATAGCTCATTGCTGTCAGCTGACTGTTCATCGCATCGATCCTGCCCTGAAGCTTCTCGATGCGGTTCTTGATGTCATCAAGCTGACTGTTGAGCTCGGAGTCATCGAACATGCAGGCGCAAGCCAGCATGCCGATAACCGCAACCATAATATATCTGAAAAATCTTTTCATAATCATAACCGTTTAGAAGTTGGCTGAAGGATCGAAGTATTCCGAATTCTTGTAGCAGAGAGCGTTGTCCATAGTTGCCTCAGGAGCAGAAGAAGGATCGTTCTTATAAGTGTCCCACTCGCCTACGCGACCACCCTTTGCACAAGAGTTCACAAGCAGTTTGCCTGAATATCCGCATGCCCAGCCCGGTCCATGCTGAGGGGCACCGTCAGTGTAAGAGATGTTTGCGAGGATGATACCCTTGTTCACACATCCTACGATAGAAGCCTGGTTGTGACCTACGAATCCACCTGTACGGCAGCCTATCTGCGAGAATACGTTACCATAGTTTGTACAATACTCGATACGGAGACCGGTGTTATTTGTAACGGTACCACCGACGAGGCCACCCATACGCTTGAGGTTATACATGTCCTTTGAACCTCCGAACTGTCCCACGATATCATCCTGGACGAGTCCGTAGTTGTCTGAGTTGCTGAGGATTGTCACCGCAGTCTCTCCTGTGGCACCACCCATTGTTCCAATGAGTCCGCCGCCTCGTCCGGTAGGAGCACTTACCTCACCATAATTGTAGCAGTAGTCAAGCGTCATCTCTGTATCAGCCACGCCTACGGTGAAGGCAACCACACCTCCCACATTCATACCTGTACCGCCGTTTGCAGTGTTTGTAATGGCTCCGGTCTTCACTGTTCCGAAGTTCTTTACAGGCTCGTCCTTGCTACCTACGATCATAGGAGCGCGGAATGTACCTGCCACACCACCGAGCATCATAAGAGTTGCGTCCGGGTTGTCACCAGGAACCTCAGCGTTCTTGTCAGCAAGAACGACGCTCACGTTGTTGGTCACACCCATGATCGTAGATGACTCTGCGTGTCCCACGAGAGCTCCGACAGCGATTACATTGGCGTTAGAGCCCACAACTGTGATCTGGTCACCTTCGGCACCGAGAACAAGGTTCTTGATGGTCGCATCCTTGATGGCTCCGAAAAGACCGTAAAGATGAGTTGTAGCATCTGTCACATTATATACCCACTGGATGCCCTTGATGGCGAATCCTTGGCCGTTGAATACTCCTGAGAAAGGACTCACGAGGTCATATGCAGGAGTTCCCTTTGCTGTACCTGATCCGATAGGAGTCCACTCTGTCATGCCTGTAAGGTCGATATCGTTGAGGAGGACAACCTCACCGGCCTCGTTCTGCCAGCGTGAAGTGCTCGCACCTGAATTTACTGCCTTTGCAAAAGCGATCAGGTCAGCACCGGTAGAAAGACCTGGAACCACAGGACCTGAAGGTACGATAGGAGTCTGACGTACAGCGATCTCGACTGTCACATCATAGAGGTCGTTTCTGAATATGATCTTACCCTTTCTGTCTGCACCGAGACTGCTTTCATAATAGTCTGCCACGAAAGTGTGCTTTGTTGTGACCATCTCGGCCTTGGCTGCAGGAGCGACCTTGAGCCAGTCAGCGCAGTCCTCTGAAATCGACATCTCGTAAGAAATGTTATGCGAAACCTCGATTTCGAACTCAGTCAGGTCACCAGGAAGCTGGATCTCAGTGCCTGCACCGTACTTGTTGTCCCATACAGGTTTCTGGATCTCGGCAGCTCCCGCTGTGAAGAAGAGAGGCTTCAGGACCACATTCTCGCCTGCAGACACCATGATGATGGTGTTGCCTTCCTCTGCGCCCTCTGCGAGGGTCACGTTCACTGTCTTTGCATACTTGTCGATCTCCACAGACACGTTGTATGCTGTGAAATAGTCCACCACAGCATCAGCAGCCTGTGATCCGGTAACGGTGTAGGCAATCTTGGTGACTGCTGTCGGATCAGGAACCGCGATCATCGAAGGAGCATCGAACTCGATGTTGAGGGCCTCGTACATCCTTACGGTGAATACAGATCCGTCAACGAGGGTGAACTCCACGAAACCTGTCTCCTCATTGTACTCCACACCCTTGAAAAGTGTGTTCGATACATCATTTGCAAGGATAGGATTGCCGTCGGCTCCGAGAACCCTCTCGCCGTTCACAGTCCAGAATCCTTCTGCGTCAATGCTTACCTGAGGTTCCTGACCGCCGACAGGCATCTTCTTGCCTTCTGCGTCAAGAATCCACTCCCAGGTCTTGCCGTTGTCAGCAGTCTTCCTCCAGTAGAGGACACCGTCTTCCTCGGCAGCGCCGATAAGAGGAGCTGTCACCACGTCGCTGTCAACTGCAACGACAACTGTCTTCACGTCCCCTCCCTTATCCATATAGCTGATGACATAGTTTCCAGCCTCATCTGTTCCCAGATAAGAGACGAAACTGCTGTTTACCAGCGCAGTCAGAGAAGAGAGCTGGCTCTCAAGAGCCGCCATCTTCTGCTCATATTCAGAGAGTTCCGCCTCAACCTTTCCGATCTCCTCGCGGACGAGAGTGTCGTCATAGCCGCAAGAGCCGAGAAGGAGGAATCCGGCGAGAACTGCCATTATATATGCTAACTTTTTCATACTTAGATTATTAGAATGTTATTTCCTCGCACGGATATAAATGTAGTTCATGCAGCTGCGCTCGCCCTTGCTATCAGAAGGTGTGTTCACGAGAGCACCTGCACCGTCAGCGTACGCCCACATTGCAGTCGATCCGCCGCCGTCGAAACGTGTCATGTTGTATGCACCGAGCCTTGAAGCCACCTGCATCATTTCATGAGCCTTCAGACCCATCGAAGTCCAGACTCCGTCAGTAAGGTTGATCTGACGTCCGTCGACTACAACGAACCATACCTTTGTACCAGCCTGGTCTACTGCAGCAAATGTGATAGGGTCGAACTTGGTGTTGTTAGAGCTGTTGTCAGCAAGGCTTCCGGTGTTGTCCTTTCCGTTCTTTAGGAACTGGAACATTGTAGAGTTCAATGTATAGATCGGTTTGGTTACACCATCGATGGCAACATCAGCCTTAAGCTTGATTGTATCGCCAACCTTAAGGGCTGCCGCAATCTCCGCTGCATTGTCGCCGGTAAGCTGGATAGCCACCTCGTCAGCTGCCTCAAGATAAGGAGCCTTGTCAAGAGCTGTCGAACGGCCATCATGGATTGCCGAAACGGTAGCCTCTGCATAGCCGTTGTTCACTGTCATGACGCCGCTGTTGTATTTAGCGACAACATAAAGAGCAGTCTTGCTCAAAGGATTTACAAGCTCAGGATGACCTGAATGAGGAACCTCCTTATACCTTGAAGTATAGAGGTTTGCATAATAGGTCTTGTGACCGCGTCTTACGATTGTATCGTTCACTGAGTAGTATTCATACTCCTTGCCTGCAATCTCCATCTTTCCGGAGAATTCCTTCTTTCCGCAGCTTGCAGTTCCGTCAGTGAACAGAGTGAATCCCCAAGCATGATTTACGAGGCTGTTGCGCACACCCTGATTGTTCACGAATACCGGCTCGCCTTCCTCGATGTGGATGCCACGGCCGAAACCGTCGTTAGAGTCGAAGAATCCGGTGTTGATGCCGGCATAGACCTCCTCGCCCTCTGCGCGCTTGCGCTCGCACAGCTGCGAAAGGGTCTCGCGGATCTTGAAGCCGTTGTTGTTATTCTCGTTTCCGTTAGGATTAGGAACGATGTCATTTGCATAAGCTGTAGTAAGGTCGAGAGCTGTGCTTGTAAGATCGATCTCAAGGATGTGCATCTTGCGCGGCACATTCTTCCACTGATAAGAAGTGAGCTTAAGGCCTGACGCCAGTTCCTTTGTTGCTGTAACCTCAGTCTCATAATAAGAATCAGCATCCCAGTCAAGCATATTTGCCTCAGGGTCGAATCTCTTGAGATACTGATACTTGAGTGCATTATAATATGATGCGTGCGGAGCAGCCTCAGGAGTATCCTTCTGAGCGATGTCGCCTACACGACCCTTACCTGTACAATTTACGATATTATCCTTGTTTGTAGTGAAACCTGCAGCCCATCCTGCACCATGATCGTTATGAGCGGCAAGACCGAAGATGTTTCCATTGTTCACGCAGCCGCTGAGGTTGCCTGAGTTATGTCCCACGAATCCGCCGGTACGGCATCCGATGTGTGTGATCACTGTTCCGTTATTGGTACAGTCCTCGATCGAAGTGGTTCCGCTGGTACCGCCGACGAGACCTCCCATACGCTTGTATCCGTATGCAGAAGTGTTGCCTGCGTGCTGGCCGAACTTGTCATCCTCGATCGTTCCGTTGTTGGTACAGTTCTTCACTGTAGCATCTGTAAGAGTTCCCACGATTCCGCCGCCGCGTCCTGCAGGAGCAGAGAGGTCACCATTGTTGGTACACTCTGAAATGGCTGATGAGGCCTTTGCATATCCTACGATACCTGCAAGCTGAAGGCCCTTGCCGCCGTTGCCGGTATTTGCAAGATCCTTCACATGGATGTCAGCATTGTTTGTACACTTTGTAACTGTGAGGCCTGAAGCATCTGCTGCGATGCCGGCGATGCTTGCGAGCACATCCTTGGCATCCTCAGCCTGGAAATCGAACGACACGTTGTTTGTACAGTTCTCTATGACCGCACCCTCGACTGTAGTAGCTGCAACACCTGCCACGGCAGTTCCTGCAGTACATGTGCCGGTGATTGTCCATACATCACCGTCTGCACCCACTGTAAGATTCCTTACGGTACCCTTGAGGGCTCCGAAGATACCTGCTGTGAGCTGTGAAGTCACATCTGTCTTGAAAGCGATGTTCTTGATTGCATATCCCTGACCGTCAAACACGCCCTCGAACGGGAACTCTGCTGTTCCGACAGGAAGATATGTCTCGACTCCTGTCATATCCACGTCAGAAAGAAGAACTACCGTTCCCTCCTCGTTCATGAAACGCTTCAAAGGAGCGCCTGTGTTCACTGCAAGAGCGAACTTAGCCATATCGTCGGCAGTCTTGATACCGTAATAGTCAGGAACTGCCGCCTTGTCTGTAACATATACAGGACGCACAAGGATGTTTCCTTCAGCATCTACAACCATGACAGCAAAGCTGCCCTCCTCAAATCCTTCAGGGAAAGTGAGGGTTATGGTTTTGTCAGCCGCATTGACAGCAGCTTCAAGACCGTTCTGGCGCATCGCCTTCACGATAGTCTGGTCAGCTGCAGGACCGCCGATCACGTATGAAACCACTGCAGGTACTGCCGAGCCTTCGATGTCAAGCTTGTTCATGATCTCTGTCTCACCATAGAAGAGACTGAGGTTGAATGCCTCAAAGAGAGGAACTGTAACCGTAGATCCATCTGCAAGCGTAAGAACCGCATTGCCTGCACCGTCTGTCTCTATCTTCGAGATGACGGAGATGGTCTTTCCTTCTGCCTTGACCTTGTTTCCGTCAGCATCAAGGAGAGGATTTCCATTGACACACCAATATCCATCCTTATCGATGGTGAATGCCGGAGTACGTCCCGCTACAGGAATCTTCGCCCCGTCCACATCCTTGAGATAATCGGTCTTTCTGTCAACGGTAATCGTCCAGTAAAGGACGCCGCCGTCTTCCTTGGTACCGAGGACAGGTGCTGTGTCGATGTCATCTTTCGATGCTATGACAACAGTCTTCTCCTCGTTGTCTGCGCCCTTGTAGCGCACTGTGTATCCGCCATCCTCGTTGGCAGTGATGCCTGTGATGGCACCTCCGGTCACGACTGCCGAAAGCATGTCGACCTGAGAGGTCAGCGTCTCCAGCTGGGCCTTGATCTCGGTCAGCTGGTTGTATGACTTATCAATATCGTCCCAAAGGGCCGAGTCGTCATATTTGTTACAGCCTGACAGTACCATCAGGACTGAAACGCAAAATGCGATCATGTTATTGATTTTCATTGCCTTCCATTAATTAAAGTTAGTACTGTCAGTCCAGCCTGGATTCTGAGTCAGAGCTCCTCCTGTGAGGACTCTCTGGTCTGCAGGGATAGGCCACAGATATTCTCTGTCGTTCCACTCCCATGTCAGAGTCGACCAAGCCACAACATAGCCGTGATCGCCTTCAGATAGAACGAAGTCAGAGCCGATTTTCTTGACAACAAGTCCGTCTGCAGGCTTGCTCTGCTGAGTCGTTGTGTAGATCTCGAGGTCATTCTTTCCGTCACCGTCCATGTCATAGAGACCCTCTGCTGGGAAATAGATTCCGTAATAAGGCTTGTCCTTGTTCACCATCTGCTCACCTTCCTTCCAGCGGAGCATGTCCCACTGGCGGAAGCCTTCGTTTACGAGCTCGATGGTACGCTCGCGGCGGATCTCAAGGATCACACCCTGGTTTGCTCCGGCCTTTACCCTCGGATAGCATGAAGCAAGGTAAGGGTCTACATTGCCGTTTGCCGCAGCCATGTCCAATGCCGGCATCTTTGCTCTCTCGCGGATCTTGTTTACAGAAACGTCAAGAGCAGCCTGGTCAAGCTGGTCGAGCTCTGCAAGAGCCTCGGCGTAGTTGAGGTAAACCTCGGCAGCACGGATGAGAGGCCAGTCCATTGTACCCTTTGATGCACCGCTGTGTGCGACAGAAGATACAAACTTGATAGGCTCGTATCCTGTGAGCGCTGTCATGTCGTTTGGAGTCGGTTTGGTCTCTTCCTTCATTATATAGCCAGGACAGAGGACTGTCTGAGCCATACGAGGGTCACGGTTCTTTGTCTCGTCGGTATAGAACATTGTCTCATGTCCAGGAATGTCGGTGAAACGTGTTCCGTCAGCCATAAGGTAGTGGTTCATGAAGCGGCGGGTGAAGCCTTGAGCGTCATTGCGGATATTGAACTGCACCGAGTTAGCGATGTTGAGTGTCTCGAACTGATAAAGGCGTGCGAACACGACTTCCTCAGTCTTTGCATGGTCGCTGCAGAAGAGGTCACGGTAAGGTTCCTCGCCCTGGTTGTAGAGAACATATCCGCTCTCGTCGATGAATGTCTTTGCAGCCGCAACAGCCTGCTGGAGATATTTCTCAGCATCCGGCATGCCGTGGTACTTTCTCCATGTACCCTCAAAAAGGGCTGCACGTGACTTCATTGCGAGCGCCACCCACTTGGTCACGCGAGCAGAGTATGCATCCTTTGTCGCAGGGATCATCTCGATCGCCCTGTCGAAGTCCTCCATCACCTTGTCCATCACAAAGCCTCTGTCGTCACGTGCTTTATTGAGGAACTCGGCGTCTGTAGACTCAAGGACCTTGTCATAATAAGGAACGTCACCGAAACGCATCACTTTCTGGAAATAGAAGTATGCACGGAAGAAGTATGCAATACCTTCATACTTTGTCCTCAATGCCTCATCCTCACAATTTGAGGAGTTGGCAAGCATGTAGTTGATCCTGCGGAGCATGTCCCAGTCCCACTCGTTGTTTCCGGACATAGCGTCCGAAGCAAGACGCTGTCCCATGATAATGCTTCCCATGCTCTTGTCTACCATGTCATCCGCATTATATCTGGACACAGCATCCGGACTGTCAAGAAGACCCGCATACAAATAATTAGTCCACTGCTCGAAGTGCGCCTCTGACTTGAAGTACACCTCAGGACTTTCGGCATCCTCAGGATAGAGAGTCAGGTCGCAACCTACGGTCATTGCCGCAATGGCAGCTGCTGCCAATAATCTGAATATGTTTTTCATTTCTCTTTCCTCCTATATTAGAACTGGATGTCAATACCTACAGAGAATGTCCTTGGGTAAGCATAACCTACTCCGGCATTCGCAGTCGATGTTCCAGATGATCCTGCAAGCTCAGGATCCATTGTCTTTGTATACTTCTTGATCGGAGACCAGTAGCAGAGATTCTCGCCTGAGAAGTATACTCTGATCTGCTCTATCTTAGCCTTGCGTGTCCATCCCTTAGGAACTGTATATCCTACAGTCAGGTTCTTGAAACGCAAGTAAGCAAGGTTCTGAAGATAACGGTCGTTGGTTGTTCCGAGTGAACCGTTTGCATAAGCATTGTAACCACGGGCACGTGGGAAGTATGCATTTCTGTTGGTCTCTGTCCATACATTGTCATAGAACTCTGTGTGGATGAACGATGTAGGAGGGAATGCGTATGGTCCCCAGAAGTCATATGACGACTGTCCTGCCACAGGATACCAGTCACGATGTCCTACTCCCTGGAAGAATGCAGAAACGTCAAGTCCCATCCAGTTGAAGCCGAAACGGAACGAGTAGTTGTAGCGAGGTCTGGTGTTACCGATGATGATCTTGTCGCCATGGTCATCGAGTGTTCCTGAGCCCTCCGAGATCTTGCCGTCACCGTCAAGGTCAGCGAATCTCACATCACCGGCACGGAGGTAGTTTCCGTAAGGACCTGTACACTGGTATACTCTCTTGTTGACAGCCTCGTCGTTGATGGCAGCCTGATATTCGGCAGCCTCGCGGTCTGTCCTGAAGAGTCCGTCCACATGGTATCCCCAGATGTCACCGAGTTTCTTGCCAGCATAGTGCTCTGAAATCAGTCCGTCAGGGTTGTGATACTTGGTGATGTGTGTCACATAATCACCGACTGTTGCGCCCACATTGTAGTTGAAAGGCTTACCGAGGAGCTTGAACGAGTCATTCCATGAAACTGTGAGCTCCCATCCCTTTGTACGAAGATCGGCGCAGTTTGCCTTCGGAGTCTTCGCTCCATATACATCCGGAAGTGTAAGGGATGTTGTAAGCATGTTCTTTGTATCACGGATGTAACCGTCGACAGTGAGGTTGAAACGTGTATCGAAGAATGAAAGGTCGAGACCGACATCATATGTGGTCACAGTCTCCCAAGTCAGTCCGTCAGAAATAGGGTCTGAGATGCTTGAGTACTTTCCGTTCTCGATATAGTCGAATGTATAGTCGTTGGTCTTGTTTCCTGTGATGGTCTCGATCCATGCATAGTTGCTTACCTGCTGGTTTCCGAGGCTACCTGCAGAGAAACGGAACTTCATGTTGTCAACGACTCCTCTTGCAGGTGCGAAGAAGTCCTCCTCAGAGATCGCCCACGCCGCCGATGCTGAAGGGAAGAATGCCCAGCGGTGGCCAGGAGCGAAGCGTGACGAACCGTCACCGCGCGCGCTGACCTCGACGATGTAGCGTCCCTTGTAGTCATAGTTCGCACGTGCGAAGAAACCGAGGGTCTTGTATGCTGTGATGTCCTGAGTCACTACAGGAATGCCTGTCGCAGATGCGAATGTGCTCAATTCGTCGTTCGTGAGGTCTGAATTGCTGACATCAAGTTCTACAGAACGATATGTCTCATACTGTCCTCCGGCGGTCAGCTTGAAGTTGTGACCGTTCCATGAATTATCATATGTTCCATAGACGTTCAGGTTATGACCCGCATAATTGCTGGTGACCTCCTGATAGCTGTTCTTCACCGAACCTGAAGTGAAGGTCTCCATCTTGCCCTCTGCCCTTGAATACTGGAATGTATTGTTGCGGTACTTGTAGAGGACATCCCTGAAGCGGTAGTCATAAGCCGCAGTGATGGTGAAGCCCTTGAAAGGCTTGATGTCCACCTGGTTGGAGATGGTCAGATATTTCTTTGCCTTTGAGTTGATACCTGTGCCTGCACCCATGTGAGCGGCACGTCCTGCTCCGAGAGGAGAGTTTTTGCCGAGCTGGTTTACATAGTGTACGAGGGTGCCGTCAGGGTTGTAAGGAATGAAGGCCGCACAGATGTTTGACTGGAGTGCGTGAATTGTGCCTTCATAGCTGTAGTATCCGCCATATGAATATGTAGAAGAGTCATATGCGATGTTTGCAGAGTACTTCAGCCACTTGTACATCTGGGCAGAGAACTTCGCGCGGAACGAGTAGTTGGTATACTTGTCCTGCTGGACCTTGAACATACCGTCCTGCGAGAGGTAACGTCCGCTCGCATAGTATGATATCTTGTCAGATCCTCCTGACACAGACACGTTGTGCTCCTGCTGAGGACGCACGCGGTTGTAGAAGTATCCGTACCAGTCGAAGTTTCCGTAATAGTAGTACTTTCCGTCGTCGCCTACCTCAACCCATGGACGGTCAGGATGCTCGGTCATGTCGAATCTGCGCTCATAGAGCTTCTGGAGTCCGCCGTTCTCCTCTGTGTAACGGAAGATGTCCTTCGTACTGTCTGAAGAGTTGTTCATGAACTCGTTTACGATCATCACATGGTCATATCCTGTCCTGATGAAGTCGGTCGAAGTGGTGTTGGTCTGCCATCCGAAGCGACCGTTGTACTGCACGCGCGCATTGTCGCCGCGCTTTCCGGCCTTGGTGGTGATGAGCACGACTCCGGCAGATGCCTTTGCACCGTAGATGGCGCAGGTAGAGGCATCCTTGAGCACGGACACCGACTCGATGTCGTTAGGATTGATCTGGCTGAGGCTCACCTCGACACCGTCCGCGAGGATCAGAGGAGATCCCGAGTTAAGTGACAGGTTACCACGGATGTTGATGTTGTAGCCGGACTCTGGAGAACCCGTTCCGAAGGTGATGTTCACCGAAGGATCGGCTCCCTGGAGGGCGTTCGCCGCAGAAACCACAGGACGTGCGTTGAGGTCCTTTCCGCTGACTGTTCCTACAGCACCCGAAAGGTTTGCCCTCTTCTGCGTACCGTAACCGATGACGATTACGTCGTCAAGCACGTTCTGAGAGTCATCAAGCATGATGTTGAATGGAGCAGGCTCCTTTCCGGTCATCACTATCTCCATATCGGCATATCCGATATAAGACACGATGATCTTCGCAGGGAAGGTCACGCCTGTCATTTCATATTTACCGTCAAGGTCCGTAAGGAATCCCTGAGTCGTTCCCGCAACCAGGAGAGAGGCTCCGATAAGAGGCTCTCCGCTGGAATCGGTAACGGTTCCGCGGATGGTCCTCGGTGCCTGTACCGCAGCCTTTGGCTCCGGCTGCTTCCTGGTCACTGAAATCCTGTTTCCGTCAATGACATACGAGACATTCTGACCGGCGAAAACCTGGTCGAGGACTTCGTCGATAGACGCATTTCTGGCCGAAACTGTGATGCGCTTTCCAAGGTCCACCTCGTCTGCATTGAGAATGATTGAGTAGTTCTCTGACTGGTTCAGGGCAGTGATAGCCTCCTGGACAGTCACGTTCTTCATCGACAGATTGATCTTCTGCGCAGACAGTGACAGAGGTGTCATGAGTCCGCAGAAGACAATCATCAGCAGCAACCGCCTTAGTCGGCCGTCTGCTCGAGTTGAATCGCTTCTCATAAGATCTGGTTATTAATTGATGATTTGTTTTATGTTATAGTTTTTCGCTATTTTTTCGAAATGTAGATGACATTGTCTTTCTTGCGTAACTTCATCCTGCCGTCGACATTGATGCCGTCCAGAATCTGGTCGAGGGTCTCGTTGTTGGAGAACCATGCGAAGTATCTTGTTTCCGCAAGCGCCTCGTCCAGAAGCACGACCTTCACTCCGAACAGACGCTCCAGGTCTGAGGCTATGTCGCTAAGGCGGAGGTTGAAGAAGTGGATGGACCCGTCATCGTGGAATCCCTTGTATAGATGCGGCCGGAAATCCTTCATCTCTATCTCGCCGCTCTTGCGGTCATACTGGACCATCTCTCCGGGATGCAGCTGGATCTGCTTTGTGCGGGTGCTGGCATCGATGTCCACCTGCACGGCGCCCTCCAGGAGGATGAGCTCCACGCATTCCGTGTTGTCATATGCCTTGAAATTGAATGTGGTGCCGAGCACCTTCACGTCCACATCGCCCGATGCGATGATGAACGGCTGCTCCGGATTCCTGGCGACCTCGGCGAAGACCTCGCCTTCGATGAAGACCCTGCGCTCGCTGCCAAGGAAGGCCGACGGGTAGGTCACACGCGTGCCGGCGTTGAGATGCAGGTGTGTGCCGTCGGCAAGCACCAGCTCGTCAGTCTGGCCATATGGGACCTTAAGTTCCAGCCAGTCAGCCTGTTCCGGAACAGAGAGCCTGTCATATACAAAAGCGCCGAGCAACGGGAGCATCACACATGCGGCGATTCCCATAGCCCAGCGGCCTATTGTCCTTACTGTCCTTTCAAAACGGCTCTTCCTGTCCAGGCCGAGCCTTCTTGACACCTTTACATATGCCGGCGAAGACACGGTCATGTCCTCGGTCTCCATATCCGACATTATGGCCAGAAGCGCATCCTGCACCTGAGGGTCCTCAGAGTGCTCCACAAGCCATGCCTGCACCTGAGCCTCCTCCTGAGGCGTCAGCTGTCCGGCAAAATATTTCTTCAGAAAATCCATCTCATTCAGGTATTAAAAGACTATAATACCTGATAAGAACAACCAACCCCCTCAAATCGCGTAATCCCGCCGGAACTTTTTTTCACAAACTTCATCCTAATATCCCAGGAATCCTTGCAGAAAAATCAACCTTTTCTTCTGCGAGGATTGGAGTTATGGGATAAGTTTTCCATCCTGTAATTTCAGATTCTTACAGTATATTTTTAACCGGTCAGATATAAGATATAGAGGGGGATAGCGCGTGTCTATTTTAACTCACGATATATAATAGGAAATTGAATGTCATTATAATTACCCAAATTTAATTTGCTATAAAAATTGCTAGCTAATGAGCCATCTCCTATACTTAAATATCTATCGAATTATTCAGCTACCGCATCGTAAATGACAGCCCTTGGATCTTTTTCATACAATGGAGGCATTTCTGATGCTATTTCCTGATCTATAATCTTTGCATAGTCAGTATCGAAATATTCAGCCATATCATCAGCCAGCTGCTGCATAAACTCCATCTTTGGCTTTCGCTGCTTGCTGAAAAAAATCTTAATATTTACCATATACTCCGGTAGAGGTCTATTTGGCTTGAAGCTCTTTTTATCCTCCCATACGAAATTATAGCTTTCATTTTCAATTACAGCACTGTAACAACGCTTCTTAGATATATACAATTGACCACCAGCAAAACTCAATATAGCTACAGGTTCTGTAATGTTATTTATTTCAAACGAGATTTTCATCGGTTCTGATCTATCAAATTTGTCAGGAACCAATTCCCCTCCTTTATAATCAATGAAATATCTAACTATTCTCTCTGCTAATGGATTGTGCTGTGGAATTGTAGATTTTATAAAATCTGATACTTCTTCAATTGTATAGTTGAAATCTTTTTCCGTCATAAAGTCAATATACCTTTGGTCTGTACAGCACTCTCGTATACCAACTTTTAAGATATAATTCTTTCTATCATATTGTCCCATAGTTAATACTATTTTTGTGGTCCTATGTATTCTAAACGTATTAAATATTCCTCTGGTATGTTTCGAGAAAAATGTGTATTTGTTCCTATTATAATCTTATAATCTAAGCCCTTTTCCTTTGCATAATTAATCTGTGCTTGGATCTGTTTTGTATTATTCAGGGTTTGCACATCTTTAACTTCATATACGGTAAACAAGTAGTTAGTTTCATATATCACCAAGTAATACGTTCTATAAGTTCGATATGATTAATTGCTGGGAAGTATACTATTTCGTCTACTCTTTTCTTTACATTAAATACTCCCTCGGAAAGTTGATGCAAATCAAACTCAAAATTCTTTTTGTTCAAGAAATCTGTTATTATCAGTTTGCTATCAAAAACATCGATTTTACGAAACTCTTTGTCAAAGAACAGTTCATCTGGCCCAGTCTGGAGAACGATGCCCTTAGTCAATAATACGGTTTGTTTTGTATCATACACCTCCATCTCTAATCTGAAATCAAATGTAGTGAAATAGCATTTAAATATGATATAAATTCCATAATCACGAATAAGCTTCTTCTTCCACACCCATTCATTTTTATAATTGTTCTCTCTGAACTTATCATGCAATTGCAACAAAGAATTTATAGGAATAGTTTTAAAGTCGGATGCGAGTATATATCCCTTTTCTAATAATCCCAGATAAAACTCATACCTTTCAATTATGTCCGTTGTGTTGTTATACCATCTTTGTTCCTGTTCTGAGACAGGCAATAAAACAGACAATACATCAGGATTATCGCTTCCATATGTTAATCGGCAATCTGAAAGATTATTATTGATCCTTACACTTATCATCTTATATGTTCCGTCTCCTGCAATGTTTAGTTTTCGTACCTCTTTTGAAAGATAGTTACAAATAAAACGGGCGTTGAAATCGAACTTGTATGTATCAATGAACATGTCTGGCGCATTATAAGCATCCAAGTTTATGTATCGCAATTTTTTAAATATCATGGTCTAATATGTCTATTCTTATCTAATTGGTTGTGTTGCCTCAGGTAATCTGCTCTCCGCTTTTCATAATCTAGAATTCTATCACGAGCACCAACTCCTTCAGGTTCAGTATGAGTGATTACAGATTCGTATTTAGACCTCTCTGCTTCTGCATTCCACTTTCTTACTTGCTGTTCTGCCCTATATGATTTTCCATCTCCACGCACTTTGCCACCACTCACACCTGTCTTAACAACATTTCCTGTTTCAGAGTCAATGATATCATAAGCATGTTGAGATTTTGTACTCATTCTTGAATTTCCATGGGTAACTTTTGAGGTTTCACTCATATCACCCATAGTCTTTACTACATCCGCTAATTCACCAGTTCTTGCTGTCTTTGCTGCATCCGCAGCATTATCGATGGCATTGACAGCTTTTGCGCTCGCCCTTACTGCTCCGACACCACCCGGTACAAATGGAACGGCAGCAGCGACGGCATCTATAGCAATGCCCACAGCATCTCCTACAGCGCCACTAACATTTCCTGACTTAATATTCTGGACAAAGCTACGGACTCCCATTCCGATGCTGGCGATGTCCCATAGCACATCAGGGAACCGTCCATCCGGATCGACAAAATTCACCGGATTATTGTTGCAGAAGGCGTATGGCGAAACATTGTAGTATTTCTCTGCAAGAGGGTCAGGGCTAAGCCAACGGCCCAGGCCAGGAGAATATAGCCGGGCTCCATAGTCGATGTAGTCCGTTCCTACAGGCTGTTCCTCCTTGCCGTTGTAGCGGTAACGGTTGGACGACATACCCGGTATGCCGTTCCCGCGATGGAGAGTACCGTAAGAATGGTAAAGATTCTCTTCCCGTATATCACTTATGTCAAAAGAACTGTCATCACCACGCTCCAGAATGGATACCACACTCCCGAGATGGTCCCGCACGAAATAAAGGTCCTGAAGGTCTGGTGTGTCATCTCCGGTCTTTCCCGTCACTACAAAGCGTCCTTCTCGATGACCTATACTCTCAAGCAGCGGATGTCCGTACTGAGGAGGATGAGTGTGATATACAAAGTTTCCTCTATAAAGAAGACCTTTGCCATCGGCACCCAGCATCTTTACCTTTGTTCCGTCTGACAGATATACATAATCTTTGCCATTTATGCTACGGGGAAAACCTGCCACATTATAGACAAATACTATAGTGGTTCCGCTTAAATCGCCACTTCTCTCAGTCAGCGCACCGGCTTCATTCCATATATAATTGTCTTCGTAGCAGGCTCCTTCTTCATAAAGGCAAATCATCCTGTTACCATCATAACTGTACTGATAGCTATAATTCCCATCACGTTCCAATGTAAGGATGTTACCATTCCTGTCGTATGTGATTCCAGACTCGCGATTATTGAAATTCCCCAAAGATGAATTTCTGCTCTTCGTGGATATTATTCTTTTCAGTTTGTCATACTGATAGATTGAGTTGCTATGACCGGAAAGGTGCAGTTCAGATTTCGTTTCCGATATCATACCGTCGAATCGCGGTTGCGCTTCCTGTGCTGTCGGCTCATAATATTTCAATTCCTCTGACCAAACATCAACATCGCCAATCTTAACTGCGCGTTCCGTTATCCAACCCTGCAAATTATATGAGATACTCTCCAATAGATTTGCTGTGGATTTTGAAACCAGACGTCCAAAGTCATCATACGCATAATTTACTTGGTATGAAAACTCATTGTTATTGACACCTATGTGACTGGATAATATCCTTCCCCTGGAGTCATAAGTGTTTTCTGTGAGCATCCTGTCATATGTGTCAATATACTCGTGCTCCTCAAATTCCTTAAGTATATTTCCCTTGAAATCGTATTTGTATGAGTACGAATCACTCCAACCATCACTATCGATGCTGTTAACCTGTATGATGCGACCTTTGTAATCATAGAAATAGGCCTTTTCTATATAGTATGTTCCTAAATACTGACTACCGACACCAAATACAGGAGATTCATAAATCTTCTCATAGGAGAGCATTGTGATACAATGTTCATAATCCGCCTGTTCGACAACACCAGACACCTTATGGAACCCCAGTCCAGCTGGGATTTCAGTATTAAGCTCACTATAGTATCCAGCCTGGTATGTGGTGTGATTTTCTATCCAGAACTCATCAGGCATATAACCTTCAGACATATATGAACGAATCGTATTCCATTCATCATCAAACATACAATAACCTTCTTCTACGATACGATCCAGATCATCATATGATGAGTACTTGTACCATCCTGCATTCTGCATCATAGCGTCCGCATATAGGACTTGTCTTCCACGTGCATCGTATGCATATATACTGCTACCACCTCCCGGAATATGAACACTTATTATATTACCCCATTCGTCATAGTCATACAGAAAGCAATAATCCTGAGCTAGCTTATCATTAAATCGGAAGCTATCCTCTATACGATTAGAGCCCTCGGGTTGGATGACACAAACCAAACTGTCACGTATATCATAGACAAAGTAGGTATCAATGTTTATCCCTTCGATTCTTTGTCTGCTGCAGATTGTTTTAGAGAAGGCATCGACAAACACCATTGATGTATCTCCATCCTCTCCTATCAATTCATTAACTTTCAACGATTTCGGCTCACGCACTCCCCGCACAGTCACATAATGATTACCATCTGGAGAATATCCGAATTCAAGAACATGAACTCTATCAGTTGAATCATTGCACCTGTAATTGTATTGAGAATATTTGCCCTCCTGCTCATAAATCACACCTGGTTTCTGCAGAGAAATGACCTTTCCCGAAGGTCCGCCTTCATAAGCGCGACTAATATAGGCTCGGTTTTCTGATTCACCATATTCTCTCATAAAGAAAGACATCTGCTGCCCTGGAGCGTCAGACAGATACTTCCCATCAGATATGTCTGATTTAAATGGTAAGAACTCTTTCGCATCACTTCTTCCCATTTCATCGTATACGACCGGGGTTATGTAATCTTTTCCATCGGGAGCAGCTGCTATGGCAATACTCTGTTCCTGCATGCCAAGCCCATTATAATACACTACATCTCGCGTGAAGGTCCCTAAAGAATCCTGAGCAGTGTAAGTCAGTATATAGTTCCTTTCATCGAGAACAGATTGTGCTGTCTGGACAAATTTCAATGTATTTCCACCTTCGCAAAGATAAAAGCCAGTATCCTGTATCAACTCAACACTACTCATATTAGGTGGACAAGTAACGGTCACATACAACATTCTGCCATCCTCGACAGCAAGATCAAGGTGCCAGCCCAAATCTGAATTCCATCTTCCATCCAAACCGACAGAATTCATCATAGACTCAATATGTTCAATTTCGACTTCCGATAATCCTGAATCGACTTCCGCACAAACCGTCACACTCCCACCCAAGCTGGGTAGAGAGACCTGAGCCGGCGCAAAGGCTGAGAAATCCATTCCGCCGGAATAGAACATATCATAATAAGCAATTCTTAAAGTCCGACCCAGCCACTTGCCTGCAGTATTATCATAAAAACTGAAGTCCCCATCATCCCAGAACTGGCCATATATGACTTCCCCTGATTCATCGGCTGTCAACCGTTGCAACTCCTCTCCACAATGCCATATTGAATATGAGTTGCCATATACCAGATTCGACACGCAAATATCGAATGCATCCGACATATGCGGAAACATCTTCCTGTCCGGAATTTGTCTGATTGAAGGTGTTATCTCCGAGTTTATATAAATCCGGTAATAATGACCTATGGTATTTATCTCCAACGTACGGTTAACGCCATCACCTGCAGGTGATATCACAATTGACATCAAGCCACTGTCTTCACTGGAGTCTGGATAGGAGACCACATTTATCTGAATAAAATCCGCACCAACCAGCATAAATGCATCGTTGATGTATGTCTGAAATGATGTTTTGTCATCATAGTCTCCGCATTCCAAAGATGCAAGTGTATATGCACATTCAGCATTAAATCCACTATTATTTAATGTTGTGTCATTGGGCAGATCTATTGTTCTTACATTATTTAAATCTACATCAAAAGAAGTCTGCACTTGTGCATAAGAATCCCTTCCGATCATCAATGTGGTCAGGCAGACGAATAAAACATATATATTTCTGATGATTCTCATAACTATTCTCCTTTAACGTGTATATCATAGATATACTCGGTTATACCTTTACTGTCTTTTTGTACAGAGAAGCGATTCTTCTCATCATAGAAATAGGTATTGATCTGTCCTGTAGGATATTTAATCTTCTTCAAGCCTATCATATCGTCCCATTCATAAAGAAAAGTCCCTTCAGCTGTATTCGTTGTCTTCTTTATGATATACTTTCCTCGAGCATCCCATTCATATGAGAAAAAAGAGTTTCCCGGATATGTCGCTTGGACAAGTCTATGATTATTATCATATGAAAAACTTGCGGAACGATATGTATCTGTACTGGATATCGAGAAAATATCTGGTACAGAAAACAACTTTGGAATAACATAATTTACAACCTTAATATCCTTGGGATATGGGTTACTTGTCCCATTATAGTAACCAATTATGCTTTTTGATGTAACATATTCTTTATCATCCTTGATTTTAGTGACAGCTGTTGCGCTTACTGCCTTTTTAAAATCACAGATATCCATACGCGATTCATTACTATGACAATATTCTGTATAATAGACAGTCCCTTCCTTTCTATCAGCTGAAGTCACACTTCTCCTTACTTCCTGCCCCAAGTCGTTATAGCTAAACTCTGTTATCGTTGTCAGATATCCGTCATTATATACCTCTGACACAAGTTGAGGGTGTATGCATAAATATGGCTGAGAAGTATATGCCACGAGCAGATTGTAGTTCATCTTTGCCGAAGCAACGACACAAGTATCATAGGTATAACTTATTGAAGACTTTAAGTTGTGCGAGGAGTCATAAGTGCGCCGCGATGCCAATCTTCCCCTCATACTGCTTAAATCCGCTATAGGAGGGAGCATCGCAGCAGCATTGTTAGTAAAGACATCCTCCGAATACTCTATATAATCTTCCATTGAGAGGTACACCTTTCTAATAGCACTGATTTCACTGACTGAAGAATATATATCTGGATACCTTGAATAATCATTGTACTCATATACAGTATATGAAGAGTCCGTATGAAGGGCGGTAATCGCAGAATAGCTCATATGACGTCCTCTCAAATGAGTGATATTGGCTTCTGTAGTGAGTGACGCGCTTTCCACGCACATAGTAAGTATATCCTGGCCTATTACATAATTAAAATTAGTTTTCAACATATACCTTGGCATATATTGAAGAATTCCACTACTTGTATTGGAACCGGTGTATGTCACATACCTGAATATGGTAGAATCTTGGTAATTTTCTGAGGAGTTTATAACTTTTTTCAACCTTATGCCTCCAGGTTGAAAGTTAAAATCATTAGGTATCAAATGGGGCGTTGAAGTCCCTATACGTTCAATAAGCCTTGACGCCTGATGAGGCTCATACTCAAAGTGAGTCATTCCCCCTGTCGGATATGTCACGGCCTTTAAAGCACCAATTTTAGAATAATCATATGCCGACTCCTTTGCCGATGAATTCAATTGCTCGTAAAGTCCCAGATTCGAGTTATATAACACTATATCCCTGATATCGGATATTGAACCATTATTCCAGAATCCCCAATGGTCTACACCTTTAGTGTTATTGTATGGAAGACGGTTTGATGGAGGAAATTCATAGCTAAATAAATATGACCCTTTTGTATAAATATTCAAGTGGTCAAGAAACATTCTTGAAGGACCGGACACCGCAGATGGAAACACATAAGAAAAATCTATCTTTTCAATTTCTTTGGTTTCATTGTTTAAAACTAATATATTAGATAATAACTTATCATAAGACAACTTCTCCTGGACCCCAACAGGAAACCAGGAATCAGAGATAACATCTATTCCATAGAAGTCAGAAGCGTCATAATCTCCGCAAGGTTTATCACTATAGGAAAATGAAACGACATTACTTGAGTCTATCTTTATTTTTTCAATTTGTGCCCTTGAAATGGCAGAGACCGTCTGAATAGCTTGCACGGACTCATATCCTATAAAATAGTCATGTAAGTCAATAGGGTGTGATTCGGCTGATATAAAAGGCGTATAGTGGTCAGAAACCGTTACCTCCGTAACAAACTTATTACTATATATAAATTCAACAGTCCGCCCGTTAGGAGCGCATATTTTAGTCAATTTCCAGCTCACCGCACTTACGTCGAATCCTAAACGTGAGTAACTTGATGAGTATTCTATTGCGGAACTGACTCCTCCAAAGATATAAGTATAACCATCCCCCGTTTCTATCGAGACCGACATCACAGGCAGATCGAAATCACTAGGATAATTACAATTGATGGAAATGTTTAGTTCTCCTGGAGGACAACTTGTATCATAAGCTTTTATAAGACCCGGACCGACAATAATAAATTTCCCAGAATATCCGTTAAAATCAAAACGAAAGATGTCAGGATTTGTATCATACTTAAATGGAGCATACTGTGTTGAGGAAACCTTCTTTGCATATAAGGGTACATCGGAAAACACATTTGCTTCCATTATCTCTTCTAACTCTCCTTGATATGGAGTCGGACAACGTAAACGACCCGACACCACACAAACATCCTCATTGTTGTAAAAGGATTCAGACACATAATGATAATAGCCTTCCGTACTATCATCATTATTAAACTCTTCGTCAGGTATTCCTCTCACTTCTCTTGTCACAAATCCACCGCAAGATAACGCCCATCCTAGCCCCACTGTACCGGAGCCGACAGACGGTCTGTAACCATCGTATGCGTAATTCAACGTAATTGGGAGATTGAAATCTTCGTCCTTGTAAACATATAATGGTATATTAAACTGAACAGCACCGGAATTTGAAGGCAAAAAATCCTGCCCATGTCGTTCCATCTGATAAGTCTCTACGGAAGGAGTAATGTTGCCACTATAGTTAAAAAGTTCTGCATTCTGCCCATATGCAGAATAAACAAACAACATCAGACTGATTATCAAGACATTTCTTCTATAATTCATAACGCTTGTACCTTAATATTTATGAATTTGCCTATCCACCGCAAGCCCCCTTGCTGTGGACAGGGCTGGTTATTTGGGTGAGTTGTCCACCAGCAGGCCGGGTGTGGTGGACAGATTCCGGTTTCCGGTCAGAATTCCATTGTGAAGGCTATCGGGTAGTGGTCGGACGGGTGGCAGAAGTTTATACCTTCGCGGGTGTCGCGATGGGTGGTGGCGAAGCCGTCGTGGATGGTGCGGGCCCCGGTCACCTTGTCGAAGAGCGGCTCGGTCAGATATACGAAGTCTATGCGGCGACCCGAGAATGTGCTCTTCTGATATTCTCCCGGGTACCATTTTTCCATAAGGTCTATGTATGGTGTCTGAGAGCGGACATAGTCATTCAGCAGGAAGGCTTTGTCGTCCTCGGGACGGCCCAGATGCCAGTTGTCCACGCGTGAAACGGCGTTGAAGTCGCCCACCATCATCCAGTTGCCCTTGCCCTCGGGATCCTGCTCCAGGATGGTCTGTTCGCAGATGTATTTCATCTCGGCAGCCCTGAAGACATCGCCTCCGTTCTCGGCAGCGCTCGCTTTAGTGTCCTCAGCAAGATATGCATACTTGAAAGGATATGTGTGGACAGTGACGATGTTTATGATTTCACCGTCTACATCCACCTCAACGTGGCCTGCACCATGTACAACAACGATGTCCTCACCGTTGCCGTTGATCCTGCTCACTATCCTTATCGGATATTTAGATGTCACCACCTGCGGGAAGGTGTCACGCTTGCCGGCTATGCAGACATACTGATGACCATAACGGCGGGCAAGCATGTCCCAGTTATATGGCAGGTAGGCCTCCTCGCATCCGGCCATCTTCACCGAAGTGTCGGTGCGATAGCGTGACTCGGCCTCGGCCCATACGCATATGTCCGGGTCTTCCGATGCCACGAATTCCACGAAATTGTCATAATTGTTCCCCTGATCGGCCCACATTCCGTTCTGGACATTCCAATACAGGACCTTGAGGGTCGCAGGTTTCTCGGCACAGCCGGTCAGCAGCATTACCGCAGTCATGCATGAAAGAAGGAATCTGATCGTCTTATTCATATGTATGGTAGATTCTGTCAACTCATCGAGCGGCGGAGGTCCTTCAAGGCCAGCTCTATGTGCTTCTCCACGGTGCGGACCGACAGGTTAAGCTTCACGGCAATCTCCACATTGCTCATATGCTCATACCTGCTCATCATGAAGACCGCCCTGCGCTGTGGCGGAAGGGCTTCGATATTGGTCTTGAGAATGGTGTTGGTCTCTGCGTAATTGAGCCAATCTTCCGCTGTCGGATCCTGCAGGCGCGGCTCCTGCTGTGCCCCAAGGGTGACATTGCGTGCCTGGCCGGAGCGGAGATAGTTGATGGACTCGTTTCTTGAAAGCACGCAGAGATAGTTCTTTACGGACAGGTCGGGCTGGAGGGAGAATCTGTTGAGCCACAGCTTCATGAAGCTGTTCTGGGCTATGTCCTCTGCCACCACAGGGTTCTTCACCAAGGCTTTGGTGAAGTTCAGGACCATAGGATAATATCTATGGAACAGACGCTCAAAAGCGGCCTTGTCCGCACCTTCACGGCACAGATCGGCAATCAGCCTGCTGTCTGGATATTTATTGTCCTGTCCCATCCGTTTCGGAAAACTCTGACAAATATAAAAAGTTTTCGATTAAAACATAAACGACAGTGAGATCAGGAACGGATTGTTCTGGTAGACCTTGTAGTCCGGAGACGACGACATGTTGTAGAATCCCATCCTCGTGCCGGCGTTGAGCTGGAAGGCCATGAAGCGGACTCCGCCGCCGAATGACCATGACGCGTTGAAACGCTTCACGTCAGGCAGGACTTCGCCTGCATATATCTCCTCGTCAAGGGTTCCGAACGGCTCGTCATAGCCTTCATCGAAATAGTCGAACTTTCCATAGAGGACGAAATCCAGTGCCACACCGCCATAGAAGAAGACCTGGAAGTCTTCGGTAAAGTTCAGGCGATATTCCACATGTGCAGGGAAATGGAGGCAGTGCTCAGACATCCTCACGAAGTATGGACCGTATCCGTCACCGTCATCCATCATGTCGCTCTTGTCCTGATAGTATTCATAATACAGGCCCGTGTCGAAACCGAAGCCGTACTTGAGCTGCGGCTCCCAGCGGACTCCCGCCTGTACGCCGTTGATCAGCTTGGTGTCGTCGAAGACCGAGCTGTGCTCCTTGCTTCCGTCAGACCATATGTTCTCCCATCTCTTCGAAACATAGCCAACAGACACTCCGAACGGTCTTGTATAGCCTTTCGGGCAATTGAACGTAGACATATACTTGCCGAACTTCCACAGCCTGTATTCGCGCTCCGCCTTGGCCTCCGCCCTCTTCCGGTCACTCTCTACCTTCCTCCAGATCTTGGCATTGGACTTTGCCTCGAGAAGAACAATAGCCTGTACATTGTCCTGCTGAGCGGCCTTGTCCAGCCATTTCTTGGCCTCGTCATAGTCCTGCTCCACCACAGTGCCCTCCATGTAAAACTTGCCCAATCTATACTGGGAATATGCATCCCCTTCCTGAGCTCTCTTCTTCACCCAATCAAAAGCTTCGGGAGCCTCTTCATCAAAATACATGGCATCCAAGCAGGCAATCGCCTTTTCGTGCCCCTGTGCGGCGGCAAGTTTGTACCACCGGATTGCAATATCCTCATTTCTCGTAACTCCGTCGCCCCAACGATACATACAGCCTAACAGATATTGAGCATTATCGATGCCATCTGCCGCAGCATCGCTCAACAATGGAAACGCTTCTGTATAATCGCCTTTATTATAATAAACACCACCGAGATTTGCTTTGGCTTCCATAGATCCGTATGATATGGCAAGTTTATACAGGTCCTCCGCCATTTCTTCATCTTTGGCGACACCTCGTCCATGGTAGTAACAGGTAGCCAGCAGATTGTAAGGCACCGCCATTGTTTCAGGGTCCTCCATTTCTTCCAATGCTTCGAGAGTCAATTCGTAAGCCTTCTCGTAATCCTGAGCGACGCCTTCACCTGCATAATAACATATTGCCAGATTAGACTTAGCCACAGCATATCCTTGCTCAGCTGCCTTGCGATACCAATAAACTGCCTGCTGATAATCCTGGGTTACACCTTTACCATTCAAATAACAAATTCCCAAGCCGTTCATGCCTGCAGAATTACCTTGATCGGCAGCCTTACGATACCAATAGACCGCCTGCTGATAATCCCGACCGATGCCTTCTCCTGCATAATAATGATCTCCCAAATTGGACATGGCAATCACTTCACCTTGTTCTGCAGCCTTACGATACCAATAGACCGCCTGCTGTTGGTCTTGAGACACTCCTAACCCCTTCGAATATAAATAACCGAGGTTAAGCTGTGCTGAAGAATATCCCTGATCCGCAGATTTGCGGTACCAGTAAGCCGCCTGCTGATAATCCTGCTTCACGCCTGACCATCCGTTATGATAATATAGACCCACATTATACTGCGCCACTCCGTTTCCGGCTTTAGCTTCTTTCAGATTTTCCTGGAACTGTTCATATGACTGAGCCTGGACGGCTACGGCCGCCATCAGTGCAAACAGCAAGGTTAGAATGCATTTCTTCATATATCGAGAATTTATGACACAAAATTAAACAAAAAATCCGGAGACCTTTACGGAATCCGGATTTATTGTGTGCAGCACTGGGCTGCCTTGAGATTGTCTGATTACTCAGCTGCTGGAGTCTCAACCTCTGCTGCAGGAGCCTCAACGGTCTTCTTTGAGCTACGACGGGTGCTCTTCTTTGCTGCCTTCTTAGGAGCTGAAGCGAGAGCTGCCTCGTTGAAGTCAACGAGCTCGATGAGAGCCATGTCAGCACCGTCACCCTGACGGAAACCAGTCTTCAACACGCGAGTGTATCCGCCTGGACGGTCAGCGATCTTAGGAGCCACTGTGCGGAAGAGCTCAGTTACAGCCTCCTTGTTCTTGAGGTAGCTGAAAACGACACGACGTGAGTGAGTCGAATCATCTTTTGACTTGGTGATGAGTGGTTCAACGTACATCTTGAGAGCCTTTGCCTTAGCTACGGTTGTCTCGATTCTCTTGTTGAGGATGAGTGAAGTAGCCATGTTGGCAAGCATCGCTTTGCGGTGACCGCTCTTACGACCAAGGTGGTTGATTGCTTTATTGTGCCTCATATTGCTTAAACGTTCTTTTTCTTAGGTTCAATATTATACTTGGTGACATCCATTCCGAATGAGAGCTTCATCTTCTCCACGAGGAGATCGATCTCGTTGAGCGACTTCCTTCCGAAGTTTCTGAACTTCATGAGCTCAGACCTCTGGTAAGAAACGAGGTCAGCGAATGTATCGATGTCCGCTGCCTTCAGACAGTTGTATGCTCTCACTGAGAGACCCATGTCTGAAAGCTTGGTGAGGAGGAGGTGTCTCATGTGGAGTGACTCCTCGTCAAGCTCCTTTGACTCTGACTCGATTGAGCTCTCGAGAGAAAGCTTCTTGTCGTCAGTAAACAGCTTGAAGTGGTAGATGAGGATGTTTGCAGCCTCCTGAAGAGCTACGTTAGGAGTGATGGAACCGTCGGTTACAATCTCCAGAATGAGCTTTTCGTAGTCGGTCTTCTGCTCTACACGTGTGTTCTCTACGATATAGTTCACGTTCTTGATCGGAGTGTAGATTGCGTCTACAGGAATAGTTCCGATAGGAGCGTTCTCATCCCTGTTCTCGTCTGCAGGCACGAAACCGCGGCCCTTGCTGACGGTGAGGGTCATCTCGATCTTTACTGAAGGCTCGAGAGAGCAGATGTGCAGTTCAGGGTTAAGCACCTTGAAAGAAGACAATCCCTTTGAGATATCCTCTGCGGTAAACTCCTGCTTGCCGCTGATCACGATATTTGCCACCTCTGAGTCTACTGTCTCAACCATCCTCTTGAAACGTACCTTCTTGAGGTTGAGGATGATGTCAAGCATACCCTCGATCACGCCAGGGATAGGAGCGAACTCCTGATCAACGCCTGAAACCTTGATCGATGTGATAGCAAAACCTTCCAGAGAAGACAATAAGATACGACGGAGTGAGTTACCGATTGTCTGACCGTAGCCAGGCTCAAGCGGCCTGAACTCGAAGCGGGCAGAGGTATCATTTCCTTCGAGCATTATCACCTTGTCCGGTTTCTGAAATGCTAAGATTGCCATATAAATTCTTGTTAGGTGTTAATTATTACTTAGAGTACAACTCGACGATAAGCTGCTCGTTGATAGTCTCAGGGATCTCAGTTCTTACAGGAACGTTAAGATACTTACCTGTAAGTGTCTTAGCGTCGAACTCGATCCATGAATACTTCGCAGCTGAAGCTACGCTGTTGGTGATGACCTCGAGGCTCTTTGAACGCTCGCGAACTGCAACTACGTCACCTGGCTTTACGTGAGCTGAAGGGATGTTGCAAACTACACCGTTGAGGGTGATGTGAGCGTGTGAAACGAGCTGACGGGCAGCTGCTCTTGTAGGAGCGATACCCATACGGTATACGAGGTTGTCGAGACGAGACTCGAGGAGGATGATAAGGTTCTCACCCTTCTGACCCTTCATGCGAGAAGCCTTCTCGTAAAGGTTGCGGAACTGTCTCTCGAGAAGACCGTAGGTGTACTTAACCTTCTGCTTCTCCTTAAGCTGAGTACCATACTCAGACTTCTTCTTACGCTTGCTAGCGAGTCCGTGCTGTCCCGGAGGATAATTTCTCTTCTCGAAGTCCTTATCTGTGCCGAAGATAGGCTCGCCGAACTTACGCGCGATCTTTGTACTTGGTCCAGTATATCTTGCCATAGTAATTTCTCCTTAATTAAATGTCACAAAAATTAAACCTTACGACGACCCTTTGGACGGCAGCCATTGTGTGGCATTGGTGTAACGTCGATGATCTCTGTAACCTCGATACCTGCACCGTGAATAGTTCTGATTGCAGACTCACGTCCGGCACCAGGACCCTTTACATATGCCTTAACCTTGCGGAGACCAAGATCGTAAGCAGTCTTTGCTGCGTCCTCAGCTGCTACCTGAGCTGCATATGGAGTGTTCTTCTTTGAACCTCTGAAGCCGCTCTTACCAGCAGATG
>JAFQFD010000015.1 GCA_017415715.1 Bacteroidales bacterium | reverse complement strand
CGCTTCCTGTTCAGCCATGCGGGAATTTCCAAATATTGGCTGAAGAACAACGAACACTACTTCGGCGCAGATATATCCGACCCCGAAAAGATTCTGGCAAGGCTGGACAATGGATTGCGGATTTATAAGAATGATGTTCATAATGACGCACTATTGCGGATATTGGCGCAGATAGGATATGGGCGAGGCGGACGGTACCTTGACGGAAGCATGATATGGGCTGATCTTGATGAGTATGTGAATGCGGACTCTTTTCCATGGGATGATGTCATTCAGATATTCGGTCATACCCAGCAGAACCTACATCCGGCAAGAATCGGAGAGCTGGCATATTGCCTTGACTGCAGGCAGTCATTCTATATTGATAAGGAAGGCGTCCTTAGGTCATATTATTGGGGCGATAAGCCTATCAATGCGGGTGATGGTATCAGTCGCTGAGATATGCACTTTTTTAGTGCAGTTTTCACAGCCGGAAGAATCGTATGATTAGCAGAACCTATCTTTTTTAGGTGGATTCCGCTAATTATAATGACGGTCCAAAAGTACGATAGTTGTGGGATGTGGGGAAAGTAAAATGTTAAAACCCTCGTAGAGTGCATTCTACGAGGGTTTTTCGTACCCGGAGCCGGGATCGAACCGGCACGGATTGCTCCACTGGTGTTTGAGACCAGCGCGTCTACCGATTCCGCCATCCGGGCAGGTGTGCTGTTTCGGTTGCCTGTGGGCGTTTGGCTTCGTATTGACGTTGTGCGCGGCTTGAAAGCATAAGCGCAGCGGCGAAGCGGACGCGTTGACCAGGTCTGAAAGTGAGCACGGGAAGGATAGACCTTCTGGTTAAGGAATGCAAAGGTATCGGATTTTTCGGAAATTGCAAAATTATTGTACTGCACTTGGTTGCAATTATGTATATTTGTAAGTTGTAAGTCCAGGCTTGCAGTTTACAAATTGAGCCTTGCAATCTATAAATATGGATCAGATAAATATATATTCAGCAGACGAAATAATAAGCCGTATCATTGTCGAGGACGGCATAGAAGCGCTGGATGCGTGCCTCGAGCCGTATGCAGCCGTATATGTGGTGATGGACAGCAATGTGGCGATGCAGTGCCCGGCGGCATATGAACTGTCGCAGATGCTCAACCGCAGGGGAGTGCCCGGAATGCTTCTGGAGGTGTCAGAGGAGGCAAAGAGCATGGAGACCGTGATGGACATATGCGGATGGCTTCTGGACAATGGCGCTGACAGGGACGCGCTCGTGCTGGCGGTAGGCGGCGGCATAACCACCGACATGGTGGGGTTTGCGGCGTCGCTGTATAAGAGGGGAGTGCGTTTTGCGTACGTGCCGACGACTCTCCTGGCGCAGGTGGATGCGGCTATAGGCGGCAAGACAGGAGTGAATTTCGGAGGCTATAAGAATATGCTCGGAACGATCCGCCAGCCGGAGTTCACATACATATGCCCGCAGGTGCTGGAGAGCCTTCCTATGGAGGCGTTCCAGGCAGGCGCTTCGGAAATGCTGAAGACATTCATCATAGAGGATAATGACAATTACAGGCCTGCTGTCCAGCTTCTTGCAGAGCTGGCTTCAGAGTTCATAGCGGCAGCAGAGGGTAATACATACAGCTACAGCATGGAGAAATGGCCGGAGATACTCTCGGAGAGGTTGTCGGAGCTGACTCCGTTCATAGCGGCCGCTGCGAAGGTGAAGGCAGGCGTGGTCTCGCGCGACCAGTTTGAAGGCGGGGAGCGTCGCAAGCTCAACCTGGGCCATACATTCGCCCATGCGATCGAGGCCCTGGCCCATAAGCAGCATAATGACATAGACCATGGTCACGCAGTGGCCCTGGGAATGGTATATGCGGCACGTCTGGCGGAGAAGCTGGGCATGGCGGAGGAAGGGTTCGCGACCATGATCGAGAAGGACCTGGACAGCTGTCTGCTGCTGGTCATGAGTCCATATGGCGTGCGCGAGATGGCGGACGCTATGGGCAAGGACAAGAAGGCGGAGGGCGGCAAGGTGCATTTCGTCCTGCCGCGTGCAGTCGGCGACGTGGTGATCCACGACATGACAGTGGAGGAGGCGGTTACACTCTTGGCATGAATTCCGGTGTGACATGAAATCGCTGAAACATGTCACGCCGCACCCTAAAATGAGACAAATTCACGTGAAATGCCAATCGGTGTGACATGAAACGGCAGTATTGTGTCACGCCGCTCAAAACTACGAGAATATGATTTGTACAACAATACAGAACAAGACCGCAGAGCAGATACTTCAGGCTCTGGAGCAGTGTGAGATGGCGGAGATCCGCCTGGACAGGAGTGAGCTGTCGGCAAGAGAGGTCGAGGATGTGTTCACATCCGATGTGCCTCTGGTGGCGACGTGCCGCATTGCAGATGTGATGCGTACGGAGCCGTCTCTGCAGGACGAATCCCTGACGGCGCAGAGCCGCGAGGTGAAGGCGATGCAGATCGCCGAGCGCAGGCTCGTCAGAGCCATAGAGGCCGGAGCCCGTTATGTGGATGTGGAGCTCGAAGCGCCGAAGCAGATGTCCAAGAGGGTGCGCAATGCAGCCCATGAAAACGGTACCATATTCATACGTTCATATCATGATTTCGAGGGCACGGACTCTCTGGAGGCCCTCAAGGCCATAGTGGAGAAGTGCATATATCATGGAGCGGACATGGTCAAGATAGTGACCACGGCACGCAGCCAGGAGGATGTGCAGAGGGTGATGTCGCTCTACGAGTGGTTCCGCAACGAAGTGAAGGACCTTCCGGAAGGCTCGCTGATAGCATTCTGCATGGGAGAAGAGGGACGTCAGTCCCGTCTGGACTGCCTGAAATATGGTGCTCCATATACATATGCTGCATTGTCAGAAGAAGAATCGGCAGCTCCGGGCCAGTGGCCTGCAGAGGAGCTCTGCAAGGCGGTGTATGGCGGTTTCGGGTTCATAAGCAGCGAGGCTTTGCAGATGCCTGTGTCCAAGAGTTTTGCGCAGAGAGCAATAATCGCTGCGGCATTGGCAGATGGCACATCACATCTGAATGGATATACACCATGTGGAGACAATGAGGCTGCGCTGCAGGTCGCGCGCAATCTCGGAGCGGAAGTGTCAGTTGATGGTACATCATTGACCATCAAGGGTATAGCTGCACACCTCGGCAGCATGTGCGCAGACGAATATACTCTCCACGTAGGAGAGTCGGGCCTGCTCACCAGGATGATGATTCCTCTCATGACCCAGCTCTGTCAGGGATCTGTACATTTCACAGGCGAGAAGACCCTTCTCGGGCGTCCTCTGACAGGCGCAAAGGAAATCCTCGAGGCATTCGACGCCAGGATCATCCGTGAAGACGACGAGGCGCCGGTATGCGTGCCCCTGACCGCGGCAGGCCCGCTGAAGGCCGGCCGTGCCGAGATCTCCGGCAAGCACGGCTCCCAGCTCATTTCGGGCCTCCTGATGGCCCTGCCGTTCGCTGAACGCAACTCCTCGCTCATAGTCCATGAGCCAAAGAGCATTCCATACATGTTCATAACCCTCGAAGTCCTCAAGAAGTTCGGCATCAGGATCGGAAATGACATGCTTGGCGGAAGAGACTTCCTCGAGTCGGATGGAGACTGGTCGCTGTGTACTGAAATGGTCTTCAAGGTCAAGGGAGGGCAGAAATACAAGGCGGCAGACATAGACCTGGAAGGTGACTGGAGTGCTGCTGCCAACTTCCTTGTGGCGGGAGCAATATTCGGTAAGACAGAGCTGCAGGGACTTGATACAACATCCCTCCAGGCAGACCTTTCGGTGATGGACATACTTATGGATGCCGGAGCAAGCCTCTCACAACTTGACGGTGATACAGGCAACATAACAGCACAGAGAGCACCATTGAAGGCATTCAGTGTGGACGCGTCAAACTGTCCTGACCTCTTCCCGATCATCTCGGTGCTGGCAGCATTCTGCCAGGGCACCAGCCGCCTGGCCGGCGTCGGCCGCCTGGCCAACAAAGAGAGCGACAGGGCAAAAGCGATCCTCGAGATGCTGAACCAGATGGGAGTCAAAGCGTCCATAGAAGGTGATGAGATTGTCATTGAGGGACATACCCTCACGCATAGACTTCTGACAGGAAACATGCTCAAGGGCGGGGCGTATACTTCCCACCACGACCATCGCATGGTCATGGCCCTGAAAGTCGCCGCCCTCGGAGCCGACAGCCCGATCGTCATAGACGACGAAGCCTGCGTTTCGAAGTCCTTCCCGGACTTCCAGCAGACCTTCGAGTCTGTCGCGTCCAGCGATTAGATATAACGTAAGTTTGTAATATAGGAAACAGGTGATATGAACAGTTTTGGAAGAAAGTTCAGAGTAAGCATTTTTGGAGAGTCGCACGGCGAGCTTATAGGCGCTGTGCTGGACGGTGTGCCTGCAGGGCTGGAGTTGTCCGAGCAGGACTTCGAGCAGGACATCCTGCGCAGGAAGAGCGGTGCCAAGGGCACGACTCCGCGCGTGGAGGATGACGAGCCGCAGATCGTGAGCGGCGTGTTCGAGGGACATACGACAGGTGCCCCGCTTACTATAGTGTTCAAGAACAACAACACTCATTCTTCCGACTATGAGCAGTTCGCCGCCATGCCACGTCCCGGCCATGCAGACCTCACGGCAGCCATCAAGTGGGATGACTGCCAGGATCCGCGCGGCAGCGGCCACTTCTCCGGAAGACTGACGCTTCCGATAGTGGCCGCCGGCGTTGTCGCAAAGAAGGTGCTGGCAGACGCGACGATTCTGGATGATACTCCGGTCAGTGAGATCAATGCCAGGATTGTGGAGATTGGGGGAGTCTATCTCGAAATGACAGAAGGCCCGGACATGTCGGAGGGGGTGCAGAAGGTTCTGGAGAAGGCCATAAAGGACGGCGACAGCATCGGAGCCGTTGTGGAATGTGTAGTGCCGGCTATTGACCTCGGTTACGGTGAGCCGTTCTGGGACAGCGTGGAGTCTGTCATATCACATGCCATATTCTCGATTCCGGGCGTGCGCGGCATAGAGTTCGGTGACGGATTCAAGGCGGCGGCAATGAGAGGATCTGAGCATAACGATCCTATAGGCCCGGACGGACGTCCTCTGAAGAACGGCGCCGGCGGAGTGAACGGCGGCATAACCAACGGCGCTCCGATAGTCTTCCGCGTGGCCTTCAAGCCTACATCAAGCATCAGTCGCCCGCAGCAGACATTCAATTTCCAGACAGGCGAGATGGACACCCTGGCGGTCAAGGGCCGTCACGACGTATGCTTCGCCCTCCGCACGCCGGTCATAGTCGAAGCAATGACCGCCATAGCCCTCGCCGACCTTATTGCCCTGAAATAATCGTGACACCTAAACTGCTGTGCTACAGTAGTTTAATGCACTGCGCGTGCCGCCAAAGGGGAGCACGCGGGTCTTGTTAAGTGTTTGAGAGATAGAATGTTGGGTGTCACGGGCGCTGGTAAATCCGGAGACCAAATTCGGAGGCCATGGTCATCAGGTGGTCGAAGATGTCCGACTGCTGCCGTTCATAGATCGCCCATGTCTTTATCCTGGTGAAGAAATATACTTCTATAGGGAGGCCATATGCTGTGGCCTCCTTTTGTGTTACTATGATGTCCAGGTCGGCGTTTACGTCGGGATGCTGGCGCAGGTAGGTCTCTATGTATGCCCTGTATAATTGGACGTTGGTGGTGAATTCATTTGTCTCGAGAACTGAAAGGCGGTCGGCCATTATCGGGAATTCCTGCCGTACTTTTTCGAGAGTTTCATCTGTGCATATTTCGAGGCTTGTCATGTCTATGTATATGCATTTGTCGGCCCTTCGGCCTCCGCTTTCCTGCATCCCGCGCCAGTTCTTGAACGGAGTACTGACCAGAGTGTATGGAGGGATCATCGTCAGAGTATTGTCCCAGTTGCGTACCTTGACGGTGTTCAGAGTTATCTCCTCCACCGTGCCGTTTGCGGTGCCGTCCGGCATCTGGATCCAGTCTCCCAGACGGACCATGTTGTTCTGCGACAGCTGCACGCCTGCTACAAATCCAAGTATGCTGTCCTTGAATATGAGCATCAGCACGGCTGCAGAAGCTCCCAGACCGGTCAGGAGGACGGTCGGGGACTTGTTTATGACTACAGAGACTATGATTATGCCGCCGATAAAGTACATGACCACTTTCAGGGCCTGCACGACTCCTTGGAGCGGATGTGTCTTGTGCTTGTCAGTCTTGTTGTAGATGTCGAGAGCAGTGGAGAGCAGCGCGTTGCAGATCATTATGAACACAATGATCAGATACACGACATCTATGCGATGCAGCACCCTGACCATTTCGTTATTGCGTCCGAATCCTATCCACACAAGTATGTAGAAGAATATGCCCGGTATGAGAAGAAGTGCATGGTGCGCTAGCTTGCGCCGCACCAGGATCGCATGCCACTTGGATTTCTTGAACTTGTTGCTGCCTTCCGAGATCCATCTGAATATGCTCTGCAGGAGCCAGTTGAGGCCGATGCAGAATGCTGTGAGGACTATGATGACAATAGCGTCATCCAGAATATCTGCAAAACCTTGCGACATTCCCATCTTTCCGGTAAGTATGTCGCCGAGCCATTTAACGAGTGTTGTCATAGCGAGTTTTTTCAAGTATTCATGGCAACATCCGTGCAAAAACAAAGCACCCGGCCTCCAGAGAGGTCGGGTGCCGAAGTATATTTACATCTTCCTTAGCGGACAAACCTTGTTGCCGGAACAGGAGCAACGAGGTTGCTCTCCTTAGCCTGGAAGCGGCCCTTGCCCTTTGCCGGAGCAATTGAGAGGCTCTGCTGCGTTTCTTCTGCAGGAAGATCTGACAATCTTGTCATTGAGAGCGGGAAGTACATAGGCTCATTCCAAAGGAATAATCCGTTTTGAGAGTCATCGAGTGATACTGCTGCATATCCCATACCAATGAATGCAGTTTCAACTCCACCGCTGAGAGAGATGTCTACTCCTGATACTGATCCTGTCGCTCCATTGTCAGAAGTCTTTGCAATAGAGATGACTTCATCTGGTGCAGTAATGAGGGTCAGTTCGCCATCGATTTCTGCAAATCCGTGGATGCTGAGTATGGTGTTGTGTTTAGCGTTGTTATTGTCCGTTACAGTAAGCTGAGTCATTGCGAACTCTGTGAACTGAATGTCGCCTGTTGCAGCGTCATAGTATGCACCGAATGCAGGAGTCCAGTCTCCGAAAGCAGTGCCGAAGTCCATTCCGCCACCTTCTTCGAGCCATGAACCGGTCTCCCATCCTACGATAGCGTACATGTAGTTGTTGTCCTCAGGGTAAATGCTGATTGTATATGCCTTGTTGTCGACATCCTTCACTTCATATACACCCAGCCATTTGAGATAGTCGGCGCTGGCCTCCTCTTCTTCGATTTCAACAAGTGCTACAGAGAATGTACCGGTAGGAACAGCATCAGCGTCATATCCGATGGCGAATGCGAAGTAATATCCGCTGGCCATGCGGGCTGTGCTGAGCGTGCCAGGACCTGTCTGAAGAAGACCGGCCTCGAGGAAGTCTTTTGCTGTATAACCGTAGTCTATGAGTGACTGAAGGTCCTCTATCATCATGATCATGTAGTCATCAAGGTATTCAGGCTCTCCATTGTCATTGCATACGTAATATGCATCAACGATGTCGAAATAATAGATTGAATTTTCAGCACACTTGATTGTGAAAAGTTCTTTGCCTTCTTCTCTTCCGTCGTAAGTGATTGCCCACTCGTCAGACTCTGTGAGATTGGTGATGTCGGCCTTTGTGGTGAACTCGATGTCAGCAGGTGTTCCGTATACCTCTCCCTCGCTTGAAAGACCGAAAGCAACGAAAGTATAAGTGGTCTTTGCCTCGAGGTCCTTTACTGTGACGTTCTTTCCTGTAGATCTCTGGAGGGTTACGTCACCTTCCTTCTGGAGTCTTTCCACTTCGTCGAGTATAGCCTGGTCGATATCGCTCTCAGTTGTAACAAAATAATACCATGTGTCGTTCCTCTCACCGTTATGCTCGACTCTGATCTTTGCAGAGGTTGCATCAGTCTCGGAAACTTCGAGTGTGAACTCGAGATCCTCGTTGAGTGAAGGATCTGTCGGAGTCTTTCCGCCATCTCCATTGTCTGGGGTACAGCAGAAGATAGCTGCTGTCGCTGCGAAAAGTGCAGCAAATCTTAAAATACCTTTCATTTCTTATTGTGTTTAGATTAATTTGCCAAAATTAGTCGGTAAAAATATGCATATAAATCCGTATATCCAAATTTTGCTCTTTTGCCTAATAGCCGCCTCCGAGGGCCTGATATAGATTTATGACACTCTGAACCTCGTCAAACCTGTCAGAAGCCTCGGTAAGCTCTGCCTGCAGGAGATTCTTCTGGGCTGTGAGGACTTCCAGATAGTCTGCGTTTCCGTGTTTCATGAGGAGCTGGGTGTTCCATACGGCAGCCTGCAGGTTGAGGACCTGCTTCTTGTCCAGTTCGACGCGCTTCTTGGCTGTCTGCCACATGGTCAGAGCATTGTTGACTTCGACTCCGGCATCCAGGAGGCTCTGGCGGAAGAGGTAGGCCGCCTGCTCGTGCTGCGCCTGCGCAGCCTGAAGGCGGGCCTTGTTGACGCCGCGTCCGAATATCGGCTGGGTGAGTCCTGCAATGAAGTTGGCTATGAGACTGCCAGGGTCAAGGGCTATGTTTCCGTTGCCTGTAGTCCATCCGATGGCTCCTCTGAGGGTGATGTTCGGATAGAATGATGCTCTGGCAGAGTTGACCGAGTAGAATGTCTGAGCGAGGGCGAGCTCGGCCTGGCGGACGTCAGGACGCCTGCTGAGCAGGTCGAGCGGCACGCCTGCAGAGAGCATCTCAGGAAGTTCCTGCATGGCCATGCTGCTTCTCTCCACAGGCATAGGGACTATGCCGAGCAGCGCGCATAATGAATTCTCAACAGCGAGTATCTCCTTCTCGAGAGTGAGGACATTTGCCTCGACGCTGAGCTTGTTGGCCTTGGCCTGGAGCACGGCCGCCTCGTTGGTCTTTCCGGCACGCTTGAGGGCCTCGAGTGTCCTGATGCTTTCCTCCCAGGTGTTCATCGTCCTGGTGCTGATGCTCAACTGCTCGTCAAGCATGAGCAGAGTGTAGTAGCTGTTTGCAATGGTCGCCACAAGCTGGGTCTGGACTGCCTGTCTGTATGCCTCGCTCTGCTCCAGGGCAGCCTGTGCCCTGCGCTTTGCGTTGCGCAGTCCGCCGAATATATCGGTCTGCCAGCTGGCTTCGATGCTTGCCGAGAACTGGCCGGGCAGGCCTCCCTGCGCGCTGAAGTCAGCGCCCGGGAGCAACGCCCACCTTGCGGCAAGCAGAGCCGCCTCGGCTTCCTTGACTTTAAGTCTTGCGACATTCAGGTCTGTGTTATATTCAAGTCCTGTGTTGATCCATTCCTGCAGGAGCGGGTCTGTGAAGATGCGCTCCCATGCGATCGAACCTGTCGATATGCTGTCCTGAGGCACGTTCATCCTCCTGTAAAGGCTGTCGACGAACTGCATCTCTTCGCGCTCATACTGCTTGTATAGTCCGCAGCTTGAGAGTGCCAGGGCAGTGATAGCTATGTATATTATCCTTTTCATTCTCTGTCTCGTTTAGGCATTACCTTCTCCTCGATATACTGGAATACGATGAACAGCGCAGGCACCACAATGATGAGCGCAAGCGTTCCGATGAGCATTCCTCCCACGGTTCCCACTCCGATGGAGATGTTGCCGTTCGCTCCCACGCCGCTCGCGAACATGAGCGGAAGCATACCGAATATCATGGTGAGCGAAGTCATCAGGATCGGCCTCAGACGTGCCTTGGCGGCAGACATCGCTGCCATGGTGATGGACATTCCCTCGGCTCTCTTCTGCGAAGCATACTCGGTCAGGAGGATGGCGGTCTTGGCCAGGAGTCCTATGAGCATCAGCAGACCGATCTGCAGATAGATGTTGTTCTCCAGTCCGAACATCCTTGCGAAAAGGAAGCTTCCTGCAAGTCCGAACGGCACGGAGAGAATGATCACCACAGGGATGAACAGGCTCTCATACAGCGCGCAGAGGATGAGGAATATGAACACTACGCATATGCCGAAGATAACAGCCACCGAGTTTCCTGTATCAGCCTCCTCGCGCGACATTCCACCGAATTCATATCCATATCCTGCCGGCAGGGTCCGGGCTGCCACTTCGCGGACGGCCTGGATGGCCTGTCCCGAACTGTAGCCCTCGGCCGCCTGTCCGTTCACCGAAATCGCGGTGAAGAGGTTGAAGCGGGAGATGGACTGCGGTCCGTAGATACGCGTCAGCTTGATATACTGGTTGATAGGGGACATCTCGCCTGCAGAAGTGCGTACGAACATGTTCTGGAGTGATTCTGTGTCCAGGCGGAACTCCGGAGCAGCCTGCAGCATCACGCGGTAGAGCTTCGAGAACCTGTTCATGTTGGACGCATAGCTTCCTCCCACATATCCTGCGAGCACGCTGAGCACATCGCCCGGTGAAATGCCGTTTCTCTTGCACTGTACTGCATCCACTTCCACCAGATACATAGGGAACTTGGTGTCGAACGAAGTCTTTGCACGCGACACTTCAGGACGCTTGTTCAGCTCTATGATGAAGTCGTTGGTGATCTTCTGCAGGTCTTCGAGCTTGCCGCCCTTCTGGTCCTGCACATACACCTCGAAGCCGTTGCTGGCACCATATCCCGGGATCATTCCTCGGGTATATATCATGATGTCGGCTGAAGTGATGTCCGCCGTGCGGGCGTACATCTCCTCGATGACCGAGTCGATGTCGTCGCCCTTGCCCTTGCGGAGATCCCAGTCCTTGAGCCTGATGACGAAGTTACCGGTAGACGAGCCTTGTCCGAACATCATTCCCCATCCTGTGGTCCTCGAGTATGCCTCGATCTGAGGGATGGTGCTGATCCTGCGGTCTATCTCGGTGAGGACCTTGTCGGTCTCGGCAATGTTGGTTCCCGGAGGGGTACGGATGTCCATGTTTATGGATCCCATATCCTCCTTAGGCACGAGGCCTGTCTTGGTCGTGTTCATGAGATAGGCGAGTCCGCCGCAGGCGATGACAAGCAGTATGACTGTCAGCCACTTGCGCTTGAACATGAAGAGTACGACGTGCTTGTACTTATTCACCACTGCTCCGAAGGCCGAGTCGAAAGCCTTGTGAAAGCGGCTTGAGAAGCTGGCCTTCTGGCCCTCAATGATTTCCTCGTGAGGAGTCATGATCAGGGCGCAGAGTGCAGGGGAGAGAGTGAGCGAGTTCACGAGCGAAATGCCCACGGCCACTGCCATCGTCAGACCGAACTGCGTGTAGAATGTACCTGTGGTTCCTCCCATGAAGCTCACAGGAATGAATACGGCCATGAACACGAATGTGGTCGCAATGAGAGCTGTGGAAATGCCTTCCATCGCGTCTACAGTGGCCCTGTATGCGGATTTGTATCCTATGTCAAACTTTGCTTGGACAGCCTCCACCACGACGATGGAGTCGTCCACCACCGTTCCGATGACGAGCACAAGGGCGAAGAGAGTGATCATGTTGAGACTGAATCCCGCCACCATCAGGAAGGCGAATGTGCCGACCAGCGACACGATGATCGAGATTGTCGGGATGATGGTCGAGCGAAGGCTCTGAAGGAAGATGAACACCACGAGAATCACCAGAAGGATGGCCTCGAATAGGGTCTTGATCACATTCTTTATGGATGCGTCGAGGAAGTCCTTGGTACTCATGAGGTCTATGATGTCCAGACCTTTAGGGAGGTCGGCACGGATCCTCTCCACCTCGGCGTCAACCGCCTCGATGATCTCGTTTGCATTGGATCCTGAAGTCTGCGAGATGCTTATGGTGGTTCCCGGGTGGCCGTTCACCAGACCCACATAGTCATAGCTCCTTTCTCCGAGCTCGATGCTTGCCACATCCTTGAGTCTCAGCACGGTACCGTCGCTTTCCGCACGGATGACCATGTTTTCGTAGTCTGTCACGTTCTCATAGCGTCCCCTGTATTTGAGCACATAGCGGAATGTGTTCTCCGACTCAGCTCCGAGGGTTCCGGTAGGAGCCTCGAGGTTCTGCTCTGCGAGCACAGCAGATATGTCCGATGGCATCAGGCCATACTTGCCCATCTTGCCCGGATCGAGCCAGATACGGAGCGAATAGTCACCGCCTCGCACGTCGACCTCGCCGACTCCGGCGATACGCGAGAGTCTCGGCTCGATGTTGATCTTCAGGTAGTTGGTGATGAATTTCCTGTCGAATGAATTGTCAGGACTGTATACCGCCAGCGTCTTGATGCGGCTGGTCTGGCGCTTGCGGACGGTCACGCCGCTTCGCGTGACTTCCGCAGGCAGAAGACTCTGCGCCGAGGCGATGCGGTTCTGCACATTCACCATGGCCATGTCTCCGTCGGTTCCCTGTCTGAAATAAATCTGTATGCTTGCCGATCCGGAGTTGGTGGCTGATGATACCATGTACATCATGTCCTCCACTCCGTTTATGGCCTCCTCGAGCGGTACCAGCACGCTCTTCTGCACCGTCTCGGCATTCGCTCCGGCATACGCCGCCGACACGCTCACGGTCGGCGGAGCGATCTCCGGGAACTGCTCCACAGGCAGCTGGGACAGGCCTATGAGACCCAGCAGGAGGATGAGCACCGAGATCACGCCCGCAAGAATCGGGCGGTCTATGAATGTCTTTATGTTCATTATTCCTCCGCCTCCTTCTCGCTCTTGCTTCTGATTGTTGTGCCTTCTTTGATGAGGCCGGCGCCCTCGGCCACGATGACGTCTCCGACTTCAAGTCCTTCCTCAACGATGTATTCCACTCCGTTGTTCTGCGGTGAGATGCGGATTTCGGTTGCTGACGCCTTGCCGTCGATCACCTTGTATACGAACACTCTGTCCTGGAGCTCGTATGTGGCGGCCTGAGGGATCACTATGCAGTTCTTCAGGGTCATCGGGATGATGATTGTGCCGCTTCCGCCGTTGCGGAGAAGGTGGTTGCGGTTGTTGAACACGGCCCTGATGCTGACTGCTCCAGTGCTTTCGCTGATGGTTCCGCTTATCGCGTTGATCTTTCCGGTGTGTTCATATTTGTCTCCGTTGCTCATGATCAGCTCCACTTCCGGCATCTGCTTTATGGCGTTGTTGAGGGAGCCGTACTGCTGCACCATGTCCAGCATCTGGTTCTCAGCCATTGAGAAGTATGCGTATACGCGGCTGTCGTCCGACACGGTCACCAGCGGCTGCGTTATGTTGCTGTTCACGAGTGCTCCGACGCGGTATGGAATCATGGATGCCACTCCGTTCACCGGAGAGCGGACCTCTGTGTATGAGAGGTTGTTGCTTGCATTGACTTCCTCGGCCTTGCAGAGGGCGAGTTTCGCTTCAGCTTCCACGAGGTCGTTCTGCGCTGTCATGAGGTCGAACTCCGACACCACATCCTGCTCGTACAGGTCCTTGTTGCTGTCGAGGATGAGCTTTGCTGTCGAGAGGGCCGCCTCGGCGCTCTTGACGTTTGCAACGGCTATCTCGTATGCCGCCTTGTACGGGGTCTGGTCTATGACGAAGAGTACCTGTCCCTTTCTTACGCTTTCTCCCTCCTCGATGAGGATGTCGGTGATCATTCCGCTGATCTGCGGACGGATTTCGACGGTCTGCACACCGCTGATAGCCGCTGAATAGCCTGTAGTCAGGGTGCGGTCGCTTCTGGTGACCTCCATCGTCTCGTAGTAATTCTCTTTCTGTGTGCTTTTTACCTGCGTCTGATGGCAGGCTGCCAGTGCTGTCGCACCGATGATGAGTGCTAGAATCTTTCTTTTCATTAAGGCCTGTGATTTTATCCTGCAAAGATACTTTATCTTTGCTTTCTTTAAAAGCATAAAAAGGCTGGATTTTGTGCTTTTAAATAGTAAATTTGTGGTTATAAACACAAATGATCCCGTTTTTGTGCTTTTAAAATGATGAATGAACTTATAAAGAGATGCGCGGCTGACATTGAGGCTGCCGCATCGGGCAGGATTGCTCTTGATCAGCAGGTCCGTGCGTATGACTTGCTGGAAATGCTGCTGGACCCGTCGGGTCTGCAGGTGGCGGAAGATGCCGCACAGGCATATCTGCAGGCATATTCTGCGAACGCTCCGACTGTGGATGTCTCTGCCCTGAAGGTTGAGCTGGAGGCCCGTCTGGAGCCGCTGCGCGCGGCGATGAACGACGCCCGCTTCGAGGCGGCGGCAGCGGCGAGCCTGCACGAGTTCGCCAAGGAGGTCTTCGACACATGGCAGCACGCCGGCATATTCGCCCGTCGCCGCGCTCTGCGCGAGCTCCGCGAAAGGGCCGGCTTCCGCCTGGAGAGCCATCGCATAGGCAACTATGTGGCTAAGACATTCGACCTGCAGAATGAGGCCCAGGCCCGCTTCTCACGTGCCCAGCAGGCCGTTTTTGCCGCTGATGTCGCATATAAGATAAAGCCTGGGACATTTGCCGCCATATATGATATGTTGAAATCAAGATAACCGTTATGCATACACTCAAGAATGAAGTGCTGACAGTCACTGTCAGCGACCACGGAGCCGAGCTCCAGAGCATCCGCAAGGGTGAGACTGAATATCTGTGGCAGGGCGATCCCGCATATTGGGGACGCCGCTCGCCGGTGCTTTTCCCTATAGTCGGAAGCGTCTGGGAGAAGCGCTACAGGGTTGATGGAAAGGAGTACGAACTCGGTCAGCACGGCTTTGCCCGTGACATGGACTTCACTCTGGTCTACGCATCTGACACCGAGGTCCGCTACAGACTTGAGTCGGACGAGGAGACTTTGAAGAAATATCCGTTCCGGTTTGTGCTGGAGATTGCATATAGACTTCATGGAAACAGCCTGGATGTCATCTGGGAAGTGGTCAACCCATCAGACGGTGAACTCTATTTCCAGATCGGAGCACATCCAGCATTCATATATCCTGATTATGATCCCGAAAAGCAGGAACGCGGATTCTTCGTCTTTGACAGGAAAGACGGCCTGGAGTGCATCAGGATCAAGGAAAAAGGCTGCGTCGATGCTCTCACAAAACACCCTCTCGTGATTCCGGAAGACGGCAGACTCCCTATTGAAAGGGATACTTTCGATGCCATAGACACCATCATGCTGCAGGACTCTCAGATAGGCCGCGTGGACATGCTCCGTGCAGACGGATCTCCATGGCTCGCCCTCAGGTTCGATGCCCCTGTCGTGGGCATCTGGTCACCTCCGGGCAAGGTCGCCCCGTTCATCTGCATAGAGCCGTGGTACGGCCGCTGCGACAGGGCCGGATATGAGGGAGAATACAAGGACAAGGACTGGATGAATCATCTTGCTCCGGGTGAGAAGTTCTCAAGTGTGTACACTATCGAGATTGCATAATCCCCATAAATGATGATTTAACGGCACGATTTTAATCCGTACCTTTGCTGCGCTTTGGCAGCAGCAAGACAGAAATGAAACTATCGGAACTGAAGACAGGGGAGCGTGGCGTGATCGTAAAGGTATACGGTCACGGTGGTTTCCGTAAGAGAATAATAGAGATGGGCTTTGTGAAGGGCAACAAGGTGAAAGTGATCCTTAACGCCCCTCTCAGGGACCCTATTGAGTATGAGATAATAGGATATAAGATATCGTTGCGCCGCGAAGAGGCGGCAAAGATCGAGGTGATCAGTGAGAGCGAGGCTAAGGAACTTCATACATCCGGCGAGAACCTGGCAGCCCTTGAGGCTGACGGTTCGTGGCTGGAGAGGGAGATGGACACTCTCGCCGAGGAACGCCGCAGGAGCATAAAGGTGGCCCTGGTCGGCAATCCGAACTGCGGAAAGACATCACTGTTCAACATGGCCTCCGGCGGTCATGAGCATGTAGGCAACTTCAGCGGCGTGACTGTGGACGCCAAGGAAGGTGTGTTCGAGCATGGGGGATACAAGTTCACGCTGGTCGATCTTCCCGGCACATATTCCCTGTCGGCATATAGTCCTGAAGAGTTATATGTCAGGAAGAATCTTCTTGAGGATATGCCCGACATTGTCATCAATGTAGTCGACGCATCTAACCTGCAGAGAAACCTGTACCTCACCACACAGCTCATAGACATGAACCTCCGCGTGGTGATGGCTCTCAATATGTATGACGAACTTCAAGAGAAGGGCGACAAGCTGGATATCAAGCAGTTGGGTTATCTGCTGGGTATGCCTGTGGTGCCGACGGTCAGTCGCACAGGCAAGGGCATAGACCAGCTCTTCGACACAGTCATACAGGTTTACGAGAAGAGCGATCCGCATCTTTCCCGTCACATTCACATCAATCACGGATCTGAGATCGAGCAGAGCATCGACCGCATAAAGCTTCTGCTCCAGAAGAATGACAATCTGCGATATAAATATTCGACAAGATACCTCGCCATCAAGTATCTTGAGAATGACAAGGAAGTCGAGGCGGTGGTGGAGTCGCTGCCGAACAGGGACGAGGTCATCTCGGCCCGCTATGAGGAGAACTCCCGCGTCCGCGAGCTGATGGGCTCGGGACTGGAGTCTTCGCTTGTGGATGCCAAGTATGCATTCGTCCAGGGCGCGCTCGCAGAGACATATCAGCCTAATGAGGGCAGACGGAAGAGGCATACCGTCACTGACAAGATCGATGCGGTCGTGACCAACAGGTGGCTGGCATTCCCTGTGTTCATCATATTGCTCTATGTGATGTTCCAGGGCACTTTCGTCATAGGAGAGTATCCTATGATATGGATAGAATGGATTGTGGAGCATGTGGCTGCATTCGTCTCTTCTGTAATGTCTGACGGATGGCTGAAGGATCTCGTTGTAGACGGTGTCATAGGAGGCGTGGGCAGCGTGCTGGTCTTCCTGCCGAACATCCTTCTGCTGTATATGTTCATATCGCTTCTTGAGGATTCCGGATATATGGCCCGTGCAGCCTTCATCATGGACAGGCTCATGCACAAGATGGGTCTGCACGGCAAGTCATTCATACCTATGATCATGGGCTTCGGCTGCAATGTGCCGGCCATCATGGCGACGCGTATGATAGAGAGCCGCAAGAGCCGTCTGATAACCATACTGATCATCCCGCTCATGTCCTGTGCAGGCAGAATGCCGGTGTACATACTCATAGCGGGCGCGTTCTTCCCGCGCAATGCCGGCCTGGTGCTTCTCGGGCTCTACGCCCTCGGCATAATCCTGGCCGTCCTTGCCGCCAAAGTGATGAGCCGCTTCTTCAAGGATGACGACCTCCCTTTCGTAATGGAGCTTCCGCCATATCGTGTTCCGACAGCGAAGTCTGTCTTCAGACACACATGGGAGAAGGGAAGACAATATCTCCAGAAGATGAGCGGAATCATTCTGGTATGCTCGGTGGTTATATGGTTCCTGGGATATTTCCCTAACCATGATGCTTATGATTCTGTGCAGGAGCAGCAGGAACATTCGTTCATAGGATATATCGGCAAGGCCATGGAGCCTGCTCTCGAACCGCTCGGGTTTGACTGGCGCATGGGTGTCGGCATAGTGGCAGGAGTTGGTGCCAAAGAACTGGTGGTCAGCACTCTGGGAGTGATGTATGCAGACGATCAGCCGGTGGGGGAGCTCTCCACATGGATAGAACCTCAGACTCCTCCGGCAGCTGAGGCCGACAATGTCTCGTCGTCGGCTGTGGCAGACACCGGAGCCGAGACCCGTCTCCAGAAGGCTCTCGTCCGGTCAGTCACCCCGGCCGGTGCCCTGGCATACATGGTATTCATCCTGCTCTACTTCCCATGCATCGCCACCTTCATCGCCATAAAGAACGAAGCAGGTGGCTGGAAATGGGCCATCATCACGGCGGTCTACACCATCCTCCTCGCATGGCTTGCCGCCTTCATCACCTTCAACCTCGCCAGCCTTTTTATATAAGGTTTATCATACTTTCTTTTTGGAAATTATTGATAATCAAGGTTTTATAAAATAGCGTGTGTTTAACCCATACTTTAAAACAGGGGTTAAACACACTTTGCTTTATAACTGATTGATCTGCAGTATTATACGGATAATGTTGTGTGAGACCTCCTACAACTCTACCGATGACGGGTCGATCAGGTTGTTGAGGAGGGCGTAGACTGTCAGTCCGGCCACGGTCTTGATGCCGGTCTTGCGTGTAATGTTCTTGCGGTGAGTGATGACTGTGTGGATGGAGATATTGTAGAAGTCGGCGATCTCCTTGTTAAGCATTCCCTTGGCCACGCAGACCAATATCTCCTTTTCGCGTGACGAGAGGTCATAGCCGTCAGACTCAGGAGTGTCCTCGTGGGAGGCGAGCGACTCGCGGAGCTTCTTGACGACGGCGACCGGGTCATCATACATGCTGACCACTCCGTCATACTGTCTGATCTGCTCATCCTCCATAGGGATGGTCTTCAGAGCGACGACTGCTGCGCTTGAATGCTCCGCCAGGCGGGCTCTTCCGGACGCGCGTGACACATAGTCAAAGACAACCGGATCAATGATGATGACATCCACATCCATGTTCCTCAAACGTGCTTCAGAAGCATGTGAGAGGTCCGCCAGGATGCCTTCCACACGGAATTCTCCGTGCTCGGCAAGCGCGGCCTCAAGCCCTCTGGCTACAATCACAGAAGGCATTATGAGCAAAACTTTTCTGAATCCTGTCTTCATCATGCCTCCATTCTATTTACTATCGGTATGAGCACTCTGTCCTCGATGATGGTGTGCTTGGCAAGGTCTTCATCCAGACGGTATATCCTGTAAAGCACCTCGTTGCGAAGGACAGTGTCGCATGTATCCGGAAGATATTTCATGACGATGTTCTTCAGGTCTCCGAGCGTCTCGTCTATGTTGCTGTGATTCTCCTCGAACTGCTCGATCGAGTATCCTTCCATCATCTTGCCTTCCTTGAGAGCCCTCACATATGGGAACACAGTCATCTCCTCATAAGCGAAATGCTTCTCGACCTGCAGCTTATAGTCAGCGACAAACTTCGACACGATCTTCTTCTGCATGTCGTCACACGGCTCCACCATGGCCTTGATGTTCTTCTCGAGGCTTGCGAACTCCTTGTCCAGATAGAATGCATGGGAACTGTGCAGATAGTCAACTATGGTCAGAGGATCCGCTGACGAGAGAAGCTCGGCAGACGGAACATAGTCGTCATATGTGTATATGCTGCATATCAGCAGGAAGGATTCGAGATTGATCCCCTGCCTCTGGCATACTTCCCTTATGGTATTCTCACCGAATCCCAGGCTGATCCCCAGACGGGAAAGGACATTGAGAAGCTTGAAATTGACATCTACAAGGTCGGCAAGCTTCATCGATTCGGAAAAGACGATTCGCTGTATCTCGGTAGTCATATCGCTGATTTTAGTGTTCAAAGATAATAATATTTCAAAATATAGGAGGCGTCCCTCCCGGAAGGCCTCCTACAAAAATACAACAATTAAAAGAATTCGATTTCTATAACTATAATGGCTTATTTCTATAATTCCTTCAGGTTCATGCCCTGATTTCGGATACAAAGGTACGGCCATCATCCCGCCCAGGCAATCCCTAGATATTGGTATTTAGGCCCTATCCCAGCAGCTCCTTCAGATACTTTTGATCAAGGTGGATGATCCTGGCTATCTGCTTGTATGAGCACCTGTACTCCTTCCTGAGCGTCTTCGCCAGACGCATTCTCCTTTCTGCATTGAGTTCACGAAGATTGGACGTCCGGAACATCCTTCTGCTATGGGCGACAGCCTTCTCACGAAGTTCCATGTCCGGCAATGCCACATGCTCTCTGGCTCCGAGACTCATGCCGATCTCCTCTTCCTTGCTCTGTCCCATGAAGAACGCAAAGCTCTTCGGTGTGCGGAACAGTTTTTCAACCACTTGATAATCAACATAATTGCCTGGCCAAAGAAAACCTTCCGGAGTCACTTTCCAATCTCCGGGTATATCGTTCATGGTCTGAAACATCTCTCGTCTTTTTCTTATGGTGAGTAATGATACTTCAGTCCATTCAGCAGTTAATGCAGCGAGCGTTTCAGGCCTTCTGAAATACAATCCGGCAGATGACCACGGATAATCTTCAGCACAGTATATGTACCCGGCAGCTATCCCGTTCCTCAGCACATAAGCTATCGAGTTGAGAATGTATTTCTCGTCTTCCATCAGCTTGATATCAAAGTCAATCGGCTCAGATCTCCGGCACGAGTATCTGTTGTAATACCATAACGAATATTTATGAGCAAATCTGTCTCTGAATTCGCAGCATTCTTTCAGAGTCCCATACAGAACGAAATGTACATGGTTGTCCATCAGACAGAATGCCGGTATCACCACCTTGCATTTAAGAAAGCACACAGCTATGATGTTCATGGCGGCAACGAACGCGGCCTTGTCCTCGAAAAGCGCATCTGTACGGAACCCGTCAGAAAACAGATGATAGAATCCTCGTTTCTCCATATATGTCAGTATTAATATTCTCCTTCTCCACTGCCTCCCTCTCACTGTCATATATGAGAGTCAGGAAATGACTGACACAAAGATTGGAATAATCGTTGAGAAAAGCAATCCGAGATTAGGTTAAACACATCTTTATTCTTAAATTGTTGGTAATCAGTAAGTTCTGGAATACCGTGTGTTTACCCCGTGGTTTAAAGGAGGGGTTAAACACATCGTAAGGTGTAAGTCACTGGTTATTAAGTAATTAGTGGTTAGGATGTGTGAGGCTGTCCGAATTAGCATCAGTATTGCAATGCTTCTGGGGTAAACTATGAATCATGAACACTCTTATTGTATTCAATCATCCCTATGGAGGGAGTTTCTGCGGGGCCATACTGGCTGCTGTGGAGAGAGGCCTCAAGGCAGGAGGCCATAAGTGCAGGGTAATCAATCTGGACCAGGACGATTTCGATCCCGTGATGCGTTCCAAGGATCTGCTGGCCTTTGTCGGAGCCGGCAGGGCTGGCGAGGACGCGCTTGATGCCATTGACGATCAGGTCAGGGAGTACAAGGAGCATCTCGAATGGGCGGAGCATCTTGTGATGATCTTCCCGATATGGTGGATGACGACTCCGGCGATGACCAAAGGATTCATTGACAAGGTCATTTTCCCGGCAATCGCTTATGATATGAAGGATGGCAGACTTGTGTCAAGGCTGTCTCTCAGAAAGGTTACTGTCATAACTACCATGAACACGCCTGCAGACATATACAGGGAGGTTTTCGGCAATCCTCTGGAGGGGTCGCTTATCAAGGGTACATTCCGGCAGATCGGCATAGAGAACATCGAGTGGACCAGTCTGAGCGAGGTCAAGCAGGTCAGCCGCGAGCAACGCGAAGCGTGGCTCGAGGAGATCGAGCGGCGGTTTGCGAAACCGGTGAGTCTATGAGTAGCGTCTCGGCAGGCGGAAGAGGATGGCTCCCAGGGCGAAGATACCCATGACGAAAGGATAGTAGAGATATCCTATGATCGATATTGATGACACTCCGGCCAGACCGGCAGCCATAAGGAGCTGCGCTCCGTATGGGATGAGGCCTTGCACAAGGCAGGAGAACGTGTCCAGGATGCTGGCTGTCTTGCGTGGATCCAGTCCGAAGCGTGCGCTGATGTCCTTGGCAATCTGACCTGTGGTGATGATGGCTATTGTGTTGTTTGCCGTGCACAGATTGGCGAGGCTGACCAGGCCGGCGATGCTCAGCTCCGCTCCACGCTTGCCGTGGATGCGGCGCGTGAGGCCGTTCACGATGTAGTCGATGCCTCCGTTCACCTTGATTATCTCCAGCATTCCGCCTGCCAGCATGGTTACCATGATCAGGTCTCCCATGCCGCTGATGCCGCTTCCTATGGATCCGAGCCATCCGCTCCATGACAGACTGCCGTCAATGAAACCGATGACCGCGTTGGCCAGAATGCCGATTGTGAGCACTGCAGAGACGTTGATGCCGCCGAGCGCCAGACCGATGATCAGAAGGTAAGGCAGCAGCAGGTACCAATGTACCGCCTCTGTGGCAGGACTGGCGTTGACTGACATTCCGAGGAAGATGTACAGTGCGGTCACTACCAATGCTGCAGGACCGACAATGCGGAAATTCACCTTGAACTTGTCTTTCATTGAGCATCCTTGAGTACGCGTTGCAGCGATGGTAGTGTCGGAAATGAATGACAGGTTGTCTCCGAAGAATGCTCCGCCGACGATGATGGCTGTGATGAAAGATGTGTCGGCGGCTATGTCAGTGCCGACCTCCTGGGCGATGCCGGCTGCGATAGGCACGAGGGCCACGATGGTACCCACACTCGTTCCGATTGACATGGAGATGAAGCACGATGCCAGGAAGAGTCCTGCATATATCAGATTGCCCGGCAGTATCTTCAGGGCTATGTTCACGGTGGCGTCGATCGCTCCGATCTCCTTGGCTGTCGAGGCGAAGGCTCCGGCCAGGACGAAGATCCATATCATCAGGAGCACGTTCCTGTTGCCAGCACCCTCTGAGAATACCGCAATCCTCTCTTCGAGTGTCTTGCCTTTGCATATGAGTACGGCATAGACCGATGCCAGCAGGAATGCTGCCGAGATCGGGATGCTGTAGAAGTCCTTTGCAATGATGCAGGACACAAGGTAAAGAATAAGGAATATGATGAGCGGACTGAGGGCCAGGAGGCCTTTTCTGCCGGATGGTGTTGTCATGTCAATTCGTTTTAAGCGTGCAAAGATACTGAAAATGATTTATCTTTGTAAAGATTATGGGAAAGAAGAAAATGGAAATACAGGCCCCGATGGGGGAGAAGACTGTTCTTCTCCACACCTGCTGCGCTCCGTGCTCAAGCGCAATCATTGAGGCGCTGATGCAGAACGGGATCACGCCTGTAATATATTATTGCAATCCCAACATCTATCCCCAGGAGGAATACGAGATCCGCAAGAACGAATGCACGCGATATGCGCAGTCTCTCGGTCTGGAAATCGTTGACGCGGATTATGACCATGAGAACTGGCTCGATGCTGTCAAAGGCATGGAGAACGAGCCGGAGAGGGGCGGCCGATGCTTGAAATGCTTCAAGCTCCGCCTCCTGCGCACAGCTCAGTATGCCAGCGAAAGAGGCATAAAGGTCATCACCACGACACTCGCATCATCCCGCTGGAAATCCCTCGACCAGATCAACGAAGCCGGCCGTTGGGCCTGCCTGCAGCCAATCTTGGTAAGGCGCTCCAGCGCCGCGCCGCATGACGAAATCATCTGGTGGGACCAGAATTGGAGAAAAGGCGGACTCCAGGAGCGCCGCCTTCAGATCATCAAGGAGTATGATTTCTACAATCAGCTCTATTGTGGCTGTGAATTCAGCATCAGAAAGGAAGACTAGAGGACAGGACGACAGTCGGCATCATCTGCAGATTTTACCTCGATGCAGCCTTCGATGACTTCCGAAGGGATGGCTTCGCGACAGTATTTCATCACTTCCTCCGATCCGTTCAATGCCTTGAGACTCATGGTGTTGTCTCCTGAGAAGGAAACCTGATATCCGCTGCCCCAATCATCTCCGCTGGAATATGTTCCTGAGAGAGTGGTTCCGTCCAGTTCCCATTCGCCTGAGTAATGCCTGTGGCGTCCTTCGCCGATCTGCTGATACAGGTCAAATGTCCCGTCATTGTCCAAAGTCAGATATACATCCGCCTCGAAAGTTTCAGGGGTGCAGTGCCATTCTCCTATTATCAGTCTGGCATGATCCACTGGCTTATCCTTCTTGCAACCTGTTGCGACCAGCAGCAGAGCGATCAATATGTATATGCTTTTTTTCATTACAGCCATCCTCCGTTGGTTGAATATACTCCTCTTGAAACGATTGAGATTTCTCTCTTGATTTCCGTGCCTCCTGTCTTGTCACCTCCGCCAAGCTGGCTGCCGCCTGCAATGGCCGATACGGTGATTTTGGCCGAGGCACTCTTTGTGCAATAGATCTTGAGGACTCCTCCTTCTATCATAGGGGCTGATGCAAGTCCAAGCGCTTTCCTGGCCTCTGTGCTCACGTCAATGTCGAGGTAAGTGAGGTCTTTGGCAGACTCACCGAAATATTCGGATATGTCGACAGAACATATCTGACCGGCCTTTACCATCACCGAAGGCGTTCCTTCTATCTGCATGAGAAGCTTCCATGCATCGATCGCTCCTGTTCCCATGCGGTTATGGTATGTCCTCAGTCCGAAGGTGTATTCTCCGTATGGCTTGACGCCGTCTGTAAGAAGGTAGTTGATGTCGTTGACGGAAGTCAGCAGGATGTCCCTGAACTGGTCTCCGGTGAATTTCTTTCCGAGTTTGCCGGCGTATGAGATGCCCAGTGCGGCGACTCCCGAAACATGAGGGCAGGCCTGCGATGAACCTTCCATCCATGCATAGTCACCGACCGCTTCGCTTATGCTTGTGGAAAGGATCATGCACCTGTTGTGGTTTCCGCTGACATCTTCGCCGATCCAAAAGTCTCCGCCAGGTGCGGCGATGTTGCATCCTCTTCCGTAATTGGTGTATCCCGCCGGAAGAAAGTCAGGACCCAATGCAGTTACCGAAACACAGAGAGGCAGGGCTCCAGGATAGTCTGAATTGGATGCCGCTTCGTTTCCGGCTGCATATATCACCAGGTTTGAGCCTATGGACGGGTGGTTGCAGTTTTCCGGATCAGTGAAATATCTCAATGCACTGTATTCCAATGGAAGGGTGGAAGTGTATTGGTCGTCGCTTGAGAATATGTTTGCAGGATAACCGTATGAACATTGAGCGATGCATGCTCCATTGTCCGCGGCATAAATGAACGCTTCCGCCATTTCGCGGTCAGCTCCTGCATTGTAGCCTTCAAACAGCTGGCAGCTCATCAGCCTTACGCCGTCTCCATTGCCGCTTCCGCCCGCAATGGAGCTTACGCCGATGCCGTTTCCATTGACTGCGGCGATGATGCCGGCTACATGGGTTCCGTGTCCGGATTCTCCCTCAGCATCCCATTTTATAGGTCCGTCTGAATAGAAGTTATATCCATGAATGTCATCCACATATCCGTTTCCGTCGTCGTCGACTCCTGCCGCTCCGTTCTTCTCCGCCTCATTGACCCACATGTTGTCCGCGAGGTCCGGGTGGGTATATTTCACAGGGGCGTCGCATACTGCAACCACAACGTCAGGGGTGCCGGATGTGAGTGCCCATGCATCCTTTACGCCTACATCAGCTCCCTCTCTTGCGGTTTTGGCGATGCTCTTGTCGCCTGTGTTCAAAAGATTCCATTGATCGCTGTTGTATGGGTCGTCAAACGGAATGCATTCGCCTTTTGCAGCGGAACTGAGGCCGGGTACGACGTTGAATGGAACAGCCTTGAGGTCAGATGCCAGTTTTGGATGCGAGTTGAACTGCAGGGCGCATACTTCAGGACGCCTTGCTACTGCTTCAGCAAATGTATAAGTCGGGATGTCCTCGTCAAATGAAACAGAGAACCATCTGTGCAGCCCCAGTTCACGCGCCAGTTCCCGGTTCTTCGGGAAACTGCGCAGGGCTGGCCTGAAGTCATATGCCTCAACTTCAGAGAAAAGGTCCGAGGCTACTTTCTCGATGCCCTCCGATTCTATGCACTGTGTGGTCTCCTCGTCCAGGAACACGAGCAGATTGCCTTTCATATGGTCGGCAGAAGGGTTTCCTGTAAGTTTTGTCATGAGTATGTCATCGCCGGCAGGAACTTCCGGTGCGACAGGAACTTCGGACTCTGAAAGACAGGAAGCAGCTGTCAGACAGGCGGATGCAAATATCAGGAACGTTTTATTCTTCATGGTCGATCAGAATGATTTAACGATGACTTCGCAAGTCTGGACTACTTCTTCAGGAATTTCTTCCAGAGCGAACACAGACTCTTCTGCAGCGTCGTTGACGGACGTCATTGTAAGCTGCTTGTCATTTATCATAATATTATATGCGGCAGCCCATTCCTCTCCGTCATTGTATTTTCCGGTAAGGAGGTTCTCCTCCAGGTTCCATGTGCCGCGGTAGAGACGATGCGCGCCCTCGCCGATCTGCTGATACAGCTCGAATGTCTTGTCGGTGGCGAAACTTATGTAGATGTCGCCGTCAACCGGAAGGAAGGTGCTGTGCCACTCGGCGCAGAGCTTCTGCTCGAGGGTGAGTTCGGTCTTGCCTCCGTTCTTCTCTCCACAGGATGCAATGAGCAGTGCTGCGGTCAGTATGTAAAGAATTCTTTTCATCATTTTGTTTTTTAGATCCCTCGACTTCGCTCGGGATGACAGTGAGAGTTTCGGGATGAGAGTGAAAGTTTCGGGATGAGAGTGCGTTAGAGCCAGCCGCCGTTGGAGGTGGCGGATGGTCTTGATGCTATTGAGATTTCACGGGTGTATGACATGCCTCCGATGCCGTTTTCGATCTCGTTATCCTTGCCTACAGATGCGCTGAGGGTCATTTTGCCCGAACCGATCTTTGTGCAGCGGATTTCGAGAAAACCGTCTTTGATCACCGGGTCGGTCTCGAGGCCGAGCGCTGTGCGCGCTGCGTCATCGACAGAGATGGTGTAGGTCTGTGACGGGCTGCAATATCTGCTGAGGTCGATCTTAGCGGTCTGTCCGGCCTCAGCGAGGAATGTCGGCGTGCCTTCTATGGCCATGAGGAATTTCCATGCGTCTACCGCACCTGTTCCCATCTTGCCGATGTACCGGTTCATGTCTATGGAGATGTTGTTGCCGGATGATACATCATAGAATGAACGGCTGCCTCCTTTGTTGAACTGGTCTATGTCGGTGACTGAAGTAAGGAGCATTGACTGCATCTGCTCGCGGGTGAATTTCTTTCCGAGCTTCTTTGCGTATGAAAGACCAAGGGCGAGGACTCCCGAAACATGAGGACATGCCATAGATGTGCCCTGCATGTATACGTAGTTCTTGCTTTCTCCTCTTTCGGTCTCGACTCCGGGCGATCCCTGTGCGGCACCTGATACTCCGGTCGACAGAATCATTCCCGCATAGTCGTCCCTGACACCGCTCCACTCTCCGCCAGGCGCTGAGATCTTGCATCCCGGGCCATAGTTGGTGTATCCGCCGGGAAGGAAATCCCATCCGAAAGCAGTCACGGAGATTACATATGAAAGGGCTCCGGGATAGATGGAATAAGGATTCTTGTGGTTTCCAGCGGCAAATATGGCCATGTTGCCTTCCATAGACTCGTGGTTGCTGTTGGCCGGGTCGAGGAAGTATCTGAGCGCGGCGTTTTCAAGTGTTGAGGAACTGATCTTGGTGCCGTCCATCTCTCCGCCGTTTATGTAGAGGTCATCGTTTGTGATGATGTTGGAGTTGCCATATGAGCACTGGGCAATGCAGGCTCCGTTGTCTGCGGCATAGATGAATGCAGCAGCATTCTGCGCATCCGAGCCATACATTGATCCCTGGAATATCTGACAGGTCATCAGGCGGACTCCGTCGCCGTTTCCGGTGCCTCCGGCAATCGAGCTTACGCCCTTGCCGTTGTTGTTTGTCGCGCCTATGATGCCGGCAACATGTGTGCCGTGTCCCGATCCTGCTATGCTGTTCAGTGCGCTGCCTTTGATTGCGGCAGGTTTCTCTCCATTCAGGGAGGAGTTGATGTAATCTGCGTTGATTGCGAAGCAGTTCACGAAGTTGAATCCATATTTGTCATCTATGAATCCGTTTCCGTCATCATCCACATCCGACTTGCCTGCAATCTCGGCCTCATTCCTCCATACTGCATCGGCAAGGTCTTCATGGCGGTAGTCCACGGCGCAGTCGAAGATGGCCACGACAACGCTCGGGTCGCCTCCTGTGAGCCTCCATGCTTCCTTCACTCCGACATCAGCTCCGGCTACAGCCTTGTCGCTGATGCTTCCGTCATTGTGCAGGTTCCACTGGTGAACTGCATGCGGGTCATCGAATGCAACTTCAGAAGGACCTCCGGTGGCCTTGGTAAGCATGAGGTCTGCCTCGAAGGCCTTCTCTGCAGTTGTCGGCTGGACGAATCTGTTGAGCTGTATGCTGCTGACACGTGCAGACTTCGCCAGTATCTCTGCTGCGGCAACCGGAGATGTCTGAGGGTCGAATCCGACCATGAACCACTGGTGGAGGCCATATTTCCTGGCTACTTTAGCATTTTTGGGTTGAACAGGGATGGCCGGAGTGAAGGATGTGGCCTTGAAGCCGTTCAGGATGTCGGATGACAGTCCTGTGAATCCTCCTTTTCTGAGGGCTTCTGCTGCATTCTCGTCAAGCTTGACAAGCAGCGTGCCCGGAACGGTCTCTCCGTCAGTTCCGCCGATGAACTTGCTCTGCAAGGTCTGCTGGCCAGCGGACTGCAGCGCTGTCTCCTTTGTGCAGGAAACAGCTGCCACGGCCAGAACAGCCAGCAATGTGATGAACTTTTTCATATATGTTATTCAGTTTTTATTTTCATGATTGCTTTCTTCACGCCCTTTCCGCTGACCTCCATGGTGATGTCCCCAGGCTGCGATGCTGCCTGTACGAGGACTGTGAGCTGACCGCTGAAAAGATGCATCTGAGGTTGCTGGAACGGCTCCAGACAGGTCGGGTCTCCGTTGGCGATGGCCTTGAAAGAGCCTGCTCCGGTAACCTTTACCTTCACGAGTCTGCTGTCGATCGGAACCGGATTCCCGTCCTTGTCGACGAGGCTTACATTCACATAGCAGAGATCCTCTCCGTCAGCATTCAGTACCTTTCTGTCGGGTGTCAGACGGATGGCTGACGCCTTGCCGGCTGTGCGGACGACCTTCTCGGCAACTGCCTTGCCATCAGCATCATACGCCACAACCTTGATCTCGCCAGGCTGATATGTTACATCGTTCCACATGAGGCGGAAGCGCTCCATGGCTTTCTCGCCGAGGCATGGTACAATGCCGTCGGCGGCCTTCTTGGCGCGCACGCCCTGCGACACTCCGTTGACGAAGAGTTCTGCAGACGGATATGATGTGTATACGAATACCGGTGTCACTTCGCCCTCGCGTCCTGCCCAGTTCCAGTGCGGAAGCACGTGCAAGGTCTCGTCGGTCTTGTTCCATACGCTCCTGTAGAGGTAGTATCTGTCCTTTGGAATGGATGCGAGGTCTATGATTCCGAATACTGACGAATGGTTCGGCCATGCGTCGGTGTCATATGGCGAAGGCTCGCCCAGATAGTCGAAGCCTGTCCATACGAACTGGCCTATGCACCAGTCATAGTCTTCGTCTGCGGCAAAGTCGTTGTCAGGGATATTCGACCACCAGCAGTATTCTGTGTCATATGACGAAGACTGATTGTCGTCATGCATTATCGCTGCTCCGAGCTTTGCAGGGAAGTGGTATACGCCGCGTGAGCTCACTGTCGAGGCGGTCTCGCTGCCGAGGATGATGCGCTGCGGAAGCAGCTTGTATGCAGGGATGTAGCGGTCAACCTTGTAGTTGAATCCCACAACGTCAAGCTGCTCGGCAAAACCGTTGACTGTCACTGCATTATACTGATCCATGCCGCAGGTTACAGGTCTTGTCGGATCTTCGCGGTGGCAGATGTCCTGCAGCCACTTTGCTACAACCAGACCTTCCGGCTTCCACTGTGAAGGCACTTCGTTACCTATGCTCCACATCACTACAGAAGGATTGTTGCGGAAATGATGGAGCATGTTGATCATGTCTCTCTCCGCCCAGATCATGCCGTTGCCGCTGTCCTCGTTGAAGAATCTGTGGTATCCGTTCTGACATTTGGCGATGTCCCATTCGTCGAAATTCTCAAGCATCACCATGAAGCCCATCTCGTCGCAGAGCTCGATGAGCTCCTCGGCAGGCATGTTGTGGGATGTGCGGATGGCGTCGCATCCCATGTCCTTGAGCATTGTGAGCTGCCTGCGGACAGCGGCCTTGTTGATGGCTGCGCCAAGCGGACCGAGGTCGTGGTGCAGGCAGACTCCGCGGAACTTGCGGGGCTCGCCGTTGAGGAAGAACCCCTTGTCAGGGATGATCTCTATGGTCCTGAAACCGAATCTTGTGCTGACCTTGTCGCATGGAACGGTGCCGTCTGCAATTGAAATCTCAGGCCTGTCCATATTCCAGTCAGTGTTCACGGAGCCTCCGGCATATACTTCAGTCTCAACGAAATACATAACAGGACTCTCCGGTGACCATAATGTAGGATTTTCTACTGTGAGCGTCTGCTCGATCTCTCCGAAGTGGAGAAGCCTGGTGTCGGTGACGCATGCGACAGCATGTCCGTCAGGATCAAGAATCCTGGTCTTCAATGTGACTGCAGAGCCTTTCTCTACGCCTTCGATCTTTGTGCGCACGCTTACGACTGCATGACCCTTTTCGATGTGAGGGGTTGTCACATATGTTCCCCATACAGGCACATGCACCTGAGGTTGAGTGATGTGGCGGACCTTTCTGTATAGTCCCGCTCCCGGATACCATCTTGACGACTGCTCGCGGTTTTCCAGAAGCACGACGATGTCATTGCTTCCCTCCTTGAGTTGCGCGGTAACGTCGCAGTGGAACGAGTTGTACCCATACGGCCAGAAGCATACTTTCCCGCCGTTGACGAAGACCTGAGCCTCGCTCATAGCTCCGTCGAACATGAGGATGTGCCTGCGGCCGTCAAGCTCGTCAGCCTTTATGTCGAGAGTGCGTCTGTATGCACCCTTGCCCATATACGGAAGGCCTCCGGTGCGTCCCGTCTTTTCGGTCGCAACATCCTCACCATTCTGCACGACAGCTACGGTCTGCAGGTCATTGGCCTTGTCGAAGGGCCCGTAGATAGCCCAGTCATGAGGCACTGAAACGGCCTCCCAGCCCTCTTTAGCCTCGATGTCATGCCCCTTGCGGAACTCCCATTCCTTCAGAATGGTCTCGCTGCGCCCGGCCTGGGCGAATGCTGATGCTGCGGAAAGTGCCGCTGCTATTATAAGTATAATGGTTCTCATATTCTGTTTTCGGATCCCCGGTCATGCCGGGGATGACGTTCTAATTTTTGAATGGGTCAAGCGCTATAGTCGCCTTTCCGTTCTTGAACGCTCCCTTGTCGTATGCGTTCCAGCCGAGGGCGGCGTAGCTCGCCGGCTTCCATACGCCGTCGGTCTGCGGCTCCCAGTAGAAGACGCCGTGACACTCCTCGATCTTCTTTGTCTCGTCGAGGATATACTGGACGGCTTCCTTGGACATCTGCGGCTCCCATACCGGCATACCGATCTCACAGATCATCACCGGCTTGCCGAAAGTCGAAGTAAGGCTCTTTATGTTTGCCAGACAGTCGTCCACGACCGGCTTCCAGTCGCACCAGCCGTTGTTTTCCCACCAGGTAGGGTAGAGTGAAAGTCCTATGATGTCATATTTCACCTTGCTGTTCTTCAGGTGGTTGAAAAGCCATCTGCACTCGTTGGCCTTGTGGCCTTCGCTTCTGTGGATGATGACCTTGGCTTCAGGATATACGCTCTTTACCGCATCGTATCCCTTGTTTGCCAGAATGGCGTAGTCGTTGGCATTGTCGCTGATCTTGCCCAGAGGATGCAGCATGCCGCTGTTGGTCTCGTTGCCGACCTGCACCCATTCTACATCGACTTTGTTGTCCTTGAGCAGCTGCAGAGTCTCCTTTGTATGAGTCTCCACTGCAGAAGCGAGCTCATAGATAGGGAGCGCCGCCCATGCTGCAGGGGTCTTCTGGTTTGAAGGATCTGCCCATGTGTCGCTGTAATGGAAGTCTATCATGATCCTCATTCCGAGTTCCTGGGCACGCTTCGCCTTTACCAGCACGTCCTCCTTGGCACACCAGCCACCTTCAGGATTTACCCATACGCGAAGTCTTATCGCATTGAATCCCAACTCTTTCATCAGAGCGGTGCACTCCATCTCCTTGCCTGCTGCAGTGTAGAACTTCTGTCCGTCGGCTTCCATCTGCGTCAGCCAGCTGATGTCCGCGCCCTTGGCGTATCCGCCCTTCTCCGTAGGGACAGGCTCCTGTGTTTCCGGCTTCTGAACATCCGGCTGATAGCCTGTAGGACCATATGGATTCTCCTCGCATCCGAGCAGCAGAAGCGCTGCTGCAATGCATCCTGAAATGTGTCTGATAAGTCTCATGCTTCAATAATATATATCATGCAAATATATGTAAAATAATGCTATTTTCTTATATTTGTAGTGTTGCTGTAAAATTGAAATCTATGAAACATTGTTCAATATCTGTAATTCTGTCACTCCTCCTTGCCGTGTCCTGCGTGGACGCATACCGCCATCCTCTTGCTGATGAGCTTGGACGGCTGGATTCGGAACTCGCCAGGATGGAGAAGTATGTGAATGAGAAGGAAGCCAAAATAATCACGATCGAAGGCCTTCTGGCTTCTGATGACCTTTCTCCTGAGCAGAAATATGGCCTTTACGGACAGCTTTATCAGGAGTGTGTGGCATATCAGTTTGACAAGGCGAAGGCGATCCTCGAGTCACAGGAGGCGATAGCCGCAGAGCTTGAAGACCGGTCACTCATGAATTCTGCTGTAGTGGAGAAGGCCATGCTGTTCACCACGGCGGGCATGTTCCTTGAGGCCCAGGATCTTTTTCAGCAGCTTGACACGACAACTTTCAACTATCAGCAGAAGATCAGCTGGTACAATGCCCGTCAGAAGTTCCTGCACGACTATCAGGAATATGTCCGCACTTCCGGCATAACTGTGCCGGAAGCGGTGAATATCCGTGCCTATCAGGACCTTATCCTCAAGAATACCCCGAAGGATTCACCGCTTAACCATCATATTTACATAATGCGCCTCATTGAGGAGCAGAGATGGGATGAGGCCTATTCGGAAAATCTCCGCATCATAGAAGGACAGAACAAGAGTTCGCGTGATTATGCCGTCCAGTGTTACTGGCAGGGCTTCATCTGCGAGAATCTGGAAAGGGAAGAGGAAACGATCAGGTGGTGGATAGAATCGGCCATCTGTGACATCAGGGGTGCGATCAAGGACAATGCCGCCCTGTGTTCGGTGGCCATAAAGCTGACCGATCCGCATGACACGGACAGGGCTTTCAGATATATCAGGATATCTCTTGATGACGCCATATTCTACAATGCCAAGCTCAGAAAAGTCCAGATTGCGTCTACGTTCCCATGGATCGAGAAGGCATACAGAGACAGCAGGGACCTGCAGATGAAGGACCGCAGCAGGTATCTCATGGTTACTGTACTGGTGGCCTTCCTGCTTCTTGTCATCCTTACATATACGGTACGTCTATATCGTAAGCGCCAGAGGAGTGCAAAGGAGATCGAAGCGAAGAATATCCAGCTGGATGCCTATACGAAGTCTATAATGGCGGTGGAGGAGGATCTTCGCAGGACAAATCTGGACCTGGTGGAGGCGAATGCCGCCAAGGAAGAATATCTTGGCCTCTTCCTCTCCATGTGTTCCGGATACCTTGACAAACTTCGCAAGACTCTGCCGAGAGAGCAGTATGATGCCGAACTGAAGAACTTCTATAAGACGTTCGACACATCGTTCCTGTCGCTCTATCCGACATTTGTCGAGGACCTGAATGCTCTTCTGACAGAAGAAGGACGCATCGTCGTGAAGGAAGGAGGACTGCTCAACACCGAGCTCCGCATCTTCGCCCTGATCAAGCTCGGCATCACCCAGTCGTCCCATATCGCCTCGCTTCTGAGGTACTCTGTCAACACGATATATAACTATCGCGCGCAGGTTAAGAACGCCGCCCTTTCCGACAGAGAAAACTTCGAAGAAAACGTCCGGAAAATCGGCTCTGCAAGGGCGTAAGTAGATAGAAATTGTTCTATATTTTCCACTTTTCAAACTTTGTGGAATATTTCGTAAAGTGGTTTGAATCAATGCAATAAGGCAATTATTGTTGTTGGTTTAATCCACTTTTTCCTGTTGTTTGGAGGATGGCAATTTTGCCGTGTCCACTTTTTTACCCTCTTTTAAAGAGGTAAGCTATTGTTATTCAATGGGATATATTCCACTTATCCACTAATTTGCCCCAAGTATATATGTACGTGTGCGAGTGGACAATAATTTTCTTAAATTTGGAATGCGAACAATTTTGATTCGTAAACACATTATTAACACATAAACACTAACCCATGAAACACCTAACTTATCGAATCGCCCTTATCTTTGCGATAATGGGTCTGAGCTGCGCCAGCGCGTTCGCTCAGCAAGTGAAAGGTACAGTCAAGGATTCAGCAGGTGAGCCGGT
>JAFQFD010000014.1 GCA_017415715.1 Bacteroidales bacterium | reverse complement strand
GGAAGGTGTGGCTGGAACACCTCCTTTTTGGAGTTTGTGTCTGACACGAGCTTCGCGGTGGATTGCAAGGCGCGAGCCTTGTATAGTAAACAGTCTTTTTTACATACAGTCCCGTAGCTCAGTTGGTTAGAGCACTACACTGATAATGTAGGGGTCAGCAGTTCAAGTCTGCTCGGGACTACCAAGCATGGGGGTATAGCTCAGTTGGCTAGAGCGCCTGCTTTGCAAGCAGGAAGTCGTCGGTTCGACTCCGACTATCTCCACAACAAAGGCCTGATCAACCGATCAGGCCTTTGTTCTGTCTTATACCTTATTTCAGATATGTCTGCAGGGCTTCGACGTAGTCTTTGAATGCCTGCAGGCCGGCTGGTGTGATTTTGCAGACGGTCTGTGGCTTTTTTCCTTTGAATCCTTTTTCTACTGATATGTAGCCTGCTGTTGTCAGCTTGTCGATCTGGACGCTGAGGTTGCCTGCTGTGGCGCCTGTCGCCTCCCGGAGATAGACGAAGTCTGCCTCTTCGAGATTGACAAGTACCGACATGACTGCCAGACGCAGTTCGGAGTGTAATAACGGGTCCAGTTTCTTGAACATGATAGTTTTATTTTGCTCTTCTGTTCATCATTATTCCCGGAACTATGAGGTTCAGGATCGATGCGACAGTGACACACAAAGGTGAGAATTCTTTTTCAAAAAAGAAAAGGGCGACAGTGCAACCCAGTCCTGTAATGAATCCTCCGGCTGTGATGTAATTGTTTTTCAGTGTAAAACCTGTCATTACAGCAGCATAGCCAAGCAATGCTACGGTCAGATAGCCTGTCAGATGAGGAGCGATGAATGCGAATACTCCAGCGAGGACAGTTGCAAAGATTCCATAGGCAAGCCATATCTGGCCGATGCTTCTGCTGATGAAACTTTTGCCTCCGTTTTTGCATCTTCCCTTTACGACCAACGGGTAGAGCGGCCATCCGATGACAGGAATGCCGAACCAGAGGAAATTCCATTCAAGTTTTCCTGTCAGTATCAGAAGCATCCATACTGCAAGCGAGAATAAAAGTACGATGACTCCCCAGAATATCATTGGAGTTCCGGCATTTTTCTCAAAGTCTTTTCTGCTCTTGTCTATTGCCTCGTTGATGATCTGAAGGCTCTTTTCAGGGGTCAATTCATTGTTTTCCATACAATTATACATTTAAATCCGTTTAACTTCCGGATTCTGTCTCCATCCTTCCGGACGGATGAAGGCGGAATCCTCCCTGTGATCACGAGGCAAATATAAACAAGTTTATAATATAAACCAAATGTTTGGGACTCAAACGTACAAATAACCTTCTTTTTGAATGACTTTTTGATGTCGTCTCTCTATCTCCTTGTCTGCCGCGAAGCGTATGTGGGCACCTTCTCGTGCGCTTCGCTGATAGAAATCATGCGAAAATGCCCCAAAAATGTCAGCGAAGCGTACCAGAGTGGTCTGAGATCCGCTTCGCTGAAAGTTATTGTATCCGGATTTCCTGGAGGACTATGCCGGGGTCGAGGAGGTGGACTGTCACTTTGTGCTTTCCTGGCTGGAGTGACGAGATGTCTACGATTCTTGAAGAATAGCCTCTGAGGACGTTCCAGCGCCACTCGGCGGAGAAGTCTCCGGTGTGGATGGAGAAGATTTCAGCAGGGGAGCCGTCAATGCTTACTGCATATCTTGCGTCTCTGCCTTCATGGACATGCAGGTTGGCAAGTGTTCTGACTTCAAGATGCTTGGCGCCGTCCGGTATGTCGACTGCATATTCTACAGCAGGGGATTCCTCCGGCGTGTATGATGGAGTGTCAAACGGCAGGACTACGACTCCGTCGTTGAAGCCGAGCAGCTTGACGGTATTAACGGATCCTTCGTCAGTATTCCTGATGACCTTTCCCTCAGATGCCGGGATAGAGACCCTGGCCTCGGAAGGGAATGGAGGATACAGGCCCATGAATATCGCATCTATCTCTGCGTCTGCCTTGAGCTCTGTAATTCTGAAATGGTTTTCACCCTTGCCCAGCTTCAATGTGCCGACTTTGCTCCACATCGGACCGATAAGTGGCGAGTGCCATATATTATTTATAGGTGTGGCAGAAGCCATGAATGAGTGGTCGTTAATGTTGACCCTGCAGAAGATGTTGTCCTCGGCGGCTTTCGAGAAGTTTTCCACCGGGGTAAGGGCATGGATCCATAGAGGAATCTCTCCTTCTGTTCTGCTATCAATCATCACCCCGTCAGACAAGGCATCCGCTACATTCATAAATCCCGGCTCCGGTCCTTTCCTTACCTGCTCAATCAGTGCTTCTGTGCATACGGATGCAGCCATGCCCGGCGTATAATACCAATGGTATGGGTCCCAGCGGAAGAAATTGTCCCATTTCCCGTCAAGGAGTTCCTTGTTATATTTATCTGTCCATGCATTCAGTGCATGATACATTTCAGTGGCGCGGGCTGCATCAGCCAGGGCGGTTTTCGCGTCAGCGAAAGCGCCATGAGCCATGCTGAGGCGCGCCAGCAGCTGATATTCATTGATCATCCATGCTCCGCGGACCGGGTATTCCACCAGTTCGAAATATGCTGCCTGAAGGGCCTCCGGGATCTCCTCCCTGAGAGCCTCCGCGCGCATAGCTATGTCTTCCCAACTCTTCAGACGTTCCCTGATTTCCGTTTCTGGATATTCTATGAACCATACGTGTGAATCCTTGCCTGCTGCCTGCAGACGATAGTATTCATCATAAATGCTGCTGATCTCTGCTGCATATTTCTTTCCGAAAGTACGTGACGCCCACTCCTTTATGAATCCGTGGGCCTTATCAGGCGACCATCTCTCCAGGTCCCATGCGAGTTCCATGGCGAAGGTGATTTCCTTCTCTGCCGGCTTGATGTCTCCGACGTTGAAGATCCAGATCTTGCGGGCACCATAGGTGTATGCCTTGGTGAGTTCGGTGGATACGAAGGCAGGGGAGAGCGGACTGAGCCAGATCCAGCTGGCAGGGTCTCCGTGGTAAGACAGATGGTAGTATATTCCAGCTCCGCCTTTCCTCTTCATCTCTTCCGGGTTGCAGAGGTTGCGGGTGTATCCGTGCTTGTCGTCTGACCACAGGAGAGTGACCTCGTCGGGGATCTCAAGACCTGCATGATATGCGTCGAGGACTTCTTCGTATGTACACAGCACCTGCGGGATTTCCTCGACTGGTCCGTCAATGTTTCTGCGTAATATGTCTCTCTGGTCATCAATGGCTTTCTGCATCAGCGCGCAGCGGCCCCTGGTGTCGTCGGCGCCTTCCATAGGATAGTCATGGATGCCTCTCAGACCTAATGTGTAGACGTTTTCATACTTGCCGTTTGCCTGCACCCTCTCTTCCCAGTAGCGTATCATGTTGTCACGGTTGGTGACATAGTTGAAGTCTCCCCAAGTGCCGGCATTCTTCCACTCGTCCTCGTTGTTACGAAGCATCTGCTCGCAGTGTGACGAGCCCATGACTATCGCATAGTCGTCAGCAAGACGTGCATTTTCAGGATCGGCATTGAAGGCCTGCGAACCGTTGTGCATCGCTGGCCAGAGATAGTTTCCACGCAGCCTCAGCAGCAGTTCGAACACCTTCTCGTATACTTTGGGACCCACTTTGCCAGACTCTTTGTCAAATGTCTGCTCGACCCATCTGGCCCAGCCGCCGAAGCGTTCGTCATTGATGAATATGCCTCTGTACTGCACATCCGGCTCGTCCTGCAGGAAGCGTCCGGGCTGCACATGAAGAGCCGTTCTGCGCGCTGGCGTCACGTCTGCCCACCAGTACCACGGCGAGACTCCGGCCGCCTCGCAGAGCGAGGTCAGGCCGAACGCCGTGCCGCGGCGGTCGCTGCCGGCAATCACCAGCAGAGGACGTCCGTCGACATGTATGGTCTGGACTATATATGACTCCCATTTGCCATGCAGTGCATCAACATCTATCAGACCTTTTCCTGAAAGACTGTCTATCAGGCACGATTGTCCGACAGTTCCGGCTATCAGAACCGGGCCCTCTTCGGGCAGTTCCGTCTGCAGTGCAGGCCTCAATCCGGTCAGTCGCTCGACATCATCAGCAAGCAGTCCCGCAGCGATGCTCACTACGCGCGCATCGCAGCTGTCCACGCATATGCTGGCAGCTTCCGCTCCAGCCAAAGGGAATGATCCCTTTCCAGCTTTTTCTTTTACTTCCGGAAACCCGGCCAGTTCATGACTTGTCTGTCCGCATCCCGCCGCAAGCAGCATGGCTGCCAATAATGCCTTGATCTTCATAAGCGTTTCTGGTTCTAAAAGCACAAATATCGTTGTTTTTGTGCTTTTAACTCACAATTTTGCCATCAAAAGCGCATAATCCACCGTTTTTGTGCTTTTGAGCAGCTATCGTTATATTTGCATTTGTATATTACAATCGATATCATGAAGCGCTGCATTTTATCTCTGGTGTCACTGATCTTTGCTCTGCATGTCTCTGCACAGGGACCGGAAGTCCTCATACCTGCTCCTGCTGAAGTGACTGTCACGGGCGGTTCATATAAATTTTCGAAAAAGGGTCCTAAGGTAAAAGTACAGAGACTTCCGGAGGGAGAAATGCCGGCCGAGGCATACAGAATCATCATAACAAAGCGAGGAATCACGATTTCCACTTCCGACTGGGGGACCGAGGCTTGTCCCGGAGCTGGATTGAGCTATGCTCTCCAGACGCTGGATCAGATGACCGCCGAGGGTACGGTCCATGAACTCCAGTGCTGCGAGATATATGACTATTCGCGTTTCCCATACAGAGGCCTCCATGTCGACGTTTCAAGACATTTCCGCAGCGTAGACTTCCTGAAGAAACAGATAGATGCAATGGCGATGTTCAAGATGAACAGAATGCACATCCATCTGACCGACGCAGCCGGCTGGCGCCTGCAGATCGACGCGTATCCGCGTCTGACGCAGTTCGCCGCCTGGCGTTCCCAGCACACCTGGAAAGAATGGTGGGCCGGCGACAGACATTACGCAGAAGAGGGGGATCCAGGAGCCTATGGAGGATATTATACCAAGGAAGAGATCCGTGATCTGGTGAGTTATGCTCGTGCCAGACACATAGAGATAATCCCGGAAATCGAGATGCCGAGCCACAGCGAGGAGGTGCTGGCGGCATATCCGGAACTCGGCTGCAGCGGCGAGGCATACCAGGACAGCGACTTCTGCGTGGGCAATGAGGAAGTCTTCAATTTTCTGGAGACGGTGCTGGACGAAGTGATGGAGGTCTTCCCGTCGGAATACATCCACATAGGTGGTGACGAGGCCGGAAAGCAGCATTGGAAGACATGTCCGAAGTGTCAGAAGAGGATGCAGGAAGAAGGACTGAAGGACGTGGATGAGCTCCAGAGCTATATGATAAAGCGAATGGCACGCTATGTCGAGTCAAAGGGAAGGAAGGTGATCGGATGGGACGAGATCCTGGACGGAGGCCTGGCCGAAGGCGCGGCTGTGATGTCGTGGAGGGGTACGGAAGGCGGAATCGCCGCCATGAACATGGGACACGACGTGGTCATGTCGCCTGGCCGCTACTGCTACCTGGACCATACCCAGGATGCTCCGTTCAAGGAACCGCAGTCCATCGGAGGCTATCTCCCGCTGGATTCCGTGTATGTATATGAACCTCTCGAACCGTCTATGCCGGCAGACAAGGTTCATCACCTGAAGGGAGTGCAGGCAAACCTCTGGTCGGAGTATATCGTCACTGACGAGCATGCCGAATATATGTATTGGCCACGCGCCATAGCCCTCGCCGAGACAGGCTGGAGCCTGCCCGGGAACAAGGATGTCAAGAACTTCAGACAGAGAGTGTTGCGAATGCTTGAAATCATGCGTGCAAAAGGATATCAGACCTTTGACCTGGAGAATGAATACGGTGAGAGAGACGGTTTCCTGACCGGCGTGGACCATAAAGCCAAAGGCTGTAAGGTCATATACAACAAGCCGATCCAGGACTGGTATCAGGCTGCAGGTGAGAAGACATTCACTGATGGTGTCATAGGAGGATGGACATACAGCGACAACCGCTGGCAGGGCTTCCTCTCAGACATAGATGTGACCATAGACATGGGCTCGGTGCAGCCAGTCAGCTATGTCGGAGGCACATTCATGCAGCTCATAGGGCCAGGCGTCTTCATGCCTCGCAAGGTGGATATCCTCGTGTCGGAAGACGGAGAGGATTTCACCTACGTGGCGACCATCGAGAACGATGTCCCCACCTCGGCCGAAGAACTGACATTCCGTACATTCGAAACATCATGTGACCTTAATGCCCGCTACATACGATACCACGCCTACAGAAGCACAATGCGTGGCTTCCTTTTCCTGGATGAGGTTGTCGTGAATTGATGCTCATCATATTGTATTTTTAACTATATTTGCAAAGAATGCGTTATTGCGTGTTCTTTGCTTTTCTGTTTATATGGACCTTGAGTTTTTTCATAAGATATTGAGTGTGGACTCCACTTCGGGAAAGGAAGCGGAACTTGCTGATATCCTGGCAGTTGAAATGGCTGCGCCAGGCCGCAAGGTTGAGACTTTCGAGGTGGGCGACGGGACAAGGAACATCCTCGTGTCCTGGGGCGCGCCGAAGGTAGTCTTCTGCACCCATATGGACACAGTCCCCCCATACATCCCCCCGTATTTTACAGACAAGGCGCTACAGCGCCGTGACACTCGCGTCAGCGAGGTTTTCAATGAAAACCGAAGCAGCGATGTCACCCGTCGAACGGAGAGAGACGGCATGCCCCTCGGGGCTGTCAGCGAAGCTGACTGGGGGTGTAACATGGCCTCTGCCGTAGGCAGAGGAACATGTGATGCCAAGGGTCAGATCTTTGCCATGTATGAGGCTTGCAAGGTTCTTGAAAGCAAGGGATATGACGGCTTCGGCCTGCTTCTGCTCGCTGGCGAGGAGACCGGCTCGTTCGGAGCCAAGGCGTTCCGAGAGCAGCATCCGGGAGCAGAGTGGGTGATAGTTGGCGAGCCGACTGACAACTGCATGGCCTCTGCGGCAAAGGGCACCAAGGCATTCGAAGTGAAGTTCACAGGCAAGGCCTTCCACTCGGGATATCCGGAGAACGGAGTGAGTGCAGTCCTTCTGTTCAATGACTTTGTGAACGCCCTCAGGAGCATAGTCTTCCCGAAAGACGAGATTCTCGGTGAGACGACATGGAACATAGGAAAGCTCGTGAGCGACAATCCGCAGAACATCCTCAGCGACAGCCTGACATGCAGAGTATATTTCAGGACTACATTTGAGTCAGACGAGATGGTCTGCAATATCATGAAGAACATGGCCGGGCCGGATGCAAGACTCAGATTCGGCAAGCGCAGGGTGCAGGACGGTTCCGACATGGTGGCAAAGGAAGTGGCCCGGTGGCAGGCAATGATGACAGTGACTCCGCTCGGAGGCGACACTCCGACGAAGTTCGAAGTGCTGGAGGGATTCCCGTCAAAGCCGGTGTCATTCGGCAGCGACGCTCCGCAGCTGACCAACTTCCGTCGCAAGATCCTCTGCGGCCCGGGCTCGATCCTCGTAGCCCATCGCCCGGAGGAGCACATATGTCTGGAAGACCTGCAGACAGCCGTCCAGACCTATGTGAAAATGTATGAGATAATTTTAGAAAAGAAATAGTGTAGTTTATGATCGTAATGAAGTTTGGTGGCACTTCGGTAGCAAATTTCGAAGCCATCACAAGAACGATTTTCATCATCGGCAGCAAGCTTGACCAGAAGCCTGTCGTTGTAGTGTCGGCTCTTTCGAAGATAACCGACCTTCTCTATAAGATATCCGATGCGGCAGCCTCCCAGGATGCAGCGCAGACAAGGGAGCTTCTCGCGCAGCTTCGTGAGCGCCATGTAAACCTTACGAAGGAACTCCTCGAGCAGAGCCCTATGCTGATGGAGCAGGCTCTTGAGCGCGTTAACGGCATCTGCGACGAGCTGGATGCGCTTGCAAACGCAATCTGCGCAGTCGGTGAACTTTCAGACCGCAACAAGGCCATCATCATCTCAAATGGCGAGCTCCTTTCGTCGACTATCATATGCCACACGATGAACGCCAAGGGCATAAAGACAGGCTTTATCGATGCTCGCAGGATGATGGTGACCAATGATTCATATCTCAAGGGCGAGCCTATTGTGGATGAGATTGCAGAGAGAGTCCCTGGCATCGTTGCAGAGGCATATGAAGGCATGAATGCCGTGATCACCCAGGGTTTCATTGCTTCCAACCTCGCAGGCGAGCAGACAGTCCTCGGCCGTGGCGGCTCGGACTATTCCGCATCCCTGATCGGTATGGCGATAGATGCTGAGAGGATAGAGATATGGACCGATGTGGACGGAGTCCGCACAGCAGACCCTCGCAAGGTCAAGAACACCAAATATCTTGAGAAGATTTCGTTCGAGGAAGCAGCCGAGATGGCTCATTTCGGAGCCAAGGTCCTGCATCCGCTGACCATAGAGCCTGCAGTGAAGAAGAACATTCCGCTCTATGTGCTCAACTCGATGAATCCGTCAGGAAAGGGAACGGCGATCCTTCGCAACGAACTCATAGAGGACGGCGTGAAGTCTGTTTCGTTCAAGGAGAACATCAAGGTGATCAACATCTTCTCCATGAAGATGATCAACACGTCCGGCTTCCTTCGCCGCGTGTTCGAGATCTTCAGCGAGAGCAGGGTGTCAGTAGACCTCATCAGTACGTCCGAGGCCAACATTTCAGTGACAGTAGATGCTTCGGAGAAGATAGACAGAGTGGTTGAAGAGCTTTCAGAGTTTGCAGACGTGATCGTTGATGACGACAAGGCGCAGGTGTCTGTGATCGGAAAGAACATCGTCCGTCTGAACGGCATGCTCAAGAAGACTTTCGCTCCTCTCAAGAGGACAAATGTATACATGATTTCACAGGGAGCGTCGTTCGTGAACATCAGCTTCGTGGTGGACCGCGAAGAACTGACCGAAGTGGTCCAGGACCTTCACGACCACCTCTTCGACAACCCGGAAGACCTTGACGTCTTCTAGAATTGTCATCCCGAGCTTGTCACCTTGTCATCCCAAGCTTGTCGAGGGATCTAAATGAATGAAAATGAATACAAAACTATACATAAGCGGCTACGGCAAGATGGGAAGGATGATCGAAAGCATCATCCTCTCGCGCGGCCTTGAATATGCCGGCTGGACCGAGGCTGTGACCGAGACTGATCCGGCGCTGGCCAAGGAGTGCGTATGCATAGACTTCACCACTCCCGATGCCTTCAGGGCAAACTATAAGTTCCTTGCAGAGAATTTCAAGGCAGTGGTTGTCGGCACCACAGGATGGGCTGACATCAGGGACGAGGTCGTGGCATATTTCGAGAAATGCGGCACGACCATGATCTGGGCGACCAATTTCTCAGTGGGAGTGAATGTGCTCTTTGCAGTTACGGACTATATATCCAAGCTGCTGGCAGACTTCGGTGGTTACAGCCCATATATGATAGAGATGCATCACTGTCATAAGCTGGACGCTCCGAGCGGCACGGCTAAGACTTTGGCAGACATTGTGGATGCAAACATGGATGTGCATACGGACATACAGTCTGTGCGCTGCGGAGAGATTCCGGGCATCCATACCATAGGCTTCGAGGGCCTCAACGACCGCATCACGCTCTCGCACGAGGCGTTCTCCCGCCAGGGATTCGCCGTGGGAGCGGTAGAGGCGGCCCTCAGGACCGAAGGCCTCACAGGTGTACATGAATTTAAAGATTTGTTCAATGAATAAGATTAATCTTACAGGCTGCGGAACCGCGCTCATCACCCCGTTCAAGGACGGTGAGGTGGATTATGAGGCGTTCGCAGCGTTGGTTGACCGTCAGGTTGAGGCTGGAATAGATTTCCTCGTGCCTCTCGGAACTACAGGCGAGACTCCTTGCCTTGAGGATGATGAGCGCATCAAGGTGCTGCAGGTCGCAAAGGAGCATTCGGGCGGACTGCCGATAGTTGTCGGCGGAGGCACGAACTCATTGCAGCACACCATACGGAGCATGAAGATGCTCGAGCCGTATGGCGTGGATGCGTTCCTGATAGTGGTGCCATATTACAATAAGCCTACACAGGAGGGCCAGTATCAATATTTCAAGGCAGTGGCTGAGTCGACAGACAAGCCGATAGTGCTCTATAATGTGCCAGGAAGAACTGGAGCCAACATGACTGCCGAGACTGCGTTGAGACTGGCGGAGATCGACAATATTGTGGCGATCAAGGAGGCATCCGGCAACAGGGAGCAGATCATGCAGATCCTCAAGGGCGCTCCGGAAGGATTCCAGGTGCTCAGCGGCAATGACGACGACACTCTCTGGATGATGCAGAACGGCGGAGCCGGCATCATCAGCGTTGCCTCAAACGTAGCTCCAAAGCACATGGTCGACTTCATCGGAGCTATCCGTGAGGGTGACATGGCGAAGGCAGAGGCTCTCAATAAAGAGTTGACTCCGCTGTTCACAAACTGCTTCGTGGAGAGCAATCCGATTCCTGCAAAGGCGGCGATGGCAGCCATGGGACTCATAGAGAACGAGCTGCGCCTCCCGCTGGTCCCATCCCAGCAGAGCACATACGACCTGATGGTAGAAACAATCAAACAGATAGGGTTAATGAACGGCAGGGGTTGTTTTTAAAACTAAATCCCTCCCACCGCTTCGCGGCGGGCCCCAACCAGCGGGCTAAAGCCCTACTGCTCAGGCACGAATGTCCACCGGACATTCTCTAACGGCCATCGCGACCGTTCACAAGGCCACGGGCGGCCATGGTTTTAAAAACAACCCCTGCCGTCCCAGAAGTCAATATAAAAGGAAAATTATGACAGATATAGAAAGATTCAATCAGACCATTGCCGATCTTGAGAGTGGCAAGGTCAGGGTTGCGGAGAAGGTAGACGGGGAGTGGAAGGTTAACTCCTGGGTAAAGGAGGTGATCCTTTCGGGATTCCGTCTTGGAAAGCTGACTGACATGACTCAGGGTCAGTTCTCATTCTTCGACAAGGATACCATTCCTGCAAGAAAGTTCACAGCGGAGAACGGCGTCAGGATCGTGCCGGGCGGAAGCAGTGTGCGTGCAGGCGCATACCTTGCTCCGTCAGTGATCATGATGCCCCCGGCATATGTAAACATAGGAGCATATGTTGACGAAGGCACCATGATTGACTCCCACGCCCTTGTGGGCTCTTGCGCCCAGGTCGGAAAGCACGTGCACCTCTCGGCTGCGTCGCAGCTGGGCGGAGTGCTCGAACCGGTCGGAGCTCTTCCTGTGATCATCGAGGACAACGTGTTCATCGGAGGAAACTGCGGTATCTATGAGGGCACGATAGTCAAGGAAAATGCAGTGATAGGCACAGGCGTGATCATCAATGCTTCTACAGCGATATTCGATGCGACTACGGGAGAATACATCAGGGCCAATGAGAATGGCCAGATGGTGGTTCCGGCAGGTGCTGTGGTCGTGGCGGGAAGCCGCCCGGTCAGCAAGGGTCCGGGAGCAGAGCAGGGAATACACCTGTACTGTCCTGTGATCGTGAAATATCGTGACGCAAAGACGGCAGGTTCCATCACGCTGGAGGACATGCTTCGATAGCACTGTCATGTCGAGCGAAGTCGAGACATCTAAATAATGGAAATGTACGAAGAAAAGTTTTCAGAGGATGTAGGCTCCTTCTTCAGATCTCCGGTCAGGGAGATCTTCAAGAAGGTTGACCTCAACGCCATATACTCCTTTGCCGGCGGCTATCCCTCGGCGGAGACCTTCCCTTTGGAAGAGATCCGCAGGACCATGTCCGAGGTGATAGACAAATATGCCGGCAAGGCGTTCCAGTACGGGGCGACGCAGGGCGTGCCGGAGCTTCGCGAGGCTGTAGCCGAGCGATGCGGCGTGCCTGTGGAGCGCGTGCAGATCACGTCGTCATCCCAGCAGGGTATCGACGTGTGCACCAGGGTGATTGTGGATCCGGGTGATGTGATCCTTACATCCAGCCCGTCATATCTGGGAGCACTCCAGTCTTTCCGTTCATATCGTGCGGACATCAGGGGAGTCTCCCACAATGCTGACATAGATGCATTCAAAGCGGAATATGAGAAGGTGATAGCACAGGTCGAGGCTGAAGGAAAGAAGATCAAGTTCCTGTATATGATTCCGGATTTCCAGAATCCTTCAGGCGAATCGCTCACGCTTGAGGAGCGTGAAATGCTTGTATCACTGGCACAGGAGCACGATTTCCTCATTGTTGAGGACAGTCCATACAGGGAACTGAGATATGAGGGTGAACATATACCGACAATGTACTCGCTGGATCCGGACAGAGTGATCCACCTGGGCTCATTCTCCAAGATATTCGCCCCGGGCTTCCGCCTTGGCTGGGCCATAGCCCATCCTGACATCCTGGACAAGATATATGTATGCAAGCAGTCCCTGGACCTCTGCCCGCCGATATTCGATCAGTATGTTGCGGCAGAATTCCTCTCAAGCGGCAGACTTGACAGCAATCTTGAGAAGAGCATAGCACTATATAAAGACAAGCGTGACCATCTTCTGAATCTTCTGGCTGAATATATGCCTGAAGGCATCAGGTGGACTCATCCCGAAGGTGGATTGTTCCTCTTCCTGACCATGCCGGAAGGCTTTGAAGCGGTGAAGTTCTATGACAAGTCGCTTGATGCCGGGGTGGCTTATGTGGCCGGTGAGTTCTTCCATCCTGACGGAAACGGCAAGAACACGATGAGGATGAACTTCTCATTCATGACTAAAGAACGCATGACTGAGGGAGTGAAGATACTTGCAGAACTTTTGAAAGATGAAATTCTATAAATACCAGGGTGCAGGAAACGATTTCCTGATTGCTGACAACCGCGACGGCGCGCTGCGGCTGTCGCCGGAGCAGGTCGCAAGGCTTTGCGACCGTCGCTACGGCGTCGGAGCAGACGGCCTGATGCTGCTGGAGACCAGCGACAGGTATGACTTCCGCATGGTGTATTACAACTCTGACGGGTCCGGCGGCATGATGTGCGGCAACGGAGGCCGCTGCATCGTGGCCTTCGCGGCTGACAGGGGAGTCAGGAACTTCGAGTTCGAGGCTGCTGACGGATATCATTGTGCCGAGATCCTCTCTGATGACGGAGTAGTGAAAGTGGTCAGTCTCAAGATGACTGATGTGAAGAATGTTACGGAATACCAGGCCCTTGCTGGCATTCAGGTGCCTTCAGGAGGGTATTTCCTCAACACCGGCACTCGTCATTATGTGCGTTTTGTCGATGATGTAGAGCATTGTGATGTGGTATCGGAAGGACGTCAGATCCGCTATGCTTCCGAGCTTATGCCGGAAGGGGCGAACGTGAATTTCGTTGAGCCGTGCGGCGATGTCCTGAAGGTGAGGACATATGAGAAGGGCGTGGAGGATGAGACCAACGCCTGCGGTACGGGAATTGTTGCCTCGTGCCTCGCTGCGTGGAGCAGCAGGGCGATGGAGCCTCAGCATATAGGTCCGGACCGCTTCAGATATGATGTAAGGGCGAAGCGTGACGCCCTGGCAGTGGAGTTCACGCAGAAAGATGACATGCTTGCAGCTGATGTCTGGCTTACAGGCCCTGCGGCATATGTGGCAGAAATAATAGTGAATATATAATATGAAGAAATTCTTGTTTTTTATTGCAGTGGCATTCTCGGTGATGTCATGTCTTGACGGAGGGGCATTCTCTCAGTCATACACAGCGGATGTTACTTTCGAGTTCTCGGACAATATTTATCATAACAGCTTCAAGGACAGTCTGTACTTTATTCCGGCAGGTGAGAATGGAATTACTGGAGAAGGTTTCGTATATGGAAATTATCCTCTGGTCTTCGCTCAGAAGCAGGTAGGAGGAGTCTTCCAGGGAGGTTTTGTAATGTCTTATCTCAAGGGTGAGAAGGACGGCAAGCTTACAAAACCAGCAGCGGAAAATGATAAGTTCCGTGTGCATGCGTCAGGCGGCGCAGCCGCAAGCAAGACATACGCTGTGTTCTATGACAATCCGGTGGAGACAGTGATGCCTAAGTATCATATCGAGTTCGGATATAAGGATGTGGGCACATGCACGCCTCTTGCATGCTATGTCAACAATACGACACTTGTGGCCCGTAAGATAAGCGAAAGCTTCAAGGACGGAGACAAGCTTGTCCTCAAGGTTACCGGAATCAGACATGACGGGTCAAAGGCCGAGAAGAGCATCACACTTGCCGAATTTACAGAGGCTAAGGACTCAGTCATGTATAACTGGTCTGTGCTTGACCTCTCGACTCTCGGAGACGTCGATTATGTTAATTTCGATGTGACATCCACCAATCCTGACGTTCCGGGATATTTCTGCATTGACGGCTATCTCGCAAACATCAAAGTAGAATACTAGCATTATGAAGACAAATCAGGAATACAAGAACGCAGCCCTGGCTGCCCTCAAGGGCAACTGGGCGCCGTCTGTCATAGCGACGATAGTGCTGATGGCATTCACCTATCTGATAATAGGTCCATACGTCGTGATGTATATGCTGAATCTCAATGGAATGACTCCGGGGTCGGCCGGTCTCAATCTGGGCGTATATGCATTATACATCTTCGGTTTCACATTCGTTTTCAGTCCTTTGAACATAGGATATACATATGCATTCAACAGCCTATACATGGAAGGGGACAATGCCTTGACCGGAAACACTTTCCGCTTCGGCTTCCGCCGCTGGGGAAGGAACGTATGGGGAATGTTCCTCGTAGGCTTCTTCACAAGCTTGTGGTCACTCCTTCTGATCGTGCCGGGAATCATCAAGTTCTATGCATATGCCATGACTCCGTATATCCTCATAGATAATCCGGAGCTGTCTGCAAATCAGGCGATCAACCTCAGCTGCAAGATGATGAAGGGTCACAAGTTCGACCTCTTCTTCCTTCAGCTCAGCTTCATAGGATGGGGTATCCTTTCTGTCTTTACAGGTGGCATCGGCCTGCTGTGGCTCATGCCATATATGATGAGCGCACAGGCTGCCTTCTATCAGGACATCAAGCAAAACTTTTCACAAACCAATATTAACAATTAAAACTTAAGAATTATGTTAACATTTATCATCTGGCTCGTTGGAGTCATCTGCTGCATCTGGTGCATCAAGGATGTATGGACCAAATCACACGTAGACACACTTATCAAGGTCCTCCTTACTGTCGGACTTCTCTGCTTCAGCTGGATCGGCCTTGCAGTGTACTATTTCATCATCAAGGACAGGATCTAACCTGCCTCCAGAACTCAAACTTAACAGATTATGAAAACAAATCAGGATTACAAAAATGCTGCTCTGGCGGCATTGAAAGGCAACTGGAAGCCGGCAGTTCTCGCAACGTTGGCCATGATGGCTATCGCAGTGGCGGCTTCATTGCTCCTTGAAATGGAAAGCTCTGTCCTTGTTCTTCTGGGCTTTACTGTCACTTTCCTCGTATCAATGCCTCTTTCAGTAGGAATTTATGCTGCTGTCAGAAAGCTTTATGCAGGTGGAGATGCCAGACTGACTGAAAACATGTTCGGAGTGGCATTCGGCAACTGGACTCACAACATGGGCGGAATGCTCCTGATGGCACTCTACACTTTTGCATGGACTCTTCTTCTTATTGTTCCGGGCCTCATCAAGGCATTTGCATATGCGATGACCCCGTTTATCCTGAACGATAAGCCTGAGCTTTCTGCAGATGAGGCTATCGAACTCAGCATGAAGATGATGGATGGCCATAAACTGGACCTTTTCATCCTTGAACTCAGCTTCATCGGATGGTACATTCTCGGTTTATTTACATTCTGCATCGGATACCTGTGGCTGGTGCCATATGAGTATACGGCTATCGCAGCCTTCTACGAAGACGTAAAGGCGGAGTATGAGGCAAAGCAGCAGGTCGCTGCATAATTGTAATCTAGATAAGACCTGCAGGAATCTGCATTATGATTTCCTGATATTCAGGGTCGACAGATAGAATCAGATCTTCATGGAGCGGTATCATTACTGCTCCATTTTCTGTTTCTACCTCTATGCAAGGATTGTTCGGGATGTCGATGAAGTCGGTGATCTCGCCAACTTCGTATAGATTGCCGGTCAAAGCCGGCAATGACGCATCCTCCACGTCATTCCCGACCGTTTCCTCGTCATCCCCGACCTGATCGGGGATCTCCGGCGTCAGCAGCGTCCATCCCACGAGGGCGGCGAATCCGTCCTCCTCAAGAGACATTTCCGGAAGACTTTCCTCCTCCACATATACCGCCTTTCCTGCGATCTCCTCCACATCTTCCTGCGAGCAGATGTCGGTCAGTCGGACCAGGGCCTTGGTGTTGCCCCTCTTAGTAAATGATTCAATATAAAAAGGAACCGGAAGTCCATCAAAAATGATGAACACCGGTTCCTGTAGGTTGATATCTTCAGGAGCTATCTCGCGGAAGCCGAGGACAAGTTCCCCGTCTGTACCGTTCGATTTAAGAACCTGAGCTACCTGCTGCATAGAATTACTCAGCTGGTGTCTCCTCTGCCTCTGCAGCCTCAGCAGCGGCAGCCTCGGCAGCTGCGCGAGCAGCCTCCTCAGCCTCAGCCTTTCTCTTTGCGATAGCCTCAGCTCTCTCCTGATTTACCTTAGCCTCAGCCTCTACTGCAGCCTTCTGAGCAGCAGCAGCTTCCTTGCTGAGACCAGCCTTCTTTGCGTTGACCTTAGCAGCCTTCTCTGACTTCCACGCAGCGAGCTTGGCATCTGCCTGCTCCTGAGTGAGAGCACCCTTCTTTACACCCTCCTGGAGGTGCTTTGCAAGGAGAACACCCTCGTAAGAGAGGATACGCTTTGCAGTAAGGGTTGGCTGAGCTCCTACGTTAAGCCATGCAAGTGCACGCTCTGAGTTGAGCATGATGGTTGCAGGGTTTGTGTTAGGGTTGTAAGAGCCGAGCTGCTCGATGAAACGACCATCGCGAGGTGCGCGTGAATCTGCCACTACAATGTGGAAGAATGCGAAATTCTTCTTTCCGTGGCGCTGAAGACGAATTTTAACAGCCATTGTGAATCTGTTTTAAATAATTAATAAATGTTACCTGGCTTTCCTACTCGAGGAAAAGCGTGCAAAAGTAGGCAAAAATTTGTATATTTGCAACCGCACGCATTAAAAATCATTGAAAATGAAAAGATTGACGTTAGTGTTGCTGTCATTCCTTGCCTGCTTATTCTCGCTTTCGGCTCAGGACCGTTTGAATTCGGACGCCGATTCTATATTGGGTGAGTACGAAGTGAGGCATCAGGGAGAATATACGAAAGTACGTGTGACCAAAGATACGGACGGAACATATAAGGCCCAGGTATATTGGGTGGAGAACAGGCTGGACGAAGACGGAAACGTCCGCGTGGACGAGAAGAATCCGGACAAGTCCCTCCGTCATGTCGAGTGTGACAAGATCATCCTCTTCAGCGGCCTTAAATATAATAAGGAGAAATCCAGATGGGACGGCACCAAGGTGTATGATCCGACACGTGGCCTCAGGGCGAATGTCGTCTGCGAGTTCATGGAAGACGGCACTTTCAGGGTCAAAGGATATCTCCTTGGCTTCTCCCAGTCCATATATTGGAAACCTATAAGAAGGACTTTTTAGGGCATAAATGCCAGTTCAACGCAAAATGTTTGAAAATTTTGCGAAAAATGTGAAAAAAATTTGCAGGTTAAGATTTTTATCGTACCTTTGCAATCCCAAATCAAAGACGCGGTGGTGGTGAAATGGTAGACACGCTACTTTGAGGGGGTAGTGGGCGTAAGCCTGTGCGAGTTCGAGTCTCGCCCACCGCACTCCATTTCACACGAGGAAGTTTCGAAAGAAGCTTCCTCTTTTTTTGTTTACACATGAATTCGTCTTGTGCCATAGTTTGGCAAAAGCTCACGATATATTTGCAGAAACTATTAACTCACAATGCAATATTTCGTTAACTCACTCAAGGATGATTTCGAGAGAGCACGAGCTCTCTGGATCCTCAATAATCTGGATTTGATCGAAGCCTACGCTAAAGTCAAATATACCTTTCTCGCGTATCTGCAAATGGGACTTTACTGCCTGACACTACCTTACCAATTTGTCAGGATTCTCATACAAAACAGAAAGGTCTCTGTGTAAAATATCGGGTGCAAATTTCAAGTGGCGGGACGCAGGATGTTTGTATAATCCTCTGAGGTTGAAAAGGGGCGCAATATGGGGTGCCAATTCGCTTGTTGCCACCAACTATTTTTTGCATCATTACCAATTCTTTGTAAATTTATAGACTTCTTCAGGTAAAGACTTAAACGTAATCATTCAAGCATGAAGATAATATTCAGTCCATTCTTTGGAAACCATGTCTATGTCGATCTCAACAGGAGAGGATCTGTCATAGGTCAGAAATATGCAGGGGCACAGGAGCTCGTCGGCGAGCTCAGGCTGAGAGCCGGTCTCACTTCAGTGCTCCCGGACTCGATGGAGCGTAATGCTCAGTATATGAAGGCCGTTCGTGCCGCGTTAAAGGATGACACAGGCTCTCACGCCGAGATCTTCCGTGCTTCTTTCGGCAAGGATGAACTTGGCGTAGCCATGACCCTGCTCGGCTGGCGTGACACGCTTGTCGGTCTGGGATGGGATCCTTCCGGATATACGAAGTCGGCAAAACTCAACGCCCTCATGGACATCGAGAAACACTTCGAATGTGCCGGTCCTTCGGACTGCAGGCGGGAACTCCTGCAGACTTTGGAATCGGGGCTGGCAAACCTGTCCGGCATCACGATCGAGTCCGTCCTTCCCGAGGAGTCTCTACCTTGCTATTACGGATCACTGCTGAAGGCGGCCTGCAAATGCGGCGCCGAGGTGGTGTATTCCCACGCCCCGGTCCCTGCCGCTCAGGAAGGGACTAAGCTGAGGGCCCTGCAGGATTACCTGCTTTCGGGGAAGGCTTCCGACCTTTCTAAGATGGACGATGACTCATTCAAGGTCTGTCGTCTTCACTATGCAGACGATGCGCTCAGGTTTGCAGCGCTCTCTCGTCCTGAGGTCATCTCAGCCAATAATACAGTGATGCTTCGCGAGGTGTTCCGCGCAATGAATCTTCCTCTGCCGAGGACAACCGATTCATCAGTGCCGCAGGTGGCGAAACTCCTGCCGCTTGCACTGTCCCTGAGGAAGAAGGACACCGATGTGAGCAGCCTCCTGGCATTCCTGTCCATAGAGCCCAATCCTCTTTCATCTATATATGTAAAGGGCATGGCCGGAGACAAGGAATACACAATGTCCGTCAGCAAGGCGCTTCGGGAACATCTCCTTTCACAGGGAGGATTCGGAGAAGGATGGCAGGACATCCTTGAAGCAGACATGTATGACTGGGAAGGAAAGAAGGTAAAGGATTCCAAGAGACAGGTTCTGGAAATCGTTTCATGCATAGGTTCGTCAGATGGTACGATGTCAAAGGAGTCACTGTCCTCCCTGCTGAAGCATCTTTCGGCATGGGCTGCGAGGAATATGGACTCGAGGGCTGCACTGCTGCAGTACTGCAGCTTCGCCAAGCTGCTCGTAGAGGACCTGGATAGAGACATCGATGTTGAGTCTCTTATCCGCTGGCTTGCTTCAGCGGGAGCACCGACGGCTCAGGCCGTGTTGCCGGCAGAAATAGGCTCCTGCGAAGTCATCGACGCTCCTGCTTCAGTAACCGATCCGGTCAGCACCCTGTTCTGGGCCGACTGCAGGTGTGCAGGCGGAAGCGTTCACGAGCTGGACTTCCTCTCTCCTTCCGACATAGTCGAGCTGGGAATCGGCACCGACTCGGCCAGAAGCATCTACGATGCGCAGAGGCTGGCTACCGCCTACGGCATATCTATGGTAAAGGACCATCTGGTAATAATGACCTGCGACGTAGAGGCAGGTGAGCCCGTCCAGGAGCACCCGCTTCTGATCGAGTTGAAGAGCTGCTGCAAGATAAAGGAGGAAAGCTGTTCCGATGACTCACTGACAAGCCTCTTCCCCATTGAGGGAAAGTCTGAAAGTCAGCTGGAACACATAGTCAATAGAGAACACTTCGAGAAGGTGCGCGTTCCAAAGGAGAAGGGAGGACTTAAGAGAAGCAGAGAAAGCTACTCAAGCCTCAGCACGCTTATCAATTTCCCTTTCGACTATGTGATGAACTACCTGCTTCATTGGAACGGATATGGCGTAGACAGCATGCCTGACATGGCGACCGTCAAGGGAAACATAGCACACAGATATATTGAAACGCTCCTGGAAGACAGCGGCAAGGACGTATCGCTCGCCAGAAAGCTGCATGAAGAGACATATTCTGACAGGATGGAGAAGTGCATACGTGAGAAAGGAGCTGTGATGTATCTTGACGAGAACCGTCTCGAGAGAAGCTCATTCAGCGTATCACTCAGACCGGCAGTAGATGCTCTGCTGACATTCATCGAGGAAAACTCACTGAAGGTGGTAGACATGGAACGCTCCATCGACACTGTATTTCCGGTCATAGGTGCATTCACAGGCAGCATAGATCTTCTTCTGTCGGATGCGGGTGGCAATCTGGTCATAGTGGACATGAAATGGAACGAAAGCAAGACCTACAACAGACGTCTGGAGAAGGGCAACACACTACAGCTTGCTCTCTATCGAAAGGTGATGGAGACAGACGGACATATGGTTGTATGCGAGGGCTACTTCGTTCTTCCTCAGAGGAAGTTCCTCACATCAGGGAAGTATCTGCAGCCTTCGGACATAGTGGAGATCATTGAAGGAGAGCAGTTCGGTGACCACTTTGAGCTGGCCTGCAACTCATACGAATACAGGATGGAGCAGATCGAGAACGGAATCATTGAAGAGGCCGAAAAACTGAGTCTGGCGGACATACAGTACCACAAGGACACCATCTCGAGGAAGCTGTACCCTCTTGAAAGGGCATATAAGGATGAGACCTGCAAGGGCTCGCCATACGGAAATCCTAATCTTATATTAAAGGGAGGACTGAAATAATGAGGAACATCACATACTACAATGCCGGCGCAGGATCCGGAAAGACATACAGACTGACAGAGAAACTCCTTGAGATATTCAGGAATGGTGATGCTGCACCGGAGAACGTAATCCTGACCACCTTCACCAAGGCTGCAGCCGCTGACTTCAAGAGGAAGACACGAGAGAAGCTTCTCAGCAATGGAATGCCTGAGATGGCTTCCAGCCTTGAAGACGCGAAGATAGGAACGGTACACTCGGTAGGTCTTCATTACATCCGTAAGTACTGGTATATCCTCGGACGCAGCTCTACATTCAACGAGATGGACGATGACGATAAGGAGGCCTACATCTCGCGCACCTTGGCAGAGGCGGCATCGGATGATGACATCGCCCTCTTCCACGACTTCGTAAGAGCAAGGAAGATCAAGGATATGGGCAAGTACAGATATGATTTCTGGAAAGACGACCTCAAGAAAATCATCGAGACGTGCGATACCTTCGGCATCACCGATCTTGACGCCTGCCTGGCGAAATCCCTTGATCACATCAGGAAGATGTTCCCCGGCGGAGAAGCCGAAGACATGATCAAGGTCACAGAAAGGCTCTTTGCGATAGCGAAACGATGGAGAAAGGGATTCAATGAGTTCAAGGAGAAGAATAACCTGCTCTCATTCAGCGACATGGAGACACTGTTCCTCAGACTTCTGGACGACAGGCTCGTACAGGAGGATATCAGAAGTACCATCAAGTATGTCTTTGTGGATGAGTTTCAGGACTCCAACCAGGTGCAGCTTAAGATATTCGACAAGCTATCCGAACTGGCAGTGAGAAGCTACTGGGTCGGAGACCCGAAGCAGGCGATCTACCGTTTCAGAGGCTGTGACACGGAGCTGGTCGCTGCAATCATGAACCATCTGAAGTCATGCGATGACCGCGGATACGAATACAGCCGTGAGCTTGACAAGTCGTGGCGCTCGGTAGAGCCTTTGGTCAGACTGGCCAACTCAACCTTCGTGCCTATGTTCGCAGGGCTGCTGGAAGAGGAGGACGTAAGGCTCAAGGCCAAGCGGACGGACGGCATGCCAGGCAATCCCCCTGCCCTCTATCACTGGGATCTGGAAGCTCGAGTGCCTGAAGGCAAGAGCCGTAAGGCAGCAGGCCGAGAGATGCTCATAGATGCTACTGCTGCAAAGATCAGGGACATCCTCGATGGTAACCACCATATCAAGCAAGTGGTGGACAAGGATACCAAGGAACTTCGTAAGATCCGTCCTTCGGACATAGCCATCCTCTTCCTTAAGGATGGAAAGTCAGAATACATCTCCCAGCAGGCGGAAAGGCTGAGATATTACGGGATACCTGTAGACTGTCCTAAGTCGTATCAGACTGACCGCGCTGAAGTGGCACTGGTGAAATGCCTCGTGACCTATATGGTCGATCCGGAAGCGCCTCTGCTCAGGGCTGAGATCGCAAGGCTGATGTACGACAAGACTCTTGAGGAACTCATTTCCGAGAATTTTGAATACGATATATTCAAGGTGCTTGAAGAGATCCGTTCAGGCAGCCAGCATTCTTCAGTTTCCAATCTGGTGCTGCGCATCATCCACGGCATGAATCTCCAGCAGCATTGCGGACGTTGGGGTGATTCGCAGTTGAGACGGCGTGTGCTTGATGCCATAGTGCAGCTGGCCAGAGACTATGACAGCTCGCCCGATGCCACTGTGGAAGGATTCATTTCCACTTTCCCTGAGAGCATTCAGGTGCAGGGAGACCCGGAAGGCGTGAAGGTCATGACCTATCACGGATCGAAAGGACTCGAATGGCCGGTCGTCATACTAGACACGACTTCAAAAGAGAGCTACAAGGCCGCACTGAAGCACTACTGCTGCGGTGTGACCGTAAGCAGGGACAGCAGGCCGACGCCGGACAATCTGTATTCGGACTTCACCCTTCATTACTGTCCGTATTTCCTTACTGCTTCCACATCCAACATAGACTCCGGCGTCGAGGGTAAGGTGAAGGCGGATTTCATGGACTACTGGGATGATGTCATATCAGACAGCCGCAGGCTGTTGTATGTTGGAATGACCAGAGCAAGGGATTACCTTGTGACATTGTCAAGGGACGGCAAGACTCATGAATTCCTTGATGAGTGCGGATGTGCCCTCAATGTCAAGGGTCTTGCCGATCAGACGTATCATGATCTCTGGGGTAAGGATGCACCAATGGCCTATTATGAGCTCATTCGCGATTCTCAGGAGGCTCCGGCAGAGGATGAGCCGGTTGAGTTTAAAGCTATCAGGCCGTCAGACAAGGAATATTTACCTCTCCCCAAGCATCTCTCCCCAAGCACTATGGGAGGCGAGATGGCGGAGGTGGAGCCGGTCGATGTCATTTCGGAGCGCATCCCATGCACAGGCACAAGTGACTATGCCGCCTTCGGAACCTGCATTCATGATATGTTCGCAGCATACGACCCGTCCCAGGAAGACAGTTCGGCTGTCAAGGCCTTCTGTCAGATTGCAGATGCGCACGGAATGGGTGATGTGCTTACTGAGAAGAAGTCAATCATGGCAGCTGTGAAGGCGCTCTACGCCTATCTTACAGAGAAATACGGCCCGGGTGTGGCACACAAGGAGCATCCCTTCATGTATAGGAACGGACTCGGCCAGGTGGTGGGCGGATCAATTGACCTTCTATGGGAGACCGCTGAGGGCGTAGTAGTCGTGGATTACAAGAACTATCCGGGATACGATGACGTCACCAGTCCTGACAGTGATTTCTATGCTGGAAAGTACGGACCGCAACTGGCGGCATATCGTGAAGCAGCAGGAAAGATGCCTGGAGTGAAGGTGCTTGACACTCTGGTGTTCTACCCTGTACAGGGAAGGCTTGTAAGGTTGAAATAGGGGAGAAAGATGGTGTTCACACGAAAGTGCGGACACCTTTTTCTTTCAAGTAGCGGTCCGCGCGATGTTTCAGTCGTCCGGAGGACCCCTTCTGATCCATTGGGTTTGGTTATTTCGGAGATTCGCATAGTTTGTCCGTAAAACGGGCTGATTCACGGACGGGAGGGGCATTTAGCAGCAGGTCATCCGTAAATCAGGCGTTTTTACGGACGGGCAAGAATTCGTTTGTGAAATATCTTGGTGAGATAAAAGGTTTCAGAATCACAGCTGCTGATATCCAGAAGTGGTGTGATTCCTTGGTTGCAGACGGCATATCCAAATCGACAATCGGGATGTATCTTCGCTCGTTCCGTGTTGCTTGGTATGCTTGTGAAAAACTAGGATATGTACTTCATACCGACTATCCTTTCGGTAAGGATGATGAACTGGTTTCAATACCAAAGGGTAATACCCGGAAGTCGTTCTACCTGACAGTAGAGCAGATGACAGAACTGTATAACTGTTTCCTCGAAAAGCGTTATCCTAAAATCTCGGGGAAACCGGGGATTTTGATAGAAAAAATCTTGGGGGAATCGGGAAAAGTACGAGATAATAGGCTAAACTCATATAAAAACGACCTGTTTAGCCCGTTATTGAGAGACTTTGGGAATTTGAAAAGTGTATATTTTATACCTTGTTTTTGTTTGAAAAGTGTCTTAATCGACAAAACTTTGCAACTTGGGTTGAGATTGACTTGTTAGTCGACAAAATTTGAAGGGATGTGTCGTTCATCATAGGAAAAGATTAAATTTGTGAAAATAAATAAAACTGGAAGTATGGATATCAAGAAACTGATAGGAGAGGCAACCGAATACGACAAGAAGGAAATGCTTGAAAGCAAGAGGCCTAAGAGTTGGCTAAAGAGCGTTTTGCCTTTGCCAATGGCATGGGTGGTAAGTTGTTGTTTGGTATAGACGATGACGGAGAGGTTGTAGGACTTGCCGATTGTGAAAGGGATTGTGAAATTATCAGTGAGACAATCAAGACGAAGATGGATCCTATTCCAGAAATTCATCTTGTGCCAGAGACGGTTGATGGAAAGAAGATAATAGTACTTACTGTATTCCCAGGAAAGGAAACTCCGTATTACTATATCGGTGACGGTAATCGCCAGGCATTTGTACGCATCGGCAATGAGAGTGTCATAGCAGATAGGACAGCCATCCGCCGTCTTGTGCTTAAAGGTGCGGGTACTCCATATGACAGTCTTCCATCTCCTTTCGAGTACAAGAATATGGCATTTACCAAACTCCGTTCTGTGTGCAAGCAGAGGACTCATAATGATTTTCTTGATACGGATTATGAGTCTTGGGGTATTATAAATGAAAACGGAGAACTTACCAATGCAGGAGCCCTCATCGCAGATGAGAGTCCAGTCCGTCATTCCCGTGTATTCTGTACAAGATGGAATGGTCTCACAAAAGCACCTGGACTTTTAGATGCGGTTGACGATGCCGAGTATTCGGGCAGTATCATTTCACTTCTTCAGGAAGCGATAGCATTTGTAGCTCGCAACTCCAAGAAAGCATGGATGAAACTGCCAGATGGCAGGCAGGAAATGCCGGAGTATCCGGAAAGAGCCGTCCTTGAAAGTGTAGTGAACGCTTTGATTCATAGAGATTACCTTGAATATGGCAGCGAAGTTCATGTTGATATGTTTGATGACCGTCTTGAGATTTATTCTCCGGGAGGAATGATGGATGGCACAATGGTTCAGAACCTGGATGTCTTGAGTGTTCCGTCACGCCGTCGTAATCCGGTTATTGCGGATATATTCAACCGCCTTCACTATATGGACCGTCGTGGTAGTGGTTTCAAAAAGATAGTTGAAGACTATCAGATGTATGCTAATGTCAGCAATGGAGCCAAGCCTGTGTTCAAATCTGAACTCAGCTCATTCTTCATCACTCTGCCTAACTTGCAGTATGTCGTAAAAGGACAGGATGTCACTAAAGATGTCACAAAGGATGTCATAAAAGATGTCACAAAGGAACAGGCTGATATTCTTGATGTTATGAGGGATAATCCAAATGTGACGACAGCAGAAATGTCACAAAGGATTGGTTTGACTCAGCGACATATTTTACGTTTGATTAAGGAACTTACAGATAAAGAAGTAATTCGTCGAGATGGTGGTAG
>JAFQFD010000013.1 GCA_017415715.1 Bacteroidales bacterium | reverse complement strand
CCTTGCTCGGGTCGGGCGTCCCCGCTGCTTCGACTTTCTTCGAAAGTCTCGCTGACGCGGATGACGCGGCGCTGAAGCGCCCTGCTATAGTGTGCATATCGCACACCTTTTTTGTTTTCACACCCTGTCGTCCAAGAAAATACCCCTTTTCTTGGAAATTGGTAAAAATCAACACCTTGTCCACCATGATGGCACCGGTTTCCGTGGACAGGATGGCCGTAGGGCGCAATGGGTTGGACCACGGAAGTCGGGCGGGGCTTTATGTGAACATAGGATGTGACCATCTGCCTTAGATTTTTGTGATTATGTTCCGTCCACAAAATCTACTCTTTTCATATAAGGAATGGCGAACTCAAAGATAAATTCATTAAATTTGAGAGCAATATTTCAGGAGGACTTGCTATGAAGATACTTATCATCGGAGGAACCGGCACGATCAGCAGTGCCATCACCAGACAGCTTGCTGCCGAAGGACATGACCTGTGGCTGCTTAATCGCGGAAACCGTAGCGCGGAGGTGCCGCAGAATGTCAAACTCATCACAGGGGACATCAACAATCGCCCGGAAGAGGTCGAGGCGAAGCTCGGCGACGAGATCTTCGATGCGGTATGTGAGTTCATCGGATTTGTACCGGAGCAGGTGGAGCGCGATGTCAGGATGTTCTCCGGACGCACAAGGCAGTATGTCTATATCAGCTCGGCCTCAGCATATAACAAGCCGGCCCGTCAGCATGTGATCACAGAGGGCACGACCCTCGCAAATCCATATTGGGAATATTCCCGCAACAAGATAGCATGCGAGGAGCTTCTTATGAAGGAGTACCGGGAACATGGCTTCCCTGTGACCATTGTACGTCCGAGCCATACCTACTGCGAGCGCAGCGTTCCGGTAGGTGTGCATGGCAGCAAGGGCAGCTGGCAGGTGCTCAAACGTATGATTGAGGGCAAGCCGGTCATAGTTCATGGAGACGGCAGCTCTCTTTGGACCATGACATGGAACGAGGACTTCGCAAAAGGCTTCATCGGCCTGCTGGGCAATCCTCATGCGATAGGGGAGGCCTACCATATAGTGTCTGACGAATCACTCACATGGAATCAGATATATCAATCCATAGCCGATGCTCTCGGTGTGGAGTTCAAGCCATATTATGTGTCTTCGGACTATCTTGCCGCAATAGCTCCCCGTGCATATGATCTCCGAGGCGCGCTGTTGGGAGACAAGGCGGTGACAGTGGTATACGACTGCAGCAAGCTCAAGCGTGCGGTGCCTGGCTTCTGCGCTACGACCCGCCTCGAGCAAGGCGTACGCAAAGCCTTGGCCTATATCAATGAGCATCCGGAATTGAAAGTAGAGGATCCGGAATTCGACGCATGGTGCGACCGTGTAATCGAGACTATGGAGCATACTAAAAACCTGTTTGACTGATAATTATGAAAAGACTTCTGACCTTTGCCGCGGTGCTTGCTGCTATAGTGAGCCCGCAGCTGCTTAATGCTACCAGACTGATCGGCGTCAAGACGATTGACAAGGACTACATCATGGTGCATTTCCGCGATGGCGAGGTGAGGTATCGCGACGATGCCACTGGGCCGAGCGCATACCTCGGCCATACATTCGTCGAGGGTGACGACACACTCTTTGTGTTCGGCCAGAGACTGGATCCCGAGGTGGCCGGCAATGCGGCAAACTGGATCATCTCATCGAAGGATGACAAGGGGTTCGGCTCCCGCAGCGCTGTCGCTGCGTGGAGGAAGTCGAAGCCGATGAATACTGACAATACGCTCACATCGGAACTCGACCACTGGATTTTCCTCCAGCTTCCGAAGTCCATGAAGCAGGGATCCACATACGCTGTGAGCATACCGGAGGCCATAGGCTCGGACAAGACAGAGGCAGAAGTTACCTTCGACATCTGGTCGTCAGTGTCTGAAGCCGTCCATGTCAACATCATAGGATATTCACCAGAAGAAGAGACCAAGGCCGCAGACCTGTATATGTGGCTTGGCGATGGAGGTCAGAGAGACTATACATCATTCGAAGGCAAGAAGGTATGGCTATATAATACTGAGACAGGAAAGAAGCAGAAGTCAGGAAAGGTGGCTTTCTGGATGAGCGCAACGGAATCCGAGAAGGAGGCCAACAGTAAGAATATGACGGGCTCGGATGTGTGGAACATTGATTTCAAGGACGCTGAGCCGGGACGCTACCGCCTCGTGGTCGAAGATGTGGGATGCAGCATGGACTTCGACATCAGCAACGATGTATATTTCCAGCCATATCATTATTCTGTAAGAGGATATTACTATATGCGTCTGGGCGAACCGATCGATCCTCGCATCACGCCGGTTCCGCGTCAGCCGCAGTTCATTCCTGGGGAAAACCCGAAAGGACTGGTGATCTACAAGACAGATCTTCACCCTTGGCATCCGGACTGGAGAAAGCTCAGGGGAGACGTCTGGGATGAGCCGCACTTCAAGATGCCGCAGCAGTCTGCCTTCTGGGCTCACAGACTTCCAGGAAATCCTGTCAATGAGATCGTACGCGGAGGACATTCGGACGCCATGGACTGGGACCGTCATCTGGCCCATGTCAGCAACATATATGACCTTCTCCTTCCATACATCCTCACAGACGGACGCCTCTCGGAAGACAATCTGAGCATCCGTGAAAGCGGAAACGGAATTCCGGACCTGCTTGATGAAGCCCGCAACGAAGTGGATTTCTTCCTCAGCATCAGGGATGGAGAAGCATATTCGCAGGGCGTCACAAACCCTTCGGCAGACTGGACCGTCATGTATCAGGCAGGATGCACTACCATGGCGGCATGGGCCAATGCCGCAAACTGTGCGATGCTCGGTGAAGCCTTCAGGATTCATGGAGACGAGGAACTCTGCAGATATTATACAGCCGAGGCCATAAAGGCGTTCCGCTTTGCGGAGAAGCAGGCGGTCAGCCAGCTTGATGACTGGCAGAATATAGGCACTTCAAGCATGCGTGGACGTGATTTCAAACAGATGGCGGCATCATTCATATATAACCTGACAGGCGACACGCAGTGGGAGGATATCATGGTAGCAGAAAGTGTTGCCAAGGATGGCGTAGCCCCTCTGTTCTCAAAGGAACGTCGCAACAATTATTATCAGATATGGGGAGCTGCGGCATATCTTGCCTGCCCTCAGGAAAGGCATTATCCGGAGTATTATGACAACCTCGTCAAGAGCGTGAACAAGCAGGCAGATGAGAACAATGTATGCCATATGACTACCCGTCCTTCGCGCAGAACGGCGAATGACCCTCGCTGGCAGACGTCAGAGAACCTTCAGATGGTGCTTCTTGCTCACTATGTGGCTGATACTGACCGGAGAAGGGAACAGCTTGAACAGGCCATGTATATCGAGGCGGGATGGGGACTTGGCAGAAATCCGTCCAACACAGTAGAGATGACCGGACTGGGAGAACGCCACATCGTAGACTGCTACACGACCGGACGTAATGACGGTGTTCCGGGCTCGCATCCAGGCCAGACGCCGTTCAACGGCACAGAGACCTGGTCGCCGGGAAACGGCGGAGATGCGAGGATAATCCTGAACAGATGCTATCCGGACTGGTACACCGGCGGCTGGCCTCATCAGGAGTCGTTCTTCAACATCCGCTACATGTGGGTGAACGGAGAGTTCACTCCTCGCGAAACGATGCGAGGCAAGATGGCCCTCCTTGCATACCTGTATGGCATCAGAAAGTAATTCCTTTATCTTGCGGTGAGGCGGCAGCCTTTCAGCATGAAGTCGTTTACCGTCCTGCTCATATTGTCAGCATCTGATTCCGGATGCAAGGTCAGTGTGTGCTTGCCGGCCTTGAGGTAAAGCCTTTCAGGCGGTGTCCATCCCCAGATGTCCCAGCCGTCAGTCATGTAGGCCCTGGATTCTCCACCTGCATATTGACGGTTAGGGAATATGTTGATGCCGGCTTTCTTTCCGTCTACATAAAGCATCCTTATGCCGCATGTCAGTTCAGAATAGAGGCTTCCGCGGGCGTTGGCATAGTTCCAGCTCAGCATCCACTCTCCGTCATGAGGGACTTCCACTGTAATGCTGAAGTCTTTGCCGGTCTCCTGAAGAACCATTACTGGGTGGAAACTTTCATCTACCATCTCATTCTTGTTGAGAGGCTCCGAAGGGAATGACTCCGTACCGTCTTTCATGACTGCAATGACCTGGATGTCACCGCGCCAGTTGTCTGCAACCTTGCAATTGCACTCCTTTGTCTCATGTACCTTCTTTCCGCCGGCATAGATGTCATACTTTTCGGCCCCCTCAATTGCATACCACCTCAATCTCCTGCCGTTGCTGCCGAAACGTACGAAAGGAGTCATCGGCGTACGTACGTCTCCGGTCATGTTGATTGTCATGTCATTGGCAAATCTGTCGGCAAGAATTATCTCGACGGTGTGGCTGCCTGCCAGCTCTGAAGAGAATACAGGCTCTGAAGCAGCTACGCCATCTATTGCGAAACTCTCGATCACATCTCCATATCCCTTGATAGTGATGTCAAGGACGGCGTCTCTGTATGGGTAGCCCTCGATTTTTCTTTCTGCCTTCAATGCCTTTGGTACGGCAGGGGAGAAATGTATCGCGTCTGGCGTCGGATAATTGATGCCCGCAAGTGTGCGGAACGTGATTCCGAGACTGCCCGAGAGGCTCCACAACATGTTGCTGGAGTTTACCTGAGTGCCCTTCCAGCTGCCGTCATTCGCCACGAAGTTCTCCTTGTTCGTGGCATACATCATTGCTGCACGCCATACTGCAGAGATTCCGTGAAGCACACCTTGCTCATTGCCTGTCCTGGCACTGGCCAGCACCCAATATGACTGCACAAATGGCCATACCGCGCGGTTATGGTATGGCGGCATGTCCGGTACCCATGGCCAGAATACAGGGGCGCCGAAATCGACTACGGGCATCGACTGGGACAGTCTTGCTGCGCGCTCTCCTTCTGCGACTCCGTACAGGATTGCAAGCGAATGCCCGAGTGTCTCACTTTTCTTGTAGAGAATGTCGTCATTACGGCCAGCCAGATACATGGCGTAATGCCCTTTATCCTCCATCCACAGGTGCTTGTTGACGGCTTCCTTTATGGACAGAGCCTTCTCGTCGAACGTCTCTGCAGCAGATCCGTCTCCGAGGAGGCGTCCCATCTGTGCCGCAGATGTGAGCGCTATGTAATGTACCATATTGGTACCCAGACACTTCGATTTATATATTTCTGCCGGATCCATCCATAGAGGATAGCTGTTCTTTCTCCAGTCGATAAAGGAAGATTCACCCTTTGCGAGGCCGGTTTTCTCATCATAGATAGTCCTCATGTCGACCTCCAGGGACTTCTTGGCAACAGGATAGACCTTCTCAAGCCATTCCCGGCTGCCGGTCACCTTGTATAACTCCCATGCCGCGCCGACCCAGATCATGCGGTCTGTGCTGCATGGCCATGCGCCGCCTGTGCCGGTGTCCTGAACTATTTCTCCCTTTGAGTTGATCTTGCACAGAAGACTGGTCATGGCCGCCTCCGGCTGCATGTACGCCATGCTCAGGATGGTACTGTAACTTACATCACGTGTCCATACTCCTCCCCATTCAAGTCCGGTGCGAAGCGTTCCGTCAGGCTCAACGGCATTGATGCACTCGTCTATCGACATGTTGTAGACCGCTTCCTCTACCTTATATGGGGTGCTGAGTTTCGGAAATGCGGAAAGATCGTTCTTCTTTTCCCATACGAGGGTGTCACCTCCGAAGTCCGACACAATTCTATATGGTGTCTCTGCAACGGACGTGTATTCGCCTTGCGTCACCTTGTCATTGAAAATGGTGTATGAATCATTTTGGTAAATGACGGTTTCAGTGCATGAAATGGCCAGTACAAATAATGAGAATAATATCTTTTTCATGTGGCTAGAACAATAATTTGAACACTTCGGTGATGTAGTCTCTGCAGTTCATCCATGTGTGGCCTCCGCCAGGATACATGGTGGTATGCCTGATGCCTCTTTCCTTGAAGTTGCGCTCAAGCTCCAGTGATGACTGGTATAGGAAGTCCGACGTTCCGCAGCTGAGCCAGAGAAGCTTGAGGCTGTCGTTGAGGACAGATGCGTCGGCGTATGTGCCGTTGACGAAATTATCAGAGATTTCAGGACCGAACACTGCAGGGGCGAAAGCACACACATAATGGAATGCGTCCGGATTTCCAAGGCCGCAGGCCAAGGTCTGTCTTCCTCCGAGGGAGAATCCTGCGATTGCCCTGCTGTCGGCATCCGTCCTGACATTGTAGTTGGCCTCGATGAACGGAATGACGGACTCCATGAATTCCTTTGTGGTAAGCTCTGTATCCAGAGGGTTGTAGACCGTTGTCTGGCCTCTGCGCATCATCTCCGGATAGGGGTTGGCGTATGGCATCACCACGATCATCTTCTCTGCGAGTCCGGCAGCGATGAGGTTGTCGAGGATGTTGTTGACTCTTCCGACCTTGAACCATGTCTCCTGGGTGTCGGTCATGCCATGGATAAGGTACAGGACTGGATATTTCTCCTTGCCTGCAGGGTCATATCCTGCTGGCGTATAGATGCATACAGGTCTGTCGAAACCTACGGTGCCGGAAGTGTAATATGTGTATGTCATCTTTCCATGCGGCACGTCCTGGAGGTCCTGCCAGTCAGGCTGAGGACCCTTGATGTCCGCCAGGCTGGCCTTGTATCCTTCATTCGGGAAGATATGCATGTTTGCCGGGTCTGCTATCTTTGTCCCGTCCACTATGAACGAGTATGGGTAGATGTCTGGAACGACATCGGTGAGAGTGACTGACCAGATGCCCTTGTCATCCTTCGTCATTTCTCGTGTTCCATCTATCATCTGACCTTCAAATTCCACCTTTGTTGCTTTAGGCGCGCGCAGACGGAATGTCACTCTTCCATTCTCTCCATAATCCGGGGAAATCACTTTGCCAGAGAACATCTTAGCCATTTTCTCAGGGGTGAACCGCTGAGCATCTGACGGAGGAACGGGTGCCTCGGTATTGTGGCCCGCTTCATGTGCAGAGCTCATGGCCTTTGCCGAAGCCTCCTTGTTGAAGAGCAGCGGGAAGGTCTGGCTGAGGAAGTGGCGCGCGTTCATCCATGTGTGGCCTCTCTTGTCAGAGGTGTAGTATGCGATGTGATCAATGCCCTTTCCTTCAAGGAAGTCCGTGTATTCTCTTGCATTGCCATAGAGAAAATCGTCGGTGCCTACTCCAAGCCAAAGCAGATTGATCTTCCTGTTGGTCTTGCGTGCCTTGTCGTACACCTTTGGGAAGTCCATGCTGGTGAACGAACTGTATGAACATAAGTATGAGAACTTGTCCAGATTGTTCAATCCTACGCTGAGACCCTGGTTTCCTCCGCGAGAGAATCCTCCGATAGCCCTGCTGTCCCTGTCATTAAGGGTCCTGTAATTAGCCTCCACGTATGGCATGAGGTCATTCAGGAGGTCCAGGCAGAACGGATCGCCTTTGCTGAAGTCGAGCATGCCAGCAGGCTCGTATCCTGCAGGATTGCCGTATGGGAGTACGACGATCATCTCCTTTGCCTTGCCCTCTGCAATGAGGTTGTCCAGGATGAGGTTCATCCTTCCCACCTTGAAATATACCTCCTCAGTGTCAGTGGTGCCGCTGATGAGGTAGAATACAGGATATTTTCTGTCAAGAGCCTTGTCATATGTCGGCGGCGTGTATACTATCGCGTTGCCGAAGTGTCCTATGGTCTCGGACCAGTAGTTGAAATAGTCTACCTTTCCGTGGGGAACCGACCTCAGTTCGTGGTCAAGCGGTTCCTTGCCCCTGATGTCCACAAGCGAATTCTTGAAGCCTTCGTTAGGGAACCACTCTGCACACTGCGGGTCCATCACTCTGACGCCGTCCACTTCGAAGCAGTATGGATACATGTCCGGTGTGACGGGTCCTACGGTGATGCTCCATACGCCGTTCTCTCCCTTGACCATCTCGGTCTTCGGGGCGAACTGCGCGTTGAGCTTCACGCTCTCTGCATCCGGGGCCAGATAATTGAACGTTACGGTGTTGTCCTCGTGTACGATTGGTGATGTGACTGGGGTGAAATTCTGTGCATGAATGCTGATGCTGATGATCGCCATTACGCCTGCAGCGATTGCGGATTTCAGGATTGTGTTCATCTTATGTGGGTTTAGCAGTCCCAAATCTAACAATAAATCAGTATATTTGAAAAATTAATTATGGTGCTATGTTGAATATAGGTGACAAGATGCCTGATTTCGAAGTCGTGGATCAGGATGGCAACAAGGTTTCGTCAAAGGACCTCATAGGCAAAAGGACAATCATATATTTCTATCCCAAGGATAATACAAGCGGATGTACTGCAGAGGCTTGCAACCTGCGTGACAATCATGCCGCCCTGGTTGCCAGGGGCTATAATGTCATAGGGGTGAGCAAGGACAGTGCGGCATCGCACAGGAAGTTTGCTGACAAGTATGACCTGCCGTTCATGCTGCTCTCGGATACGTCCACACAGATGCTTCAGGCGTTCGGAGCCTGGGGAGAGAAGAAGATGTACGGCAAGACGGTGATGGGCACCATCAGAAGGACTTTCATATTTGACGAGAACGGTGTCCTGGAGAGGATAATCGAGAAAGTTGACACAAAGAATCACGCATCGCAGATATTGCAGTAGACGATGATAAGGAGAGCGACATATGATGATGTCCCCGTGCTGATGGATGTTTTCCGGAAGGCGCGGGGCATCATGCGTTCAAGCGGAAACATGAATCAGTGGAATGACGGATATCCGTCTGAGGAAGTTGTCAGAAAGGATATTGACAACGGGCATTGCGTCGTGCTGTGCGAGGATGGGAAGGTGGTGGCCACCATGGCGTTCATTCCCGGGCCGGACCCTACATACGCGGAAATCTATGATGGCGGCTGGCTTAGCGACGCTCCATATCATGTCATTCATCGAATAGCAGTCGCCGAACCTGGTCATAATGCCGCCAAGGTATTGCTGGACTGGGGCTTCGGTCAGGCGGGTTCCATACGCATAGACACGCACAAGGACAATGTCATTATGCATCATGTGTTGTCAAAATATGGCTTTACACACTGCGGACTGATTCTTCTGGCAAACGGAGATCCGCGTGAGGCATATCAGAAAGACCTATAGACCGTTGAGGTAGACCTGAAGCAGTTTGTCGGCACTCAGTTCGCCTCGTAGGCTGTTGACTGAATATATGGCGGGATTGTAGATGACCAGTTCACCTACGGTCCCGTCAGTTGATTGGTCTATATATACATCCACGATTCCTTTCGGGGCGTCTGCTTTGCCATAGTATTCATATGATTTCAGCGCTTCCATGAGGTCTTCCTCAAAATGCTTGATGTCAGTTTCTGAGGCGTTCTGCATCTTCAGCACCTCCAGCACTTCCACTTCCGGCGCGATGCACGCCAGAGGAGTCCTGCGGATCAGGCTGCGCGCGAGCGTCATGCCTGCCCCGGATGCGATGAAGTCCCGTGATCCTTTTACATTGGAATATTTGCTGATTACATCCTCTACCGGTGTCTGGGCATAGGCGGCAACGGCAACCATCATTGTGCAAAGGACGGTGAAAATATATCGTATCATAGCTTTCCGATCAAAATGTGACGGGAGAGACTATGCGATAGTTATGCCAATTGAAGGATATTGTCTATGACCGGATAGATTTCCTCTTCAGTTTCGTATGGATGTATGTGGAAGTATGGGTCGCCTGTCAGCATCGCTGAGAGCTGTGTCTTGGTGCGGTCATAGAAGATGTGGCATGGGATGCCTCTGCTTTCTGCGTATGCCAACTCATATCCCACTCCGAGCGACGGGCAGGTGCATTCGCCGATAAGGACATCGCTCTCGCGCAGCCACGCTGTGTCCTGGTCGTATATGTCCTGGTCACGCTTTCCCTGCTCCATGATGTTGAGGTGCGGGCTTCCGACATGCTCGGTGAGGACAATGGCGGTCTTCTGCATGTGCTCTATCATCCTTTTATATAGGTCGGCATCTACGCGTCCTCCTCTTATAGATCCCGCAAAATATACCTTCTTCATATAGAGGTCTGTTCTGTAATGACGTAATCAGCCGAGCCTGAAGCAAGGCATGCGTTAATGTTGTCGGTAAGTCCGTCTTTCAATGCAAGTGCATATATGTATAATCCGTCTGTGTTCCAATCGTCACGGACCGGACACTCGTATGTGACTTCTATCTCTTGTCCTCGTGTAAGCATATAGGTCTTACCTAGATAGTTGTCCCATTCAAGATGTCTGACAACATATGGATGCTCTGCAATTATTTCCGATTCTTTTGTCTTCTGGTAGTATTCTACGTCGTTTTCCACAGTGCAGATCACGAGGTTGAAACTTCCAGTCTCTGACGCGGTCAGTCTTACCTTAGCTGTGATTTTTCCTTCAGATATATCGGATGATACTGCGATTCCGCAGGAAGGGATCTCATTCAGTGAGTTCTGAATCTCAGACATCATGTAGTCGTTGAGATTGTTGAAACTTTCACTGTTAAACCTGCTCGCATCGTAGTCTATATATATAGTCGGATAAAATTCGACTGCTGGCATGTGGCCGGCAATGCATAGGTCGTTGTGACCATCGGGGCGGAGTTCTCCGAAGAAGGTCATCATATGTACCTTCCCGTCAAAGGATTCGTTGATAATGTTTTTTATAGTGCTTTTACAGTCGTGGCAATATTGGCAGTCTGCAGAAACCACGAGTGATACGCATGCCTTCTTTTCAAATTGGATGGCTGGTGCCTCTACATCCGGTGTAGGCAAGGGCTTTGATGGGCTGTCAGGAGATTCTCCCCAATCGGGCTCGCATCCCACGAGGAATAATGAAACTCCAAGCAATGCTGTGAAGAATCTGGTTTTCATGTCTTTATAGTTTGTTGAATATCATGTCAATAGTGCTGGTCAGCGCCTCCGGGTCTGCTATCAGGTCCTGGAGGGCATTGAGACGGGCAGCGTTGCTGCTCCATGGGATCCATAGGCGCAGATAGCCGCCTCGTCCGTATTTCTCCACAAGATGCTCTCTGGCGCGTTGCAGCTGACCTTCCCGACATAAGTCAGGGTAATGTTTCAGACCGAACTGGATGGTGCGTCTTATGATGGTCTCCTGGTCGATCACCCTGTCCGCTTCCGCTATCAGCATGCCGTAGATGCTGCGGGGTGCACCCTTGCCGGAAGCCCTGTGGTCTTCCGCCGCCTGGGCGATAACCTCGATCTGCTCCTCGGTGAACCATTCCTTCAGCCTGCTGTCAGCACGGATGATGATGCCCGAGTCCAGGTGATGTCTTTCTCTTCCGTTTACAAGTCCCAGATCGTGACATGCTGCGGCGGTCAGCAGCATGGCGCGGTCGACCGGCGCGAGCCAGAAAGGCTCCACGGCCGCCTGCGCCGCTGCCCAGCTGTCCCTGCCGTCAAGCAGCTCCAGAGCCTGTCTGAGCACTGTGAGGGCATGGTCTTCCTTGTGTGCCGCATCGAACGATGCATACCTCGGAACGACCTCTTCGAATATGTATTTCTCGAGTGTTGCGTTGATGTCCATTTCGTAAAATTAAAAAATTTTTACTGAAAAAATCACAAAATACACCAAATTTGTATAGGACATGTCATGACACATTAAATTTTAGTGGTTATGAAACGTCTGAATTTATTTTTGGGAGCTGCGGCTCTTATCGCTGTCTCATTGACAGCATCTCCTGCCGTGATGGCACAGGAGAACGGAAACAGGGACGAAAACGGTAAGATCGTCCGCGGTCCTTATGAGACCAACCGTTTTGGCGACAACTGGTTCATCGGTGTTGCCGGCGGTGTAAATCTTTTCTGGAACGAAGGCCTTGATGCCGACAATCTCAAGATCGCTCCGAGCATCGATGCCAACTTCGGTAAATGGTTCACTCCGTCTGTCGGAATGAGGGTCGGTTATCAGGGACTCAACTCCCAGGTGTGGTCAGAGACTGCAACAAAACTTGGTCCTGTGCTTGACAAGGACAAGAACATGTATCACGAGAAATTCGGATATATGTATGTGCATGGCGATTTCCTGTGGAACATCTCGAACGCATTGAGTGGCTACAAGGAAACAAGATTCTGGAACTTTGTCCCATATCTCCATGCAGGCTTCTTCCGTTCGTATGGTCTTGACAATGTGGATTTTGCGGATAATGAATTCGCAATGGGAGCCGGCCTTCTCCACAATCTCCGCCTGGTCGACAGGCTCGACCTTATCATCGATATGAGGGCTACGGTCGTGAATGGCAGAGTGCGCGCATCTGACGGAGTGGCGGTGCTTCCTTCGGTCACCATGGGCCTCGCCGTAGACCTCGGCTGGCCGAACTTCGTCAGGACATCGACCGTGCTGGATGAATATGCATCTGTGGCGGCAGACCAGATTGCTGCCCTTGAGGTTGCGGCGGTCGCTCTGGAAGCGGCAAATCTTGCTCTTGAGCAGGAGAATGCATCACTTGCTGCCGCAAACGGAAGACTGACGAAGGAGAACAAGCAGCTTAAGTCTGTAACTCCTTATTCTGCAGCTGATTTCTTCTCGGAAATGGGACCGGCGACAGTGTATTTCAATATCGGTCAGACAGTCCTTGATGACAAGGAGATGGCTCACATGGAGTACATAGCTCAGAACATTCTCTCCAAGGTCGACCAGGAAACCAAGATCTACATCACTATCTCCGGCAAGGCCGACAGTTCTACCGGAAGCATGAAACGTAACGAATACCTCAGCAAGGCGCGTGGCGAATATATATGCAAACTCCTTGTAGAGCAGTACGGAATCGACAAAGACCGTCTTGTGCTTCAGCCTGAAGTGATCACCTCTCCGGATCAGCCAGCCTTGAGCAGGGCAGTTACCATCATCTTCTAGTGAGTCTTTCACAGAGTCTTAAAGGGTGCGGAAGCGCCCTTTTTTTATTACATTCGGCTGAAATTTGAATAAAAGTGTTTTCGTTTGAAATTTTTGTAGTATATTTGTAAAATATAAGTAGTGGAATCAATCATTAATTAACTTAATATGAAAACAGTAAAATTCTTTTTTGCAGCTTTGGCTCTTACTGTTGTTTCTGTCTGCGCAGCTTCTGCACAGGAGAATGGCAACAGGGACGAGAACGGCAAGATTGTTCGTGGCCCTTACCTCACCAATCAGTTTGGTGACAACTGGTTCGTAGGAGTAGGCGGTGGAATCAACATCTTCAAGGATGGCGGCTATAAGGCAGCTGTCGGTGGAGCGCTCGACGTGACTGCAGGTAAGTGGATCACTCCTGCAATCGGTCTCAGAGGCGGTTATTCTGGTCTCACAGGCGCAATGTGGTCAGAGAATTCTTCAATCCTCGGCACAACCCTCGATGACAACAAGAACATGTACAAGCAGAAGTTCGGCTTCGCTTACTGGCATGCAGACGTTCTCTGGAACATCTCACACGCTATCGGCGGATACAAGGAGACTCGTCTCTGGAACTTCATCCCATACGCTCACACAGGCTGGCTCAGGACTTATGACCGTGCAGGCAACGAGGATTTCCTCGACAACGAGCTTGCAGTTGGCGTGGGTCTCTTGAACAACATCCGCCTCCACCAGAGGGTTGACCTCACTCTCGACATCCGCGGTATTCTCACCAACGGTCGTCATCATGTGAATGTAGGTGGCGTTTCAGGTGCAGTTCAGGCAACTGTAGGTGTAGCAGTGAACCTTGGCAAGACAAACTGGACTCGTGCAGCTAACTGGCACAACCCAGAGGATGTTGACGCACTCGCGGCAGCAGCGGCTTCTGCAGCTGCTCTCGCAGCAGCTAACGCAGCTCTCGCTGATGAGAAGGCAGCTCTCGAGAAGGAGAACGCAGCACTTGCTGACAAGAACGCTGAGCTTCAGAAGGCTCTCGCAGACGCTGAGGCTAACTCAGGTCTCCACGAGGTCGGTCCTGCAGCATTCTACTTCGAGATCGGTCAGACAACCCTCAGCAAGAAGGAGCTCGAGCACCTCGACTTCTACCTCAACAATGTACTTCCTAACGTGAAGGGCAAGAACGTGACAGTGATCACAGGTAGCGCAGACAAGAAGACTGGTACAAGCAAGCGCAACCAGTACCTCTGCGAGAAGCGTGCTGAGTACCTCAAGAACCTCCTCGTTGAGAAGTATGGTATCGATGCAAGCAACTTCGTATCGAAGACTACTATCGCTACAGAGGGTGATGCAGCTCTCGGCAGAGCAGTAATTATCTCTTTCGAGTAATCATTATCACTAAATAATCCTGAAGACGTCCCATAACATTGGGGCGTCTTCTTGTTTTTTCATATATTTGCGTCTTGTATAACCTTAATTATATAAGATATGAGCAGACTGCCCGCAGAATGGGAACGCCAGAGTGGAGTGCAGCTAACCTGGCCGCATTGCGATACCGAGTGGTACGAACTCGAGAAGGTGCTTGAGTGCTATGTGGACATAGCATCAAACATCTTGAAATATGAGCCTCTTATGATCGTGACTCGCGATATTGATGAGTGCAAGGCTGACATAGCCAGGATTACAGAACGTAAGGGGATTACGCTTGATGTTGATTCTATCCGCTTCTATGAGTCTCCGCTCAACGATACATGGGCTCGAGACCACGGCGGCATAAGCGTGTTCGGTGACGGCGGTCAGAAATATCTTTATGATTTCGTCTTCAACGGCTGGGGCCTCAAGTTCGCTTCCGACCTTGACAATCAGCTCACAAAGAACATATTCACCCAGGGCGCGTTCGAGGATGACGTGATGGGTGTCGACATGCGTCCGTATGTCCTTGAGGGAGGCAGCATAGACAGCGATGGTTGCGGCACCATGCTTACAACCACCGAGTGCCTCTGCTCTCTCAATCGCAACGAATACCTCAGCCAGGAGGAGATAGAAGAGGAGCTCTGCGGAGCATTCGGTCTCGAGAGGATCCTGTGGCTTGATCACGGAACCATCATCGGTGACGATACTGACAGCCATGTGGATATCCTTGCGCGCTTCTGCTCTCCGGATACGATAGCATACATGCAGTGCACTGATCCTGAGGATCCGCACTATGAGCCGCTCGCGGCCATGGAGAAGCAGCTCCGCGGCTTCAAGACGCTTGACGGCAAGCCGTACAACCTCATTCCGCTTCCGCTTCCGGAGCCACTCTATCTTGATGACTACAGGCTTCCGGCATCATATGCCAATTTCCTGATCATCAACGGTGCTGTGCTTCTTCCGGGAGCAGGTTCTCCGCTTGACGAAGTTGCCCGCAAGAGACTTCAGGAGGCATTCCCTGACAGGGAAGTGATTGTGATTGACTGCAGAGCCCTGCTTTCCGGACATGGCTCTCTCCACTGTGTGACAATGCAGTTCCCGGAAGGATACATCAGATAAAACTTTACAAACATGAATATATTAAAGGTAGGAATGGTGCAGCAGAGCTGCGGTAACGACATTCCGGCAAACATCGAGAAACTGAAGTCTAACATCAGGAAATGTGCGGAGCAGGGTGCTCAGCTCGTGGTTCTTCAGGAGCTGCACAATTCAGTGTACTTCTGCCAGCACGAAGAGGCTGCCCTCTGTGACCTTGCGGAGCCGATACCAGGCCCTTCTACAGAGACATATGGCGCTCTTGCAAAGGAACTCGGCATAGTCCTCGTCCTCTCGCTTTTTGAGCGCAGGACAGCGGGAATATACCATAATACTGCCGTTGTCATCGAGAAGGACGGAAGCATAGCGGGAAAATATCGCAAGATGCATATTCCGGACGATCCATGCTACTACGAGAAGTTCTACTTCACTCCTGGCGACATGGGATTCCAGCCGATAGAGACTTCTGTCGGAACTCTCGGAGTGCTTGTCTGCTGGGACCAGTGGTATCCGGAGGCAGCGCGATGCATGGCTCTCAACGGAGCACAGATGCTCATCTATCCTACAGCGATCGGCGGCGTATACACAGACCCTGCCGAGGAGCAGAAGGTGCAGAGCGACGCATGGCAGCTCGTGCAGAGAGGCCATTCGGTGGCAAACGGACTTCCTGTGATCACTGTTAACCGTACAGGTCAGGAGGATGACCCTACAGGAAACACCAAGGGCATCAAGTTCTGGGGCCGTTCGTTTGCGACAGGCCCTCAGGGTGAACTCCTTGCCGAGTTCGGAAACGACGAGGAAGGCGTAAAGGTGGTCGAGATCGACCTTGACAGGACAGAATATGTCCGTCGCGGATGGCCTTTCTTCCGTGACCGCCGCATCGATGCTTATGGCGAGACTATCCTTAAACGTTATGGAAAATAATTCAATCTTATGGCACAGATAGGTACTACATTCACCAGATCGGGCAAGAAGGCCGTCCTCTGCGGATCAGGCGAGCTCGGAAAGGAAGTCGCTCTGGAGCTTCAGCGCTACGGAGTGGAGGTCGTTGCTCTTGACAAGTATGCAAACGCTCCTGCAATGCACGTCGCTCACAGCAATCACGTTCTCTCGATGCTCGACGGAGATGCTCTCGAGGCTGTGATCAGAGAAGAGAAGCCGGATTACATCATCCCTGAAATCGAAGCCATCGCGACAGACAGACTCGTGAAGCTTGAGGAGGAAGGCTTCAATGTCATCCCGACAGCCAAGGCTACACGCCTGACTATGAACCGTGAGGGCATCAGGAGGCTCGCAGCTGAGACACTCGGCCTGCCGACCTCCCCATACCGCTTCGCAGAAACCCGCGAGGAGTTTGACAAGGCGGTCAAGGAAGTGGGCATCCCATGTGTTGTAAAGCCGGTGATGAGTTCTTCGGGACATGGCCAGAGCACTATCAGAGAGGCTTCTCAGATTGATGATGCATGGCGCATTTCGCAGGAAGGCGGCCGTGCCGGTAGCGGAAAGGTGATTGTCGAGGGCTTTGTGACTTTCGACTATGAAATCACTCTTCTCACAGTCCGTCACTGCGCAGGAACCACATTCCTCAAGCCGGTAGGACACCATCAGGTCGATGGAGACTATCGTGAGTCATGGCAGCCGCAGGCGATGTCGCAGGAGGCGATAGAGAAGGCCGAGGCGATAGCGAAGGCCATAACTGAAGCGCTTGGCGGCTATGGTATCTTCGGAGTGGAGCTCTTCGTCAAAGGCGACGAGGTCATCTTCAGCGAAGTGTCTCCAAGACCACATGACACAGGCATGGTGACAATGATCTCTCAGGATCTCTCGGAGTTCGCGCTTCACGCTCGTGCGATTCTCGGTCTTCCGATTCCTGACGTCAGGTTCTATGGCCCTTCGGCTTCAAAGGCGATCGTAGTGGAGGGCAACACCAAGGAATATGAGTTCTGCAATCTGGAGCAGGTTCTCGAAGAGCCTGGCGTGCAGATCCGCTTCTTCGGCAAGCCGGAGATTGCAGGCCACAGAAGAGTGGGCGTCATACTCGCGACCGATGAGTCGGTAGTAGCCGCCCTCGCCAAGGCAGAACGGGCATATGACAAGCTCAAGGTTATAGTCAAATAAAAAGAATTCCCGGGCAGACGCTCGGGAATTCTTCTTATTTTGATTTGGCCAGTTTCGCCAGCTCGAAGTCTATCTTGATCTTGTCGATTATGGTGCAGACCAGATGGTAGGTCCTGCTGTCCTTGGTATAGTTGGCCGGAGTTATGAAATTCACACGCTGCTGCCTCAAGAGTTTCTTTGCCACGTTGACCTTCTTCTTGTTTTCCGGATTGTATACTCCGATTGAGTGGCCGCCAAACATCTTTACGATCTTCATGCATGGCACATCAGTCTCTCCGTCTCCGAAATAGATCATGTGAGGGAAAGGAATCCTCTTGATGTCCTCGGCCTGGCTTTCGTTGACCTTCTTGTTGTCCCTGATGCTCAGGATGCCCTTGTTGATCTTGAAAAGGAACTGAGTCTTTGCAGTGTAGTCTACTGCGACTCCCGGCCATTCCGCTTCTCCTTCCTTATTATATATGAATGAACATGCGAAGATACGCTTGAACTCTTTAGCTATCTCGGTTCCTTCAATCATCTCGGCAAGTCCTGACGAGTTGATGTAATGCTCGATCTTCACGCCATGCTTCTTGCCATATGCGTTGATCAGTCCGAACCATTCCCTTACTCCGTCAAACAGCTCCACCGATGCTCCGAATCTCTTGAAGTCCTCCCTGCGGAGCTTGATGCCTGCCTTGCGCGCCTCTTCGAACATGAGCTTCATGTAGCTGAGGATGTTGCTCGCGTCCTGGCCCACCGCGATGTCGTCGCTCTCCTGCCAGAACTCTTGAGGCTTCTTTCCTATGGCCTGGATGAAACCGAACTCCTGCATGTTGCCCGGCGACAGCGTGCCGTCGAAGTCGTAGATCAGTGCTACTATTGGTCTGCTTCTCATTTTGTTCCTTTTTTATGGTGTGAAATCACCACATTAATATGTGTTTCGCCACAAATATAATGAATTATACGCGCGTGCAAGCATATTTTTCTACTTTTGCACTTCGTAATACTAAAATCTATACTTAAAGAAGATGAAACATTATTTCACAAGACTCGAAGAAGCTGTCAAGACAAATTGGGAACGCCCGGCTCTCGGAAACTACCGTGGCGAACTGTTCACATTCGGCGAACTCGCGACACAGATTGCGAAGTTCCATGTATTCTTTGAAGCAATCGGACTCAAGAAGGGCGAAAAGGTTGCCCTCTGCGCAAAGAACTCTGCACGCTGGGGCGTGACATTCTTTGCTGCCAACACATACGAGGCTGTAGTCGTTCCGATTCTCGCAGACTTCCACCCGGACAGCGTCAATACTCTTGTGGATCACTCTGAGAGCACGATCCTTCTCACGGACTCAGACATCTGGGCGAAGCTCGACATCGCCAAGATGCCGACAGTGAAGGCCGTCGTCTCTTCAAGCGACTTCTCGCTTCTTTATGCTGCGACTCCTGAGATACAGGCGGCTAACGACAACATAGATGCTCTCTTTGCAGAGAAGTATCCGAACGGCTTTACAGCAGCCGACGTGGCTTACCCTACAGACAACGACAAGGAACTTGCAATCATCAACTATACATCAGGAACTACAAGCGCTCCTAAGGGTGTGATGCTCCGTTATGAGTGCATCTCGGCAAATGTTACATTCGGTCAGAAGAGACTCCCTTCATATCCTGAGGACAAGATAGTGTCAATGCTCCCAATGGCGCATATGTACGGCATGATGTTCGAGCTCATATACCCGCTCTGCGGCGGTTCGTCTATCTACTACCTCGGCAAGACTCCGACTCCGGCGCTCCTGCTCGGAGCCATGAAGGAGGTGAAGCCATACCTCGTCATCACAGTTCCTCTGGTGATGGAGAAGATCTTCAAGAGCAAGGTCGCTCCGATCGTGAACAAGCCTGTGATGAAGGTGCTCTGCGCCATCCCTGGCGTCAACCAGCTCATCTTCAAGAAGGTGCGCACAACCCTTCTCAATGCATTCGGCGGCAATATCCGTGAGATCGTGATGGGTGGTGCAGCCCTCAATCCAGATGTGGAGAAGTGGTTCATGAAGTTCAAGCTTCCTTTCACTGTCGGTTATGGCATGACAGAGGCGGCTCCTCTTATGGCATATGAAGACTGGTGGGAGTTCGCATCGAAGTCTTGCGGCAAGCCTATCGACACCGTAGAAGTACGTATCGATTCAGAGGATCCATACACCAAGGTCGGCGAGATCCAGGCAAGAGGTATGAACATCATGAGCGGTTACTATAAGAACGAAGAGGCTACAAAGGCGGCATTCACAGAGGATGGCTGGATGCGTACCGGTGACCTCGGACTCCTTGACAAGAAGGGCAACATCTTCATCAAGGGCCGCAGCAAGAACATGATCCTCTCTGCAAACGGACAGAACATCTATCCTGAGGAGATCGAGGCTGTGCTGAACAACCAGCCATACGTGATCGAGTCAGTCGTGGTCGACAGGGGCGCAAAGCTCGTGGCTCTCGTGTATATGGACAAGGATGCGTTGAAGGAGGCTCAGATAGACCTTGAGATGTATAAGACAACTCTCATCGCAGAGGTCAACAAGTCAATGCCTGCATACAGCAAGATCGGTCTCATAGAGGTCATGGCAGAGCCTTTCGAGAAGACTCCGAAGATGAGTATCAAGAGATTCATGTACAAATAACAGCATCTCTCACTTCAGTATACGGCCGCAGAAATGCGGCCTTTTTTCTTTCAAGTATGCAACATGCGAGGACATATGTGCATCTTATTGACCGGACTGACAATAAAGACATTATGAAAAAACTTTCAATTCTTTTCGGCATGCTGCTTCTCCTGCAACCGGCTGTCCATGCCCGGGAAAAGGACGATGTGTTTCCCCGACACGAATTCAGAATAGGAATGGCAGGCTATCCTGTCATGGAATGGCTGATGTTCGGGCGGTTTGGCGAGCCGGCCTACCGGCCTTATGACAATCCTTCATATTTATATAGAGACTATGAGGGCCCACGGTATATGCTGGGGCATGTCACCGCTGAATACAGCTACAATTGCTCCCGAAGGTTTACATTTGCGGCAGTGGCATATATGGCGGGCATGTGGAATTATGTCTATGATTATAAGGGCAACAGGAGGGGAAGAGAATCTTCAGTCTCAGTGCATATTATCCCGACAGCACGTTTCAAGTATCTCGACCGTCCGGCATGCACCTTATATGGATCTGTCGGCATCGGAGCATGGATGTCATATGACGATAACGAATTTATGGCCAAGCCTTCTGTGCAGGTGGTGCCTCTGGGGATCACTTTCGGCCGAAAGCTCTACGGCTTTGCCGAATCTGGATTCGGAATGGCGTACGTAGGTTGGAGTATAGGTGTCGGATATAGGTTCTAAATCAGAGTGTTATGAAAAAGTGTATATTGATTTTGATGCTCTGCATCCCTGTTATAAGTGCCTGCAGACTGGATTCCGGTGAGACATCTGACTACAATAGACATAATCTTCAGACCTATGCCTGGACAGAAGTCAAGTCCAAGGTGATTTTCCCAGTGATAATGGCAGAGACCGCCATGTCGGTCGAAGCATATGAAAAGATGTCTGCCGAAGAGAAGATGCAGATGGGGTATATCTACAGGACCTTGATAAAGGTTGACGATACCCACTACAAAATGCAGGACTTCTACACCTTCACATTGAGCACAGGCGGCAGGTCCATCTCAGAGCCAGGCGCGTTGTGGGTGATGACATCCGACAAGGATAGATATGAGCTTGTGTATATGCCGGAGGATTCCAACTATGAATACAGGATTTACTGTCAGTCCTATGCCGGTGACTCGTATGTCGTTGATTTCAACTCAGTTGAAGACGAGAATGCATTTTACAGCTGGGAGATCGTGGCAGACTGCATGTGCAAGTCATATGCAGGATATGAAGTTCATGTCAAGACTGATGGACCGCTGGTCAGGAAAGTCTACAGGGGAAATGTCAATGTGAATCATTCATGTGTGATGATGGACGGGGCTGTGACAGTCAGGATTTCCGGAGATAATGATAAGGATGGCTCAATGGAGGAACTTGATGTTGTCAAGTGTACCTATGACGGCTCGGAGGTGAGAAACGAGGTTTATGACTTCTGATAATTGACCGGCTATGAAAAGATTCGTTGTAATATTGTTATTGATGCTGACTTGCGCGTCTGTCTTCGATGCGCAGGCCGGTAATAAGAGGGAAGAACTGCCTTTCAGACATGAGATCAGGCTCGGCTGGTGCGGCTATCCGTCGATAGATGCCATGAATTTCACAGGATACGGCAATCTCGGACATTATGAATATACTCCGGTTCAGGACATTTTCATGTCCGATTTCGGCAAGACATACATGACGGGAAATATTGTTGCTGAGATTGATTTCCATATCAGGAAGTGGTTCACATTTGCCGTCAGTGCGGCAGTCAATCCGATATGGAAGCCTGCGACCGAAGTGTCGCAGAGGGAAGCCGGATATGTCCTGACGCTTATGCCGCATGCGAGGTTCTATTGGGTCAATCGCGAAATGGTGAGAATGTATTCTTCGTTGGGCGTAGGCGTGACGGCAGGACAGATGAAAGGAACATATGACACGATTTCCGAATCCTATCTGTCAGCCCAGCTGGTCCCTATAGGCATAACCGTCGGCCGCAAGGTCTTCGGATTTGCGGAAGTGGGCTACGGCTCTGTGTATATAGGAGGAATGATAGGTATAGGTTATAGATTCTGATGATATGAGAAAGACGGTTATACTTTTATTGTCACTCCTTGCTACAGTTTCATGCAAGGTGTCGGACCTGTCAGATCTTGACGATACGACCAACGACAGAATTACGCGTTTCTGCGCGCAGCTCTTCTCCAACAATATAGAACGTTATCTGAAAAGTTTCTATGAAGCATATTACATAGCCCGTTTCATTGAAGCGGATCCCGAAGTGAAGGTGTCGGAGGAATATGATATGGTAAGGACGGAACTCAGGTCTGGAAATGGGTACTATGTCTATAGATATAATGAATTTGCTTTTGCCGAAGCCGGGTTCTTCTCTCTCAAAGGAGGCTGTGATATGAATCTGTCATATAATGAGGATGTAACCGTGAGGCTTGTTGCCAAGGACTGCTGGGAGATGCAGACCGAGGAGGGAAACATCTGGTTTGAGGTGAGGCTTCTTGAAGAAGGGAAGGAAGGGATGCACTTGTCGGTGTCGGCATCCGGAACATGCACTGAGAACTCTCCATACAGCGCATCATACGCCATTGAGGATATGGATGTGAAATTTGATCATCAGAAGAAGATGCTGATCGTTTCAACTTCATATACCGGCCTCATGACGGTGGAGTTCTTCCGCCAGTCGGAGCTTCTGAAGACCTGCCGCATGACATATTCCGGCCACGCATATCCTAGTTATGAAATAACAGACCATGCGAAATAAACTGAACTTACCGATATGAAAAGGATTCTTATTTTGCTGTCGCTTTGTGTCGTCATTCCTTTGAACGCACAGGACAAGATAAGCGACAGGATCTTGCAAAACAAGATGGAAAAGCTCCAGCGTGAATTCAAGTTCTGGGAGGAGTGGCCGTATAAGTTCGAGGTACGCCTCGGATATGGCGGCTATGCCTTAATGGATGAAACAAACTTCATCCATGACTGGAATGAGAATGTTTATGGTCCTGGCTATGATCGTCCTTCCGGACTTGAAGGTCTGTATGCTCCTCAGGATGGTCCTGTGTATATGACAGGGCAGATCTTCGGAGAGTTCTCATGGCATGCCAAGAGGCGTTTCACCCTGTCGGCCGGACTCTATTTCAATGGTTTCCACGGCTCTCTTGTCGATCCGGATACTGAACAGCTTATAAGGAAGAGACGCGGCATGTCAGCTACCATCATCCCTTCGGCCCGGTTCTATTGGGCAAATTTCAATTATTGCAGATTATATTCAGAAGTCGGCATAGGAGTTGGCGTCGGCACATTTGACGGCGTGACGGAGGTTTTTCCGGCATTCCAGATGACGGGAATCGGCATTACTGCGGGAAGGGAAGTGTTTTTCTTTGCTGAATATTCTTTCGGAACCTTGTGCATGGGTGGTAAAATAGGTCTTGGATACCGTTTCTAAATCAGTCTTGTTATGAAGAAGTTATTTGTTTTTATGGCATTCCTGCCGCTGGCGGCAGGCTGCATAGCTGAATATTCCGAGGTGTCTCCGGTTACGGCTCAGAAACTCCAGTCATATTCAAAGAAAGTGATGTCAGAGACAGTGGCTATACCTGTCGAGGCGGTCGAATTTGCAATCGCTTTCGATGCATATCTTCAACTCTCGGACCTGGAGAAAGAGTCTGATTACCGGTTCTTTGGCAACTGCACGGATATGGGGCAGGGAGTATATGATATTTCTTATCATTCGACAAGAGAGTATCGCTATACATATATGAGGGTTGACACCAAGGGATTGTCCATCCGTGAAGAAGGTGTGACCTGGAAGCTCCTGCTGTTCGAAATGACAGGCAATGATTTTGACTATTCGCGTCTGGACTTCACCTTCTCGCTTCCGGAGGATTCGGAAATCACGATGCTTTCTGCAGCGGACAGCACGTGGGCAGTGGATATGGGAGAGAAAGCTGTCGCAAAAATGAAGATGCATCCCAAGAGGGGAGAGCTGTATGAATGGTCTGTCGAGTCGCGTGGAAAGGAAGATACTACAATCGGCATGACTGCAGAGTATGGCACGGTCGGAAGCTTCACAATACGCGAAAGATACCTGGAGTCCAAGGAGAAGACCAATGTCTATGACGGAATCTTCAATCTTGACATATATCGCGAAGGTGTTCCTCACGACTACTGCCACATGACATTCACACCATACACAGTAGATATCAAGACAAGCAGGTAGAATGGCAGTGCAATATGACTATTTGTCAGTATTTCAGCATTGGAACACAATTTGACTATATGGGGTCGTCCAGACGGACGGCCCTTTTGTCAACCAGACGGACGGCCCTTTTCTGTCATCCTGAGGAGGCCGAAGGCCGACGTGAGGATCTGTCCTATAAAAATGAATATTAGAATATTAAACAAAATACAATGGCAACAACAGGAAAAATAGGAGTAACCACCGAGAACATCTTCCCGGTGATCAAGAAGTTTCTTTATTCTGACCACGAGATATTCCTCAGAGAGCTCGTGGCGAACGCTGTGGACGCGACACAGAAGATGAAGGCCCTTGCCGCCTCCGGCGACTATAAGGGCGAACTCGGAGACCTCGCAGTCCGCATCGAACTCGACGAATCGGCAAAGACCCTCAAGATCGTCGACAACGGCATCGGTATGACAGCCGAAGAGGTTGACAGATACATCAACCAGATCGCATTCTCGTCAGCAGGAGAGTTCCTTGAGAAATACAAGGACCAGCTCGGCAGCATCATCGGTCACTTCGGCCTTGGATTCTATTCTGCATTCATGGTTGCGGAGAAGGTGACCATCGAGACACTCTCGTGGAAGGACGGAGCAAAGGCCGTGAAATGGTCTTGCGACGGCTCTCCTGAGTATGATATGGAAGAGTGCGACAAGGCGGACAGGGGAACTGTCATCACCCTTTACATCGCGGAAGACGAGAAGGAATTTGCTGAAAAAGGCCGCATCTCAGGCCTCCTGAGCAAGTATTGCAAGTTCATGCCTGTTCCTGTGATCTTCGGCAAGGAGCAGGAGTGGAAAGATGGCAAGTACGTAGACACTGACAAGGATAATGTCATCAATAAGGTAGAGCCTCTCTGGACCCGCAAGCCGGCTGACCTCAAGGATGAGGACTACAATGAGTTCTACAGAGCCCTTTACCCGATGGCGGAGGAACCTCTGTTCCACATCCACCTCAATGTGGACTATCCGTTCAACCTCACAGGTATCCTCTACTTCCCTAAGATAAAGAACAACGTAGAGATCCAGCGCAACAAGATCCAGCTCTACTGCAACCAGATGTTCGTGACAGACTCTGTCGAGAACATTGTCCCTGAGTTCCTTACACTCCTTCATGGAGTCATCGACTCACCGGACATCCCTCTCAATGTCTCAAGAAGCTACCTCCAGAGCGATGCCAATGTTAAGAAGATATCTACCTATATCACAAAGAAGGTCGCTGACCGCCTTGACGAGATCTTCAGGAACGAGCGTCAGCAGCTCGAAGAGAAGTGGGACAACCTCAAGCTCTTCATCGAGTTCGGCATGCTCTCTGACGAGAAATTCTGCGAACGTGCGATGAAGTTCGCCCTTCTCAAGACCACAGAAGGCAAGTACTTCAGCATCGACGACTACAAGAAGGCTATAGAAGGGGAGCAGACTGACAAGGACAAGAAGACAGTCTTCCTTTATGCGACAGATGTGGACAGCCAGTATGCATTCATCGAGGCTGCAAAGAACAAAGGCTATGACGTGCTCCTGATGGACTGTCAGCTTGACAGCCACTATGTCCAGCTTCTTGAAAGCAAGATCGAGAACTCGCGCTTCGCACGCGTCGACTCTGACACAGTTGACAACCTCATCCCTAAGGATGACAAGTCAAAGCCAGAACTCTCAGAGGCTGAGCAGGAAGAACTTTCAGTAATGTTCAAGGCCGTACTTCCGAAGGAGAATGAATATCATGTCCAGGCGGAGAACCTCGGAGCGGAGGCTGCCCCTATCCTCATCACCCAGAGCGAGTTCATGCGCCGCTACCGCGAAATGTCGGCAATGGGCGGAGGAATGAACTTCTACGGCGAGATGCCGATGATGTATAACATCGTCGTTAATATGGAGAACCCTCTCGTGACCAAGATCATCGCAGCTGCTGCAGAGCACAAGGATGCTCTCGAAGCATTCGCGCTTGACAACGAGATCCTCAAGCAGATCACCGACCTCGCACTCCTGGCCAACGGCATGCTCAAAGGAAAAGACCTCAGCGACTTCATAGCAAGAAGCGCCAAGGTCGTAGAAGATGCATATCTATAAACCAGTCATCCAGGACTTGACCCACCGTCATCCGGGATTTGACCCACCGTCATCCCCGGCTTGACCGGGGATCTACCGGATCAGGTTCAGGAACTCATTACGAGTCCTCTCATCCTTGAGAAAGATACCGCTGAAGGCCGATGTGGTTGTCACCGCATTGGCCTTTTGCACACCCCTGAGCGTCATGCAAGTGTGTGAAGCCTCGATGACGACAGCCACTCCGAGCGGGTTGAGAGTTTCCTGGATGCAGTCGCGGATCTGAGTCGTCAGTCTTTCCTGCACCTGCAGGCGGCGGGCGAACGTCTCCACAACGCGTGCGATCTTGCTCAGTCCGGTGATCGTACCATTAGGAATATATGCCACATGCGCCTTGCCGATGAACGGCATCACATGATGCTCGCAGGTAGAATACAGCTCGATGTCTTTTACAAGGACCATCTGTTGGTACTCTTCCTTGAACATCGCGCTCCTGAGGATCTCCGCTCCGTCCTGCTGGCTTCCGTGTGTCAGGAACTGCAGGGCCTTCGCCACTCGCTCCGGAGTCTTTACAAGTCCTTCGCGCTCAGGGTCTTCGCCCAGCAGCTTGAGTATTTCCTTATAATGGGCAGCGATGGCTGCAGTCGTCGCTTCGTCGTAGCGCTCTTCTTTTGTATAGGCCATTTTATATGGTTTTTATGTCAAAAAGATGCATTCTTACATGGTGGTATGGTACTTGTTCCATGGCACCATCATGAAATTTGTATAAATTTTGTGCAAAAATAACAAAAAGAACATCATCATTAAGTTTTTTTGTCTATATTTGCGCCCCCTTAATAGGGCGCTGAACTGAAAACGCTGATTATTAATAAATTAAATCTATATAACTATGTATTGGACACTTGAACTTGCATACAGACTCGAGGACGCTCCATGGCCTGCAACAAAGGAGGAGCTCATCGACTACGCAACACGCTCGGGAGCACCTCTCGAAGTAGTGGAAAACCTTGAAGAGCTTGAGGATGACGGCGAAATCTACGAAAGCATCGAAGACATCTGGCCGGACTATCCGTCAAAGGACGACTTCTTCTGGAACGAGGAGGAGTATTAGTAGGTTGAAAAAGGTTATAAGCCTAAATACCAATGATTTACAATGACCGATTGGACAGTCCAGTCGGTCATTTTTTGTCTAAATACTTGCTTAATTCAGTTAGCCAAGGTGGGGCACTTTTGTGTCTCTCTATTGGCATTTTGAGATTGTTTGCATACATTTACAATTAATTACAACTAAGCCATATCATATTATGACACAAGAAACAAAAACCATTGAACCAAAGCGTCAATTTACCGTGCTCTTGCTGTGTTATTATTCACTACCTGTTCTTCAAGATGCTTGGAATATCGCCAATAGTGTAAATAATCCTTCATATTATTGGGAACGCTTTCTCTTAAGGAATGGTGACATTATTGAAGCGATGTTCTGGGTATTGTTCCTCTTTGTGCCGATAATGTTTTTTAGGATTAAAGAGTACAACACTGATAAGAGATACAAGGTTGGACTATTGCTGATGATGCTGAAACCTATCTCTTCAGCTTTGATACATATCCTAAAAAAGACCTCACCAGAAATACTTTCAGGAGGATTGGAATATGGTGTGTTACTGATAAACATTATTGCCATAGTGGGACTTTTCCTCTTCATAAATGCAAGCCCTGTTGACAGAAAGGTCAATGTGTTTGTGAAATGCACTCCATTCATTCCAAGTGTCTTACTCTCACTTTGGGGAGTTATACTAGTCAAAGTACCTACGCAATATTATCCTTATTATAATATTCTGTCGTCCATTGGCTCTCTTGCTGTTTATCTTGCACTTCTTATCACTTTAGTGCTTTTATTACGCAAGAAATAACGATTACCCGACAGGAGAAAAAGAAGAATTATTATTATTCTCCTCCGCGAGGAAGAAGAGTAGTAGATTTTGAGGCATTTTCAGGTCAGCGGAAAATGCATTTCGGCACTGCTCAATGAGCCACAGACTGCCCGAACACTGCCCTGACGGGATTGCCAGATATATGTTGGTGGCTATCAATGAGTAATACGGGCGTAAGATTTCTTCAACGAAGAGGAATACTAGAAAGATATTCAATCGATCAAGCATCTGGGTGTAGCAACTTTTTGTTGTTACACCCTATTAGTTATTACTGACCGGCTATTCGCAAAAGGTGCAAAGAATAAATAGTTTCTTGTGGTGTTTACAAATTATGATATATTTGTAACAGGAAGCGTCCATCATTCGGACGCCTGCAGGTCAGACTTTTCCGGTAAGCGGAGCGGGTGTGACACTGCTGAGGTCAGCTAGCTCTGCTCATAAATAAGACAATATGGATTTTAAATACGAATTTTTAACGGGGAAACTTGATGTTATGAATATCCATCATGCTTTCTTGTCCGTCTTGGCGGCTTTTGTATTTGTGACCTCATGTTCTCCTGATGATCTCGGTCAGGGGGATGTCGTACCTCCTGTTCCGGAGCCTGTTCTTCCTGAACTGGAGCCAGCTCCGCAGTATGTCCCCGAAATTTATATCGATGTTGAGGACGGAAAGACCGTAGAGAGCAAGGACGAGTATCTGAATATGAGCCTTATGGTTACGAAGGGCTATGAGGTGGTGCTTTCTGCTGAGGGCCGCATCAAGGGCAGGGGAAATGCTACATGGGGATATGACAAGAAGCCATATAAGATCAAGTTCGATGAGAAGCAGAGTATTGTGGGCTTTCCGGCAAATAAAGATTGGGTCTTGTTGGCGGAATACTGCGATAAGTCGCTGATGAGGACAGCATATATGTGCGAATTGGCTCAGGCTGTGGGCCTTCCATATCCGATCCGTTACCGTCATGTGCAGCTCCATATGAACGGAAAGTACATGGGAATGTATGTCTTGACAGATCAGGTAGAGAAGAAGAGTCATCGTGTGGATGTAGAGGATGACGGATTTCTGTTTGAGAACGACAACTACTTCTGGGAAGAGCCGTTGAATTTCATGACAGACCATCGTCAATATTGGTATACATTCAAATATCCTGATCCGGAGGACGGAGAGATTGCGGCTGGGGATGACAGCTTCAAGTTCATAACTGGATTCATGAATGACTTTGAAGCCGCGCTATATGGAGACAATTTCAAGGAACCTGATGTTGGATATAGGAAATATATTGATGTAGAGACGTTTGCGAAATGGTTCCTGGTCCAGGAACTGACAGGCAATCTGGAGCCTAATATGTATTATGTTCTTCCGTCACGTGAAGCGAAGCTGCAGATCGCGCCGGTGTGGGATGCGGAATGGAGCATGGGTCTGGCATACAGGGAAGATGAAACAGCCGGTTGGGCGGCTTTGCCGGCAGAACCGGACAGGGATCAGCAGATATGGACCAAGTGGAAATACTTCGGCCGTCTCTTTGAGGACGAATATTTCGTCAATGCGGTCCGCAAGGAATGGGAAGACTTCCAACCGATGCTGCCTGTCTTCAGGGCAAAGATGGCCGCTGTGGCAGAGAATATCAGCGAAGCTCAAGTCAGGAATTTCACAAGATGGAACACTCTGTACTGGCATGTAAGTGTCGGTCTTGTCCGCTTCGACACATGGGAAGAAGAAGTCACCTATGTCAATGACTTCTTCGACCACAGAGTCAAGCTTATGGATGCGTTACTTAAGAAATAAGTTTGTCAGAAGGCCCGGATTGTCCGGGTCTTTCCTTTTTCAAGATTGAGTGTCGTTACCTTGTCTTTATAGACTATTGTGACGGTGTCCTGCCAGCCTCCTGTTATGGTCATTTCAACCGGTCTGCCGTCTTTCCATGTCAGGTCGACTGTTGCACCTCCGCGGACTTTGAAGCCTTTGAGGGTACCGTCTTTCCATTCAGCCGGCAATGCCGGGAGTACGTTTATGAAGCCTTCATGGCTCTGCAGGAGCATTTCGCCTATGCCGGCTGCTCCTCCGAAGTTTCCGTCTATCTGGAACGGAGGATGTGAGCAGAAGAGGTTAGGGTAGGTGCCGCTGTGATGGGCCGGGCCGGTCGGGGTCGGCTGCAGGAGGCTGCGGAGCAGCTTCAGGGCGCGGTCGCCGTCACCGAGACGGGCCCAGAAGTTCTGCTTCCATGCACGGCTCCAGCCTGTCGCCTCGTCGCCGCGCCTGTTGAGTGTCACCCTGCATGCTTCTGCAAGCTCCGGTGTCTTGACAGGGGAGATCTGATTGCCCGGATGAAGTCCGTACAGATGTGAGACATGCCTGTGGTGTATGTCAGCTTCCTGATAGTCTTCGAGCCATTCCATCAGGTATCCGTCGTCGCTTATCTGATGTGGAGCAAGCCGGCCGAGAGCTTCGGAGAGCCTCTCGGCGACGCTGCTGTCGACCTGCCTGCCTGATGTTGCAAGAATCTTTGCAGCCTCAATAGTATTGGTAAACAACTCTCTTACAAGCTGGTTGTCCATTGTCGGCCCCATGCAGATGCTGACCTTCTTTCCGTCGCATATGAACTCATTCTCTGGAGATGATGTCGGACCCGTGACAAGGTATCCGTTGGAAGGCTCTTCCATCATTGTCGAAAGGAAGAACTTAGACGCTCCTTCGAGCGCAGGGTATACTCTTTCAAGATATTCCATGTCTCCTGTATATGCATAATGCTCCCAAAGATGCGCGCAGAGCCATGCGCCGCCGGTGTTGGTCGCACCCCATGACGGGTGCTCGCCCGGAGCCGTATAGTTCCATACGTTTGTCATCATGTGCTGGACCCATCCTTCCGCGTCGGGACCGTAGAAGTCCTTCGCTGTCTTTTCTCCGCTCGGGATGAGCTTGAGCACCAGCTCTGTCAGTGGCATGTGGAGTTCGCTCAGATTGCCTTGCTCTGCGATCCAGTGGTTCATCTGGACATTGATGTTGGTGTGGTAGTCTCCGTTCCATGGTGTCCAGAATGTGTTTGCCCACAGACCCTGGAGGTTCGGTGGCAGGCTGCCTTCGCGTGTGCTGCAGATCAGCAGATAGCGTCCGAAATTATAGTACAGTGATGCAAGGGCATTGTCAGCTGCGCCTTCTGCGTAGGCATGAAGCCTGTCGTCAGTCGGCAGGCTTTCGCTGCCGGAGCAAGATGCGATGCTCACGCTTGCCCTGTCGAACAGTTCTCTATGTGCCTTGACGGCTTTCGAGTGCATCTTCTGAGGTCTGTCGGCTGCCAGCAGAAGTTCATGAGCCTTTGCGTCATATCCGTCTCCTTCGAAGTAATCTGTCGCCGCGCTGATTATGATCAATGCCTTGTCGGCATCCTTCACCGCAATGGCGAGGGAGTCCTCAAGCATCGTCGTCTTGCCGCCATCGGTAATGACCTTGGCATATGCTGCGTATTTCATGCCCTCGACCCCTTCCGCTCCGCTGTCAAGCGTTCCATACATCTTCAGCAGACCGTCTTCTGTCGCCTCTAGCGTGCATCTGCCCGCTCTGTCGAGACTGGCTGTGAAATCGAGCTTCGCCGGACCTTCAGCCTCTATTTCCATGACCATGACATCGTCAGGACGTGATACATAGCACTGCCTTGAATATCTCGTGCCGCCACGGGTGAATTCCGTCCATGCTGTTGCTGTCTCAAGGTCCAGCCCCCTCGTGTATCCTTCCACATCGGCTTCTGTGTCATATGCAAAATCCACGACCAGCTGTCCCAGCACTTCGTAGCTTCCGTATGTTCCGCCTCCGGTCGGCTTGCGCGGCACGAAGCGCTCATACATGACCTCCTGCGCCTCCGCATTCTTTCCCTGCTTGAGCAGCTCCCTTATCACGGGCAGGCTTTCCGCTGCGTCCGGATTGGCATAATCAGCCTCGGAACCGCTCCAGAGCGAGATTTCGTTCAGGATCACCTTCTCTCTGTCCACTTGCCCGTATGGCATCATTCCCATCCTTCCGTTTCCCACAGGAAGTGTCTCTTCCCATGCCTGAGCAGGGGAGTCATACCATAATGTCTTTTCTGGATTGCGTTCTGTGTGTCCGGAGCATCCTGCGAGGATGGCTGCAGATGCAATGAGAAATGCTTTGAAAGGGTGTCGCATATGCTTTGTGATTTTCCCAAAGTTATTGAAATATTGCTATATTTGCAAGTTGAGGAAAATTATTTGACTATGAGGAAGAAACTTGTCAGAGCACTCGGATCGATAGCTGTAGTCCTGCTGCTGTCCGGAGTGATTTCAATATTGGAATACCGCAGGATGAGCGACTATGTATCAGAGCTCATCGCATCAAACATAAAGAGCGTCGGACTGTCTCAGAAGCTGGCTGACATCACGCAGGAATATGACCTGCAGATGCTTGCCGTCGTGGTGACCAACGACATATCCCTTATGCCGGACTTCGACCTTGACGACTTCAATGCCCAGGCGGATTCGCTCAAGGCTTCTATCAAGTCGCCGAAGGCTCTTCCTATGGTTGATTCGGTAGTCGTGTCTTTCGATGCATACATGAGGACATCCATGAAGTTTGACGAGGTCTTTCTGGCAGACAGTGTCAATACGGGAGAGTGGTTCTTCGGCACTCTTCAGCCTCGATACACAAGCTTCCGTGATGACATCAACACTCTGAATGAGGCCATTCACGAAGACCTGATAGCGAATTCAGCCAATTTCGACGCGGGATTCTACAGGAGCATCATCCCTGGAGTGGTGTCAGTGGGCGCCGGTCTGCTTCTGATCTTCCTGCTCATGTATTTCATCATTGCCAACTATGTCAATCCTTTATATAGAATGTCTGACGGCCTGGATGCATACAAGGCATCGGGACGCCGGTACACATATACGTTCGAAGGAGATGACCAGCTTGCGAACATCAATGCAGGCATAACAGATCTGATGGAGGAGAACCAGGAACTAAAGAAGAGGGTCAAGGCGCTGAAAGACAGGCAATAACGTATGAACATCAAGTCAATATCACGAAACGTGGGACTGGCCCTGCTCGTCAGCGCGCTGTTCATGTTCCTGTCCCTTGCCGTATCCATAATATACGGCATGGACTCGGCATTCACGCCATTGCTCATCAGTTTCGTCATAACTCTCCTTGTCGGCGCGTTCCCTTTCATCTTCGTGAAGAAGGCGTCAGCAATGACCCTGAAGGACGGTTTCCTCACCATAGTCCTCTCATGGATACTTTCATTCATATTCGGAATGCTTCCGTATGTGCTTTGGGGAGGGGAGTTTACACTTGTAAATGCTTGGTTTGAAAGCGTTTCCGGATATACTGCGACGGGATCTACAATCCTGACTGACATCGAGGCTCTGCCGAAGAGCCTCCTCTTCTGGAGGTCTTCGACGCATTATATCGGAGGTCTGGGAGTCGTGGTCTTCCTGCTTCTTGTCCTTCCGGGAGCCAGTCCATACCGTCACAAACTGACTACCATGGAGATGTCGTCGCTTTCCAAGGAGGGATACAGATACAAGTCCAGCAAGACAGTGACGATCATAGCCAGTGTATATCTCGGTTTCACCGTGACCTCATGCCTTGCCCTGTGGGCGGCCGGCATGCCGTTCTTCGATGCCATCAACCATGCCTTCAGCCTGGCAGCCACAGGTGGCTTCAGTACAAGGAATGCGTCTGTGGGAGCATTCGACTCGGATGTCATCAATGTGATATTCATGTTCTTCATGACCGTGTGTGCGATGCACTTCGGACTCATATACGCTGCATTTGCGACAAGGTCTCTCAAGCCGATGAACAACACCGTTGTGAAGTATTACATCGGCTCCATCATAGTATGCTCAGTCATAGTGATGTTCTCTCTGATGACACGTGGAGGCTATCAGGACTGGAAAGAGGCGGCGATGGATTCCTTCTTTACCGTGATCAGTTATATGTCGACCGCAGGCTTTGCCATATGCGACAATTCGATGTGGCCTTGGCTTGCATGCCTCGTGCTGGTCTTCGTTTCGTTCCAGTGCGGATGTTCTGGCTCGACTACAGGTGGTATCAAGATCGACAGGATCCTGATAACCTTCAAGGCTGTGGGACATGAGCTCAAGCACAGGCTGCACCCGTCAGAGGTGAGCCATGTGCGTATGAGCGGTCAGCACCTTTCGGACAGTTCGGTGATGTCAGTCCTGATGTATATCGTGACTTATGTGTTCCTTGTAATTCTGTCCATATTCCTCGTCATGCTCTGCGGCGAGAGCGCTGCAGATGCGGTTTCAGGCGTGATCGCTTCCATCGGTTCGGTCGGACCCGGACTCGGCGAGCTGGGCAGCATGGACTGTTATGCGGCTCAGTCATCTATGGCTAAGCTCATTTATGCATTCGATATGTTCCTCGGCCGTGTCGAAATCTATCCTGTGCTGATTGTCGTATCAATGATGTTCAGGAGGAACAGCTGATGGGAAGAAGTGATTTCCTGTATTCGGCATTCACAGGCCGGCTTCAGCACGAGCCGACTTCATGCCAGGATGCCCTTCTCCGGAAGGTGGCTGATTTTGTCAGTACCGATGATGACGACATCCTTGTCGTGAACGGCTATGCCGGCACAGGTAAGACCACAGCGATATCGTCAGTCATATCTGTCCTGAAGGAATTCCAGACCAAATGCGTGCTGCTCGCTCCTACAGGCCGCGCCGCCAAGGTCCTTTCGTCTTATGCAGGCCAGCCGGCATATACAATCCATAAGCATATCTACAGGCAGAAATCTGTCGGTGGAGACGGATTCGGTCAGTTCTCTCTGGCACCAAACAAGGACAAGGAGACTCTCTTTGTCGTGGATGAGGTTTCTCTGATAGGAATAGAATCAGGTCAGCAGCAATCAACGACGAGTTTCGGATCGGGCAATCTGCTCGACGATCTGATTGCCTTCGTCCGTTCCGGAGCGGAATGCAAGGTCATTCTTATAGGTGACTCGGCTCAGCTGCCTCCGGTGGGCCTGGATGCCAGTCCGGCGCTGCTGCATGATTACATGGCTATGATGGGCGGCACCGTCTTCGCGGAGCTCAGGACAGTCGTCCGCCAGCAGAGCGAGTCCGGCATCCTGTATAATGCGACCATGATACGCACGCTTCTTTCCGAGCTGGAATATGGCCCGGGCGTAATGGACCTGTGTGATCTAGGCCTCGAGGTGGAGCAGTTTGAGGATGTGGAGCGTATCGGCGGGGGAGACCTTATCGAGAAGATATCCGATGCCTATGCCAAGTATGGGGAGGATGAAACCATCATCCTCTGCAGGTCCAACAAGAGAGCGATCAAATATAACCTCGGCATCCGTTCCACTGTCCAGTTCAAGGAGGAACGTCTTGTCAGGGATGACAAGCTGATGATAGTGAAGAACTGCTATCAGTTCCTCGACGGGGTTGAGGGTATGGATTATATCGCGAACGGTGACATAGCCAAGCTTGAGAAGATCTCCCGTTTCGAGGAAAGATATGGCCTGCACTTCGCCGAGGCGAGGATATCCTTCCCTGACTATGATGACCAGGAGATAACTGCGAAGGTGATTCTGGATACACTGGAGTCAGAGAGCGCATCTCTGACCTATGAGCAGTCAAACATGCTCTATCAGGGTGTGAACGAGGACTACTCGCATATAACCACGAAGAAGAAACGTTACGAGGCAGTCCGTGAGGACAAATATTACAATGCGCTTCAGCTCAAGTATGCCAATGCCATCACCTGTCATAAGTCTCAGGGAGGACAGTGGAGGTGCGTGTTCATTGACAATCCTTTCTGGCAGGAAGAGCTGACAGCGGATGACCTCAAATGGCTATATACGGCCATGACCCGCGCCACGGAGAAGGTCTACCTGGTGAACTTCAAGGATGAACTCTTCGCCGGTTGATTTTAAAAGTATAAAAATGATCATTAAATGAAATACAAGGTTTTACTTTTGACTATGCTCTTCGGGCTTGCTTCAGCATTTTCATATGCCCGGGAGTTCAATCCTATTCCCCGTGCGTGGAAATGGATTGACAATGACGAGGTTATATTCACCTATGACGGAACATATGCTGACAGTTCTGCTTTTGTGGTCAATGCCCGCACAGGCAAGCGTACTGAAGGCGTCAAGGCTCCTTCGAAGTATGCGGCGTTTCCTGTGAAACCGGAAGGTGCTGTCAATCTTACATATTCGCCAGACTCTACCAGACTGGCGTTCACTCGCGATAACGACCTGTATGTTGTGGACATCGCCAGCGGTGCAGAGACCAGACTGACTTTTGACGGATCGGATGTCATACTCAACGGCTATGCATCATGGGTATACTATGAGGAGATATTCGGCCGTCCTTCCCGCTACAAGGCATTCTGGTGGTCTCCTGACAGCAAGAAGATAGGTTTCTACCGCTTCGACAACAGCCAGGTGCCGATGTTCCCTATATATTCGGCATTCGCCAATCCGTCTGCCGCCGCCTCTCAGTCGCAGAGCCCTCGCGTGACGGACCTCGCCCTCGGCGGCTCCCTCAGCGAGACCCGCTACCCGAAGGCCGGCCAGACCAACCCTCAGGTCCGCATCGGCATCATAGACCTGACCACCCTCACTCCCGGCTCCTCATCCGTCATCCCCGGCTTGACCGGGGATCTTACATGGGCCGACTTCGACCCTGCTCAGGACCAGTACTTCGGCATCCCGTTCTGGGGTCCTGACTCAAAGGAATTCTTCATAGCCCGCATGCCTCGCCTGCAGAACACCATAGATCTCTATTCTGTGAGTGCGGCAGACGGCAGCAAACGCCACGTATACAACGAAACATACAAGACCTGGCTCAACTGGTTTGACGGTGTGTTATTCACTGACAAAGGCCTTTACATGGCTCGTGAATTCGAGACCGGCTGGCAGCAGATCTACTTCCTTTCATATGACGGCACCGAGTTCCGCCGCCTCACAGGCGGTCCTAACTGGAATGTCGCAATCGTAAGGGTAGATGAGAAGAAAGGAGATGTATACTACACGGCCAAGCGTGATGCTGTCGCCAAGCAGGCGCTTTACAAAGTGGACAGGAAAGGCGTCGTCACAGCATTGACTGATCCGGCATACAATGCCACAGGCGTGTCATTCTCTCCTGACGGAAAGTATTTTGTCGCTTCATACTCTAATTTTACGACTCCGACAAAGATCGCCTTGTTCCCGACTTCCGGCAAGAAGATCCGTCAGGGGGCAGTCGTGGCAGATCTGCAGGGACCTGATTATGATGCGTCAAAGTATGCATTGGGTGAACTTGTGTTCATGACCACAGAAGACGGATTCAGACTTCCTGGAACGATAGTATATCCGAAGGACTTCGATGAGTCGAAGAAATATCCTGTGCATGTCGACATCTATGGCGGTCCGAACACCCCTATGGTACGCGACAGATGGGTGACTCCGAATGCTGTCAACCAGTGGTATTCCGAGAACGGCATCATCCAGATAACAGTCGACCCGCGCGCCGCCGGTCATAACGGCCGTGCCGGTCTGGATATGATCTACCGCCAGCTTACAGTATGGGAGGTGAAGGATTTCTGCGCATGGGCGGACTGGCTCAAGGCCCTGCCATATGTGGACGGCGACAAGATCGGAGTAGAGGGATTCTCGTTCGGAGGCACTATGACCTCGATGCTCCTGATGCAGGCCCCGGACAAGTTCCATTATGGCATAGCCGGCGGAGGAGTATATGACTGGGCTCTTTATGACTCTCACTACACGGAACGCTATATGGATACGCCTCAGAACAATCCGGAGGGATACGAAGTGTCAAAGGTGATGAATTATGTAGAAGGCTATTCTGTGGATTACAGCAATGACGATGGAAGCGTCATGCTCAAACTGACGCATGGCACCGGTGATGACAATGTCCACCACCAGAACACTCTTCAGCTTCTTGATTCCCTTCATCGCAAAGGCAAGAAGTTCGACTTCATGATCTATCCGGACGGCATGCACGGTTATTACGGTTACCAGGGATCTCACTTCCTCCAGGCCAACCAGGCCTTCTGGCTGAAATACCTGAAAGGAGAATAATGGATGTATCCTATTGGATATTAGCCGATAATGCTTATATTTGAAGAGATAAACAGACTTTGATATGAAAAGACTTCTTCCCCTCATTCTCTGTGCCGCCTTTGCAGTAAGCTCATGCGGCCTTCTTGGCTTGACCAATACCGGAAGCAGCCAGGCTTTGCATACTACTCCGTTCGGAACGATAGTCAACCCGGTAGTTGCAGCGGCGTCATCTGTCGCCCCAAATCCTTCCAAACTTACTGCACAGGAAGATCCCGGAACAGGTTTATATGGCTATCTCAATGAATATGGGGTGTGGGTGATTGCGCCTACATTTGAATATGCCGTGGACTTCAATTCAGACCTGGGACTTGCCGTTGTCAAGCCTGTCAACGGCCGCTGGGGTGCCATCAATGTATATGCGCAGACTGTGATCCAGTTCAGCTTCCGTTGGAGGTATGACGTGGAGTCAGCGATGAGAAGCATCCAGAAGGGCAGATATCTTGGGATAGACCTGTGGGAAGAGCAGGATCCGGGAACAGAACTCTGGGGATACCTTGACTATTACGGTAACTGGTACATCCAGCCTCAATATTGGTATGCAACCGGAATGAACGACCAGGGCCTGGCAATAGTTCAGTTCCCGACTGAACTTTGGGGAGCCATAGACAGGAAGAACAACATAATCATCCAACCGAACTTCAAATCCCGCTACGACGCGGAATCCGCCCTGAGGGCTCTGATGAACAGATAAAAGACAATGGAGAAAGATGGAATTTTTCAATTGGCGGAGAGGTATGTAAACTGTACGGGAAGATCGATCTTCCTGACAGGAAAGGCGGGGACGGGAAAGACCACATTTCTCCGATACATAACTGAGACGACATCCAAGAGGTATGTTGTCCTTGCCCCTACCGGCGTTGCTGCAATCAATGCCGGAGGCAGTACGATTCATTCGTTTTTTCAATTGCCCTTATGTCCATACCTTCCTGATGTCAAGGAACTTGTGACGGAATATCAGATGCCGGAGCGCTACAGGAGCCTCCGCAAGGAAAGGCAGAAGATAATCCGTACCTTGGACCTTTTGATCATTGATGAGATATCCATGGTCCGTGCCGACCTGCTGGATGCTGTGGACATGACCTTGAGGCGCTATCGCCATAATGACAAGCCATTCGGCGGTGTCCAGCTGCTGATGATCGGCGATGCTCAGCAGCTCTCTCCGGTTGTAAAGGAGAGTGAACGCGGCTACATGAGCCAGGTGTATCCTTCACCGTATTTCTTCCATTCCAAGGCATTGCAGAAGCTGGATTACGTCACCATAGAACTTCAGAAGGTGCATCGTCAGAAGGATGCTGAGTTTCTGGAAATCCTCAATGCCGTGCGTGAGAACAGAGTTACGGAAAGTGTCCTGAGGGCACTTAATTCGCGTCTGCACGCGTATGAGGATGATGGCGAGACCATAAGACTGACTACACACAACGCCCAGGCTGACAGTTTCAACTCCATGAAGCTCGAAGAACTTCCTGGTAAACTCAGCCAGTTCGAGGCTGATGTCAATGGAGATTTCCCGGAAAACACATATCCGGCAGACCATGTGCTCTCGCTGAAGGTCGGGGCGCAGGTCATGTTTGTGAGAAACGATCCGGACGGAGCCTACTATAACGGCAAGATAGGAAGGGTTACGGCAATCAATTCCAATGCTTCCGTCGAAGTGGAATGTTCTGATGGAACGACCGTGTTTGTCGGGCCTGTGGAGTGGGAAAACCTGCAATACGGACTCAATGAGGAAGGGGATATCATGCCGGAGGTCGTAGGAACATTCAGGCAGCTTCCGCTCCGGGTAGCATGGGCGATAACCATCCACAAGAGTCAGGGCCTGACATTCGACCGGGTCATCATAGACGCCTCTGCGGCATTCGCATTCGGCCAGGTGTATGTGGCCCTTTCCCGTTGCCGCTCTCTTGAGGGCATATCCCTGGATTCGCCGATAAGGGCTTCCGGCATCTGTTCGGATGCGTATGTAGCCTCATTCAATGACGCTATCCCGTCAGTTGAAACCGTGTCGGATAATCTTCCGGAAGAGGAGCGCCGCTATCAATATGACACCATTTGCGAGATGTTCCGTCTGGATGAAGCCGTCAAGCTTCTTGACCGCTACAGGGTGTCATGGTCCGGTACTGTCGAGAAGGTCTATGGTCCGGAGTATGCAGGCCTGATGTCACGCACTCAGGTCCTGGAGGATGCCCGTGCTGTTGCGATGAAATTCGAGAAGCAGCTGAAGTATATTCGCATGACCCATATGTCGGAAGAGTTCCTGAATGAGAGGCTTTTAAAAGCGTCTGAATATTTCCTTCCGATCCTGGAGGAGGTATATGAGTTCGTCAGCAGATGCAGCCGTCTGTCGATAGACAACAAGGATGTCAAGGCAAAAGCCAAGGAAATCTCCGAGCATCTGCTGATCTGTCTGGACATCAAGTGCCGCGCGATGGCCAGCGTGAAGGAGGGAAGCTTTACAGTGGACGAGTATGCACGCATCAGGACGGAATGCAACCTGCAGGAACGCAAAGTGAGTAAGCCTTCACCGAAGGTCAAGCTGGAAGCGGTTCCCGGTTCGGTCAACGAAGAACTCCGCGAAAGGCTGATGCAATGGAGAATGGACAGATTCAAGAAAGACAATGTCCCCGCTTACACTATCATGCACCAGAGCACTCTGATGGCGATAGCCTCCATAATCCCGCACACCAAAGAACAACTTCTGGCCATAAAAGGCTTCGGCGAAGCCACATACAAAAAATATGGCGAGGAAATCCTCGCCATAACATCAGAATATTAATATTATCTTCTGCGTCTCATTGCGCCTTTCATCATGCTGCCCATGTTGGCTCCCATGACTGTCTTCATCATCTTGCGGGTGCCCTCGAACTGCTTGATGAGCCTGTTCACCTCAGGGAGCGATGTTCCCGAGCCGTCTGCGATCCTCTTGCGGCGGCTGCCGTTGAGGCATTCAGGATGCTCTCTTTCGTATGGCGTCATTGAGAGGATGATTGCCTCTATGCCCTTGAATGAGTCGTTGTCCATGTCTACATCCTTGAGAGCCTTGCCCATGCCCGGAATCATCGATGCGAGATCCTTGATGTTACCCATCTTCTTGATCTGCTGAATCTGATGATAGAAGTCCCAGAGGGTGAACTGGTCCTTGGCCAGCTTCTTCTTGAGCTCGCGTGCCTGAGCCTCGTCGAACTGCTCCTGAGCCTTCTCCACGAGTGAGACCACGTCACCCATGCCGAGGATACGGTCTGCGATACGTGAAGGGTGGAACACGTCAAGCGCCTCCATCTTCTCACCTGTGCTGACGAACTTGATAGGCTTTCCGACCACAGCCTTGATAGAGAGTGCCGCACCACCGCGGGTGTCACCATCCATCTTGGTGAGAACGACGCCGTCGAAGTCAAGCCTGTCGTTGAATGCCTTTGCAGTCTCTACAGCGTCCTGACCGGTCATCGCATCCACTACGAAGAGAGTCTCGGTAGGGTTGAGGGCCTCCTTGAGAGCGGAGATCTCGTTCATGAGCTCCTGGTCAACTGCAAGACGTCCGGCAGTATCGACGATCACTACAGAGTATCCTTCTGACTTTGCCTTTGCAATGGCGTGCTGCGCGATCTGGATAGGATCCTTGACACCTTCCTCAGCATATACTTCAACACCGATCTGCTCTCCGAGCACCTTCAGCTGGTCGATCGCCGCAGGACGGAAGTAGTCGCAGGCTGCCAGGAGGACCTTCATTCCTCTCTTGCTCTTGATGTTGAGGGCGAGCTTGCCGGAGAATGTGGTCTTACCGGAACCGTTGAGACCGGCTACGAGCACGACAGCAGGGCTGCCCTTGAGGTTGATGTCGGAAGACTCGCTTCCCATGAGGGCTGCAAGCTCGTCGTGGACGATCTTCACGATCATCTGCTGAGGCTTCACGGCTGTGAGTACGTTCTGACCTATCGCCTTCTTCTTGACATCGTCACAGAACTGCTTTGCTATCTTATAGCTAACGTCGGCGTCCAGAAGGGCGCGACGGATGTCCTTCATTGCTTCCGAGATGTTGATCTCGGTGATCTTACCTTCACCCTTGAGGATCTTGAATGACCTCTCAAGTCTTTCGCTTAAATTCTCAAACATATGATATTTACTTTTCTAATTCAATAGATCCCTCGGCTATGCCCGGGATGACAGTGTGAAGTAATCCTCCACTGCGGTCGCTTCGTCAAGCTGGTCGCTGAAGACTGAAGGAGCAAGGTCCTTCATGTTGTATCTGCTCGCCATCACCTGACCGTATGCTCCAGTGCTGCGGATCGCCATCAGGTCGCCGCGGACGCTCAGCGGAAGCAGGCGTCCTGCGCCCCAGACGTCGCTGGACTCGCAGACCGGACCTACGATGTCGTATGCCTGGTGGGTAGGGTAGAATGTCCTCTGTGACGCCGATAGGTTCTCGATCTTGTGGTATGCTCCGTAAAGTGCAGGCCTTATGAGGTCATTCATACCTGCATCCATGATGAGGAAGTTCTTGGTCTCTCCGCTCTTTACGAAAAGCACTCGGGAGATCAGTGTGCCGCACTGCGCTACAAGCGAACGTCCCGGCTCCACATGCACCGTCTGGTCCTCTCTGCGGACAATGTTCTCGGAGATTGTCCTGAACCATGTGCCGAAGTCTGCAAACGGATTCTCATCGGGGTCGTCATAGTCCACTCCAAGGCCTCCGCCGAGGTTTATGTTGTCGACTTTCAGTCCGTTTCTTTCGAAGTATGCTACGATATCGTTCACTCTCTGACATTCAAGCGCAAACACTTCGTCGACTCTTGTGATCTGCGATCCGATGTGGAAGTGCAGGCCGATGAAATTGATGTGCTCACTCTTCTTGAGTATGTCTATGAGCTTGTCGAACTCGTGCTGCGAGATGCCGAACTTGTTTTCGTATAGACCTGTAGTCACATATTTGTGCGTATGGGCGTCGATGTCAGGGTTGATCCTGACAGATACATTGGCCTTGAGGCCATGCACATGAGCCATCTCGTTTATTACATATATCTCCTGGAGAGACTCGCAGTTGAACGCCTCGATTCCAAGCTGGAGAGCGAGGTATATCTCCTTGTCGCTCTTTCCGACTCCGGCGTATACGATCTTGTCGGCAGGGAAGCCGCAGGCGTGAGCGTGGAGCACTTCGTTTCCGCTGACGCAGTCAGCTCCGAAGCCTTTTGAACTGATATATTCCAGAAGTCTTCGCTCTACATTCGCCTTCACGGCGTAGTGTACCTTGATGCCATGCTGCTGAGCAAGTTCCGATGCGGTATCCACCGTCTTGCGGAACAGGTCAATGTCATAGTAATAAAACGGAGTGGCGATTTTGTCCAGCTTCTCTATTGTGTTGATATCCAGCATCTTCTATTAATAAATTGTGCTAAGTTTCGTCTGTTTCCCGAAAATGTCCGAAAAACGATTGCAAAAATAGCGAAAAAATCCGTAATTTCGCAGAATATATGAAATCTACGCAACAACTAACGTAATAAAAATACAGCAAAATGAAAGGACCTATTTCACAGTTTATCACCCATCATTATCGTCATTTCAACTCTGCAGCCCTCGTAGACGCAGCAAAGGCATATGACGAGCACATGAACAAGGGCGGAAAGATGATGCTTGCAATGGCAGGTGCCATGTCGACCGCGGAGCTCGGTCTCTCTCTCGCAGAGATGATCCGTCAGGACAAGATCCAGATCGTGTCTTGCTCGGCAAACAACCTTGAGGAGGATATCATGAACCTCGTGGCTCACAACCACTACTACAGGGTTCCTAACTACCGCGACCTTACACCTGAGCAGGAGAAAGAGCTCCTCAACAAGCATATGAACCGTGTCACTGACACATGTATTCCTGAAGAGGAGGCATTCCGCCGCCTTGAGGACCACCTTCTCGACGTATGGAACGAGATGAAGGCTACAGGCGAGAGACTCTTCCCTTGGGAAGTGATCTACAAGCTTCTCCGCAGCGGCGTTCTCGAGCAGTACTACGAGATCGACCCTAAGGACAGCTGGGTGCTTGCAGCATGCGAGAAGAACATTCCTATCGTAGTTCCTGCATGGGAAGACTGTACGACCGCAAACATCTACACCGCACACTGCATCAGCGGTGAGTTCGATCCAAACATGATCAAGAACGGTATCGAGACCATGATCTTCCTCACAGAGTGGTACCGTGAGAACTGCGGCGGACAGGGCGTAGGCTTCTTCCAGATCGGAGGTGGTACAGCAGGTGACTTCCCGATCTGCGTTGTTCCTATGATGGCTCAGGACCTTGCATGGCCTGACGTTCCGCTCTGGGCATACTTCTGCCAGATTTCAGACTGTACTACATCGTACGGTTCATACTCAGGTGCGGTTCCTAATGAGAAGATCACATGGGGCAAGCTCGACATCGACACTCCACGCTTCATCGTAGAGTCAGATGCTACAATCGTGGCTCCGCTCATCTTCTCTTACGTACTCGGCTGGTAATATACCCCAGAACCATATTGATCCGGCACTCATGCACACGGGTGCCGGATTTTGAATATTCTTAACCTAATCCCCAGATGTCCAGTCTTTTAAGTGTTGTGTTCAACATTGAGCTGTCGCTTATAATAGCGTCAGTGACGTCTTTCATACTCGCATTCCTGCTTTTTCTCATCAATGTTCCGAACACGGAATACTCACGCAAGCTAGCCAAGACCAAGAATACGATAGCGATGGGCTATCTCGCATCGTCTGTGATATTCTATCTGTGTCTTCGACACTCTGGCATAGACAATTACGAGGTGTTCTCCTCTCTGATGGTCTTTGTCGTCACGGCATTGTCATCAGCCGTGCTTTCTTTCTCGCTCACCAACCTGCTCGAAGATGGCGACAATGACAAATTCTATATCAATGTCGCTGCCATAGCGATAGTGAGCTATGTGCTGATGAAGGCATTCTGGATGCCGGCTGGCGTGACCCGTACGGCAATCATAGCGTTGTCGATTGTCCTTTTCGTGGTCAACTGCATCATTCATATCATCGTTTTCCACAGGACATATAAAAGGAGTTTGAAAAAGATTGAACAATACTACGATGAGGATCAGGATCACAAGATCAAATGGATCCGCTTCTGCTACGTCATCATGATGCTCACCCAGATGTTCATCCTCGTCTATATGCTCCTGCCCCGCGGATTCATGAAGATATATACTTTGTGGTATGTGCTCTTCATGCTGTATTTCACGGCCAACTTCATTTCGTTCCTCGGCAGCCACAAGCTCCTTCTGGATGCGTTCGCATACAAGACGCTTTCAGGTCAGGAGATCATGGAGAGGATAGAGCGTCGCAAGAAATACAGGCAGGACAAGGAGGGCGTGGCCGAGCAGACGGAACTTACCGATCCTCAGTTGATGAGGATAGAGCGTTCTCTCCAGAAATGGGTCAAGGAAAAGCGTTTCAGGGAGTATGACAAGACCCGCGAGCAGATCGCACGCGAACTGAATACGACCAAGGAAATGCTCCATCTTTATTTTACCACCAAGGTGGGAGTCGATTTCAAGACCTGGAGGACAGGACTGCGCATAGAGGAAGCCAAGAGGCTTCTGCTCGAAAATCCAGAGATGTCCACAAACATAATCGCCGAACTTTCAGGATTCAGCGACAGGTCTAATTTCCACAGACAGTTTACAAAGATTGTGGGCTGCTCTCCGAAGCAGTGGCGCGAGACAAACGGTAAGTCAGAATAGACGGCTCGCGATAATCACCTTCTTCAAGAATCGTTATCTTGTCACTGAGACCTTCAAACAGGCCTCCGTTCTCTTCGCCGTCGATGTCGGAGATTGTCAGACTGATTACTGCAGGATAGTTGTCCGGTGCTGCGAGCATTGTGGAGAATCTTCCCTTGTCGGAAGTATATACCACAACAGGGCTTTCAACCGACTCCCACTCTATCAGGATTTCCATATGATTGACCGGAGCCTCGCTTTCCGCATCGATCACCAGCCCTTCCAGCCTGATCTCGTCATGATATGAGCCGTCATATGCAGCTTCCTTCGAGCAGGAAGCAAGCATAAGGGACAATATGCCCATCAATATGAATGTTCTTGCCTTCATCAGTTGCCTTTCTTGTTGAGGTGGAAGTTGCAGTCATTGACTACGAAGAGATTGTCCTGGAATGACGGACCGTTCCATGTCACAATGATCTGCTTGGTCTGACTTTCATATCTGCCGTCCTTGTCTTGGGCTGTGACTGTGCACAGAAGCGCCTCCTGCGCACCTTCAGCTGTGATGCTGAAGCGCCCTTTGCTGTCGGTGTAGACTGTTTCCGAACTCACTGTGGAGCCGCCGGCTTCATTCTGGCTGTAGGCGTTGAAGTCTATTGTAATGTCTTCCAGTACATTTCCAGAGGCGTCCGTAACCTGACCTGAAATCAGGATGCTCCTCTCGCCGTCTAGCCCGGGTTTGCCGATTCCTAAATCCATTTCGACGCTGCATGAGGCCGCTACAGCTGCGGTCAGCAGCAGTATGAATATATGTGTCAATGTCCTTTTCATTCCTGGCTTGTTACTCCGGCTCAGGTCTTAGATGCTGCAAATTTAATTATTTTTCATTTACCTGCAAACACTCTTCCGGAGACAGTCCAAGAAGCTTCATCTTCCTTATTATTTCAGGAAGCTCATTCTCAAGAAATTCCTTTCTCTGGCTTGCCCTGACTGTTTCTGCTGCATCACTGCTGATGAAGTAGCCGATACCCCTCTTGTTATATATGATACCGTCGTTTGTGAGTTTTTCATATGCCCTCATAACGGTATTGGGGTTTACTCCGATCTCTGCTCCATACTCGCGTACAGACATTATGCGTACATCCGGTGCGAGCTCTCCGCTGAGAATCCGCTCGCATATCGCATCGCATATCTGCAGATATATTGATTTGTTACCGTTGAATTCCATAATCCTAATGCTTTAAGGTCTTGATCCTGAACCAGATGCCGGCCATTAGCGCGAGATTTGTCACGGTGTCGGTGACTGTGTCTATGAGCACAAGATTCTTGAACAGCTTGTTGTTGAACATGTTATTGAAGATTCCCATCGGATCATCATTGGCATTTTCAACTAATTTCAACGCCCAGTCAGTCATTATAGGTGACATGATCATGCCGGTCAATGTGCTTATTGCAAACAGCGCGATGAATGTCTTTACAGTCTTGCCGTTCCTGAAGAATACAGCTCCGAGAAGGAATGGCAATGTGAAGCAGAAAATCTCATCTATGTACATCCAGGGATTATTCATCTGCCTGATGATTTCCTGAGCGAATGTGGCGTCTTCAACCGTAATGCTTTCGTCAATAAGATTCAATGTCACTTCGTTTGCTTCTCCCATCTTCTGGAGGAGATCCAATCCTCCGGCAAAAAGGTTCTGTCCGCATGTGTGGTCAAATGCACAGATCAGAGCATCCAGGCCGAGATACAGTAAAGCTCCTGATACAGGGACAATTATGCAGGTCATCAGTATCATGCTGATGAATTTCTCCAGTCTTGATGCAGGGAGAGTAAGCCAGAATGATCCATACTGCTTTTCAGTGATCTTTCCGTAGCATTTAACCGGCATTGTAACTACCATGCATATCATCGCTACGGCAAATGCAAAGACTCTCAAGCCGATATCGGGTCCATCCCATGTGTTATGCATGATCTGGTTGATTGTCGCAACAATCACGTATAATACGAGAGGCGTAAGCAGCGAGATCGTCATCAGACTCAGTCCATAATTGGCCCGGCAAATCCTGAGATCTGTTGCAAAATATTTTCCGAATCTGCGGAAATTGAATATATCGTTTTTCATGGTGTCTATTTGTTAAAGATTCCTTTGATAAGTTCCTTGTGCTGATGGACTGTATTGAAGAGAGCCTCGAGATTTACCTTGCTGTCCTCTCCTGTCTGATTGAGATAGACCTGGATGTTTCCGCCCGGAATCATCTCGCAGTAGAGCGCGTCAGGATTCCTTTCGCTGGTGTAGTCGAAATACAGTCTCTCCGAAACTTCCGCGACAGAGGCATTCAAGAGCACGTCCTGACGGTCGAGTATGATGATCGGGTCGATGATGTTTTCCAGATCACGTACCTGATGCGTTGAAATCAGTATCACAGAATCTTCGCGTGTATATCTGGTGACAGCTTTTCTGAACTGTGCCTTTGAGGGGATGTCAAGGCCGTTAGTCGGTTCATCCATGAACAGATACTTGGTGTTGCATGCCAGCGCGAAGGCGATGTATGTCTTCTTCAGCTGTCCGAATGACATCTTGTTCATCTTCTGCTGCGCATCGACCTCGAAGACATTCATCACCTCGTTGAATTTGCCCATGTCGAATCCTGTCCAGAATTTTCCGTAATTGGCAGCATAGTCCGCAGCTTTCATGTTCATTGCTGCAACCTCATCGCTCAGGTAGTACTGGTCGGCAAGGAATGTCGGCTTTCTGTCGTATGGAGCATACCCGTCGATGTCTATCGATCCGAGCTGCGGCTTCTTCAGTCCGCAAAGCAAGGTCAGTAGGGTTGTCTTTCCGACTCCGTTTCCTCCGAGAAGGCCATAGATGCGGCCTTCTTCCAGATTCATCGTGATGTTTTTCAGTACCGGCACGTCGCCGTAGCTGAATCCAAGATCTTTGATTGTGATCATAGCGGTATGTTTTTATGTCTATATGTTAAGTCTTCCTTCCGGAAGTTTTTATGGTGTATTAGTGAAGTAGTACACTACAAAGGTGAACCAAAGTTTTGTATTTTCAAAATGGATTCCTCCTTTTGATATTATTTGTAATCCAAAAGACAAACTACTCTATTTTAATGGAAATTTATAAGACTTATTTTTGCAAACACTTTGATGGGATTATGTAATAATTAATTTTAGATTGATATGAAGAAGTTTTATTTTATTCTTGCAGCGGCGGCAATGTTTCTTGCGATCGATGCAAATGCACAGCTCGGTGTGGGTGTGGGTTACAACCATGGAACTACTACAACCAGGATTGGTAACGAGTCTGACTCAGATGGTCTTGACGGATTCTATCTTGAGGCAACATACGACTGGAACTTCCTTGACAGGGGATGGGGCTCTCTCGGACTTCAGCCAGGAGTAAGATTCTCATACATGGGAGAATATGATTCAGAGGAAGTACTTGGAGTTGTTGCCAAGGAGTCAGTCAATGAGACTTATCTCGACATTCCGGTACATGTAAAGTATTCATATGACCTCGGAGCAGTGAAACTTTCTGCATTTGCAGGTCCTGTATTTTCGCTCGGTCTTACCTCAGCTTCAAAGGTCAGTGCAGATGACTATATGGTGAAGTATCACAACTACACAGGCAAGACTGTGACAAAGGGTGACAGCGCTTCTTCAATAACTCCTGACGGCACTCCAAACTACGGCCGTTTCGATCTTAAACTTGGTCTTGGCGTCGGCGCTACATTCATGGAGAAGTTCAATGTGAAGCTCGGATACAACATCGGTATGCTCAACAGATATACCGGAGAGCAGGTTGCAGACACTAAATACAAGATGCACACAGGTGTGTTCTATGTAGGACTTGGCTTTAACTTCTAGTAGAAATACATCATTTCACGATATGACATCCGTGCCTGTAGGCGCGGATGTTTTCTTTTAACCTGTCCTGTTCGTCCGCAGGAAGCGCCCAGTCAAGAAAACGTTCTCTGATGTAGTCAACGGCCTGCTGCGATGGGTGACACATGTCTTCTGCATAGAATCTGTAGTCTCGCAGCTCGTCCATCATTATTTCATAAGCAGGGAAATAGTCCAGGCCGGATCCCATGGACCTTATGATCTTGTCTACGCTCAGGAGAAGTGATGCCTTGCTGATCTGGTTGCCGTGAGCGCCGTCCTTGAAATGACGTATGGGACTCACCGTGAATATGAACTCCTTGTCGTGGCAGAGGGTGACGATCTCGTTGAGCATCGCGACTGTCTGGATCTCGTCCAGAAAAATCCTTTCAAACTCTGCAGCATTTCTCTTGAGGCAGTTTGACACGATCCTGTCTTTCTCCACATGCCTGAAGCACCAGCTGGTGCCGAGGGTGATGATGACCTTGTTGCATTCCATGAAGAAAGAACGTGCCTCCTGCAGCTTCCTGTTGGCGTTTTCGAGGAAATCTTCCTCGGACCCTCGTGCAAACGATGTGTGATGGCTGAATGAGCAGACGCGTCCGTCCCCGGCTCCGATGCCGACGCATTCCTCCGCCGTGAAAGGGTCACCGCTGATCAGACGCCTGATGCTGGAGAGTATGGATGCCGGATTATACAATGTTCCGAAAGGATTGACGCATACGTCGAAACCGAAGTTCTTCAACTGAGTGCCTATGCTGTCTGAAAAACAGCTTCCGAGCATCAGGATCTTGTCATTGTATGATATGCCGACATTGCATCTTTCGTCGGTCACGGGGGTCTGCAGTTTCATCGTAAATCAGATTTGTGCAAAAATACGCGAAAAGTGCTATCTTTGAAAGATTTTAGACCTGAAAATATGCTGACCTATAGAAGATTGTTCATATTCATTCTGCTCATGACGGCGTTCACCGTTGTCTCTGTCGCCAGAGACAAGTCCGTAAAGTTCGCCTACGACGTCGACTTCGAGATGAATTTCGATAACAGGGAACTATACAAGAGTGCATTTTCGCGTTCAATGACCATCTTTGGAGCGCGTGTGACTCCGTCCGTGGGCCTGTCCATAGCCCAGCCGGAGGCGGGCGCTGACCATAAGGTCATGATAGGCGTGGATGTGATGAAGGATTTCGGCGGAAGAGCTGACAGACTTCTGAATGAGGTTACACTATATTACAGGCTTCAGAAGGATTTCGGCGAGACAGACATGACCATGTATGCCGGCATATTTCCTCGCAAGAAGACCGATGGAGAGTATTCTCCGGCGTTTTTCTCGGATTCGCTTACCTTTTATGACAATAATCTTGAAGGCCTTCTGCTGCAGTTCAACCGCCCGAAGGCGCATTTCGAAGTGGCATGCGACTGGATGGGACAGTATGGCAATGACAGCAGGGAGAGGTTCATGATATTCTCCAGCGGAGAAGGCAGGCTTGCCTCGATGCTGTCTCTTGGATATTCAGCCTATATGTATCACTACGCAAACTCCGACAGGCATAAGGGCGTGGTGGACAATATCCTCATAAACCCATATCTCCGTTTTGATTTCGGGCATATGATGAACATGCAGAAGTTCTCCATGCGTTTCGGATGGCTGCAGGGCCTGCAGAACGACAGGGAACATGCCAGCGGCTATGTGTTCCCGGGAGGAGGAGAGTTTGACCTGGAAGTGCGCAACTGGAATGTGGGAATACTCAACCGCATGTATTATGGAACGGACCTGATGCCATACTACAACAGCAAAGACAATACGGGCACAAAGTATGGCCCCTCTCTTTATATGGGAGACCCGTTCTATAGGGTATATGACAACGGAACGACCGGTCCGGGCCTGTACGACAGGCTTGAAGTCTTTTATGAGCCCGACATCAAAGGCTCTTCTAAATATCTGAAGATAAGGCTGGCCGCCATATTCCATTTCAACGGACAGAAATATTGCGGCACCCAGCAGATGGTACAGCTGAAGTTCAATCTCCAGGAACTGCTTACGCGTTAAATCTCCTTAAGGTCAACAAGGCCTGAAAGCACGGCGTATACGGTCAGCTTGCCTATGGACCTGGTCTGAAGCTTCTCGCAGATGTTGTTTCTGTGGAAGATCGCAGTCGGAGTGGAGATGTTCAGCTGCTGCGCTATCTCTTTGTTGATGAATCCCTTGACTATCAGTATGAGGACCTCCTTCTCGCGTGCCGACAGCTTGTCGGTTATGCTGATACTGTTCTCGCTTTTCCTTTTGAGACTCTCGTCAAGCTTCATAAGGGCCTCGACGATTTCCTGCTCAGACATCGTGCAGTCTACCGTCCTGAATCCTGCCCTGGTCAGCGCTTCGTTGTGCCCCTGACATATCACTGTAGTCTGAGGCTTGAGCGTCTCGAACTCGTCCGCGTCAGCGAAAAGGATGTCGGCGCTGACGAAGAAATGCACGAAGTGCCTGTTCGAGTCGCGTATGAACTCTACTATGTCTCGGTACGGGTATATTTCGACCTGGTCATAGATGTCCTTGAGAATGCTCTGGAGCGACATTCTGCTGAGGGTGTTGCTGTCTATTATGGCGAAGCAGGGAGTCATTGCTGTTTTAATATGAAAAAAATGGTATCTTTGCGGGACTGACACCTTATGCAAAGATACCAAATTTTATTGTAACTATGAATTTCAGCGGACTGCTTGTGGGACTTGCCACTTTTCTTGTAATCGGTTTCTTCCATCCAATCGTCATCAAGGCGGAATATTACCTTGGTGTCAAGTGCTGGTGGATATTCGTGCTTGCCGGCCTTGTCTTCGCAGTCCTGTCAGTGCTTGTCTGCAATCTGATTGTGTCGACAATCTTCGGTGTCATTGCATTCTCTTCATTCTGGAGCATCCTTGAGCTCTTTCATCAGCGTGAACGCGTGCGCAAGGGATGGTTCCCAGAAGGTCCGGGACACCGCAAATAGTTATTCTACATATTTGACCTTGCTCCAGTCACGAGGCTTTGCTTCGGGACTTTCCGCTGCGTATCCGAGTCCGATGCAGATTATCGGTGTGTAGCCTTCGCTGAATCCGAGCTTTGCCATCGCCTCTGGCGAGTTCACGAGGAATCTTATCGGACTTCCGAGGCATACCGAGCCTACTCCGAGGGACCATGCCGAGAGCATGATGTTCTCCGACAGCAGTCCGCAGTCTATAGGCGAGCAGTCATATGACGGGTCGTTTGCAATAAATACCATGACAGGAGCATCTCTGAAGCATCCCTTCACCATTTCCGGCTTGGCTTCAGGGTTTGATGCAATCATCAGGGTCTGGATCTCCTCCATTACTGCAGGATTGTCCACCACGCGCACTTCCCACGACTGCTTGTTCATGCCGTTAGGGGCGTTGATTCCGCATTCGAGTATGGTCTGGAGAGTGTCGCGAGACACAGCGACAGGCTTATACTTGCGGATGCTGCGTCTTGACATGATGTTTTCGATGACCTGGTTTTCGGCGCATGTCTGTTCTGCCTGCTGGCAGCAAGAAGCGGCTGCGATCAATGCCACGCCAGCCGCGATGATAGAGTAAAGTTTCATAGCGTTCTGTTTTTCAATCTCTCAAATATAGCAAAAATCGGCAGTTGAGGCAAAAACCTTCTTCGGTTTGGACAATTTTTGGTCTGTAACCAGAGCGTTTTGTCACACAATTTGCTTGAAGACAGACAAAAATGACTGCTATGCCTCTTCTTACTCTCAACGAGCTGGAATCCGTCGCTCCTGCCTTCCGCGGAAAGGCGGGCAACGCCTTCGCGCGTCTGCTGATGAAGGCTCTGGCCGTAGATAAGGTGAATGACCTGTATGACAGGAACTCCTCGTTTGAAGGACCAGCTTTCGCCGAGGCTGTGCTGAAGGATATAGGTGTGGAGTATGAAATTCTTCATCCTGAGCGCCTGGCGTCGCTTCCTGACGGCCCGTTCATCACCATCAGCAACCATCCTTACGGAAGCATAGACGGAGTGATGCTAGTCGATCTCTTCGGTCATGTCCGTCCCGACTACAAGGTAATGGTAAACAGGTTCCTTTCCAGGATAGAGACTCTTGGAGAAAATTTCATCTGCGTTACACCGACCGGCAATGTCAAGGCGGCTCCGACAAAGGAGAGCATAATGGGCGTCAAGGCGGCTATGGAGCATGTCAAGGCAGGACACCCGTTGGGAATATTCCCGTCCGGAGCCGTTTCTGACCTCAGTCTGAAGGACAGATGCATCAGGGACCGCGAGTGGCAGGAGGCTGCCGTCAGGCTGATAATGAAACTGAAGGTCCCGGTGCTGCCGGTGGCGTTCATGGACCGCAATTCGGATTTCTATTATTCACTCGGGCTCATTGACTGGCGTGTCCGTCTGCTTCGCCTGCCCTCCGAAGTGTTCAACAAGAGAGGCAAGCGGACGAGAATCAGCATCGGGGAAATGATAACCCCTGAGCAGCAGTCGCAATTCAATGACATGGATGGCTTCAGAGCATTTCTGAGGTCTTCGGTATATAACCTTGTAAATAAAGATACTTATGGGAAATAAGGCAGATGCGGTAAGGATTCAGACATCGGTTCTGAATGCCCTTGAAAAGAAAGTGCTGGTGTGGCTGGCCCAGAGGCAGCCGCGCTGGATGACATCGGATATCCTGACCTATATAGGCACCTTCGGAGCCTTGGTGATTGCGGTGGGATATGCTCTGGCGGGGAGAAATATAAACTTCCTGTGGCTCAGTTCCTTGGGCTTTGTGATCAACTGGTATGGAGATTCGCTGGACGGCACGCTGGCGAGGGTCCGCAACCATCAGCGTCCTATATATGGTTATTATCTCGACCATACCATCGATGCGGTCAATGAAGTGATGATATTCGTCGGCGTCGGACTCTCGGGGCTGATGCATTTCACGCTCGCTCTGATGGTTCTGGTCGTATACCTCCTGCTCACCATCAATGTCAGCATCAATGCCCATCTTAAGAAAGAGTTCCGACTTACATACGCCAAGATGGGACCGACGGAGTTCAGGATCATAATGATAATAGTAAACACGCTCTTCGCCCTTATCAGGCCTCTGAACGAGTTCTCGCACACTTTCGTGCTTTTCGGCCATGACCTGACCTTCGCAGCCCTTGACTTTGTGGGAATATTCATTCTCCTTGTGCTGTCGCTGATATATCTCGTGACCATAATAAACGATGCGAAGGGCTATGCCAAGATAGATCCACCGCACAAGATGGACTGATGCCATGTGGAGGACTCTGGTCAGATTCCTGAAGTATTCCGGGACAAGCCTTGTCGGCACATTGGTCGACACGCTTGTCCTGTGGATTCTTTCTGACCTTGTCTTTACGAAAGGTTATTGGGGCGAATACGTGGTCTCTCCGGCGATATCCTTCCAGTGTGCCGTCATCACCAACTTCCTTATATCGTATTTCTATGTATGGAAAGACAGGAAGAAGACGCGGAACCCGTTTCTGACATTCCTGTATTATGATTTGTCATGCACGGCTGTCTTTCTGCTACGGCTGGGATTCCTGCTGCTTGTGGAGCGCATCTTCGGCTGGGATGTGGTCATATGCAACCTTGTGGCGATGTGTGTGACCGGAATTGTCAATTTTGTCATGAATAATCAGGTCATATTCCGGAAAAGACACTAATTTTGCTTGATGAAACGATAAAAAGATTATGGTACAGTTAAGCGAAAGAACATATTATGTGGGTGTCAATGATTTTGACAAGGTGCTTTTTGAAGGATTATGGCCGCTGCCATATGGTGTGAGCTATAATTCATATGTTGTTGCAGACGAGAAGGTCGCGCTCATTGACACTGTCGAGTGCGGATTTGAGGAAGAGTTCCTGGCCAATGTAAAGGAGGCCATCGGCGAGCGTCCGATAGACTATCTCGTGGTAAATCACATGGAGCCGGACCATTCCTCACTCATAGCATACATGCTGGAGAAATATCCTCAGATGCAGATCGTGGCCAATGCCAAGACGGTTCCTATGCTCAAGGGATATTATGGAACACCGGAAGACAGGATCACAGTCATTGCTGAAGGCGGCAAGATAAGCCTCGGCAGCTGCAACCTTACCTTCCATATGATCCCGATGGTCCACTGGCCTGAGACCATGGTCACATGGCTTGCAGAGGAGGGTACATTGTTCTCGGGAGATGCCTTCGGCACATTCAAGGCTGTAGACGAGGACGTCGTGGACAATCCTGATACATTCGAGGAATATCGCGACGAGATGATCCGTTATTATTCAAATATTGTCGGCAAGTATGGCAATCCGGTACAGACTGCCCTTAAGAAGCTCAGCGGTCTGGATATCAAGAGAATATGCAGCACGCACGGTCCTGTATGGCAGGAGTGCATACAGCAGGTAGTGGCTCTTTATGACAAGATGAGCCGATATGAAGTGGAGAGGGGAGTCTGCATAGTCTATGGCTCGATGTACGGCAACACTGCCGCTGCGGCCGATGCCCTCGCTCTCGAGCTCGAGGCCCGCGGCATCCCATACGCAATCCATGACCTCGCATGCAACAACGCAGGTGAGCTTGGCGTGTCAGGCGCGCTTCGCGATGTATTCAAATATGATACTATAGTTGCGGGATCGCCGACATACAACAACGGCATCTTCCCTCCGGTTGAGACATTCATGAAGGCCCTTCAGGCTCGCGCCATCAAGGGCAGACGCTTCTACGCGTTCGGCTCATACACGTGGTCGGGCTCAAGCGTCAACCAGCTCAACGCGCTTGCCGAGGCGATGGGATACGAAATCCTCGGCGCAGGCCTTTCCTTCCCACAGGCATACACCCGTGAGAAATGCGATATGGCTGCAATAGCTGACCTTCTTGCCTAGAACTGACAGAAGGCTTCAAACAGATCCTTGTGGCTTCCGGGGAACACGACATGGTGGTTGCCGATAGGATTCTTCAGGAAATATTCGGAGCAGACGGCCTTTCGTTCTGCTCCGTTTCCTTTTATGCGGAGCACGGTCTGTGTGCGGCAGAGGTCTTTCTCCGAGCGGTTTTCGAGCAGCTCAGCCTCGCAGCAGAATACCCTGGTCAGGTCTCCTGAGACCTTCAGGATCGTTGCGTCCCCGAGAGGCATTTCGCCGCAGATTGCCACTCCGATTCCGGACTCGAAATGAGTGTCGAATCCATATTTCCTGACCATATTGAGCGGAATCGTGCAGTGTGCCAGGAGCATCTCTCCAGTCTCAGGGTCTATGCGTGACGGGTTGGCCTGGAAACCGCTGACTCCTGTCAGGGCGTTGCCTATGGCCATGGTCATCAGCGTCGGCACATCACCTTCGCATCCTGCAGGGAATCCCTCTGCGTTGAGGATGGCGAGGGCCAGACATCCTGTGTTGCCTATAGTGTCAAGCAGGTCGAAACATCTGATGGTCAGGCCTGACAAGTTGTGTCTCCTGATGATGTTCTTGAGTGCCTTGTATATCTTGAACGCTCCATCGGCGTATTGGTGCAGAGCCTTTGGAGCCTTTGCCTCGAACTCTGCCTTTGCCTTCTCTGCTGCTTCGCCGAGATTTTCGGTTGAGGCCTTGTGATATTCGGTCACGACGTCATGGATCGGGATGTCTGTCAGAGTCACACCAAGATTCTCTGCGTATGCCGGTCTGTCCGCTACGCTGGCTATCAGCCAGTCGGACGGTGCTCCGATAATGCCGAGCCTTATGCCGCTGAGCCTGTTGCGTGCTTCCTGTACCTTCGCAAGGATGCGGATCCTGTCAGCGATGTATGTAATGCTTCCGTGGATGATTTCTCCTGTGCGTCCCTGCCGGTTGAGGTAGGAGAGGATTTCCATTGAGGCAGCGAGCGAGTTGCTCTTGCCTGATGTAAGTATGCGGATCGGACCTTCCATTCTGCCCATGACTTCTTTGAAAAGGCCTTCTGTGCCTCCTGTACGGACATATACGATGTCCAGGTCATGACTTCCGTAGTCTGAAAAGTCAGGGCCTCTGAAGTCGAATTCAAGGCCGAGAGCGGCTTCGATTGCCGAAATGAATTCTGCTGAGGAAGCATTGACAGCCGCTTCATTGTGCAGCGGCGAAGTCAGAGTGTAGAGTCCGATGGTCATATCGACGAAGATTTAGAATTATCGTCAAATTTACCAAATTCATTCCAAAATCAAAACCCCTTCACCCCTCAGTCATGCCAAAAGCACAAAAACAGGCTGATTTGTGCTTTAGAGTCCATTTTCCAGCGTCAAAAGTACAAAAACGGGCTTATTTGTGCTTTTGAAACTTTAAATCCACATAAATCAGCAATTCTGAGGATTTAATAAGCTCCCCTCCGTCATCCCCGGCTTGACCGGGGATCTCCCTTTCCCAGTCCTGTTTCAACTGGATGGTGAGGGATCGAATAAATAAATTATTTAGATATGGAAGAGAAAAAGTCTTAATCCTGGTTCAACTGGATGGTGAGGGATCTTGAATTTTGTAAGGAGTTGTTGTAATGAGAGTCTTAATCCTGGTTCAACTGGATGGTAAGGGATCAGGTATATTCCAAGGAGGTATATCTTTTTATTTTTAGTCTTAATCCTGGTTCAACTGGATGGTAAGGGATCATTAACCAATTAATTCTGTTCTATATGAGTGTATTGTCTTAATCCTGATTCAACTGGATGGTGAGGGATCTTAAGTAAAGTTTACAACCCGTTGTTTATATGCTGTCTTAATCCTGGTTCAACTGGATGGTGAGGGATCAGAAATAATAATCACTAAATTTTCATATATATGAGTGTCTTAATCCTGTTTCAACTGGATGGTGAGGGATCGGTTACAGTAAGTATAGCTCTGTAGCAGTTGATTGTCTTAATCCTGATTCAACTGGATGGTGAGGGATCACTATGAAGCAAGTAAGCAGAAGATTGAGGTCATCAAGAAGTCTTAATCCTGATTCAACTGGATGGTAAGGGGTCAGTAAAGTCATACTTTGAGAAGCTTTCTCACAAGTCTTAATCCTGGTTCAACTGGATGGTGAGGGATCACCTTATAGCTATGAGAAAGTTTTTAGTACTTTGTCTTAATCCTGATTCAACTGGATGGTAAGGGATCTTTTATGAAAGAAATTGCAAAAAATCAGAGTGTGTCTTAATCCTGATTCAACTGGATGGTGAGGGATCACCTTATAGCTATGAAAAAGTTTTTAGTACTTTGTCTTAATCCTGGTTCAACTGGATGGTAAGGGATCCCTCTGGGAGACAATGTTTTAAAGATTTGTCGGGCAGACTTGTCAATGAACTAAGTTCTTGATTTTGCCGATGTTAAGGTCGGCAAGCTGGCTATTTTCGCAAATCTAATGATTTTCAGAGTCTTCTCCAAATAATTTCTATGGGTGTTTTTTTAGAAAAATCTTGTTTGATAAGGTGTTGATGGTGGTGCCAATTTACGTAAATCGAATGCATCCTGTGATATCTTTTATGGCTTGCTTTGTGTTTCTTGATCAAAGACGGAATGTTGCCCAAAGTAAATTCTCGTGATGCGTTTTATGCTACATCAGTAGAATGTAATGAAAAATCCGACTGGCTGTAAGTCGGATTTTTCATTTAATAATTTACAAATTCTGTGATCTTATAACCTGTATTTTGAATAAATTGAATGGCATTATTCAGATCCCAGGATTTATAGCTCAATGAGTAGCATCCATCACTTAATTCGATTTTCTTTAGATATGTTATCTCATATTCCCCATTTTCAGTCGGCCAATATGCCATACTCTCCTTGTCTAATCGTATATTAGGGAATGTTGAACAGAATATATCCTGAGTCATTTTCGTCCCTTTATTTAAGTAATATTCATCAAGACACCTGTCAATAATGTACTCGACGATATCGCTTGCCGATATGCTATATCTGCCGCAACAGTAATATACGGCCCTGGCACTTAGCATATCATGCCATTTGTTAACGCCTTCTCTCTCAGGGCATCCTTTAACATAATCCAGCCATGCCTTCTGCAACTCAGGGTGGACGCCTTGCGACTTGCTTTCCATGAGATCTCTGATAAGCCAGTAATCAGAACATTCATATAAAGTGCCTAGGGCGTATTCTGCAGGCTGAGACTTCATGAAACACTGTGCAAATTCATAGAACTCCTTGTCATTGGAATACTTGATGATTTTAAGTGTAAGAGCGTTTGCGACTGATTCCTCACGCCACCTGCCGAACTCGGTCCGATATGCAATCCTTTCCTTCCTGCCTTCATATCTCCAGCAATTCCTGATATCCAGAGCAGCATGTGACAGTTCATGCAGCAGAGTAATTATGAATATGCTGATGAAATCGTTGTCATCACCATGCGAACATCTTTCAATCTCGGAAAGATATATTTCAATCCATGGATAGCCACCATCATCTTGAGCAAAATATGCTCCAAGAGGATCCACTATCCGTACCGGTCCATTCTTCTCTGACCTGTCATCATCTCTCCGTTCGTCCCTTTTATGTTCATTTCTCCACGTGTTATCTGGAGAAATAGGATTAGTAAATGACATATCCTTTGTATCTTTCAGAAGAATCGGAATGCTATGTAAAAGAGGAATTATATTTCCGATACTCTCTTCATCGAATAAAAACATGCAGGACAGGTCATGATAAGAGGGATGTCCCCATTCTGAATCATGTTCCAATTCATGCTCTATATCATGCAGTTGTCTTCGCTGTAATCCTTCTAATAACCTCGTCAGATTATGCAGTACATGTAATTCTGAGATCTTCTTGATTAGATGCTCGGGAGCATCAATGTAATAAATTTTCATATTTATATAAGTTTACAGCTCTTAATTTGACAGATGCTAAGATCAAGGTCTCCATTGTTTTCGTAAATTCAGCAAACGCATGTCAAAAATGACAGTTGGCAAACTGGCATATTTGCGCTTTTGCCCCTGCTTTGAATCTTCAAATCCACATAAACCAGCAATTCTGAGGATTTAACAGCCCCCATGTTACTGAAATCCTCGTATTGAGGTAAAAACGTGGATTTAATAAGCTCCCCTCCGTCATCCCCGGCTTGACCGGGGATCTCCCTTTCCCAGTCCTGGTTCAACTGGATGGTGAGGGATCACATTATGGGTCAGTATTACAAAGGTGTGATTTTGTCTTAATCCTGTTTCAACTGGATGGTGAGGGATCACTATGAAGCAAGTAAGCAGAAGATTGAGGTCATCAAGAAGTCTTAATCCTGGTTCAACTGGATGGTAAGGGATCAACATTATCGGAGGCGAATTCTATGTGCAGACGTCTTAATCCTGATTCAACTGGATGGTGAGGGATCATATGACACAAGAAGATAAAGACCTCCTATTGTCTTAATCCTGTTTCAACTGGATGGCGAGGGATCCCATAAAGTCAGTTACCTTCGAATATGAAGATTACAGTCTTAATCCTGGTTCAACTGGATGGTGAGGGATCTTAAGTAAAGTTTACACCCCGTTATTTATATGCTGTCTTAATCCTGTTTCAACTGGATGGTAAGGGATCTCATCCAAGGGTTCTAAGCTCCGTTGGGGTATCCTTGTCTTAATCCTGATTCAACTGGATGGTGAGGGATCAGCGGTGGACTACCGTGCGAAGAACCTCCTGCACCGCAATGTCTTAATCCTGTTTCAACTGGATGGTAAGGGATCTATATGGCTGATAAAAAATTTTGTACCGTTGGTGTCTTAATCCTGGTTCAACTGGATGGTGAGGGAGCAGGGCAAGTTAAGGGAATGGATGTGTACACCACATCGTCTTAATCCTGGTTCAACTGGATGGTGAGGGATCCCTTTGGGAGACAATGTTTTAAAGATTTGTCGGGCAGACTTGTCAATGAACTAAGTTCTTGATTTTGCCGATGTTAAGGTCAAAATGTTTGCTGTTTTCGCAAATCTAATGATTTTCAGAGTCTTCTCCAAATAATTTTTAAGGGCGTTTTTCTTTAAGGTGCTGTTTACTAATGTATTAGCTTTGTCGGGATGTTTCGCAAATGAATTTCTTCATGGGGAATTGTCCTGTTTTTCGAAAGCTGTGTTCTTTCGCCTGTGGGTAATAGCTTGATTATCAGCCTGATAATAATCTAGAGTCTTGTTGATTTTCGCAAGTTTTTTGGCATAAAATGACCGTCGTTATGCTGACATTTCTGTTGATTTTTCCTGGCTGTGATTCCGGCGATGTTGTCAAAGTCGTCGTCAAGGTCAAGCCTCAGTATCCATGGAGCACTTTTATTCAGATGTTTTTGCAGAGTTCTGCGGATTGCTAAGAGATTCTCTTTGTGACAAGATGTTTTTTATATTAGATTTCCGTGATGATGCCGTGTCCTCGGGAACTGCCTTTTCCGAGCCCGAAGTTTTCCGGAAGGCGGATATTAGTATGGATGGTTATGTCAAAGGCAAGCATCTCCACACCCTTGTATTTTATGACTTCCGAGGATATGATGTCGGTGATGAATGCTTCACATCTGTAATCTATGAAATGATTGAATCCCTGAAGAAGTCGGAGTATGCTGGCTGTAAGTATTCTGTCCAGAAGACCGATTCTGTCATGCAGACTCTTCATTTGAGTGTATGCTATGTGATTTTCCTGATTGAGAGGAAGCCAGTCTGTTATTTTATAATCATATCCTTCCGCACGGCTGTTTCCTGGGTTGAAATATGTTGTGGTCTTGTCTGTAATTGTGAATTGACAGATGCGTCTGCCGATTCTCAAGGTGAGTTCATCGCCCATGTGCAGCTCCCTTTCCAGAATGTCAGCTCCTTCGTTCATGCCGATGATGCAGGCTTTCCCGTTGCAGGTCTTGTACTGGACTTTAGGGTATCGGTAAAGAATCATCTCCTCGCCGTGGTTGTGGAGGACAGGGTCATCAGGGAGCAAGGTGAGGATGGCTCCTCTGAAGGCTCCGATTTCATCGTGCGTAATCTTTTTGTCAAACAGTATGGTGGTGACTTTGTTTTCCATTTTCTTCCTTTTTGCAAATTTAGCAAAAACATCTCAAAAATGACAGTTGGCAGAACGGGGGATTAGTGCTATCTTTGCAATCTTGTGTTTATTGCAACCGTCATATCGATTCTGCTATCGGCTCCGGTTTCTGATGTGGAGCTGAAAGATACGCTTTCACACTCGATAGTGGAGAGCTCGGCCAAGCAGGCTCTGCCTGTGGAGAGGCTGGCTTCTCCTGTTTCAGTAGTATATCTTGACGAACTGGAAGACAGGTACATCGATTCGCCGAAGAAGCTTTCTGCAATAATTCCCAACCTGCATATCCCGGATTACGGCTCGGCAATGACCTCGTCTATCTATCTCCGCGGATTCGGCTCCAGGATGGAGAACCCGGTGCTGGGACTATATGTGGATGATGTTCCGGTCCTCAACAAGAATGCATATGACATGGACATGCTCGACATCCGTCGCGCAGACATGTTCAGAGGCCCGCAGGGAACACTCTATGGCCGAAATTCAATGTGCGGAGTGCTGTCGCTGAATACGCTTTCGCCATCATCATATGAAGGCATCCGTGCCGGGCTGGAATACGGTTCCGCCAATTCGGTTTCGGCTCGTGCATCCGTTTATCGCAAGACTGACAAGGGACTGGCGGTCGGTGCCGGGTTAGGATTCCGCCATTCGGACGGATTCTATACGAATGCATACGATGGCGGCAAGTGCGACCCTCTTGACGCATTGTCGTTCAGGCTTCGCCTCGAGAAGCAGCTCCGCCCTGACCTTTATTTCGAGAACATTCTCTCAGCCGGTGTCCTGGCTCAGGGAGGATGGCCATACAGACGATATCTTCCTGAGACCGGAGAACTGCTAGAGACATCATGCAATGACCATTGCGGATATAAGAGACTTAGTGTGACAGAGGCTGTCAAGCTGCGTCTCGAAGCAGACAATTATACTCTCAACAGCATATCTGCGCTTCAGATGCTCTTCGACAGGATGGACCTGGACCAGGATTTCACTACGCGTTCAATGTTCACTCTCGCGCAGATCCAGCGTGAAGGCGCTCTGACACAGGAACTGGTCCTCAGGCCGAAGGAGTCATGGAAGAAGGATTGGTGGGACTGGCAGAGCGGAGCGTTTGCTTTCTGGAAGTTCAACAGAATGTCCGCTCCGGTGCATTTCAAGCACGACGGCATAGCGGACCTGATCCTGGGAAATGCCAATGCAAACATTCCTGAGGATGTGTCAGGAGGCTATGACGCCCCTCTCGCGATCAAGGAAGACAACTTCCCGATAGGCAGCGATTTCGGCATACATACTTTCGGAGCCGCCTTGTATCATGAATCATATTTCACTTTCGGCAACTGGCTCTTCACAGCCGGGTTGAGGCTTGATTATGAAGGCAATATGATGAACTACTGCAGCGACGCCTCGATCAACTACCGCTTCCTGCCGACGATGAATGACTGGAAGCTATACGAGACAGTCTATAAGGGCGACGTCGGGCAGCATTATTTTGAACTGCTCCCGAAGGTTTCAGCGTTATATGATTTCGGGACTATGGGACGCGGCGTGAAGGCCCGTGCCTTTGCCGTGGTGTCCAAAGGCTACCGCAGCGGAGGGTTCAACACTCAGATATTCTCGGATATCCTGCAGAACATGATGATGAACGGCCTGATGGCGGACCTGGGAGTATATCTTGACGATCCGGGAGTAGCCGTTACGGCTGACGATACGGCCTATCGTCCGGAGAAGACATGGAACTATGAGATAGGCGGAAGTCTGGACGTAAACAGGGGAGGTCATCGCCTTTCTGCTTCAGCGACAGCTTTTTACATCGCGTGTCGCGACCAGCAGATCACCCTTTTCCCTCCAGGGAAGTCCACAGGAAGAATGATGGCCAATGTCGGAAGGTCGCGCAGCATAGGCGTGGAAGCCTCGGCTTCATATTCATATAAAGGACTCGACTTGTCTGCTTCATATGGCTACACTGACGCCCGGTTTACGAAATATGATGATGGAAACAATGACTACAGCGGCAACCACATACCATATTCGCCGGAACACACTCTGAATGCGAGGATCGGGTATACTCTGGGATTTGCCAGTGATGCGGTCCGAGGACTGACTGTAGGCGCGGATTGCAGCGCGGTCGGAAGGATTTGGTGGGATGAGGCGAATGCCATGTCAGAGCCTGTCGTGGTCCAGCTTGGTGCTGATATGACTTTGGATTTCAAGTGGTTTGACCTGAGATTCAGGATGGACAATCTTCTTAATGAGGATTATAATGTGTTTTACTTCAAGTCTGTCGGCAATTCTTTCTTCCAGAGAGGAAAGCCTGTGAGATGGACTGCAGGTATAAGGATAGATTTATGATGAAAAGAATAGTTATTTTGTTTGCAGCGGCTCTTGCCCTGCTTTGCTCATGCGAAAAGCCTGATACGGTCATTGATGAACAATCTCCTGAATATTCAGGAAGGATGACCGTCATTTATGAGAACAAGCCTTTTGACCAGGACAATGTGAAGGTTCTTGTCGAATTCAATGAAGATAAGACTGCGGTGGACATACAGCTCTGCAAGGTGAAGTTCGTTCCTGCCATGCCTGTGAGAATCGATGTGACCATCATGGATGTGCCTGTGACTGAGACGGAAGAAGGTGTATGGGAATTCTATGGAGACGGCATCACCCCTTGGGCCATGGGAGGTCCTTATGACGGTTATCGTGCAGATGAGTTCAAAGGGACGATCACTTCCGAGACCCTGGACTTCACCCTGGGTTTCTACAATACAAAGAAAAAAGTCAATTATCCGACCACCTATTCCGGACGCTTGTAAGTGTCAGGTCTAATTGTTATTTTTGTGTGATATTTGCAAAACAGGAAAATCTAAATAATATAAATTATGTCTCTTATTGATAGCATCATCGCGCGTGCGAAATCAAACAAGCAGCGCATCGTTCTCCCTGAGTCTCTCGAGGAGCGCACACTTACAGCGGCAGACAAGTCTCTCGCAGACGACATCGCTGACATCATCCTTATCGGTAATCCTGACGAGATCTTCGCCCTCGCTGACAAGCTTGGCCTGAAGAACATCGGCAAGGCTACGATCATCGACCCTGCAACAAGCGAGAAGACTGCAGAATATGCAAACCTTCTCTATGAACTTCGCAAGAGCAAGGGCATGACTCCTGAGCAGGCTGCAAAGCTCGTTCTCGATCCTCTCTACTTCGGCTGCCTCATCATCAAGAGCGGCGATGCTGACGGTCAGATCAGCGGTGCTCTCTCGACAACAGGTGAGACTCTCCGTCCTGCTCTCCAGATCATCAAGTGCGCCCCAGGCATCACTTGCGTCAGCGGCGCGATGCTCATGATCACTCAGACTCCAGAGTATGGTGAGGATGGCGTTCTCGTAGTGGGCGACGTTGCTGTTACTCCTATGCCTGATGCATCACAGCTCGCACAGATCGCTGTCTGCACAGCTCAGACCGCAAAGAGCGTGGCAGGCTTCGCAGATCCAAGAGTGGCTATGCTCTCATTCTCTACAAAGGGCTCTGCAAAGCACGAGGTAGTAGACAAGGTTGTTGAGGCTACAAAGCTTGCCAAGGAACTCGATCCAGCACTCAAGGTTGAGGGAGAACTCCAGGCAGACGCAGCTCTCGTGCCGTCAGTAGGTCAGAAGAAGGCTCCGGGTTCAGAGATCGCAGGTCATGCAAACGTTCTCGTATTCCCATGCCTCGAAGTAGGTAACATTGCCTACAAGCTTGTCCAGAGACTCGGCAACGCCGACGCTATAGGTCCTATCCTCCAGGGCATAGCCCGTCCGGTAAACGACCTCAGCCGCGGCTGCTCAGTAGACGACATCTACAAAATGGTAGCAATCACAGCGTGCCAGGCCATGGACGCTAAATAATTTAGCGTCCATGGCCCAGCCCGGGCTGGGCAAATAAATAGACCAAGTGCAAAATGTCCACAAAACTGCACTTGGTCTATTGTTTTTTATGGGGACCAAGTGCAAAAACATACTGGAACTGCACTTGGTCTATATCGTTTAGAACTGGAAGTAGATGAACGCCTGCATGTCGGCTGTTATGAACTGGTAGATCACGAACACTGCCGCGACGACTACGAGGAGCATCACCGGGAGCGGCAGGAGGGCGAAATTGATTCTGTACCACCTCTTCCAGCGGCTTGGCAGCCAGTGGATGATCATTCCGAGAATGATGAGGATGAATACCTCCCAGTAGTTGGCGATGATGTCTGGAATCACGGCCGTGTTCCATTTGCTGCCTATCTGATTCACCATATTCTTGGCTGTGTTCCATGCCTCCAGGTTTGCAGTCTCGGGATCGAGGTTGCTGCCGCTTCTGAAGAACAGACGGGTGAAAGTGATGAATACGAATGTCTGGATCACACCCCATACATATCCCAGTTTCTGGCCCTTCTGACCTTTGCACAGATGGTAGACATACCTGACAACTGTGCCGGCAAATATCACCAGCATCCACACTGTGAGGAGATTCCAGATGGGAAGCGGATAGAAGTGACGGACTGCGCACAGAGCAGCAGTGATGATGGTGATGTAGACCATCTTGAGATGCCATCCGGTCTTCTTCCAGAACTGGAATGCAATCATACCGATTCCGTTCAGACCTCCCCATATGATGAAGTTCCATGAAGCTCCATGCCATAATCCTCCGAGAAGCATGGTGATGAAGCGGTTGAGGTTTGCTATGATGCTCTTTTTACTGTCTTTGCTGAAGTGGGATATCACTATCATCAGCAGGGCGATGCCGACGAAGATCAGTGATACGGCCCAGCTGCTCGACAGTATGGCCGCAATGATCGCGAAAAGCACAATCCAGAAGTATGTGCCGAATGAAGCTTCTCTGTTACCTCCGAGCGGGATGTAGAGATATCCTTTCAGCCAGCGGCTGAGGGACATGTGCCATCTTCTCCAGAAATCCTGCGGATTCGCCGCCTTATATGGCGAGTCGAAGTTCTGCGGCAGATAGAATCCCATGAGCATGGCTACTCCTATGGCTATGTCAGTATATCCTGAAAAGTCTGCATATACCTGGAGGGAATATCCGAAAAGAGCGGCGAAATTCTCAAATCCTGTGAACAGAAGCGGGTTCTCAAACACCCTGTCGACAAAGTTCACGGCAATGTAGTCGCTGAGGATGATCTTCTTGGCGAGACCGTTCAGTATCCAGAATACGGCGATTCCGAACTGCCTGCGTCCAAGATGGAAATTCTTATAGAGCTGCGGTATGAAATCGCTGGCCTTGACGATCGGTCCGGCGACAAGCTGCGGGAAGAAGCTCACATAAAATCCGAAATCCAGAATATTCCTGACCGGCTCTATCTCCTTTCTATATACGTCTACAGTGTAGCTGATGACCTGGAAAGTGAAGAATGATATGCCGACCGGAAGGACAATGGAGTCAACTGAGAACAGCTCTTTGCCCGCAATGATGTTTCCTATCTGCGAGAAGATGTTGACAACCTTGATTTCCAGACCTGTGATGCTATGGATGAAATCCGCGAAGAAATATGCATACTTGAAGTAGCACAGAATGGACAGGTCAATGACAAGGCTTAGGATGAGCCATGCCTTTCTGGCCCCTTCTTTCTTTGATTTTGAAATCCTCTTGGCTATAAGGAAGTCGGAGACGGTCACAAACAGAAGGATCAGCAATGACAGTCCGCTGGTCTTGAAATAGAAGAAGACGCTGACAAGGAACAGGAATGCGTTTCTCAGCAGTCTCTTGTTCCCGATCAATGTGAATATCATGAATACTACAGCCAGGAAAGCCCAGAAGTAGAATTGCGTGAACAGCAAAGGCGAATTGGGGTCAAATGAAAATATCTTCTCCATTACTCTTCAAACTCCTTCCTCCAGAGGTAGTATTCGTAATATAGCTTGAGCGACTGCATCATCATTTCACCCGTCTTCTCCGCACCGCGTGTGGTGAAATGGATGTGGTCGGAGCCTGCCAGGGCAGGACGGGCATTCACCCATGTCGCCATGGAGTTCTTTCCTCCCATGGCACCGAAGATGTCCCAATATGCTGCGCCTTCCGATGTCGCCATGCATCTGAGGGAGTCGACCAACTCCGGAATTGCCGGATATGTGCCCGGTCTTCCCATGTCAGAAGGGCCTATGAATACGAGTCGGGCATCAGGAGCCAGGCTCTGTATGAATCTGATCTGCTTGCGCAATGAAGTGCAGAACTTGGAAATCTGTGATGCGTTCTTGATGGAAGGAACCATGTTTCCTCCGTACTGCAGAAGGATGAGCCTGACGTTCTGCTCCCTGTAGAATCTTTCCAGTTGAGCGCTGTTCATGCGGGTGAATATCGTTCCGGAGCATCCTCTCATGGCAGCGTTGTCCACAGCTACACCGGTCTTGTTGTCCATCAGTACTCCGTAGATGTCCGCTGCGGCAGACAGTCTTACGCTTACACGCTCAGAACTGTCCGGCACACTGAATACGGCTCTTACATAGTCTTCTCCGGCCGGGAATGATACCGTGCTGTCGCCGCATGAAATGCTCAGACCGCTTCCGGCAGAGTTTCCTGCCAGGACCGTCACCTGATTGAAACGTCTTACCTTGGCTGTTTTCGATGAAGAACGGCGATATGTCAGCCTTGTCGGACCGGACGTGCGTACGAAATCGGCATAAGGTCCATATCTGTTGCCGCCATATCTGTTGCCGAACAGCATATATCTTACACCCTCGTCAGTGGTGCTGGCGGCAGAACTGAACGTATAGTAGGTCCGGGCAGGGAGCATTCCCTGACCGTCACCTCCGAACATCTTCTGGAGAGTGTCACGGATCACATGCGTCACTCTGTCGATCTCGATCTGAGAGTCTCCGTAGTGTACGACTCGCACTGCATTGCTGTCTGCTTTCTCAAAGGCAGTGAAGACGGTGTCGAAGAACGTGTAGTCATCTTCCGGGAGGTAGAACCTTGTCGGACTTGTAGTGAAGAACCTTTCAAAAGTCTCCCTCTGGGCATCGGCGATCGCCTTGTTGTACATGGCGAGGACCTCCTCGGGAGACGGAGTGTCAATCTCAGGCTCCTTCTCTGTTCCGAGCACATCCTTGAGAGAGGCGAACTTGAACGTAAGCCCGCCGACCTTGACCCCGTCCTGAGGGAAAAAGTGGCTTATGACCCCCAGCGCGCTGATGGCCGAAAGAATGAATATGAGGATCTGATGACGTTTCACTGCAGGGTTGCTTTTGATTCAAGCCTGCAAAGATAACCCTTTTGATATAAATATCAAACGAACAGCCCTATCCGATGATGTATTTGCCTGCTTTAGGAATCTTCTGGAGCAGAATCGAAACAATTGCGGTGCATGTAAAGCCTATGATGGCAGATGCCATGATCTGCACAGGTGTGGTCCAGATGCCGAGGCAGCCGTCGAGGCCCAGGCCGAGGTGGCTGCGGAACCAGCCGCATACCGGCACGAGGATCAGCAGATGCGACAGGTAGATGCCGTAGCTTGCCTTTGACACAGGGAGCAGCACCTTGCTGTAGAACTTGCCTTCTGACTTGAATTTCTTGAATATGAGCACCCATGCGACAGTCATCAGGACAACGCCGATGGTGTCGTTGCACCATGTCGTCTCCCACCATACCGCCTTCTCGACAAGTCCTCCGACAGGGAATGTTCCCTCGGCTGTCTCAAGAACGCGTCTGAGGAATCCGCCGAATGAAATGGCGAATCCTGCAAGATATGACGGAATGGCAATGGCCAGTGTCTTCTTCCATGACAGCTCACCGACAAACCTGCGGAAATAAAGTCCGAGAAGCAGATAACCGATGAATCCGCTGATGTAATAGAATGTGCCGTATCCGTTCCAGCTTGCCTCGCCCCATAGAGGGAACAAAGTCTGTCTTGGAAGTCCTGACGGACCATATATCACTGCAAACTCGCCACCTGAAAGCCAGTCGCGAAGCAGGGGTATCAGCGTAGTGAAAAGCCATATTCCGAGGTATACCTGCAGCTCTTTCTTCTCTACCTTTTCTGCCCAAGGGGAGAGCAGAGGCATGAGCATATATACGCCTATGAGCATGTATACGAACCAAAGGTGTCCTGATGCATAGTTGAAGTTCATCAGGAGATTCTTGAAATTCTCCACCGGCTCACCCCAGACTAATGCGTAGACAACGGTCCAGAGTGCGAAAGGAATGAGAATGCGCACGGCACGTCTGCGGAGGAATTCTCCGGCAGAATAGTGCAGAGGGAACTGCAGGTAGCTTGATGCTATTATGAACAACGGCACGCAGGCGCGTACGAAAGAGTCGAAGAATGATGACCAGATGGCATCTGTCTTTGTAAGTATGAGTGAGCCGTCTCCTCCGAGGTAGAACGGCTCGGTGCTGTGTACTACGATGACCATGAAGCATGCGGCCACCCTCATCCAGTCAATCCAGATCTCTCTGGCGCGTGAAGTCTCTGTCATAGTTTAGTTGTTGAATGAACTTATATATCTGTCGTATTTGTCCTTGTAAATGTCAGCGATGGTGATCATCATCGCAGTGTCGTAGCAGTCTCCGAAGTCAGGGTCGAATGTGGTACCGAATGTCTTCATGGTCTCCGACAGTCCGATGTATGAGTGAATGAGTGGCGGAATCACATCGCCGAGAGACTTGACGAAATTGTTGAGTATCTGATAGTCTTCCTTGTAGCCGGCTCCTGTGAACATCTCCTGGAAATATTCTTCCTGTTCCTCTGTCCATCTTTCAGGGTTCTTGGAAGTGATCAGGCCTTTGCGGTCGCCGAAATGCTTGTCGAGGTAATATATCATGGCCTTGCGGCTGAGCTCTGGGCTTGAACTGTATATGGTCACCTTGCCGGCGAGATATTTCACGCTAGGATCTGTGGCTACAATGCCTCCGATGCCGTCCCAGAGGTTGTCCAGTGCGAAAAGGGCCTTGCGTCCTCCCAGTGCAGACTGGTATTTAGGCTGCACGAAGGCGCGGGCCATCTCGACACAGTATGGGAAATAATCATCTATGAATTCCTGTGAGAAGTCGAAGAGATGCTCGGTATTGACATATGGCTGTCCGTTCTCGTGGAACTGTGCCATCTTCCACCTTGTAAACCTGTAGCCTCCGATGATCTCCTCATCCTCCGGATTCCATACCACCAGCTGGAAGCACGCCTTGTCTTCCAGGTCGAAGTGGTCCAGGTCGCACTCTGTGCCGCTTCCGCCGCCGACGGCGCGGAACGACACCTCGCGCAGACGTCCGATCTCCTTCAGAACGTTGGGTGCGTTTTCGTTGTTTACGATGTATATTTCATTGTTTCCTCTGTTTGTGTAGCGGAGGAATGTGTCCTGGTTCATCTCCTTTTTAAGGAGGTGCACCTCGATGGGGTCTATGATTGGAACTGACATTGTTTCAAGTTTACATGTTAGGAAGGCAGCCGTTGCCCTCTGAAAGTGTCTGTACTATGTCCTTGACATCCGCTGCCCACTGCAGGTCTGTCTTCGACTTGTCGAATGTCGTATGTGGAATCGGCTTGCCGATGGTTATGACAAACTCCTGTCCTGCCTTGTTGAAAAGCTCGTCCACAAGGAATACCATTCCCAGGTTGAACTTCAGCCTGAGGAATTTGCTCAGCTTGCAGAAAAAGAAGAACCTCCTGGAGTTGAATCCTGAAATGTGAAGAGGGACGATGTCTCTCTCATATTTGCGTGCCTGGGTGATGAATGTCTTCTTCCAAGGCAACTCAGTCACCTTGCCGTCGATCTTCCTCGCGCACAGTCCGGCAGGGAAGATGAGGACCTGCGAGTCCGAATTGAACATGTCCGCTACCTTGACTCCAAGGTCACGGCTCTGCTTGGAACTCACGACATTTACGGGGATGAAAAACTCAGTGAGAGGTTTCATGTGCCTGAGAAGCTGGTTGGTGAGGACCTTGAACACTTCGCCGTAAAGGCTGTTGAAGAGCGATCCGATGATCAGAGCCTCCGGTCCGCCAAGCGGATGGTTGCAGGCGAACAGATATTTCTTGTCCAGGTTGAGGTTTTCCTGACCGCGGACCTTATAGGTGATACCTATATATTTAAGAGCCTCCTCGAAGAAACCGGCACCGCAGTAGTGCTCGGCCTTCATTATGCAGTCATTGATCTCATCCTGATGGATGCGTCTCTTTATGAAATTGATGGCGAAGCGGGGGAGTTTCTTCATGAGCTTCGGTCCAAGCACTTCCTCTACTCTAAGCAGATATTCAGTTCTGTCCTTTGACATAATTCTTTCTGATGATTAAATAGAATACAACGCCGATTGCGATCCACGCAAGCAGCACTACACGGCTCTGGAATGAGAGATATCCCGGCATTCCTGGAACAATCAGCAGCGACAGGAAGAACAGCGAGAAGATGCATCCGATCCATCCGATCCACATCTGCAGCCTGTCATTCTTCTTTCTTGCTATAATTGCAGCTGAAGCTGTAGTGTAAGCGAATACGATCGCGGCTCCTACGCTGGTCATGTCCACGATCCATATGAGTATCTCCCTTCCGAACCATGGCGCGAAAAGGCTTGCGCACATGGTGAATATGATGCCATTCTTGGGTGTGCCGTATTTAGGCGACAGCTTTGCGAACCACTTCGGAAGGCTTCCTTCGTTCGCCATGGCGTACATCAGACGCGATGTCGAAATGTAGAATGCGTTCATGCCGGACACCACGGCGCAGAACATGGCGATGCCAAGGACGGTAAGTCCGACCCGGCCCAATGTGTTGCGCACTACGTGTCCTGTCGGCCAGTTGACGCGGTCTGCCAGGAGTTCCTGCCAAGGCTTGAGGCCTACGGCAGTCACAGCGCATACTGCAATATAGAGGATGGCCGCGACAAGGATGGCCGAAATCATGATGCCTGTGGACTTCTTGTGGCTGAAATTGTATTCCTCTGCGCTCTGCGGGATGCAGTCAAAGTCGATGAACGCCCAAGGAGCCATTGCCACGATGCTGAACACTCCCTTCCACCATCTTCTGCCGTCAGGGAAGCCGGGCTCGAGATTAGACCAGTCAGACATTCCCATTACGAGGAAGGTCACGATGCAGATGCAGCCTACAAGCGTCAGCGCTATGGCTGTCTGCAGCCACGCCGCCTGCTTGATGCCTCTGATGTTGATGATGGCCATTATTATTATGAATGCAGATGCCAGGATCACTTCTCCAGCATACACATCCCACCCTGCGATCTGATAGAGGAGCCCCCACTGCACTATGCCTGGGAAGAGATATCGGCTGATGAGGGCGAGGGCCGTCGCGTTGAGCGGAATCAGGCTCCAGTAGGCGAGGATCATGCCCCATCCGCATACGAAAGCGTTTCTTTTGCCGATAGCTTCCTTTGTATATATGAATTCACCTCCGCTGAGAGGGTATCTCCTGATGAGATAACCATAGCTGAGCGCTATGACAATGATAAGGAAAGCGCCTATGAGCATTCCGGCCATGGTGCCGAGCGGGCCTGCTTTTGGCAGGAACGCGCTTCCGGGCAGGACGAAGCATCCCCAGCCTATGATGGCGCCTAATGCCAGACCCCACACATCGATGGGGCGCATGTCCTTCTTGAAGTTTCCGTTGCTTTCAGACATTTTTGGTATGGTTTAGTACTGAAATAAAGTGCTAATTTACGAATTCTTTCCAAAGTTCTACCTTTTTACATGTAAAAGTGACTTTTTGTCAGTATGAGATTTCGCTAATTAGTTTAGAATAATTCAAAATAAGTTTGCATTTTGGATAATTTTGGCTATATTTGCATTGGAAATGAAAACTAAAAATCAATCGAATATGTTAAGCCAGAAATTACACAACGCCATCAACGCTCAGGTTAATGCCGAGCTGTGGTCAGCCTATCTTTATCTCGCAATGTCTCTTGATGCAGAGGCGAAGGGTTACAAGGGAGTAGCGAACTGGTTCTACATCCAGTTCCAGGAAGAGCAGGCGCATGCACGCATCTTCATGAACTATCTCAACTCGCGTGACGCGAAGGTGGAGCTTCTTCCTGTTGATGCCGTTCCGGCGACATGGGATTCTGTCCTTGATATGTTCAAGCAGACTCTCGAACACGAGAAGAAGGTGACATCCCTCATACAGAACCTCGTGGCTATAGCAAAGGAAGACAGGGACTATGCGTCGGAAAACAGGCTCATATGGTTCATCGACGAGCAGATCGAGGAAGAGGAGTCTGCACGTGAGATGATCTTCAACCTTGAGGCGGTCGAGGACAACAGATACGGCATGTACATGCTCGACAAGGAGCTTGCCGCCCGCGTCTTCAACACACCATCTCCGCTTGCGACAGCAGAATAGCGAGAAAATTTGGTATAATCATTTATTATAACTATATTTGCAGCCCATTTTGGAGGATTGAGTCCGCTGGAATGGGCGCAAATTATTATTAAACAATTAATTACAAAACAAAATGATTAAACAGTACGAAACCGTTTTCATTGCTACTCCCGTTTTGTCTGAGGCTCAGATGAAGGAAACGGTAAAGAAGTACGTCGACTACATCGTTTCTAAGGGCGGTGAGATCGTGTACGAAGAGGACTGGGGTCTCAAGCAGCTCGCTTACCCTATCCAGAAGAAGACAACAGGATTCTATTATCTCATCGAGTTCAAGGCTGACACTCAGGTGATCGCAAGACTCGAGACTCAGTATCGTCGCGACGAGAGGATCATGCGTTTCCTCACTTTCGCAATGGACAAGCACGCAGTTGCATATGCTGAGAAGAGAAGGGCTAACAAACAGGCTAAATAAGGAGGACTAGAATTATGGCACAGAACAATGAAATCCGTTATCTTAACCCTCCTACAGTAGAGGTTAGAAAGAAGAAGTACTGCCGCTTCAAGAAGGCTGGTATCAAGTATGTTGATTACAAGGACGCAGAGTTCCTCAAGAGGTTCCTCAACGAGCAGGGTAAGATCCTTCCTCGTCGTCTCACCGGTACTTCACTCAAGTTCCAGAGAAAGGTGGCTCAGGCAGTGAAGAGAGCAAGACATCTTGCACTTCTCCCATACGTAACAGATCTTTTGAAATAAGGAGGACAGCAAAATGGAGATTATTCTTAAGAAGGATGTGGCTAACCTTGGCCACGCAGACGATATCGTCAATGTAAAGACAGGATACGCTGTCAACTACCTTATCCCACAGGGTTTCGCAATCATGGCGACTCCTTCTGCAAAGAAGGTACACGCTGAGAACCTCCGTCAGAGGGCTCACAAGATCGCTAAGTTCGTTGCAGACGCAGAGGCTCTCGCAGCAAAGCTCGCAGAGACAACTGTAAAGGTGGCAGCAAAGGTAAGCGAGACTGGCAAGATCTACGGTTCAGTTACTACAGCTCAGCTTGCTGAGGCTCTCGTAGCAGCTGGTATCGAGGTTGACAAGAAGGACATCACAGTAGCTGAGGCTGCTAAGGAGCTTGGTGTATACGAGGCAACTGTAAAGTGCTACAAGGACATCAAGGGTACCTTCAAGTATGAGATCGTAGCTGAGTAATTTAATATTACTTAATAAAAAATAGTCTGACTTCGAAAAGTCAGACTATTTTTTTGTTCAGTCCGGAGTGATTATTCACCCTTGCTCTTTGACTCCTCTTCGACAGTTGGAGCTGAATCCTTGTATTTGAAGCGGCGTATCTTCTGGGTCGCTGTCTTCTCGAAAGGCTCCTTCATTACCTCTACAGAGCTCACCTGTGAAGTCTTGTTCACGTTCTTGTTCACCATCTTCTGGATCTTCTCCTTCATGGCGTCAAGCTTCTCGTAGAAGTTGTCCTCGCCTTCCTTGTCCCATTCTATCATGTTCTCGTCAAGCTGAACCAGTGCCACCAGACGTCCGTTTCTCTCGACGACGATGGACTCGTTCACTCCATCGACATTGTTGATCACGCTCTCGATCTCCTCTGGGTAGATGTTCTCTCCCGAAGGACCGAGGATCATGTTGTTGTTGCGTCCCTTGATGAAGTAACGTCCCTTCTCGTCCTTGACTGCAATGTCATTGGTGCGGAACCATCCGTCCTCAGTGAACACGCTCTTTGTACGCACAGGGTCCTTGTAGTATCCGAGCATCACGTTCGGTCCCTTTGCCACCACTTCTCCTTCTCCTGTCTCAGGATTTACATTGTGGAGCTTGAGCTTTACATTATATACAGGATATCCGAATGATCCTACGGCTCTCCAGCCGTTCATGGCGTAGCCCAGGAGTGGGGAAGTCTCTGTAAGGCCGTATCCGATTGCATAAGGGAAGTTGGCCTTGAGGAGGAAGGCCTCGACTTCAGGATCAAGCTTCGCACCTCCTATGCCGAAGAATGAGATGTGGCCTCCGAATGTCTTCTTGAGCTTCATGCCTATGATCTTGCACATCAGGCCGTTCATGTGCTCGTTCATCCATGTGAGTGTGCGGCTCTTCTTGATTGTAGGAAGCACGCTGTTTCGGTATACTTTCTCGATAATGAGCGGAACGGAAAGGATTGTAGTAGGCTTCACGATCTTCATGGCCTTGAGCAGCAGTGATGCCACAGGCGGCTTCGGAAGATAGTATACGGTTGCACCGCAGTACATCGGGTAAAGCATGCTGAGGGTCATCTCGAGAGTATGGGCCATTGGCAGAATCGAGAGCCATCTGTCCTTCTCTGTCCTCTTGCATGAGTGGTAGCAGGTGATTACGTTTGATGTCAGGTTCCTGTGGCTGAGCACTACGCCCTTTGCGCTTCCGGTTGTGCCTGAAGTATAAAGGATGGCTGCTATGTCCTCAGGAGTCGGCACGCTTGGCCTTCCGTCACATGTGAACTTGTCATCGTCGGCCTTGATCACCTCGAAAGTGTCGATGTCGATGACGAGGGTCATCTTGTCGCGGCACTCCTGGCTGACCTTTGACGCAAGTCTCTGTGACACGAAGATCACCTTGCTCTCAGAGTGGTTGAGGATGTTTGTGACTTCATTCTCCGAGCTGTCCGGAAGGATCGGGATGGCGATTCTTCCGAATGGAGCTATACTGAAGAAGGCTACGGACCAGTTAGGCATAGACTGCGAAAGGATCGCAACCTTGTCTCCTGCTCCGATGCCATATTGTGTCAGCTTCTTTGAGAGGCTGTCACACTTTGCTTTGAGTTCGCTGTAAGTGTAGCCACCCTTCTTGGTGTCGTACCACTGTGTATACTGCTTCTTTGAGTACACTGTGGTGGCATACTCGTATAGCTTGGCGAGGGTATCTACATATTTCTCCCTCATCCTCTGCATACGCTTGTAAAGTTGTAGCATATATGTTTAGATTTTAGTGAGTAATGTACATTTCAGGGTGCTTGCCGACAAGGTGCATCTCCTCATACATGGCCTGTATGCGCTCCATGTCCGCTCTTGCGTCGTCAGTGAGCTCAACCTTCTGACCACGGCTGATGCGCTTTGTACCCCAGTCGAAATATCCCATGTATACAGGGCATCCTACCTGGCGTGCTATTGTGTGGAAGCCTGTCTTCCAGCGCTTCACCGGCTTGCGTGTGCCTTCCGGAGCGAGAGCGAGGTGCACCACGTCCTTCTCCTTCATTTCCTTGATCACGCTGAGCGCCACGTTGCTGCCTCTTGACCTGTCCACAGGGATGCCGCCGAGCTTGCGCAGGAGCCATCCGAGTGGCCCCCAGAACAATTCGCCCTTGATCATGCAGTATGGCTTGCCGCCTACAGATTCATAATAAAGGTATGAAATGACGAAATCCCAGATCGATGTGTGAGGCACACCGAGGATGATGCATTTCTTCTCAGGGGCTACAGGGTCGACGGCGGTCCAACCCAATGTGCGGAGCAGCCATCCGCAGAATTTTCTCCACATAGCGTCTGTCATTATGAGGCCCATAGGGCCGTGATAATCTATATGTTTACGTCTTCGAGTTCCGCTTCGCTTCGGAGGTTCTGGCGGATGAAGTTCTGACGGTCGATGGTGTTGTCACCCATGTAGAACTCCATGATCTCCGCTATCGACTCCTCGTCGCTCAGCTTTACTCTGTCAAGTCTCATCTTTTCTCCGATGAATTCCACGAACTCGTTTGAAGAGATCTCTCCGAGACCTTTGAATCGTGTGATCTCAACACCGGTCTTCATCTCCCTTACGACCTTGTCCTTCTCCTCGATCGAGTAGCAGTAGCGTACTTCCTTCTTGTTCTTGACCCTGAAGAGGGGAGTCTGGAGGATATGAACATGTCCGCGGCGGATGAGGTCCGGGTAATATTTCATGAAGAACGTCAGCACAAGCATGCGGATGTGCATTCCGTCGTCATCGGCATCGGTTGCGACGATGATCTTGTTGTATCTGAGATTCTCCATATCATCTTCCACGCCAAGCGCGTTGATGAGGAGGTTGAGTTCCTCGTTTTCTGCCACTTTCTTTCTGCTTTCCTTGTAGCAGTTGATCGGCTTACCTCTGAGACTGAAAACAGCCTGGGTCTTGGCGTCGCGTGCCTTGGTGATGGTTCCGCTCGCAGAGTCTCCCTCGGTGATGAAGATGCTGGTAAGCTCTGCAAACTCCTTCTTCGCTGCAGGAAGCTTGTCGTTGTAGTGGATCTCGCAGTCGCGGAGCTTGCGGTTGTATATGTTTGTACGCTTGTTTCTCTCCTTGGTCTTCTTCTGGATCGTAGATATCTCCTTCCTCTCGGTCTCCGACTCTGTGATCTTCTGCTGGAGGACAGGGATTATCTCCTTGTGCATGTGCAGATAGTTGTCCAGGTTGGTCTTGATGAAATCGTTGACAAAGCTTCTGATGGTCGGACCCTGGTCATATGTATGGCTTCCGTCCTCGTTCTCTATGTCGGTCTCCCACATGTATGTCGAGCCGAGCTTTGTCTTTGTCTGTCCCTCGAAGTTAGGCTCCTGTATCTGTATGCTTATGGCTCCGATGATACCCTGGCGGATGTCCTCAGGAGCAAAGTCCTTCTTTGCGAATGTCTTATAGAACTCCTTGAGGGTCTTCGCCACACCCTCGCGCATGGCTGCCAGGTGTGTACCGCCGTCGCGGGTGTTCTGTCCGTTCACGAATGACGCGATGTTCTCGCCATAGCTGCTTCCGTGTGTCAGTACGATCTCCACGTCCTCGCCGATAAGGTGGATCGGCTCGTAGAGAGGAGTCTCCGACATGTTGTCCTTGATGAGGTCAAGAAGACCGTTCTCCGACTTGTAGGCTGCGCCGTTGAAGTTGAGTGTCAGGCCCTTCTTGAGGTATGAATAATTCTTCATCATGGACTCGATTATGTCCATATGGAAGGTATAGCCGACGAAGAGGTGCTCGTCGGGGATGAACTTCACCATGGTTCCGTTCTTCTCCTTGGTAGGCCTCTGGCCTGAATCCACCAGCTTGCCCATGCGGAACTCGGCGAAAGAGCTCATGCCGTCTCTGTATGCCTCGACATAGAAATGCTCCGAAAGCGCGTTCACCGCCTTCAGACCCACTCCGTTAAGACCTACTGACTTCTTGTATCCCTTTGTGTCATATTTACCTCCGGTGTTCAGGACGCTCACCGCCTTGACCACAGAGTTAAGCGGAATGCCTCGTCCGAAGTCTCTCACTACCGCCTCCTTCTCAGTCACTGTGATCTGGATCTGCTTTCCGAATCCCATTGAGAACTCGTCGATGGAGTTGTCCACGACCTCCTTCAGGAGCACATAGATGCCGTCTCCCTGGTCGTCTCCGTTTCCGAGCCTTCCGATGTACATTCCAGGGCGCTTGCGGATGTGCTCCACGCCCTCCATCGTCTTGATGTTGTCGTCTGTGTAATTTACAATATTAGTGTTATCAGTTGCCATACCTTATTATAAAGACATAATCATGCAAAGATAGTAACTTTTTTGCAAAAAAAGACTTTGTCGTCCTTTTGAGACATTCTCTACACCTCTATAAACCCTCCTGTTTTGTGTTTTTGAAAATAGTTAGTAACTTTGCTCCATTATTCTTAACCGAAAAATGAAACATACAGGCACAAAAATATTAAGTGCGCTATCTGTTCTGTCCGGACTTCTGATGATATCGTCCTGCATGGATGACTTCAAGATGGAAGTCCCCGGAGTGGAAACCTCAGGGAAAGTGAAGGTGGGATTCTTCGCCGGAGGAGCACAGACGCGCACGGCAATGCTTCCGAACGGCCTTTCGGCCGAGTGGGTATCGGGAGACGAGATCGCCGTATGGGCGATGAACTCGTCCGGTTCCTATACATTGACAAATCAGACATTCGGCACTTACGGTATTGACGCATCACGTGGATTCTTTTCGTCTACGCTTGATGCCGCCATGCCTGAAGATACCTATACATATTATTGCTGCTATCCGACTCCATTGTCGGTGAACGGCACACAGGTGACCTTCAACGTCCCTGCGGAGCAGGACGGAAAGGCCGGAAACGGAGCCGACATCATGGTGGCGACTCCGGTTCAGCATGCAGCACTGACGTCAATTCCTGATCCTGAGGACCACTCGGGAATGTCCATGTCCATGAACAGGATGATGCACCAGTTCAGGTTCTGGATACCAAGCGGTTACAATGCTATGGGTGAGGATGTTCAGGAAATCATATTGACGACTCCTCAGAATCTCTCCGGAACCGTTTCTGCCGACATTGCAGACCCGTCTTCGCCTCTTGTCGCTTCCGACGGAGTCAATACAATGACTTTGGTCCTGACTGATCCTATAGGCGAGTCTTCCGATCTGGAGAACGCATCATTCGCCTGTGCCTCGGTAATCCCATTCAGCGGTACATATTCTGATTCGGATTATTTGAATCTTGTCGTGTATTCGCAGAGATACAAGGCCACTATCGAGCCTATATCGTTGGCAGGAAGGACTTTCGCTCCAGGTCACTCTACTCCGGTCAGGATCCTTCCGACTGCAATAGACGAATATTACAGACTCACCATGAAGGTCTCTGACAATCATATAGGTGAGCCTCTGATCAATGTACAGATTGCCTTCAATGGCGCTGAATGGTACAGGTATACCAACTCTGCGGCAGAAGGATATGGCAACTTCAAGCATTCGGTTGAGGCGCTCGGGGCAGATGGAAAGGACGCGTATGACCTGATAGTCAGTTCAGTGGAGTCGGGTGTGGCTACATATACTTATGAGACGGAGCATGCTCTGGTGCAGCGCCCTATCACAACAGATATGATGACATACGACGGCAACAGGATTGTGCTTGATCTTGGAGATGTCCCATATCTTCTCGAAGAGGACTTCTCTAATGCTCTGCATACTGCTCATGACGATGATTATACTGCCGGAGCCAACTCTGATAGAAATTATGGCGGATATGTTCTTGACGGATATATGCCTCAGAACGGATGGAACGCTTCCCGTTTCAGCATATTTGAAGGCGACTGCATACGTGTCAACTGCCGTTATCAGTCCGGTGCCTGGATTCCTGAACGTGTCTGCGGCCGACTGGATACTCCTGCTCTCAAATACATAAAGAGCGGAGTGACTGTAAATGTCGCGCTTGAATTTGATGAGGCATTCTATGTGCCTGCCGGATACAATGTGGATGACTCGAAGAACGCGACAGCGCATTTCATCATCGCCACCCATACGAATGCAGAAAACTCATCAATCAATGGCGAGAATTATGGTGACATAGGAAGCAAGACAACCAAGATTTATACGTCTGCCAATGTCGCATCTGAAAATATCAGCAAGTTGAACCATGTAGTCCTTCCTGCGGATCTTCCTGCAACATCATCGACCCGAATAACGTTCTGGCCTGGTACGACCCAGAACTCAAGTAAGGTAGCTGCAAACTCGGTATACTATCTGTACATTGACAACATAAAAGTATATATAAAGAATTAACAAACATAAGATTCAAAAAACCAGTAACAATGAAACACTTAAAGACAATTTTCAGTGTCCTGGCTCTCATCGCTGCAGTGTCCTGCACCAAGAGTCAGACCGAAGGTGATGGTCGAGTGGCATTCGAGGTTTCAAGCAACCAGACAGTGGTTGACATGACCAAGAGCAATGTTTCAGACTACACGACATTACCATCTGCTGGAGACTTTACCATTACCATCCTTGATGGCGCATCGGCACAGGTGTGGACAGGAAAGATCTCCGAGTGGGATTCGACAACTCCGCTTCTTGCCGGCAACTACACAGTGAAGGCAACCTACGGAAACCTTGAGGAGGAAGGCTTCGACAAGCCGTTCTTCACAGGTACTCAGACATTTGCAGTGAAGGGTGGCGAGAGCACATCAGTGTCTATCCCTGTAGCCCTTGGCAACACTATCATCAAGATCAGCTGCTCTGAGTATTTCAAGAAGTATTACAGCGACTACACTTTCAAGCTCACCCGTGACGGCTCAGACATCGCCACTTTCGTGAAGGACGAGACAAAGGGCGCTTTCATCGACGGTTACAAGATCAAGGTGGAGGGTACGCTGACAGGCGAGATGAAGACCTATACATTCGAGCAGGAATATACAGGTCTTGATGAGGCTACTGCCTATACCATCAATTTCGATGCTCCGACAGTAGGAGGTTCTACTATTACAATCTCGTTCAACGACACAGTCGAGACCGTAGAGCTCGGCGATTATGAACTCAATGACTAACAGGAGGAAGATACAATGAAGAAAAACATAATAATAGCAATCGCATCGGCGGCAATGGTGCTTTTCGCATCTTGCCAGAAGACACCGATCTCTGCTGAAAAGGGATTCGGATATCTCTCCTTCAGCGAGTTCACTCTCGGTCTTGACGAGACTGTAGAGACAAAGGCAACAGCCGCAAGCGGCAACTACACCATCACTATCATTGATGCAGATGGAAATGAGGTGATGAGAAAGACATATGACGAGGTAAAGAACAACGACAACAAGCTTTCTATCGCTGCCGGCTCTTATACTCTCGTAGCAAGCTCTTCATCTGACGAAGTGCCAGTTGCTGCTTTCGAGCAGCCTGTATATGGCGTTTCAAAGGAATTCACCATCGAGGCAGGCATGACCACTCCGATAGGAGAGCTCGTATGTACTCTCCAGCAGTGCAAGGTTACCGTTGCTTATAGCGACGATTTCCTCAAGATGGTTACAGGACAGTGCTCGACCAAGGTTACTGTAGACCCTGAGATGCCTCTGGAATATGTTCTCAATGCAGACAAGACTTACGAGCAGAGCGCGGGATACTTCGAAGTGACAGGAAATACCATGACCGTTGTCTTCAAGGGTGACATTGATGGCGGTTCAAAGTCAATGACAAAGGTGTTCTCCAACATCGCTCCTAAGCAGTGGCGTCAGATCAAGTTCATCCCTAAGGTTGACGAGGAAGGAAACGCAACATTCGACATCGTGATCCAGGATCTTATTTCTGATGCTACACTCAATAACGCAGTAGATCCTAAGGAGGAGATCATTGGTGAGGATCCTGATGCTCCTAAGGGAGACGGCGGCATCACTCTCGCTCCTGATTATGAGAATGGCTGTGATGAGGAGATTACTGACCTTGAGAACATTCTCATCGTTCCTGTAGCAACAAGAGATATGGCCATAAGATTCCGCGCAACCGTTCCTAACGGTGTGAAGAAGTTCAATGTCCTTATCGACTCTGACAATGACTCGTTCCTCAGCGCGGTAGATGCAGCAAATGCAAGAGAGCTTGACTTGATCAATCCTCTTCCTGATAATGATATCATCTTCCAGGTTGTTCCATTCCCGCATGGTCAGGAACTTGTCGGTCAGACAGACATTGCATTCAACCTTGACTCAGCTCAGGATGCGATTACAATATATTCGGGAAGACATACATTCAAGATGATCATCGTCGATCAGACAGGATGTAAGAATGAAATCCCGGTAGTGATGGTTGTAGAGTAAGGAGGGACGCACTATGAAGAAGATTCTTACATTTATGACCATCTGCCTCGCACTGGCAGTTTCGTGTACAAAGGCAGAACTCAAGAAGAAGGAGTCCGGAATGGGTGTCCTCAGCATGGGCATGAGCCTTTCAGACCAGACAAAGGCAATGTCTCAGGACGAGCTTCTGAGCAGCGCTCAGGTAAAGATCTACAAGGCTGACTTCAGCGGTCTCGTACGTTCTTATACATACAGTAACATGCCTTCACCTTTCTATCTTGCAGCAGACGCTTACCGCGTTGACGTTGTTGCGGGAGAGGCGGCAAAGGAGACTCCTGCTGCAGCTTCTTTCGAGAACAAGAGCTACAAGGGATCGAAGGAGTTCACTATCACTGCAGGCAATGTCACTACTGTTGAGGTCGTTGCAGGCGTGAACAATGCCGTGACAAGCATCAGCTTCGACCAGACAGTTGCAGAGAACTTCAACGAGGGTTATACTTTCACAATCGGACTTGATGCAGAGGATGCAGCAACTCAGCTTGTGTACAATGCATCAAATTCAGGAGCAGAGGGCTACTTCATCGTTGCAGGCCTTGACGAGCCTTCATTCACATGGACTTTCTCAGGTGTCCTTGCAAAGGATGGCAGCGCGTTCACAAAGACTGGTGTCATCGAGGACATCGTACCTGGTAAGCTCTACAAGATGAACCTCAAGTACACAATCAAGGACGGTGACCTCGAGTTCACTCTCGTGGTGGACTATTCTACTGACATCGTTGATGACACCATCATCTTCGAGCCGGTATCTACAGGTCTCGCACTTACTCCTGTATATGAGATATGGGCAGCTCATGCAACCGTATACGCGGACGTTGACCCTAACGAGAACGCCGGAGCAACCGTGCAGTTCGCATATTCAACAGACGGAGGCTCTACTTGGGAGTATGCTGACGGCGTAAACTACGGCGAAGGCGTATGGAAGGCAGACCTCACAGGTCTTACTCCATCGACAGAGTATACTTATGCACTCGCAATCAACGGCGAGCATGTAGGAAGCCCTCTTACATTCACTACAGAGGCAGCTCCGAACCTCCCTAATGCAAGCTTCGAGTATGTAAGCCTTGTTTCCGGAAAGGACTATTACAAGTTCTATGATCCGAACTGCGGTGTTGCAGATGGTTCATACATGTTCTGGGGTTCAGGTAACGGTGAAGGCAGCGAAGGTGTGAACGGTTCAGCAAACATGGGTATCGTCATCACAACCATCGATACAGGTGACAAGATTGACGGAAATCAGTCTGTTCTCTGTCAGAACAACTCTATCGTAGGTATGCTTACAGCCGGTAACCTCTTCACAGGTCAGTTTGCCGGTCTTGTGGGAACAAGCGGCGGTAAGGTTAACTTCGGTCGTCCTTGGACAAGCCGTCCTACTGCTCTCAAGATCTGGGCGAAGTACACTACTGGTCAGATCAACATCCTCAAGAACGAGAATCTGGGAGTGTCAAAGAGTGACTATGACCGTGCGCAGATCAAGTTCGCTATCGGAACATGGGACTACAAGAAGTACGGCGGAACAAAGGACTCTCCGGTACATGTCAACACAACTGACGCGAGCACATTCGTTGACTTCTACACAGACGAGAGCACAATCGCAAACGGCGACCTCATCATCTATAATGACGGTTATATGATCAACAATGGTGAGAAGGTTTCCGCTACGACTTCAGAGTGGATCGAGTATATAATTCCGCTCGACTATCGTCAGCTCACAACTTATCCTACACACATCGTCATCTCATGTGCAACTTCACAGTTCGGTGACTACTTCACCGGATATGACGGAGGACGCCTCTGGATTGACGCTGCGGAACTTATTTACGAGTAATATCTCTGATGCGCAGATTTATAATCATATTTGCAATGCTG
>JAFQFD010000002.1 GCA_017415715.1 Bacteroidales bacterium | reverse complement strand
GCTCTACCTCCGTGAAGCTAAGTCGAGGCTGTCCCTAAAGACATTTCGGGGAGTACGAGCTATCTCCCAGTTTGATTAGCCTTTCACCCCTACCCACAGCTCATCCGAGCACTTTTCAACGTAAACCGGTTCGGTCCTCCATCTCCTGTTACGGAGACTTCAACCTGGCCATGGGTAGATCACTAGGTTTCGCGTCTGCTCCATCCGACTGAACGCCCTGTTCAGACTCGCTCTCGCTTCGGCTCACGGACCTTAAGTCCTTAACCTTGCCGGACAGAAGCAACTCGTAGGCTCATTATGCAAAAGGCACGCTGTCGCACTCTCGTGCTCCAACCGCTTGTAAACGGACGGTTTCAGGTTCTGTTTCACTCCCCTGCTCGGGGTGCTTCCCACCTTTCCTTCACAGTACTGGTACACTATCGGTCTTCTGGGAGTATTTAGCCTTGCGGGATGGTCCCCGCGGATTCAGACAGGATTTCACGTGTCCCGCCCTACTCAGGTGCCGATCTTGTCATCCGAAACTTACCTGTACGGGATTATCACCCTCTTCGATCGAACTTTCCAGAACGTTCCAGTTCGATTCAGATGATCTTATGATCGGTCCTACAACCCCGATGATGCCGTAACAACATCGGTTTAGGCTCTTCCCCGTTCGATCGCCACTACTAAGGGAATCGATAATTTCTTTCTCTTCCTGAGGGTACTGAGATGTTTCAGTTCCCCTCGTTCGCCCCAGCATCGCTGGTGACACATCTTCAATGTGCCGGGTTGCCCCATTCGGATATCACCGGATCAATACCTGTTTGCAGTTCCCCGGTGCTTGTCGCAGCTTACCACGTCCTTCGTCGCCTCCAGAAGCCTAGGCATCCGCCGTCCGCTCTTGTAACCTTCTCTCTGTTTTTTCCTTCGATTTGAATCACAAGAACTTATCGTGCTGTCTAACACTTGTTCTCATTTACTCGTTGCCTTGAAATTGCAGTCCACAACTTGCGATAGACTCTCTATCTATTACTCGTTACAGACTAATTATAATTTCATCTTCTAACTTTACCTCGTTATCTTTTCTCAAACTTGTCAATGAACTTGCCGTTATTTCTCAAACGGGTTGCAAAGGTACGACTTTTTTCTTTACCTGCAAATTTTTCTGTATAATTTTTTCAAAAATTTTCAAAATTTTTCAACGAGCAGCACCAAACTCCTAATTATCAACACCTTACAAAGCGCGCAATATCTATCTAGTTGATTGTCAACTGATTGATATGTTTAGCCTGCCGGCAAAGGAAGGCAGGCTAAACATATCAATCAACACATAGTCAAGCACTTACGCATCACGGTAGCCGTATTGATTCGCCGATCAGAGATTTAATATCATTTTTTCAGATATTATGATTACTTTTGTAATTGTGCCCGCATGAGGGCGCGAACCAAGGAAGAAACTATTATATATATGGAGAACAAGAAGACACAATTGCCGGAGAACGCCCACAGGGAGCTCAAGCCGGGTGAGGAGTACCAGCCTCTATTGTCACCGAAGAAGAATTATCCGGAGGTGACACCATGGTCCGTGACACTCGGACTCATCATGACAGTGATTTTCTCGGCGGCGGCCGCTTACCTTGGACTCAAGGTGGGACAGGTGTTCGAGGCGGCGATCCCGATCGCCATCATCGCCGTGGGCCTGTCCAGCGCACTCGGCCGCAAGAACGCGCTCGGCGAGAATGTAATGGTGCAGTCGATAGGATCATGCTCGGGCGCAATCGTAGCCGGAGCCATATTCACGCTGCCTGCACTGTTCATCCTCCAGGACAAGTATCCCGAGCTGACAGTGAACTTCACAAAGGTGTTCTTCTCGTCACTCCTTGGAGGTATTCTCGGCATCCTGTTCCTCATTCCGTTCAGGAAATATTTCGTGAAGGAACAGCATGGAAAGTATCCTTTCCCTGAAGCGACAGCGACGACTCAGGTGCTTGTAAGCGGCGAAGGCGGCGGCAAGGGCGCCAAGACGCTGCTGGTGAGCGGTCTGATCGGAGGACTTTATGACTTCATCGTGTCCACATTCGGACTCTGGGGCGAGACCCTCACCAGCAAGGTGTTGCCGTGGGGAGCGGCGCTGGCCGACAAGGCCAAGGTGCTCCTGAAGGTGAACACCGGAGCGGCCGTGCTCGGACTCGGATACATCGTGGGACTCAAATATGCATTCATCATCTGCTGCGGAAGCTTCCTGGTATGGCTGGTGATAATTCCTCTAATGAACCTCATCTGGGGCGGCCAGGTCATCGACCTGATGCACTCGGGCATAACCCAGACCATAGGTGAAATGTCTGCAGACCAGATATTCAAGGAATATGCAAGACACATCGGCATCGGCGGCATCGCCACCGCAGGTATCGTCGGTATCGTGAAGTCGTTCGGTGTGATAAAGTCAGCCGTAGGCCTTGCAGCCAACGAGTTCAGCCGCAAGAAGACAGACGCCGAGGCTGAAGTGATCAGGACCCAGAAGGACATCTCGATGAAGATCATCGTGATCGGCATCGCCGTAACCCTCCTGGCTGTGTTCGCATTCTTCATGTTCGGAGTAGTCGACAACATCTGGCACGCAGTGGTGGGCCTGCTCATCGTGGGAGTGATTGCATTCCTATTCACGACCGTCGCAGCGAACGCTATCGCCATAGTGGGATCGAACCCTGTCAGCGGAATGACCCTGATGACCCTCATCCTCGCCTCGCTCATCATGGTTGCGGTAGGCCTCAACGGCACAGCAGGAATGACCGCGGCCCTGATCATCGGCGGTGTGGTATGTACAGCGCTTTCCGTAGCCGGAGCGTTCATCACAGACCTTAAGATCGGATACTGGATCGGAAGCACTCCTAAGAAGCAGGAAGGATGGAAGTTCCTCGGCACCCTCGTTGCGGCAGCGACAGTGGGTGGAGTGATGCTCGTCCTCAACAAGACATACGGATTCACAGGCGAGGGAGCTCTCGTGGCACCGCAGGCAAATGCAATGGCCGCAGTGATCGAGCCTATGATGAACGGCGGAAGCGCCCCATGGCTCCTCTATGGAATCGGAGCGGTGATTGCCCTCGTCCTCACATTCTTCAAGGTCCCTGCACTGCCATTCGCGCTCGGAATGTTCATTCCGCTCGACCTCAACATGCCTATGCTCATCGGAGGAGCCGTTTCGTGGTTTGTCGGAAGCCGCAGCAAGGACAAGGCCCTCAACGAGGCGCGCGTGGAGAAGGGCACGCTCATTGCTTCCGGATTCATCGCCGGCGGAGCGCTCATGGGTGTGATCAGCGCAATCCTGAGGTTTGCAGAGGTGGATATGTATATGAAGCCGTCACCATGGACAGAGCCTGTGGCGATCATACCTTATACAGCTATTATTATATATATGGTATACGCTGCGCTTAAGGCGAAGAAGGAGGAATAGTACATGAACGGAGTTTGGGGAGCATTGCTTATGACGCTTATTGCCGGTGCCGCAACAGGCATCGGCGGAGCTCTTGTGCTCTTCAGGAAGAAGCTCAGCAGCAATTTCCTGGCAGGCGCGCTCGGATTGAGCGCCGGCGTGATGATATTCATCTCGCTGGCGGAGCTCTATCCCGAGGCTCAGGCTGAAATCATAGGATCCATTCCCCATGGAGAAGCCTTCGTGCTGCTGGCATTCTTTGCGGGCATGGGCATCATCACGCTGATTGACTTCGCAATCCCCGAATATGAAAACCCGCACGAGGCGTCGGGTCTGTCGCTTGACGCTAAGACCCCGGCCGTCGACATGCTCCGCCAGACTGGAAACGAGAAGGCATTGCACAGACTCGGACTCATGTCCGCGCTGGCTATAGCCATACACAACTTCCCGGAAGGCATAGCGACATTCGTCGGAGCGTTGAACGACCCGCAGACCGGCACCGGCATCACGGCAGCCATAGCCATACACAACATCCCGGAGGGCATAGCAGTAGCCATACCTATATATTATGCTACAAAGAGCAAGATGAAGGCTCTGGCCTATGCGACCCTGTCCGGCATGAGTGAAGTGCTGGGCGCATTGCTCTGCTGGGGAGTCACAGCCATATTCGGTCTCGAACTGACCGGAGGCGGAGCGGCATTCCCGCTCATCCTCGCGGCAGTGGCCGGCATCATGATATACATCTCGCTTGACGAGCTGCTCCCGACAGCGGAGAAATACGGCAAGCACCACATCGCCATAGCAGGCGTAGTCGGCGGCATGGCCATTATGGCCGTCAGCCTCCTGCTGATGTGACACCCGTCCGCAAAAACAGCCTTTTTACGGACAAATGCACCAAAAACATTGGTGCCATCCGTAAAAACGGGCATTTTACGGATGAACACAAGGATAACAACAGAGATAAATAATAAACACAACGATATGGAAAAGATTTTAGATAGATTTCTCAGATATGTTGCCGTAGACACCAAGGCAGATCCTGAATCAGAGACACAGCCCAGCGCGGCGAGAGAGCTTGACCTGCTGAAGATGCTTCGTGACGAGCTCGTTGCGATGGGCGTCGAGGCCACACTTGACCAGTGGGGATATGTGATGGCAAACATTCCGTCAAACTGCGGAAAGGACGTGCCTGCTGTGGGTTTCATAGCACATGCCGACACTGCCCCTGACGCTCCGGGTGACAATGTAAAGCCTCAGATCATAGAGAACTATGACGGAGGAGACATTCCGCTCAAGGGCGTTCCGGGCCTGAGCCTGAAGCCGAGCGAGTTCCCTGAACTGCTGAACTACAAGGGCCAGACCATCATCACTACAGACGGTACAACCCTCCTGGGAGCTGATGACAAGGCCGGAATCGCCGAAATCATGAATGCCGTGCAGTATATCGTCGAGCATCCTGAGTTCAAGCACGGAGACATCAAGATAGGATTCACTCCGGATGAGGAGATCGGACGCGGCGTGGTGAAATTCGATGTCGAGAAATTCGGAGCAAAGTATGCATACACCATGGACGGTGGCCAGATCGGCGAGCTGGAGTATGAGAACTTCAACGCTGCGGGAGCGACAATCCGCATACAAGGCTGCAACGTGCACCCGGGCACGGCAAAAGGCAAGATGAAGAACGCCATCCTCATAGGAATGGAGCTCAACAGCCTCCTCCCTGTGGAGCAGAAGCCGGAATACACATGCGGATATGAAGGATTCTATCACCTCATCAGTTTCAGCGGCGAGGTGGAGAGCGCTACATTCTCATACATCATCCGCGACCACGACATGGACCTCTACGAGAAGAAGAAGGCATACATGCAGCAGTGCGTGGACTTCATCAACGCAAAATACGGCGAAGGCACAGCCACCGTGGAGATAAAGCACCAGTACTACAACATGCGCAAGCAGGTGGAGCCTCACTACCACATCGTAGAGAAGGCCATGAAGGCTATCGAAATGGCAGGCATCACTCCGAAGGTGCAGCCTATCCGCGGAGGTACAGACGGAGCCAACCTCTCATTCATGGGACTTCCATGCCCTAACATCTTCGCAGGAGGACACAACTTCCACGGCAAGATGGAATACATTCCTCTCCAGAGCATGGAGAAGGCCAGCGAGGTGATCCTCAACATCATTTCCCTCTACGCCGAGTAATCTTCAGAAATGAAGAAATGCATATACATAGCGGCCATCCTGCTTTCTGTCCTTGCAGTTTCCTGCGGGCAGAGGCAGGCGGACGCATTGCAGGAAAGCATAGAGCTTGGGCACAGCCTGCTGGAGCAGAAGCGCTACAGCGAGGCCATGGAGGCATACTCCCAGGCCGAGACCAGGGCGCTGAAAGCCGACGATCAATACAGTCTCGGCATCATATACCAGCACATAGCCCACACCTACAACGCCACAGGAGGACATTCCGAAGAGATCGCATATCTTGACAGGGCCATCCAGGCTTATGAGAAGGCAGGCAAGCCATACAATTCTCTTCATGTATACTTTGAAAGCGGAGTGGCAAGGCATAATTTCCAGGATTACGCGTCAGCCGAAAAGATATTCAGGAACACGATGTTCCAGGCACATCAGGCTGCGGACACGCTCCTGGAAGCCGCATGCCTGGAGGCTTACGCCGCGCTCTGCCTCGAATCCTCGAGGCAGGACCCGTCGCTTGCCATCAGCATGCTGGCCCGCAAGGCCAACGAGCTCCGCTGCCCGCTCACCTGCGAGGACAGAGGAATGCTCGCCTATGCATATTCACTGACAGGAGACCACGACTCCGCTGAAGAATGGATAGAGAAGGCTCTGGCCAGTGCTGAGACACCTTCTGAAAAGGCACAGGCGAAGTTCAGGGAATATCAGGTGGCGAGCAGGGCCGGACGGAGCGCGGAAGCGCTCGAGGCCCTCGAGGCAGTGATGGAACACAGTAATTCTGTTGAAGCTGCGTCACTGAAGCGTTCCGTGGAGTCAGCCAGGAAGGAGTATCAGGCTCATCAGTTCGAACTGGCACAGCAGCGTCTCCGCTCCACAAGGCTCATCATCGCGTTCATAATACTTGCCGCAATGGCCATAGTATTTGCCATGACCGGATATGTGCGCTACCGCCGCCTTGAAGCGGCCAAGGCGCTTGCCGAGGAGAAGGCCGAGACCGAGAAATACATGACCATAGCCGAGGAACTGCAGACAAGGCTCAAGGCGGCATCGAAGAGACTGCCTTCGGAAAAGCATATGGCAATCGCGAAATTCGACCTGCTGGAGAGGCTGTGCGAGCAGTATTATGTATACGAAGGGACAGACAATCTCCAGAGCAAGATACTCAAGGAAGTGAAGTCAGTGATCGAAGGTCTGCGTGAAGACCCGAAGTCCATCAAGGGACTTGAGATGATGCTCGACAGGAACTGCAACGGACTCGTTGCAAGACTCCGCGAGCAGATGCCGAAGCTCAAGGCTGACGACGTGAAACTGTTCATATTCGCCGCATGCGGATTCTCCAGCACCACCATTTCCACCATCCTCGAGAAGGACAAAGGTATTGTCTACAACCGCATATGGCGACTTAAAGGCAAGATAGAGGCATCGGAAGCCCCTGATAAGGCCGAATTTCTTGATTCTATAAACTCCTAATAATCAAGGAGTTACAAAAGCGGAGAGATTTTTAAAAATTACACAAGGCTAATTAATTGATGTTCAATTAATTAGCCTTGTTTTAAGAGAGATTTTGCAGGCCCTGAAATTTGCTTCAAGGGCTTGCGGGGCCGTAACTTTGCATCAGCAACGAAAAAGTCAAATCCCCAAAAATCTCTTATTATGAAACAGAAGAAAACAGACAGAGCGGACCTCCAGAACAAGAGAGTCCTCTTCACAGAAATCGGATGCATCGTGGCATTGGCGCTGGTCTATTTCGGATTTGAATACAGCACTGCCAAGACAAAGACAGCTTCACTCGAAGACAACGGCGTGATTGCAGAGATGGAAGACATTATTCCTATCACATTCGAGACTCCCCCACCTCCTCCTGCGGCTCCACAGATCCCTGTGCTTTCAGACCTGATCGAAATCGTGGACGACGACATAGAAGTCGAGGACATTATCATCAATCTCGAGGACGACAAGGATCTCGGCGTTGAAATCATCGACTACGTTGAAGTGATAGACGAGGTTGTGGAAGAAGAAACAATACCGTTCATTATGGTGGAAGACAAGCCTAAGTTCAAAGGCGGAGACGCCAACGCATTCAGCAAATGGGTCAACGAACGTCTCGTATATCCACAGATCTGCATCGAGAACGGAGTTTCAGGCAGAGTGACCCTCTCATTCACCATCAAGGCCGACGGCACCCTCGCAGACGCAAAAGTACTGCGCGGAGTGGACTCCGCACTTGACAAGGAAGCATTGAGAGTAGTGAACAGTTCTCCTAAATGGACACCTGGAAAACAGCGTGACCGCGCCGTAGCGGTATCCTATATCTTCCCGGTAATCTTCCAGTTACGCTAGCGTGACTTTGCAGCCTTCTTAGCTGCCTTGGCAGCTTCGCGGGCTTTCTGCTTCAGGAATTTCTGACGATATTTTTCGAGCGCCTCGAGGTCTTTGCGCTGCTGGGCAGCCTGGTCCTCGAGCGCTTTGCGTTTACGCTTGCGCTCTTTCTCCAGTTTCTTGGCTGCCTTGGCTGCAGCTTTGTCTGCATCGCGCTTGTCCAGCTCGGCCCATTTTGCTTCAAGAGCCTCCTGCTTTGCCTTCTTCTTTGCTTCGCGGGCAGCCTTCTTCTCGGCCTTGGCCTTCTCTGCAGCCGCCTTCTTGGCGGCTTTCTCCGCAGCCTTGATCTGCTCCGGAGTCATCTGGACAAGGGCAGAATCTGCAACTGCAAGGCTGTCAACTGCTGTCTTCAATGAATCAGAAACTGCCAGAGAGTCACTGAGAACTGATTTGGCGAGGGAGTCGGCCACAGCCAGACTGTCCATTCTGGCGAGGGAGTCGGCGAGGACGAGGGAGTCGGCGAGGGCGAGGCTGTCAAGACGAGCCATCTCAGCCGCACGGGCCTCGGCAAGCTGACGGTCACGCTCACGGACGCGTTTGAGCGAGTCGCGCACCTGCATCTGACGATAGACATCCTTCATGTAACCCGGGAAGTATATGTCGGTCTGCTTGAATGTCGCTCTAGGACGGGCGGCGTAGCGCAGGCGCTCGCTCGGACGAAGGGAGAGCGGGGTGACTGCGTTGCGGTCTGCCGGACGCTTCTCAGGCTGCCAGTTGAAGCCTTTGAGCCTCTGCTCTTCTCCCGAGAGCTGGACTATAGGATAGCCGTCATTCTTGGCTTCTTCATAGTAATATATCCTCTGTATGTTACCGTCCTTGAATGTTGCCGAAAGCATCTTCGACTCAGGCTTGTTCACCGTAGCCAGCGCTTCATTCTCCTCTATGAAGAACAATGCAGAAGCACCTCCGAGCACATCGAAACGCTTCAGACCGCCCTTTTCATCGAAGAAGGCGAGCATTTCCGTTCCCTTGATCTGATCGAAGTGGGTTGAGTCCTCCTGGATGGTGATGAAGGCATTCGACATGAGACTGGCCTTCTCCATCGCCCCGTCATTGACCACTACACTGATGCTGTCCGCAGTGTATTGGCGGGTGATTTCCTGCCATATTATCGGCTCTATGAAAAGACGGCCGAGGGAGTCAAGGTCTGAATACAGCAGCGAGTCGCATACGACCTGCATGCTCTTCTTATACACCTTGACATTCTTTATGGCTTCAAGGAAGCCTATCTTTGTAGTGTCCTTTGGTTCCTCGACAACAAGACTGTCCGTCAGCATGAGACTGTCTGACACCATAAGACTGTCGCTGAGCATCAGCGAATCAGGTCTGGCTTGCAGTGAATCTGACACAGCGAGTGAATCCCGCATCTGCATCCTGGACCTTGAAGCTTTCGGTGCTTCCGGGCGCTGAGCCTTGGCAGGTTCAGCCGCCGCAACCGGCTTCTGCTGACCAGGGTTCTGCGCACCCTTCTGGTCCTTTGGCCTGTAATTAGGATCGTTCTTGGCAGCTTCCTCCGCAGCCTTTGCAGCCGCTTCTGCGGCTTTCTTGCGATGCTCTCCCACAGGATCGACATCCAGCGCGTCAAGCCTCTTCTTTGCATCCACCACAGCCATGCTGTCAACATCGCACATCTTGAGAGTGTAGTAGACAAGCTTCTCAGCTCCAAGATAGAGTGTATCTATGCTGCCGTCCTCCTCTTCTGTCTGCGAGATGACCGCAGGCTTGCGGGTCATCGTCACCTTTGATATGGAATCCACATACTCGATCCTGCCAGCAAGGCCGAAGACATTGCGGGTGGTATCGGTTACCTGGGCGTTGCCCAGCATGTCGATGTTTGACGTATTCCTATAGAAATAGAGCGTATCGCTCCAGCCTTCCTGGTCCTCGGACATCACATGCACCTTGTCGGCAAAGAAAAACACTTCCCTGCCGCGGTCATACCAACCCCTGTTGGATGAAAGCATGTTTTCCTCCTTCCATACATCAGTCGCGCTGCCGAATGTCGCAAGATCCTTGTCGGACTCATAGACAAGCGACCTGGTCTTCACGAAGATGGAATCCGTGAACATGTTCACGTCCTGATCGAAGGTGAACCTCTTGATCTTCGAGTCGTATGTTCCGTTGCGGCTCTCTATGATCTGACCGTCCTTGTCCCTCATCGCACCGCCTTTCTGGAACACTGCTACAGAGTCGGCGGTATTATAGTCCAGATGCCTGGTCCTCAATGTATTATGATCCTTGTCTGTCAACTGGACGATAGAACCGCGAAACTCGGCAAGGTCCAGATCGATGAAATATGTCAGCTTGTCGCTGGTGAGGACAGTCTCATCCTGGAGGATGCTCACATTGCCCCACGCTTCGATGACCTTGGTCTCCACATTCCACAGAGCCGTATCACAGAGAAGGTATGTTCCATTATGAAGGAAGCGCGCAGGACCTATGACCTTTCTGTAGCTGGCTCCTTCTATGTCCACCATCTGTGCAGACTTCGAACTCAGAAGCACCACGAGGCTGTCCTTGTCTTCCTGCTGGCCACCCTTTCCGCTCTGCTCCTGGGCTCTGGACATGACGGAGAAGCCCGCCATGATGACGAGAGCAGCTGCAGCCAGTGTGCGGAAAAGTTTCATAGGCCTTGAAAATGATTATTTGCGGATCTTCTCGCTCCAGCCCGGACGCTCGAAGTCGCAATCCCCGAATATCGGATCGATCACGATATATGTATCCTTGATCTTCGAATCGATGAAGTCGTCGATGGCCTTCATCTGAAGCTCCTGCTTTGCCTGCTGGAGAAGGAGCGTATAGTCATTGCTGAATGATGCAGGATGTGCCGGAATGATCTTGTCGACCTTGATGATCTTGTACACAAGGTTTCCGTCGCGGCCTTCGTTGTCAAGGGATTCGAAAGGCTCGGATATCTCGCCTTCCTTAAGGTTCTTGATCGCTGCATAGTCCTGAGGTTTGAGCTGGTCGATCTCATAATATGAAGAACCGGTGTTAGGGTCTGCCATCTGTCCGCCGTTTGTCCTTGTTGCAGGGTCCTCTGAATAGAATCTTGCCGCAAGCTCAAATGTAACGGCGTCGTTGGCAAGCTCCGTCCTGAGGCTGTCGAGCACATGGAATCCCTTCTCCCTGTCTTCTGATGAGTATTCCGGCTTGAGGAGGATGTGTCGGGCGTTGAACATGTCACCCTTCTTCTCGATCACCTCAATGATATGGAATCCGTCCGGAGTCTCCACTACCTGCGATACCACACCAGGCTTCAGGGACATGGCCGCATCAGAGAATGCCGGCCAGAAGATAGACTTTGAAGCCATTCCGAGTTCACCACCCTTGCGTGACGAGCCCGGGTCCTGTGAATACAGGCGGGCGAGGGTCGAGAACTTCTCGCCGTTGATGATGCGCTCGCGGATGGCGAGAAGACGTTCCTTCACGGCGAGGTTTGCGGCCTCACGGTCAGGGTATATGCATATCTGGCTGAGCTGGTACTTGATCGGAACCATAGGAAGGTCAGCAGGATCTGTCCTGTCGATATACTGCTGGACATCGTATGGTGTAAGTTCAGGAATCTTTGAAGCGATCTCCTGCTGCATCTGCTGGGTGAGAGTCTGGTCTTCAATGGCCTCCCTCCACTCCTGACGGAGCTTGTAGATCGGCTTTCCGAACTGCTTGACGACCTCCTCCTCTCCGCCGAGGTTGGTCTTGAGCATGTCGAGCCTGTTGCTGAGCTCGCCCTCGACCATGTCGTTGTTCACTGCGAGAGAGTCGATGCGCGCCTGCATGAGGAAGAGCTTTGACGACATCATCTCCTCGAGGATCTCGCATCTTCCCTTCTTGTCAGACATCATACCATATGCCTTCATCATCGCCACCTCTTCCTCGAGGTCCGATATCATGATCATCTCATTTCCCACTACGGCTATGGTCTTGTCGACTACTCCGTCCGAATACTTCTGTGCAGAAGCTGTCAGTGCCACGGCGGCGAATGCCAATGCGGCCGCCAGTCTCTTGAACCAGAGAATGTTCATATTATTCTGTAATTACAAATTTTCCGTTAACGCGCGCATCTTCAAGCAAATCGTGTTCCAAAGCCGACACGAGGGCCTGCTTTCTCGCGCTTATTATCATGTCCTTGATGAATGGCGTGCTGTATTCCAGCGGCGACATCGCGCCTTTAGGGACTATTTCTGTCACATATGCCGCATTGACGACACCTGATGTGTCCGTCCTTTCGTTCCAGCCCTTTGACACGCCGGAGAGGACTGATGCATAGTCCTGTCCGAACTCGCGCGCCATGACCGCAGCGTCTATCCATTCGTTGTTCCATGTGGTGAACTTGAATGCCGACGAGAATGCCAGGCTGTCCGCCTCAATGATGTCCTCGACTTCGTCTGACGACATCTTCTTGCGTATGGTCTTCAGCATCGGAGAGTCCTCCGATATGCTCAGAAAACGCGCCTTGACCACCGGACGCTGAAGAATGAACTTCGAGCTGTGCGCCTCGTAGTATTCCTGGACGGCATCGTCACTCACCGCTGTGTCGAGTCTCTCGTTCACATAGAGTTGCTCGTAGCGGTACTTCAGGAGAGATGTCCTATAGGCCTCAAGCTCCCTGGTCACATCCTTCTCGGACTTCGAGAGCTGCTGCTCGGCCACGTTCAGGAAGACCTGGTCCAGAGCCCATGTATTGATGTACTGCCTTGCCAGGCGGACGCTGTCCTCGGCCGGCAGACCGGCTGGCACCACCCTGTCGAGCTCAGACTTGCGGAGCTTCGCCTGACCGACCTCGGCCACGACCTCCTCCTTGTCAAAAAACTCCGAAATCGCCTTGCACGATGCAAGCATCGGCAAGACGATCCCAAAGATAAGCGTCATATGGATTATCCGCTTCATCAGCAGACTATCTTGAGTAGTTTGGAGCCTCACGGGTGATGGTCACATCGTGTGGATGTCCCTCGAGGTATCCTGCATTGGTGATGCGTACGAACTTCGCATCGCGGAGCTTCTCGATATTCGCCGCACCGACATAACCCATACCTGCGCGGAGACCGCCCACGAGCTGGTATACAACCTCGTTGAGTGTGCCCTTGTATGGAACCTGAGCCACGATTCCCTCCGGAACGAGCTTCTTTATGTCCTCTTCCATATCCTGGAAGTAACGGTCCTTCGAACCCTGCTGCATAGCCTCAAGCGAGCCCATGCCGCGGTATGACTTGTACTTACGTCCGTTGAGGATGATGGTCTCTCCAGGTGACTCCTCCACTCCTGCGAAGAGCGAGCCGGCCATGATTGTGCTTGCACCTGCCGCGAGGGCCTTCACAACGTCACCCGAGTAACGGATACCGCCGTCGGCGATCACCGGAACGCCTGTGCCCTTGAGCGCCTCAGACGCCATCATCACTGCCGAGAGCTGCGGCATACCTACGCCGGCGATGACACGGGTCGTGCAGATAGAGCCCGGTCCGATGCCGACCTTCACTGCGCTTACGCCTGCGTCTGCGAGAGCTTTCGCTCCCTCTGCTGTCGCCACATTACCTGCAACGATCTGCACATCAGGAAGAGCATCGCACGCCTTCTTGATCACATCGAGGACGCCCTGCGAGTGTCCGTGAGCGGTGTCCACCACCACTGCGTCGGCACCTGCGCTAACGAGCATCTCGATGCGCTCGATTGTATCTGACTTCACACCTACGGCAGCAGCCACGAGGAGGCGGCCCTTGCTGTCCTTCGATGCTATAGGGTTGTCCTTTATCTTCATGAGGTCCTTGTAAGTGATCAGGCCAACGAGCTTGCCGTCTGCATCAACTACAGGAAGTTTCTCGATCTTGTGCTGACGAAGGATGTCTGTGGCTGCCGGAAGGCTGATGCCCTTAGGCGCTGTCACGAGATTTTCCTTTGTCATGATCTCTGACACAGGCATCTTCGGATCTCTCTGGAAACGGAGGTCGCGGTTTGTAACGATACCTACGAGGAAGCCGTTGTCGTCCACCACAGGAATACCTCCAATATGATGCTGGGCCATCATGCCGAGCACCTGACCCACAGTCGCATCCGGATGGATGGTGATAGGGTCATAGATCATTCCGTTCTCTGCCCTCTTTACGCGGCGGACCTGGTTCATCTGCTCCTCAATGGTCATGTTCTTGTGGATCACGCCGATACCGCCGGCACGAGCCATGGCGATAGCGAGCTCAGCTTCGGTCACGGTGTCCATTGCTGCAGAAACGATAGGAGTCTGGAGAGTGATCTCCCTTGTGAACTTTGTTGAGACGTCAACACTTCTAGGCAATACCTCAGAGTGTGCCGGGATCAGCAGGACGTCATCGAAGGTCAGGCCTTCAATAATCGGAGAGTTTGTAAATGTCTGCATCTTAAGTCTAAAATTTGGCAAATGTAATCATTTTTTCGAATATCCCCAAATGGCCGGGGTTAGCAGACCTGACAGGCTTAGCAGGCGGTGTAAGGGAGGCATAAGGTCGGCTGTGAATGAGAGCGCATAGCCCTTTGCGCTGACTACCAGCACTTTAGCACTGTTAACCTGCATGGCGAGGAAGGCAGGCCAGACATATTAGTTTACTGATAGTCAATAAATTACAGAAGACGGCCCTGGTGGGTGGCGCGGGCCTCGAGGCGCTGGTCGAGGAGGCGGAGGAGCTCGACGTTTCGTATGAGGCCCCATGGGGTCTCGTTGACGAAACGGGGAGGGACTTCGCCGACGAAGCGCTCGATGCTGAGGGTCGGGCGGAGGCGTTCCAGCATGTCCACGAAGAAGTCGAGGTATTCGTCCAGGCTGAAGCGTGCAAAGTCCTGAGGGCAAGCGGCATATTCCTGCTCCATCCGGGTGCCTTTGACTATCTGAAGCTGGTGGAATTTCACTGAACGAAGAGGCAGTTCATTGATCATGGCGCATGACTCCAGCATCATCTGACGGGTCTCACCCGGAAGGCCGAGTATGAAATGGGCACCGACATCTATGCCGCGCGCAGCTGTCATTTCGACAGCACGCCGCGCAGTCACGTAATCATGCCCGCGGTTTATACGCCTCAAGGTCGAATCATAGCATGACTCTATGCCATATTCCACAATAACCACAGGAGCATGGCGGACCGTGCCGTCGGCCATATCTCGCGACCAGCCCGGCATGGCACTGCCGTCAGCCAGAGCCGCAAGATAGTCCAGTTTCTGCTCATCCACGCAGTCCGGACGAGTACCGATGACCAGTCCGACCACCTTCGGATGCGACAACGCCTCCTCATAAAGCACCTTCAGACGCTCCAGAGGGGCATATGTATTCGAAAACGATTGGAAATATGCAAGATAATGCTCAGTGGTGCGATACCTCACCATATGAAACTCAATCCCCTCATCCAGCTGCTGATGCAGGCTCTTGCCCGCCGTGCTATATGAAGGATGGAACGCAGCATTGTCGCAATATGTGCATCCTCCCCTGCCGATCGTGCCGTCACGGTTCGGGCAGGTGAAGCCGGCGTCCAGCACAATCTTCTGAAGACGCTCGCCATATCTCCTCTTGAAATATCCCACAAAGGAGTTGTATCTTTTCCCCTCCGGGAAACCATATTTCTCAAATCCTGCTTCCATATCTGCAAATTTAATCATAATTTTGTAATCACGACATTGGGAGCGTTTATCGCAAGATCCTAACCATCAGGCAGTTAATATGTTTAGCCTGGATGGCGGGAAGGCAGGTTAAACCGCTCAAAACACTGAACATCAACAAGTTAAACAACACGCACATGAAAAGATTTCTAGCATATATGGCGATCGCTTTCGCGGTTACGGGACAGGCAGTTTACGCACAGAGCTGGCAGGGAGCCGCAGGGCAGAGCAGGCAGGGGGATGCCGCAGGGCAGCCGGCTGCCGGGAAGCGCATGGCGGTGACCGCGCTGTCGGAGAATATGATGAGAGCCATGCCGGACTATGAGTCGGCGCTGGAGACGCAGTCGCTGATGGGCACCATCGTTGAGATCATCGGTGAGGACCGCTATTGGAGGCAGGTTGTCACGCCGGAGCCATACACAGCGTGGTGCACCAACCTCGGGCTTGTCGAGATGACCGCCGAGGAGATCAATGAGTATAAGGCAGCACCGAAATACATATGCACAGCGCATCACAGCGCAGTATACAGCGAACCGTCGGCCGCATCGCAGAGGATATCTGACATGTCTATGGGCAACCTGGTGAGGATCGTGTTCACCCAGACGAAGAAGGGTGAAAAGCCGTCTGCAGCCAAAGGGGCCGGAAACGGAGAAGCCAAGGAGTGGAACGAGGTGCGCCTGCCGGACGGGAGGACCGGATGGACGCCGGCAGCCGACCTTGCGGAGTTCGCTAAGTGGATGGAGAAGCCGAAGCCGTCGGAGGCAGGCATCATCAGCACAGCCATGCAGTTTGTCGGCACCCCATATCTATGGGGCGGCACATCGAGCAAAGGGCTCGATTGCAGCGGCCTTGTACGCCTGACATGGTTCATGAACGGCTACCTCCTGCCACGAAATGCATCACAGCAGGTATTCCTGGGAAGAGAGATCATCGTGGACGCCAACCACAGCATAGGGGCCGACTCCCCTGACCTGTATGATGAAATGGTCAAGAGGACACGCAACCTCAAGCCGGGCGACCTCGTGTTCTTCGGCAACCCGGAAACAAGATGGAAGAAGGAGTCTATCACTCATGTAGGAATATACATCGGAAACGGAGAGATCATCCACGCATCCCACCTGGTCCGTGTCAACTCCCTCATCCCGGGCACAAAGAACTACTACGAGAACTCACACCGTCTCCTCAAGGCCCGCCGCCTCTTCGACTGGAAAGGAGAAGGCCTCACTCCCATCTCCAGGAGCAAGGCCTATAATCTTTAGCATATTTCAAATAGAGGATTACTCCTGCTTTGAAACTACTGCGCTGAGCTTCTCGCAGAGCTCGTCGAGCTTCTCGAACATCTCCTGTGTGAGACCTCTGTAGAAAGCCTTCTTGTTTCCTTCAGGGTGGTTAGCCCTTGTCTTGAGGCTGTTGTAAAGCTCTACAGCTTCGTCGATTATCTGTGCGATCTCGTCAGCATCCTTGTGAGGGTTAAGCGCTACGAAGAGTGCGCAGTCATCAATGAATTCTGCTACGAAATACTCGATGTCTTTTTTGAAAACTCTGAGGTTCATAATTAATACGTATTACTTGGTTTTTGTTATAACGGGAACAAAGATAGGAAAAATTTAATTCACCACAAGAATTTCATTCTCCACCCTCTCAAACAATCGAGGCAACACGACCCTCCCGCAAGCCGTTGAGCGGAATTCATGGACTGTGGCGCACACAGCCGCTCAACGGGCTGCCTTTGAGGGCCGTTGAGCGACGGGAGGGTCTTCCGAGCTAGTTTTTCCGCTCAACGGGCAAATTTATTTTGATTTAAGATCCCAAATGCCAATCTTTGCATGACACTTCAACATCCACTGATATGGTCTGGGTGGAGATGGAGAGAGGAGATGGACATACAGACCAAAATCATCAATAGAAAGAGGCGACGGAATGAAAACTGATGATGAATGTGGATTTTTCCATGTATGCACTGATGGTACATCCTTGTCATGGATGTTCAAAGACAATAACGATTTCACATACGGAATCAACCGGATCGGCGTATGTGAAATCTTGACAGGAGCTATAGTTCTGGTTTTTTCCCTGATGGACAATCATGCCCATTTTCTGTTATATGGCACTTATGCCAGGTGCCTGAAATTTATCAACAGATACAAGACGCTGACAGGGAAATGGATTTCACACAAATACAATGTGCCCAAATACCTGAAGCATCTTCCGACATCCATCATACCTTTGAAATCAGAGGAGGATATTCTCGAAACAGCGACCTATATAGACAGAAATGCCATAATGGCCGGGTTCAAGGGTCTGCCATCGGAGTATCCATGGGGATCATGTCAGCTGATGTTCAAGACAAACAAGACAAGACTGGCCAACTGCAAGAAAATCAAAGACTTCTCGGAGAACGAACTGCGGGATCTGTTGAGAACGAGGGTCAGCCTGCCAGGTGACTGGCTTGTCAACAATAATGGTATGATCATGCCGGAGTGTTTCGTTGATCTGGAGGCCATCGAGAAGTTATTCAAGACTCCTGCGAGATATCTCTATTTCCTGACCAAAAAGCTTGAAGGCAAAGTCGATCTCAGCATATCCCGGTCGCAAAAGAGCTTCGTGCCAGACAAGGAGCTCAGAAAGATCGCTGCAGACCTTGCACAAAAAACATTCGGGACCTCTGACATTCAATCACTAAAAGTCAACGATAGGATAAGACTGGCCAAAAGGCTGAAAAGCGAATACCTTTCCACACATAAACAGTTAGGTCGGATCCTGCATCTGGATGCATCACTGCTGAAAGGTTTTGTCTGATGTGTCCGTTGAGCGGAAAATTGTGGGTCCATGCCCACTCCACCGCTCAACGGGGCGCATGGGAAGACCGATGAGCGGGAATTCGGGGTTGGGAGTCGGTCTGGTCGCTCAACGGGGCGCATGGGAAGACCGATGAGCGGGAATTCGGGGCGGGGAGCCGGTCTGGTCGCTCAACGGGACACAAAAACAACCCGTTGAGCGGGAATCTGCACGTGTGGGACATGCCGCCGCTCAACGGGTCGTATTACAATCCTCGCAGGATGCTCCTGAACTATTTCCCCGCAAGGTGCTTTTCCCATGCCCATGCCGAGGCGAGGGTTTCCTCTACGGTGCGCTCCGCCTTCCAGCCGAGTTCTTCGTTGGCGAGGGTTGTGTCTGCCCAGATGGCCATGACGTCACCCGGACGGCGGTCTACGAACTTGTAGTTGAGCTTCAGTCCGTTGACTTTCTCGAATGCTGTCACGAGTTCGTACACTGAAACAGGACGGCCTGTGCCGACATTGAATATCTCGTATCCTGCCTTCATCTTGCCGCCGACCATGCGTGACACTGCTGCCACATGAGCCTTGGCGAGGTCCACGATGTCGATGTAGTCACGCAGGCAGGTGCCGTCCTCTGTAGGATAGTCCTTGCCGAAGATGCTCAGGCACTCGCGCTTGCCGATCGCGGTCTGTGTGATGAAAGGCACCAGGTTGTTCGGAACGCCTCTCGGAAGTTCGCCTATGAGGGCTGACGGATGGGCTCCGATCGGGTTGAAGTAGCGGAGGGCGATGCCCTTGACAACGCCTTCCGAAGCGGCTGTGGCGGCCACTACGTCACGAAGTATGTCTTCACACATCTGCTTGGTGTTGCCGTATGGGGATGTCGCCGGAAGGCGCGGAGTCTGCTCGGTCACAGGGAGGTCTTCTGCCTCTCCGTATACCGTCGCCGATGACGAGAAGAGGACGTTGCAGCCGCCATGGTTCTTCGCGACCTCGAGGATATTGAGGAATGAGACGAGGTTGTTCCTGTAGTACATGATAGGCTCTGCCACAGACTCGCCCACTGCCTTGAATGCGGCGAAATGGATGACAGCATCGATCTTGTGCTCGGTGAACACCTTGTCAACTGATGCATAGTCGCAGCAGTCGATCTGATAGAAAGGAATGTCCTCTCTGCCTGTGATCTTCTTTACTCCTTCGAAACAGGTCATGTCGCAGTTTGACATGTTGTCTGCTACAACTACGTCATAGCCTGCTGAAATGAGTTCTACCGTTACGTGGCTGCCGATGTAGCCGGCGCCTCCGGATACCAATACCTTCTTTGACATATTTTATAGTTTTATAGATTTCTCCATTCGCTTCGCTCAGTCGAAATGACAGAGAGAAGTTTAGCTCAGTCTAAATGACAGGGGGATTGCAAAAGTAATTAATTTTAATGTTAATTTTGTCGGTCGGACCAAGATTTATTGACATGAGACAGACTATTATATGTACATTTCTACTTTTATGTGTATTTTCTGCCGCTGCGCAGACAACCCCTGAGGTTGATGAAGCTCGTGCTGCTGTGGAAGCGGCTGCTACGGACCCTGCTTTGTCGCAGGCTGTGGTCAGCATATGCGCCATGAAGGGCGACGGAAGCGTCATTGTGGACATAGATGGCGACAACATGCTCGTGCCGGCGTCCAACATGAAGCTGATAAGCACCGGGCTGGCGCTGCATCATTTCGGACCGGAACATCGCTTTGAAACACAGATCGCATACGACGGAGAGATCACAGACGGTACCCTGAACGGCAATATATACATAATAGGTAAAGGAGACCCGACTCTGGCATCTCCGGACTCCATAGCTGTCAACATAGAAAAGGTGTTCTCGCAGTGGACATCATTCGTCAAGGCGGCAGGCATCAAGAGGGTCGAGGGACGCATAATCGGCGACGGAAGATATTTCGACGGCATGATCGAGGAACCGACTTGGCTTTGGAACGACATCGGCACATACTACGGAGCCGGAGCCACGGGACTTATGTTCTACGAGAACATGCAGTCCTTCTCGGCAGCCGCCGGCGCGCAGGTCGGAGACCCTGTGAAGATCGAGCCGAGCTACCCGGACACTCCATGGATGGAGTTCAGATACAACTGCTCTACAGGCGAGAAAGGCACAGGAGACATGCTGTTCATGTATACCAGCGACCTGGCTCCGGTTGCAGAGATAAGAGGAACATTCGGAGTCGACAGAGCGAAGAAGCGCGTCGACTGCAGCAACAAATTCCCGGAATACACCTGCGCACATTATTTCCGTAACTACCTGATGAAGAACGGAGTGAGATGCGAGGGCGGAGTCGGAGACTTCAGAATGGACACCAGGTGGGAGCCGTGTGGAGAAATGACGGTGATCGGCACCACATACTCCCCTGCCTTGAGCCGCATCGCATTCGAGACCAACCACGCCAGCAACAATCTCTTCGCCGAGACCCTGCTCCGCAGCCTCGGCCGCGAGATGACCGGCAGCGCATGCTACGACTCATGCTATGTTGCCGCATATGACATAATGAAAGAGCTGAAGATCAACACTTCCAGAGGCGTGGACATCCAGGACGGAAGCGGACTGTCAAGACAGAACTACGTGTCGGCGGACTTCTTCTGCCGCTTCCTGCTAGGCATGATGTGCTCACCGCATTTCGAGACATATGCCGCCAGCCTCCCGTCACCGGGCAAGGAAGGCACTCTGCTATATAACATGAAGAGCTATCCGGCAGCGATGAAGGACAGGATCCTGGTCAAGAGCGGATCCATGAACGGCGTACGTTGCTACAGCGGCTATATCATTCCTACCGAAGGGGCAAAAGAAGAGACCATCATCTTCTCGATAATGGTCAACAACTGTACTTCTCCGACATGGAAGGTACGCCCCCTCCTTGACAAGATAATGGGCGCTCTGGCCGGCCTGAATTAATGTCCGTTCTTGAAAAGGCTGCGGCAAAGGGCCGGAACATCGGCTACCTTCACAACCTCAATATCCTGTGTCTCAACACCTTCCAGACTGCTGAAGCTTGACACGAATATCTTCTTGAATCCCAGTCTTGCGGCCTCGATGACGCGGCGGTCGGTCTGCGCCACAGGGCGGACCTCGCCGCTCAGGCCGATCTCGCCTGCGAAGCATACGTCAGAAGGAATTGCAAAATCAAAGTTTGAAGAGAGGACTGCAGCAATCACAGCCAGGTCGCAGGCCGGGTCGCTGACCTTCAGGCCGCCGGCCATGTTGAGGAATACATCCTTCACGCTGAGTTTGAAGCCTGCCCTCTTCTCAAGCACTGCCAGGAGCATGTTCAGACGGCGGACATCAAAGCCTGTCGCGCTTCGCTGCGGGGTGCCGTAGGCGGCTGTGCTGACGAGCGACTGCACCTCGATCAGGAACGGACGCGTTCCGTCAAGCATCGCGCTGACAGCCACGCCGCTGAGGCCTTCCTCGTGCATCGGGATCAGCATTTCAGACGGGTTGCTGACCTCGCGCAGGCCCTTGCCTGTCATCTCGAAGACCGCCAGCTCGGATGTCGAGCCGAAGCGGTTCTTTATGCTTCTGAGCAGTCTGTATGTGCCTCTGTTGTCGCCCTCGAACTGAAGGACCACATCCACGATATGCTCCAGGATCTTCGGTCCGGCTATGCTGCCTTCCTTGGTAATATGGCCTATGAGAATGACAGGGACACCCGTCTCCTTGGCGAACCTCAGGAGCATTGCAGCGGTCTCCTTGATCTGTGTCACCGAGCCCGGAGACGACTCCACACTCTGCGAAAACATCGTCTGTACTGAATCCACGACCATGAGGTCCGGCATCATAGTGCGGGCCTCGGCGATGATGTTCTCCATCAGAGTCTCGCTGTATATCATGCAGCCGCTGTCGTCGCCACCTATGCGCGCCGCACGCAGCTTCACCTGCCTGGCGCTCTCCTCGCCTGTCACATACAGAGTCTTGAGGTTGGGACAATGAAGGGGTATCTGAAGCGAAAGAGTGGACTTTCCGATGCCCGGCTCACCGCCTATGAGCACCAGTGAACCCTCGACAAGTCCTCCGCCAAGTATGCGGTCCACTTCACCGTTATTGAGAGATATGCGGTTCTCAACCGACGAATCGATATGGGACAGGGGCATAGGCTTATGGCCTGATCCCGGCACGGAAACCGCCGCTGCGCCTCCCTGCTTCTTTCCTGTCGCCACGGTCTCCTCAACCATGGTGTTCCACTCCCCGCAGGCAGGACATCTGCCCATCCATTTCGGACTCTCGTTTCCGCACTCCTTGCAGAACCATACCGTCTTTGTCTTCACTGTCGCCATAATAACTATATTTGTAACAATACAGAACTGACGTCTGCATTGTTACAAATATAGGCATAAAAAAAAGATATTGTTCTTTTCAGGACAATATCTTGGCGGACGGATTTACCGTCAGTCTCCGAGTCTTATTACTCAGCTACTACAACTGTGTCTTTAACACATGTGCTGTCGCACTGCTCGCAGCACTTTGTAGTGTCGCAGCACTCTGTGCACTCTGTGCACTCACCAGTGCACTCAGCCTTCTTAGAGTTGTTGTTGCATGAGCAAGCCGCTGCAGCGAACATAGCCGCTACTACAACCATAGACATAACTACTTTCTTCATGGTTCTAATAATTAATAGGGTTAAACAAAACACATTTGGGACAAAAATAGAAACATTTTGCAGAAAACCCAAAAAAAGTTAGCGATCCAGTTCAAAAACCTCCATATCATATATCCTGCCGGCATCCAGACGGAAGCGGAGCGCCGTCCTGACGAGGTGAAATCCTTGGATTCCGGCAGCACCCGGATTGATTACCAGCATGTTGCGCTTCGTGTCACGGACGACCTTCAGGATGTGAGAATGGCCGCACACGAAGATGTCAGGCCTGTGCTGGTCTATGAGCCTGCGGGCATTCACATCATATCTTCCGGGATATCCTCCTATATGGATCATCAGGACTTTCAGGCCTTCGCACTCGAATACTCTGTGGAGAGGATGCTCATATCGGAGGTCGTGGTTGTCGCAGTTGCCGGCGACGCCGGTGAGGGGCTTGAAGGCGGCGATTTCAGCCGCCAGGTCAAGCCCCCCGCCGAAATCGCCGGCATGCCAGATCTCATCGACGGGCTCCAGAAAGGCGCGGAACTCGTCGCTGAACACTCCGTGCGTATCAGATATCAGTCCTATATATTTCACTGAGATTTAAAGTTTTATGAAAATTCTTCTTCTATACAGCACGACTGCAATGCCCAGATTGACAAGCATATACAGGAACGAGAACAGGAATGACATGAACTCTGTATGTCCGAAAACCAATGTATAGTCCCAGTCTGTAAAGCGCCAGAGGGTCTTCATTATGAGTCCGGAGAGGACAAAGACCGCCAGTGCGTTCATTCCGAGAGCCTTGAACGGGAAGAACGGCTTCTCCCATCCCCTTACATCAACGAGATATATGAGCAGAGCCAGAACGAACGATGCCCATCCCGCTGTATAAAGAACATATGAAGCTGTCCACATCGGCTTGTTGATCGGAACGACAAGACCGAGGGCCAGACCGCCGAGGAGCAGACCTGCTGAAATAGAGAACACTTTCGCCGACACATTCACCGGAGCGTCACTCTTGACAACCTTACCGATCATGTAGCCAAGGAGCACTGTCGCAGCACCTGTGAGGGTTCCGAGAAGGCCCTCAGGGTCGAACGGCAGGCCGTATCCATGATACATGTGCTGCTCGCCAAGAAGCACGAGGTCCACCTTCCTTGCAAAATTGCCTTCCAGCGAGAATGCGCCTTCCGGACCGGCAAATATCAGCAGCAGGGCCAGGTGCAGAGCGCAAAGAGCACCTGCCGCTATGGCGATTTTCTTTGTAGTCCGCAGCCACAGTACAAGCACCGAAGCCAGGATATAACACAGTGAAATACGCTGCAGAATGCCCATGAGACGCAGATTTCCGGCCCATTCCAGCCAGTTCTGCCAAGCTGTCAGATCCGGATTGCGATGCGCCGGGAAGAACGGATATGCCGTAAGCAGGAAGCCTATTATATATAGAAGGAAGCCCCTCTTGAGCACCTTCCTGACAGCCGGAGCCGTAAGGCCCGGATACTTCGCCAGGGCGAAAGTCATGGACACGCCCACGCAGAAAAGGAAGAACGGGAACACAAGGTCGCACGGTGTGCAGCCGCTCCACGATGCATGACGGAGGATCGGATAAATATGGCTCCACGAGCCGGGATTGTTGACCATGATCATCATGGCCACGGTCAGGCCTCTCAATATGTCCAGTGACAGATATCTCTTCATAGCAGTCTCTTTTGCTGTGCAAAATTAACATTTTGATTATATTTGCGAGGCAAAATCCCGACTCAGATGGAACTTTTTTACTCTCGCGACATAGAAGGCGGCATCTGCCGTCTCGACCAGGACGAATCAGGCCACTGCATCAAGGTGCTCAGGCACAGGTGCGGCGATGAAATCGCAGTCATCGACGGCTGCGGCACGCTGCATAGATGCCGCATAACCTCTGACAGCCACAAGGGAGTCGAGGCCATGGTCCTCAGCAGCGAGGAAGGATGGGGCTCGCACCCATACAGACTGCACCTGGCAGTATGCCCTACCAAGAACAACGACCGCTACGAGTGGTTTGCAGAGAAGGCATGCGAGATGGGATTCGACGAGCTGTCCCCTGTCATCGGAGACCATTCCGAGAGACGCGTCCTGAAGACAGCCCGAGTGGAAAAGATCCTTGTCAGCGCTGCCAAACAGTCGCTCAAGGCTGCAATCCCTTCTGTCAACGAGCCGGTTTCCGTGAAGGAATTCATAGCGGAGCATGCTTCTGACTCAGTTTTGAAACTCATAGCATACTGCTTCGAGGACGACTCTGCTCCACGTAGAAGCATCAAGGAGGTCCTCCATGGATACGAAGGCAGCGAGATCATAGTGATGATCGGTCCCGAAGGCGACTTCTCACGCGAAGAGGCCGAGCTGGCGCTCAAGGCCGGCTTCATTCCTGTGCACCTCGGCGCCTCGCGCCTCCGCACAGAAACCGCCGCCCTCGCAGCAGCAGCCGCGGTATACCTCCGCCATATGGCGTGACACCTAACACACTATCTGTCATCATGTTACCAGATGGCGCGTGCTGCTAAAGTGCAGCACGCACCATTCATTAAACCACTGACATTCAGTGTTTTATGTGTCACGATTATTTGCGGATGATTTCTATGCTGTAGTCCAGGCCGACCTTTATTATTGATGATGACTGGCCTGTGGCGCCTTTTTCGAGGGACGGGTCTACGATGTAGTCTACCGCCGACTTGATTTCTTCCGAAATCTCTGCGAATTTCTTTGGAGTAGGTTCTCCGGAAATATTAGCCGATGTTGATACTATAGGCCTGCCAAGCTTTGCGACGAGCTGCTGGCAGAAGTCCATCATCGGGATCCTGATGCCGACCGTGCCGTCTTCCGCTACCGTATTGTATGCAAGCACATGGCGGTCTGCTTTCATGCAGTCCTTTTCACCAGCCACTGCACCCGGATAGATTATAGTCATAGGTTTGTCGTTGACCTCGACAAGCTGCACTGCCATCTCGGGGATTTCCTTCACATAGCGGCATATCATGTCCATGTCAGAGGCAAGAAGAACCAGTGACTTGCTGTCCTCGCGCTTCTTGATTTCATATACCTTGGCTACCGCCTCGGGATTCGTGGCATCGCAGCCGATGCCCCATACGGTGTCTGTCGGATAGAGGATGACGCCGCCGTTTCTGAGTATGTTCAGTATTTCGTTCATGTCAGAGGGAAATTTCTGTGATTACGGGATAGTGGTCAGAGAGTTTTACGTGCGGACTTCTGTGAGTATATACCGTGCAGGAGTCCGGAGCGAGGACGTAGTCGATGCGCAGGAGCGGCCACAGGCGGGCGTATGTCGCTCCGAAGCCGTCGCCGGCCTCGACGAAGGTATCATTATGGTCACGCATCAGACGGTGATATGTATATGACATCGGATTGTCGTTGAAGTCGCCACACACGAATGTCTGCACAGGACAGTTCTCGATGTCTGTGAAGACCTGGTCGACCTGCTTTGGCCTGCGTGTGATCGACCTTTTCATCTTGACTCCGGTCTCGGCGAACACGTCGTTATTCTTGTCGATTATCGCCCTCACTATACCCGAGAAAGATATGTTATAGCTCTCAAAATGGCAGTTATAGACTCTGAAGACCTTGTCCTCATGCTGATAGTCCGTGAAGATAGCCAGATTGGTGCTGCTGTCAAACTTCACCACTCCCCTGTTCCTGACCGGAAAGCGGCTGAGAGTCACATTGCCGAAAGAACTGTATTTCCCAGTAAACACATAATATTCAGACGAATAGCCTTTCATCTTCTGACGAAGATACTGCCTGATCTTCCGACCGTCTCTAATGCGGAACTCCTGAAGACAAATGATGTCCGGATTCTCTGTTTTGATATATGCAAAAACTGAATCAGCACACGCCTCGAGAGATGCGCCTGCGGCGAACCTTCCGACATTCCAGGACATTATCTTAAGGCTGTTTTCCGGCACTGCCTCCACCTGTTCCTCGCCTGTGAAATGCACATATCTTCCAAGGAAGAACACAGCGGGGAGAAGCGCCAGAAGCGGTATCACGAACGCCTTGGAGCGACGGGCGAACGCCCAGATCAGGAGGAACAGATTGAGCGCGGCGAACGGAACGAAAAGCAGGCCGGCTATGGACATCAGCCAGAATTTTGCAGGATTGATGAGCATGGACACGTATGTCACTGCCAGCAGCAGAGCCGCTACCAGCATCATCAGCCTGTTGGTGAGTCCGAAAAACCTGTTCTTTGCCATATGACAGCTAATCGCGGCTGTAAAGCCTGTGGGTCTTCTTCCAGTACATGATCAGCAGGAAGCCGAAAATGAGGCCGCCGAGGTGCGCGAAGTGCGCAACGCCGGCCTGGCTGCCGGTCACGCCGAGCAGCAGCTCGATGCCGGCAAATATGAGGACGAACCACTTCGCCTTCATGGATATCGGCGGGAAGAGAAGGGTGAGTCGTGAGTCCGGATAAAGCATCGCATAGCCCATCAGGATGCCATAAATGGCGCCGGAAGCGCCCACTGTCAACGCGAAGTCACCTGTCAGATACTGTACTCCTATATGCACAAGACCTGCTCCGATACCTGTCACGAAATAGAAGATCAGGAACTTCTTCGTGCCCCAGATGTTCTCCAGGACGCTTCCGAAGATGTACAGGGTGTACATATTGAACAATATATGGAAAACTCCTCCATGCATGAACATATATGTGACGATCTGCCAAGGACGCTTGATGAATGCGAAAGGATTCAAGGCGAAAAGCCTCGTCATCAGCGGTTCGTTCAGAAATGTAAGCACCATCATTCCGATACTGATCAGGATGATGTGCTTGACTGCTGACGGCACGTTGCTCATGAAGCCGCCTCCGTTATATGAATAATAACTCATTGCTTAAAATTTCTTGTCTATTTCTTCTATCGGGAAAAGGGCCGCTATGCGACGGCCTGAACTTGTATATTCTGCATTCTCTGATGCGAATAACTGGTCAAGCAACCTCTGTGCCTCGGCCGGATTAGTCACCGGATCGGCACTGAATGAGCCCAGTTTGGCCATTCTTGATGCTATGTTGGAGATCATCATCTCCGGAAGCGCGCTGTGGTCGTCCGCCAGGACGAGCATCAGGTCGCCGATCATCGCCTGGACCTTTCCAGGCTCGGCGCTGTAGCCTTCCGGCACTCCGTTCACGACCACCGTGTCGTGACCGAACGGCGTGATGTCGAATCCCATGGATGCAAGCATCTGTGCATGTTCCTCGAAGAGGCACATGTTCTCGACTCCCACATATACATTCACAGGGAAAAGTGCTGTCTGGGTCACATGGACATTCTTTGACAGGGCCTCCACAAAACGGTCATACAGAATGCGTTCCATGGCCCGGGACATGTTGATGACCATCAGTCCGCTGCGCGATGTGGTCACTATATACTTGCCCTGGACCATCAGGACCTGCTTGCCCGGCGAGAGCTTGTCCTCGAAGAGCTTGCCGTAGTCATCGCGGCGCTCCACGAAGCTGCCATAGCCTGAGGCGTATGTCGCCTGCGGCGCGCGGGCCTGCGGAGCATGCGCCGCCTGCGCCTCGGCGTCAAGGCCGCCGATGGTGTTGGCGAACGGAGACGACACTGACGGGAAGCCGTCGTTGTCGAACGGGTTGTATGTCTCGTCTATGTCGAGTTTCGGCTCGGCAACCGGTCGGAAGTCTTCGAAATTACTGCTGAAGGCAGGTATGTCAGGCATTCCTTCTGTGTCGAAATCTATGCTTTCTCCGAACGAATTCCTGCCGAGAACCTGACGGATGCATGCAAAGAGGGTCTGGAATATGATGCTGTCGTCCTCGAACTTGATCTCGGTCTTCGTAGGATGGATATTTACATCTACAGACTCGGGATTTATGTCCATATATATGAAATATGATGGCGTATAGCCCTCAGGGACGAGGTTTTCATAGGCCTTCATCACCGCCTTGTGCAGGTATGGGCTGCGGAAATATCTTCCGTTGACGAAGAAATACTGGTTGCCCTGCATCTTCCTCGCGGCGTCCGGACGGCCTACGAAGCCGCTTATCGCCACCACTGATGTCTCAGCCCCTATGTCCACCAGGTCTTCCGCCACGCTTGCTCCGGCCAGGTCCCTGACCCTGAACTTGAGCGACATCGCCGGCTTCAGGACATATACGTCCTTGCCGTTATGTGTGAGAGTGAATCCTATGTCAGGACGCGTCAGAGCCACTCTGGTGAACTCTGTTACTATATGCTTGAACTCCACATTGTCCGACTTGAGGAACTTGCGTCTTGCCGGCACGTTGTAGAACAGGTTGCGGACGCTGAAGTTGGCTCCGCGTGCCGTCGCGACCTCCTCTGTCGAGAGGTGGCGCGAGTCGGCATACTCCACCTGGCATCCGACCTCGTCTTCCTCTCGGCGTGTCTTGAGAGTGACCTCGGCGACGGCCGCTATCGAGGCGAGAGCCTCTCCGCGGAAGCCGAACGTCAGTATGTTGTGCAGATCTTCTGCAGTATGGAGCTTTGATGTGGCATGCCTCTCGAAGCAGAGGACAGCCTGGTCCGGAGACATTCCGCATCCGTTGTCTATGACCTGGATCAATGTCCTTCCGGAGTCCTGGATGACCACCGTAACCTGGTCTGCACCGGCGTCTACGGCATTCTCCATAAGCTCCTTCACCACGGACGCAGGTCTCTGCACGACCTCTCCCGCGGCGATCATGTTCGCTATATTCGATGGTAATATTCTAATGTCCATATTATTTTCCGAGGGAGTCAATCAATATCGGGAAGTACTTGTAGATCAGATACACCACCGCAAACAGCAGGATCGTCGTAACCACTCCGATGATCTTCTGGTTGCGTCCGACCTCCTCCGTACGCGAATAGTTTCCGTCACGGAAGCTGCCCCTGATGTGCTTGCCTGGCTTGTATGGCTCATCCGGCTTCGTGAAATCTCCATATTTCTTCCTGCGCTCCTCTGCCTCAGGGTCATAGAAACGTGGCTTATAGCTGAACTTGCGCACTTCCTGCGTACCGAAAAACTTGAAACTGAATCCCATAATCTATCATTAACTGCTTTAACAAGCAAAATTAATGTTTTTTATTTACTTTTGTAGAAATAATTTCAGTTATATGGATATTAGGATAGGAAACGGATATGATGTCCACGCACTCGCCGAGGGACTGCCGCTCTGGCTCGGAGGCGTGAAGGTGGAGAGCCCGCTCGGATGCATCGCGCACTCCGACGGCGATGTCGCCATACATGCTCTTTGTGATGCACTTTTAGGGGCATTGGCTCTGGGTGACATAGGCAAGCACTTCCCCGACACTTCCGACGAGTTTGCCGGCATAGACAGCAAGATCCTGCTCGGCAGAGTCATGGAGCTTATCTGGTCACGCGGCTGGCATGTCGTGAACGCTGACATAACAATAGCCATGCAGAGGCCAAAGCTCGCACCTTACATCGTACCCATGCGCGAATGCCTGGCTTCCTTGATGCAGATCCCTGTAGAACGGGTTTCAGTGAAGGCGACCACCACGGAGAAGCTCGGCTTCGTCGGCCGCAGCGAAGGCTGCGAAGTCTACGCCGTCGCCCTCCTCAAACACGATGAGATCGAGACAGCTGATTGATATGGGCAAAAGACTACTCATAACCGCACTTTGCGCTCTTGGACTGCTTTCCTGCACCGGACAACGCTCCGAAGGCGATTTCACATCTGACGAACTCGCCCTGCTGCACACATCCGACAGCATCATGCGCGTGCTGACCATCGCCGACAGCCTCGACCTGCAGGTGCTCCGCTCGCAGAGCACTGACCTCTCCGAGGCCGCGCTCCGCTCCGAGGACTACGCCCGCCTCGCACGCCTGATGGTCGCGACAGTCACCCATCCCTCCCAGGACGGCGTCGGCATAGCCGGTCCGCAGGTCGGCCTCAACCGCAGAGTCGTTGCAGTGCAGAGATTCGACAAGCCGGGTGAGCCTTTCGAAGTCTACCCCAACATAAGCATCGTGTGGGCCTCCGACTCGCTGGCTTCCGGACCCGAGGGCTGCCTGTCCGTTCCGGACCGCCGCGGCGAAGTCCTCCGCTCACAGGAAATCGTGATCGAATATGCCTCAACAGATCGTGAGAATGGTCTTAACATGGTCAAAGACACCGTGAAAGGCTTCACAGCAGTGATATTCCAGCACGAAATCGACCACCTGGACGGCATCCTATATATAGACAGGCTGTAAAAACTGCAATTTTTCCAAAAAAGTTTTGCATTTTAACAAAACATTCATACCTTTGCAGTCCCAATTCAAAAAACGGGAAGCCAAATTGAGATATGGTGTAATGGTAGCACTACAGATTCTGGCTCTGTCAGTGAGGGTTCGAGTCCTTCTATCTCAACAACATTTTGACATAAGTCATGGCGGGATAGCTCAGCTGGTTAGAGCGCATGATTCATAATCATGAGGTCCGCAGTTCAATCCTGCGTCCCGCTACTTGAAAATCAAGCACTTACGAAAATTTCGTGAGTGCTTTTTTGTTGGCGGGGAACTTTATGGGAACTTGAAAATCCGGAATTTTGTTTAGTTTTCAGTAATTTCACAGGGATTTTGCTGGTTTCATAGATTTGATTTCAGGGAGATATGAATTAGAGAAAATCATTAGATTGGCGTCTACGAAACAAACAATACACACAGAAAGAGTCGCAATCCTCCGCGCTACAAGTCATATATCTACTCTGCATCTTTGAACTTTGCAAGTCTTAAAACACAAAATACTACAAGAGTAGCAACTTTTTCAGTATAATGGACTGGTGTGTAGAATCCATGTGCCACATTATTTCTAACATTGAGACAATTTGCGATATTAGTAAACACATACTGGAAAAGCATCAAGTCATCATCATCAAATGTTTTATAAAAGGCTTCCTTGATTTTACTCGAATCATTTTGATCATCAAATCTGATTAATTTTTCAAGTGTAGCCGTATGCGATCCATCATCTTTAAAAATCGTGAGATTTGCTCCGTTAATTTGAAGTATTTCTCGTAAGATACCTTCAAATTTAGGCACTAAAACATCAACACAAACTCTCCAGTCTGGTGCCTTACCTTGCTTTACCGCTTTTATCTGTTTAAAGAATTCCTCTAGGCCTATATCTATCATTGACAGCCATGTGTATGTTATTTGTCTTCCATTTATATGTCTGATTCTTTCTACACCAAATGAGGTATACTGATTTAAAAAGTTATATAATCGTCTATAACTCAATCGCTTCTTCTCCATACTTTGAATTATGCTATGTAAAATGAGTGGAAGATAAATATTGTCGATCATAAAATTATATGACCAGAAACACATATAATGATTATGTTCGATGATTTTACTGTTATTATTAATATCTTTCTGCTCCTCCACGAAATCCTTCAAATATTCTGGATTCTGCATCCCATTGGTTATATTATTTACAACTTGTGATGGAATACTAAAATCACATCCATAAACTAGGCAATATGAAGCAACTGAGGACGACATAGTAGAAAATGTATCTATTGTCCGCTCCATTGCATCAAGAACCTCTTCTGAAATTTCCCCTTGTACGCGAATAGTAGGGAACACTAACTTAGAACTATTTTCTCGAAACAGTTTTGCTGCATAATTTAGTTTTTTATGATTCCCAGCTTGTTTGTAATAATTAATCGCTCGTTTAAGCATTGTCTCATTTTGATGAGGTATCATAAGGTTCTTCTCATCATCAGGAATCAGCATGGATATTTGACAATCTCCCAATTGCTCATAAACTTGAGAAATCAGTGATTTATATGCTATATTATTCTGATATTTCCTAGCATATATCAACGCCAATTCAAGGCACCTTTCTTTATATGCGTTATCAGATTGTCTCTTTGCAACCTCAATAAGCAATTTGAGTAATTCAGAAGTTTCTTTGTGCGACGGTTTAAACAAATGATATTTCTCACTAATATTCAAAACACAAAACCTCAGTTTATCACAAGTGCTGTCATCACAAACGATATCCTTAACATATCCCCTAAGATTATCTACTCGATGTTTTCTTTTAGTTGATATGGCAATTATGGATTCTATCGAATCTACTATTACAGTGCTATAGCAGTCAAGTCTTTTACTTGACATAACCATATAATAGCAATCAATAGATTTAATATGAAAAGAACTTCGGCTAACCAACAAAGACAAAGCGTAATAATACTTTGCTTTCAGAAAATTATTATTTGTTTGTTCCACTCTCTCTTGAAGGTAAGAACAAACCAAATCTTTATGAGCACTAAATTTTTCAGTAAAATACTCCGATGATGCAGAATCTAGTCTAAGGGAACATAAAATATTATGCTCACAACAAATTTTGATTCTATCATCAAAGTCGTTTATCTCTTCTATGCTTGGGAATACATTCCAAAATTTATCCTCAAGGGTCTCAATATCAGAATAGAACCTATTTAGAACTGAATCATTCATTATCCATTGTGTAACAACAACCAAAGATAGTAAAAGACTCTAAAATATCACGAATCTTATTGTCCGTAATATTACTATATCCAATGGTGATATTATCATATACAGATATTATAGCTATTGTTTACGTTTTAACTACCATATTATAAACCTAATTTATTTCTTCTTCAAGAAGGATTCTTTGAGTTTGTAAAGGGAGATGCCGTTGAAGGAGAAGTATTTCGGGCCTTGGCAGAGGCCGGAGACGCTGCGCTTGTTGCGAGGCATATGTTTGGCTGTGAACTCTGCGAGGGTGTAGAGTTCTCCGTTACATTCGACTTTATTGTCTTCGGCTACTGTGAGTTCTGCGCCTGTCGGGGTGTAGATGATCTTGTCGCCGATGAATACGCCGTGTTCAAGGAGGTTGAAGTTGGCGAATTCCGGGTTGATGAGTTCATCTGTGTTGAAGAGAGCGTCTTCACCCATTGGCTTTATCATTGACTCTATATAGTCGATCTCGTCTTTGGAGAGGTTGTATTTCTTGTAAAGTTCGGTGTCAGTCCAAGGTTTTGACCAGTCTTGGAGAGGGACAAATTGGAAAACACCGCTCGGATTGTCCTGAGTCTTCTTCTTTATGGATACCATATACCGGAAGAATCTTGTCTTCATATAGGAGATAATATTAATACACTCCTCCCTCGAAAAGTTGTGTTTTACAGGATCATACCCTACACATAGATATGTAAAGGAACAAACACTTTCTGGCTCACCAAGAATAGGCTTTCCTATCACAATCGGATCATTACCTGAGCCCCCGGCTTTAGGCAAATATATCTTATTTAAGCCAATAGTAGCATGCCCTTTAGGAATATCAGATAATTTAATCCAACCATATCCTCTTTGTTCTATTTGCCTGTTTACATAACACTTTATGCTATGTATATCATCCTTCTTATCTACAAAACCACGCCAATTCGACCCG
>JAFQFD010000012.1 GCA_017415715.1 Bacteroidales bacterium | reverse complement strand
TGCACGTGTAAGGAGTGCAGGGTTCCAGATGTTCATACCTGTGCCGCCGAATACCTCCTTGCCGATGATCACTGCGAATGCCACGGCGATGGCGAGCATCCAGAGAGGAACATCAACAGGAACGATAAGCGGGATGAGCATACCTGAAACGAGATATCCCTCGTTCACTTCATGACCCTGGATCTGGGCAGACACGAATTCGATGCCGAGACCTACAAGGTATGATACGATATAGAGAGGAAGCACCTTTACGAGACCGTAAAGAACGATGTTCCAGAAGCCCCAGTCAGCGAGGCCGAAAGCGAGCTTGTGCTGATAACCTACATTCCAGATACCGAAAAGCATTGCAGGAACGAGGGCGAGCACAACCATGATCATGACTCTCTTCAAGTCGACGCAGTCCCTTACATGAGCTCCCTTGCGGGTAACTGTGTTCGGAACGAAGAGGAATGTCTCAAAAGCGTCGAATGTCGAATGAAGGAATCCGAGCTTGCCGCCTTTCTCAAAGGTCGGCTTGATCTTGTCTACAAAATTTCTTAATCCACTCATATTCTTAGCTTTTAGCACATTTCTTTCAACATGAGAGCGATACCGTCAGTGATGATCTGCTGGATATCGATCTTTGATGGACATACATACTCGCAGAGAGCGAAGTCCTCCTCGAGTACCTCATAGATGCCGAACTTCTCCATCTTGTCGATGTCGTTTGCGAGGCATGCCTTGAGAAGATATACAGGGTAGAGCTCCATAGGGAGAACCTTGCTGTATACATCGTTCAGCACGAATGCGCGCGGACCTCCGTGGAGGTTTGTGTCCATGTCATACTTCTTCTTTGGAGTGAGCCATGAGAAGTATGTGCGTGACGAACTGAACTGGCCTGGTCTGAATGGCTTTGCCCATCCGAGAAGCTCGTACTTGTTACCCTCTTCGAGGATGGTCACCTGGTTGTCGAAGAATCCGAGGTATCCCTCTGCTCCGATGTTTGTACCGGTGAGTACGTCTCCGCTGATGAAACGAAGGTTCTCAGGTGTCTCATAGAACTCCTTGATGTCCTTCATCGAGATGCCAGGGTAGCCGTCAACGTATGCAGGATTTACTGCCTTAGGTCCTGTAACGGCGATCTTTCTTCTTACGTCGTACTTACCTGTGTTGAAGAGCTTTCCTATTGCTGCGAGCATGAGCAGTGACACTGTCCATACTGTCTCGCCTTTGCGGATAGGGCTGATGTGGTGGATCTGCACGCCTACGTTTCCAGCCGGATGCTTGCCCTCGAATGTGTGAACGATCACATTGGTGAGCTTGTGGAAAGGTGTGCCTGAATAGTTGGCTGAGTTAAGTGAAAGGTGTACTCCGCCGTCAGTGAGCTTGCCGAGAGCGTCGACTGCAGTCTGGATGTCTGCGAGGTCACCCTGGAGAGTGAACTCAGGACTTGCTGCAAGCGGTGCGGTCGAGAATGCCGACACGAAGATTGCCTTAGGCTTTACGTCAGGGTTAGCGATGATGCCGTAAGGCCTCTGTGTGAGAGCCGGCCAGAGACCTGCAGCGAGGAGGGCTTCCTTGATCTGCTCTGCAGACATGTCTGCCACTCTCTTCACTCCGTAGTCTACATACTCCTGCTTCTCATCAGCTTTGATGCGGACCTCAAGCAACTTTCTCTTCTCGCCTCTTACAACCTCAGCGACTGTACCGCTTACCGGTGACGCGAAGAGGATGTTCTGAGACATCTTGTCTGCCAGTACTGGTGTACCTGCAAGGACCCTGTCGCCTTCTCTTACCAGAAGCTTCGGTACGAGGCCTCTGAAATCGGTCGGCTTCACGGCCACAACATCAGGTGTGATCACCTTCCTGGTGTTCTGGGCAGCCACTCCTGAAATCGGAATGTCCAGCCCCTGTTTCAAATAGATGTTGTTTGACATTATATAAACCGTTTTGAGTATAGATTTCAAAAATCGCCCGCGAAGATACGCAATTTTTACCTATTTACGAAGTAAAAAGCCCTTTTTTGATTGCAATGTTTTATATAATTTTGCGTCCTCGTTATCGTAATGATGTAAATTGTATGGGAAACAAGGGAAACGCTATCTTGGAAGGACTGAACAGCGAGCAGGTTGCCGCTGTCAGCTGTGTTGACGGACCTGTGCTGATAGTAGCGGGTGCGGGATCGGGAAAGACCAGGGTGCTCACAAGCAGGATTGCATACATTCTCGCAGAGAAACAGTGCGATCCGGCAAGGATTCTGGCTTTGACATTTACGAAGAAGGCCGCTTCGGAGATGAAGGAGCGAATCGCCCTCATGGTGGGCGAGAAGCGTGCGCGGCGGCTTTATATGGGAACATTCCACTCTGTCTTCATCAGGTTCCTTCGCGAATTCGCGGAGGTTCTCGGATATCCGAAGACATTCACAATCTATGACACAAGCGACTCTGTCAGCGCCATCAAGGCATGTATAAAGGAACTACAGCTTGACGAAAAGGTCTATAAGCCGAAGGATGTGCTTTCGCGCATATCCATGGCGAAGAACAACCTTGTGACTCCGGGCGCTTATCGTCGCAATGCTACGGCGCAGCAGAACGATGCTGCCGCCAAGAAGCCGCGCATAGTGGACATTTATGAGCTTTATGCCCATAAGTGCAAGCTTTCGGGAGTTATGGATTTCGATGATATCCTCCTGAATATGAACATATTGCTTCGCGACAGCCAGGAGGCCTTCATGTCCATCGCCGGACGTTTCGACTACATCATGGTAGACGAGTATCAGGACACCAACTTCGCGCAGTATCTCATATTGAAGAAGCTGAGTCAGCTCCATCAGAACATCTGTGTGGTGGGTGATGACTCGCAGTCCATCTATGCCTTCCGTGGAGCCAAGATCGAGAATATCCTCAACTTCAAGAAGGACTATCCTCAGCATCACATCTTCCGCCTGGAGCAGAACTACCGTTCCACACAGGTGATCGTGAATGCTGCCAACTCGCTGATTGCCAGGAACTCGGCGAGGATCCCGAAAGAGTGCTACTCGAGGGGGGACGAAGGTGAGAAGATCCGCCTGATCCAGGCTTATACGGAGCAGGAGGAGGCGTTGCTCGTAGCATCGTCTATTGTGTCAAGAATACATTCGGCAAGTGCTCAGTATCAAGACTTTGCCATACTTTACAGGACGAATAACCAGTCTCGTGCCCTTGAAGAGGCATTGCGAAAGCGCAATATCCCATATGTCATTTATTCGGGTCACTCGTTCTTCGAGCGTGCTGAGGTGAAGGACATGATGGCGTACTTCAAGCTGGCAGCCAATCCGAGTGATGACGAATCCTTCAAGAGGGTGGTCAACAAACCGGCTCGAGGGATTGGAGAAACATCTTTGAATGCCTTGGTGGCAGCCGCTGTCGGTCATCAGACATCGCTGTTCAAGGCGGCATATGCTGAAGATCTTGAGTCATATGGACTTAAAGCTGCGGCGGTCAAGAAGATACGTGAGTTCTGCGAGATCATAAACGGTCTGGCTGTCCGGGCGTTGAAGGATGATGCATATGATGTTGCAGTGGCGCTTGCAACGCAGTCGGGCCTGCTCGCCTTTTATAAGGCAGACACAAGTATCGAGGGGCAGTCCCGCACAGCAAATGTCGAAGAACTTCTTAACTATGTGAAGGCATATGTTGAGGAGAAGCAGAATGAGATGTTTGAGGAAATGCAGGCAGAAGGCACGGTAGGTGAAGGAGTGGAAATCGCTGCTTCAGATCTTCCGAAGGTACTTCTGGGTGATTTCCTGGAAAACATATCTCTCCTGAGCGCTGTGGACATGGAAGATGACGAGGAAGGAACCAACAAGGTGGTTCTCATGACCGTGCATTCGTCAAAGGGCCTTGAGTTCCCATATGTATATGTCGTGGGAATGGAGGAAAACATATTTCCGTCGGGCGGATGGATGGCTTCCGAGAGTGAAATCGAAGAGGAAAGGAGACTATTCTACGTTGCCATGACCCGTGCCAAGAAGGCTGTGGCGTTCTCTTTCGCCCAGACCAGAATGAGGAATGGAAAGCATGAGTCAAACTCTCCAAGCAGATTTGTAACTGAAGTCGATCCGGCATACATAGCAAATCCTTTGTCCAGAGAGCGTGAGGAAGGCGAGGTGAGACGACAATCCTTCGGAACATGGAAGAAGGATGGTGGCCAGGGCAGACCAGGATACCAGTATGGACAGTCTTCAAGACCGGAGGTTGTCCGTCGTACGCCAGGGCAGTCGCCACGTCCGGCGCAGCCGCTGCAGCGCAGGACTGAGCCGACTCCGGTGCGACGTCCTCAGACAGTTCCGCAGAGAGTACCTGCAGCAGATTTTGAGCCGACTCCTATTCTGGAACTTCGCGTGGGCCAGAGGGTGGAGCATAACCGTTTCGGGTTCGGAAAGATTCTTGAAATTTCGGGAAATCCGGCTGATTTGAAGGCAAAAATTGCCTTTGATGAGCATGGAGAGAAGATTTTAATCTTAAAATATGCAAAAATTCGTGTCGTAAACGTTGGTCAATAGGTAAAATTTACTATCTTTGCGTCGAAGTTTTTCATAGTTTAAGTTTAGGTTAAGTAGCGGGGCAGTCGCAGTGAGTGCGATTGCTCCGTGAATTTTTTTTCGGAAGGATAGCGTTCTGTCATCGCTATCCTCCTTATAAAAATCCCTGACAATCAGCTTCAAAAAAAGAAAAATCTGCGTTTAAGAAAAGAAAAAAATCTTTTTCTTTTTTTTATCCCCTTTCTCGATCACCTTTCATACTTTTGCTTCCGCTGCAATGTCGCAGTGATTTAAAGATATGGAGGAGAAAGATGATGAAAAAAATGTTCTGGCTGCTGCTTGCAGCTGTTTCGTGTGAAGCGTTGGGAGTAGGTGATGATGGCACAGGAATACTGCGCGTGTCATTTGCCGATGGTCAGGAAGAAATGACCCGTACGTCGGCTGAGATTCCGGATGCCGATGACTTTACCATTACTGTAGCCGATTCCAAAGGAAGGAGTGTGTATTCCGGGCTGTACAGTGCATGCCCCGAGGAACTGGAGGTTCCTTCCGGAAGCTATGTGGTAAGCGCCTTGTCTGCCGATTTCAAGAAGCCCGCATTTTCTGCCCCTCAGTATGGAGATGAGCAGTGTGTCGTTGTCAAAGACGGGACTGCGGCTGATGTCAAGCTGGAGTGCAATCAGCAGAACAGTGGTGTCAGATTGAAAGTGGATCCGGATTTCCTGACTGCATATCCTGACGGTGTCCTTTTTCTGAAGTCTCCCGAAGGGAAACTGATGTATGGATATTCCGAAAAAAGGATTGCATACTTCTTGCCGGGACAGGTATCCCTGATGCTCAGCAGAGGGAGTGTGGATGAGGTGCTGATGACAAGGACGCTTCAGGCGGGTGAGGTTCTCGACCTGAAGGTGGATGTGGCGGCTTCCTCGTCTTCCCAGCCAGACAGGACGTCGGCTCGTATTAAAGTTGTGGTTGATACGTCACGGGTTTGGGTATCAGATGCTTATGAGATAGGAGGAGCTTCAGGAAAAGGAAGTGAACCGTCTTCTGCCATGACGGTTTCACAGGCTCTTGCATCGGTGGGAACCCAGGGAGTGTGGGTCTGTGGATATATAGTCGGGGGAGATCTTACGTCATCGTCTGCTTCCTTTTCTGCTCCGTTCAAATCGCGCACAAATATTCTCATAGGACCAAAATCGTCGACCTCTCAGAAGGCTTCGTGCCTCTCCGTCCAGCTTCCTGCCGGTGAGTTCCGCGATGCTCTGAATCTCGTGGATGATTCATCGCTTCTTGGTATGAAGGTCTATATTAAAGGCGATATTGTCGAGGCATATTATGGAATCCCTGGAATAAAGAATATTTCAGATTACAAATTGTAAGTCCTTGCTGAGCCATACCCTCTGCAAGAGGTTCTCAATTCACCCCGTTTTTAATCGTTGCTCCCTTTGTGCTTATAATATGTAAGCATGAAGGGAGTATCTGCTTATAGATATTAACTTAACCTATGATTATATCAATGTAATAATTATTTGTTTTACAACGAAATATCCATATCTTTGCACGCTTTTGATAAAACTATATTCAAAATAGATGAAAAATTTTAAGTTGTATTTAATTTCTGTCATTGCAGTTCTGGCTCTCGGAAGCGTCTCTGCATATGCCCAGACTCAGGTGAAGGTGACCGGAGTGGTGACCTCGGCCGAGGACGGACTGCCGATGATGGGCGTGGGAGTCATGGCCGGTCCCGGCAACGGTGTGATAACATCGCTTGACGGAGACTATGTCATCGAAGTGGCCCCGGGTACTGAGCTTGTCTTCTCAAGCATAGGCTTTGTGGACGAGAAAGTGACAGTGCCTTCTGTGGCCGAGTTTGTCCACAATGTAGTCATGCAGCCTGAAAGTCTTCAGCTCGACGATGTGGTGGTGATCGCATACGGAGTGAGAAAGAAGGGTACGGTTGCCGGTTCGGTTTCGACCGTGAAGTCGGAGAAGCTCGAAAACACTCCGACAGCAGCATTTGACCAGGCTCTTCAGGGTCAGGTCGCAGGTCTTACCGTGCTTTCGAGCACCGGTGAGCCAAGTGCGTCTGCAACGATGACAATCCGTGGTACAAACTCGATCAACTCCGGAACCGCGCCGCTTTACATTCTTGACGGAGTCGCTATCTCAGCATCTGACTTCAATACCATCAATCCTGCCGACATCGAGAGCATGTCCGTTCTGAAGGACGCGTCATCGACATCGATCTATGGTGCTCGTGCCGCCAACGGTGTGATCGTGATCACGACCAAGCGCGGACGTAACATGGAAAGACCCAATGTGAACTATCGCATGCAGATGGGATGGTCTGCCCTGGCTCAGGGAAAGTGGGACCTGATGAACACGGCAGAGCGCATCCAGTATGAGAAGGAACTCGGACTGACAGCCGGTCAGAACTATGACTATCTCTCAGGCATCGATGTGAACTGGATGGATGTTGTATTCAATGACTCGGCGATGCTTCAGAGCCATGAGGTGTCTGTTTCGGGAGCGACCGAGACTACAAACTACTACTTTTCTGGTGGATACTATGACCAGGAGGGTATTGCTCCAGGCTCGCAGTTCACTCGTTATTCGATGCGATTCAACTTCGAGCAGCAGATGGCCAGATGGCTCAAGATGGGAACAAACACCATGTTCAACTACCAGGACATTCTTCAGGCAGATGAAGGAGCATATACTCTGGTGACACCGATTTCTGCAGCTCGATTCATGCAGCCATACTGGAACCCTTACAAGGCGGACGGATCCCTGGCATCCATCAATGACGGTTCATGGAAGGGCTCGGGCCAGAATCCTCTGGAGTGGCTGGCGAACAACCCTCTTGCATACAAGAAATACAAATTGTTCTCGACTGTCTTTGCCGAACTTACTCTTTACAAGAACCTCGTGTTCAAGTCTCAGTTCGGTGTGGACTTCTCGCATACGACAGGCTTCAGCCAGTCTTTCCCTGACTATGCTCCAAATCTCGGAGAGGGAAGCGCAGCCAGAAGCTCGAGTGACGGTCTGAACCTGCAGCTGTCAAATACGTTGACCTATCGTTTCGATATAGACAACATCCATGATTTCAATTTCCTGCTCGGTCATGAGTGGCAGGATTATCATTCGGAGGGATTCAGCATCAGTACGGCGGGACAGAACAACTCCAAGCTTACTGACGTGTCGACAGGAACGAGAGCGACCTCATGGACCAGCAATTCAACCTCGGATTATTCCCGTGTGTCTTTCTTCGGTCGTGCCGAGTATAACTATGCAGACCGCTACTATGGTGAGGTCTCGCTCCGTACGGACGGATCGTCAAGATTCGGAAAGAACAACCGCTGGGGTGTGTTCGGCGCTGTAGGATTCATGTGGAACCTTCGCAACGAGGACTTCATGGCTGATTCGCGCAGCTGGCTTACCATGGCTCAGGTCGCTCTCAGTTCGGGAACATCTGGAAACTCTGAAATTCCTAATTATGAGCATCTTGCACTGATCGGTGGCGGCTCTGACTATATCGGAGATGCAGGCATCGCGCCTATACAGCCGGGCAACGAAGACCTTACATGGGAAAATACATGGACTTCAAATCTTGCCTTCCATTTCGGATTCTGGAACAGGCTCAATGTGGATCTTGAACTGTACAACAAGCTTACTACCGACATGCTGATGTCTGTTCCTCTGGCATTCTCGCAGTCCAACGGATATGGCTACAAGTGGTCAAATGTCGGCGCCATGGTCAACAGGGGAGTCGAACTCAACGTGAATGCTACGGTCCTGCAGATCAAGGACTTCATGTGGGCGGTGAACGCCAATGTAGGATATAACCACAACAGGCTCACCGAACTGTACAACGGAGTCGATGAATATGAGACATCCAACACCAGCACCAAGCTCGTGGTGGGACATCCGATCGGAGAGTTCTATGTAAACCGTTATGCCGGAGTAAACCCTGCAAACGGTGATGCGCTCTGGTATGACAAGGACGGAAGGATCACCAATGAGCTTCGCGACGAGGACAAGGTTCTGGTCGGAAAGACCTACCATGCTCCATGGCAGGGCGGTTTTGGCACCAACCTTTCATGGAAAGGCTTGAGCCTCAGCGCCCAGTTCAGCTGGGTGGGTGACCGCTGGATGATCAACAACGACCGCTACTTCGATGAGTCGAACGGACGCTTCATGACATACAACCAGTCAAAGAGGCTCCTTGACCGCTGGAAGCAGCCGGGCGACATCACGGACATCCCTCGTCACGGCGTCTACACGGAGTTCGACAGCCGCCTCCTCGAGGATGCGTCGTTCCTCCGCCTCAAGAACCTGATGCTTTCATATTCTCTCCCTTCGGGCCTTCTCAAGAAGACAGGTTTCATAAGGGGACTCAGGATATATGCACAGGGACAGAACCTCCTTACATTCACCAACTTCTCAGGTCTTGATCCTGAAGGTGTATCAAACATTTATGCGGCACAGTATCCTATGTCCCGCCAGTATACATTCGGTCTTGACCTCTTATTCTAATATGAAGATGATGAAGAACATATATATGAAACTTATGAGGATGGCGGCAGTGATTGCCGTATCCTTCAGCCTTGCTTCGTGTCTGGAGAAGTTCCCTGGCGATGCCATCCTCGAGACCGAAAGCATGAAGAGTCTGGACGATGCCGAGCAGATCCTGACCGGCATCTACACGGCCTACATGAGCAGCGGCCTCTACAGCGGCTACCTGACCCTCTGCCCGGACATCCAGGCGGACCTGGTTTATGCCGTTCAGGGAAATACCAATACATTCGGCACCTTGTGGCAGTGGGACATCCGTTCCACAAATGCCGAGGTCGAGGCCGTTTATGCATCTCTTTACAGAGTGATCGGAAGATGCAACTTCTATCTTGACCAGGTTGACGAGCTTCGTGACAGCCTGACGGATGATGAGCAGATCAAATATCTCGACTACTATACAGGAGAGGTCTACTGCGCCAGGGCTCTGGCATATTCTGAACTGGTCAAGTGCTTCTGCAAGGCCTATGATCCTGCAACTGCAGAGAATGAGCTTGGAGTTGTCCTCGCCGATACATATTTCGGTGAGAAGCCTCAGAAGCGTGCAAGCCTGTATGAATCCTACCAGTTCATTCTTTCAGACCTAGCGAAGGCTGAGGAAATGCTTGATGAGGAAAATGACGCCTATAATTCTCCATATTTTACAAATGCGGCCGCTCATGCCATCCATGCCAGGACCGCTTTGTACATGCAGGATTGGGATATGGCGGTTTCGGAGTCTTCGAAGCTGATAGATTCCGATTCCTTCGCACTTGCTTCTGCAAGAAGCTATTATACTTCAAGCCAGACATATCTGGATTACATGTGGACCAATGACAGTTCTTTCGAGAACATATGGAGGATAGGCTACACCGCGACATCCTATGGCGGAGCCATCGGATCTGTCTTCCTCAATTTCACCACAGACTATACTTATTATTACCCTGACTATGTACCTGCACAGTGGGTTCTCAAGCTTTACGGATCCGGAGATGCTCGATATAACGCCTATTTCGCAAATGCCCAGACTGGCTATGCACACGGTCTCACATGGCCTCTCCTGGTGAAGTATTTCGGTAACGAGTCGCTGATGGCCAACATGATCTATCATGTGAATATGCCGAAGCCGCTCCGTCTTGCAGAGCAGTATCTCATCCGTGCGGAGGCTTATTGCAGGAAAGGCGACTATGGTGCGGCGTCTGCCGATCTCACCACTCTTCGCGAGTCCAGATATGTAAGCGGAGGTGCCACCGCAGTCAATTCCTCAAACTGGCTGCAGGCGATCTCGGATGAAAGAGTACGCGAGCTTTATATGGAAGGCTTCCGACTCCATGACCTGAAGCGATGGGATATGGGCTTTGAACGCACTCCGCAGTCTCAGACCCAGTCAGAAGGAAGTTCTCTGAAGATAAAGGCCGGCGATCCTTTGTTCGTATGGCCTATACCTAATCACGAACTGTCTTCTCCGGGATCCCAGATCCAGCCAAATGAGAGCAACAGATAAATTGATGACGTATGAAGCATATATTCAGATACATTGCAATTTCTTTCCTTGCCGCTGTTGTATTGACCGGCTGCAAGGAGAATTATGTGACATATGACGATGCCGAATATGTCATGTTTGCCGACACCATGGCGACATATCCTGTCCGTATGGATGTCGAGTACTTCAGCATTCCGGTGGTGTCCACCGTCGTGCGTGATTATGACCGTACATTCGGTGTAGAGGTCATAGACAAGGGAAACAACGCTATAGAGAATCTGCACTATCGTCTTAAGTCCAACACCGTGACAATCAAGGCGGGCGAAATGCGTGCAGATGTCCTGGTTCATGGTTTCTATGATAATATCGAGGCAACGGACTCCCTGGGATTCCAGTTGCGTCTGGTCATGGACGAAAGGCTTGAAATGCCTCTCTACGGCAGCAGTACCAAGGCTGTTCTGATGAAGAGCTGTCCGTTCGACATCAACAACTTCACAGGATACTGTGTGCTTACTTCAATGTTCCTGTATCAGTACAGCATCACCGGTTCTTACCAGAAACTGGTGTATACCGAGAAACATCCGACTCAGGAGAACATGATCATATGTCGTAACTGGATAAATGACGGCTATGACGTGACAATGACATTCCACCCTGAGGACCCTATGAAACCTCTGGTGACAATGGACGAGGGACAGGTCGCTTCGGATGAGGGTTCATTCTTTGGAACGGCTCATGGAGATGACCGCATACAGGTCAGAAGCAGCGCCTTGAATGAATCCATATTCTATCCTTGTGGCAGCTATCTCTACATCTGGACGGAAATGTATGTGGAGAATCTGGGAACCCCTGTAGGAACGGTAGGACATTTCTATAATATCATGGAATGGATAAGTGACGAGGAGGCCGAGCGTCTCAAAAGGGAAGGAATGTAGAATCACAAGACTGTTTGAATTATGAAGAAGAACAATATATCAGGATTTTTTGCAGCCCTCGTGATGGGATCTGCATTGTTTGCGGCTTCTTGCGAAAAGCCGTCAGGAGAGACTCCGGTGCCGGAGTTTCCTCAGCTCATTGAGAAGACTGTCGCTCCCGGCGAGTCTGTGACAATACCTGTTCATGCAAATATGGATTGGGAAATCTCAGTTCCGGAGAACGGCCTACAGTGGTTCTGGATCCAGGACGGGGCGTTTCAGCTGTACAGACTCAGCGGAAAGGCCGGTGAGGCAGAGGTCGTGATAGGGGTTTCCGCAACCGAGGAGTTCGACAATGACCGTGTATGCGAAGTTACGATGAAAATGGGTGGAGAATCCAAGGTGATCGCAAGGCTTGTCCGTCCTTCCAAGGAAAAGCATCTGACCGTATATGTGGCAGTCGTTGCGGACGGAGAGGTCCAGTTCAACGAGACAGGAGACTCATATCTATATGAAACAGAGGAGGCGGAGTCTGTCGACATGATATGGACAGGCACCGAATTCAGGCTTCCGATCAAGGTCGAGTCAAATTATAACTGGTCAATCAAGACCCCTGAGTGGGCGAGGGTCGATGTCCCTTCGGACGGAGTGGGCGAGAAGAATCTCATTGTCTATGGAGTGCCTTCTGCATATCCTCTGGATGCCGCTTCAGGCAAACTTCAGTTCATGTCAGGAGAGAAGGTTGTGAAGGAATATACAGTCAATATTCCGGGATGCAAGGATATTTTCTCATACAAGATGGATATGAGCCTCACTGAGCTGGAGTTCAACTATCAAGGCCAGATCAAGGTGGCTACAGGCTTCATTGACGGTCCTGCAACCGGTTATGTTTCCGGTGCGGACGGAATCAGAGTCATTGCTCTCAGCAGGAATGAGTCAGGTTTCTCGGCCGATGCTCCTTCATGGCTGGAGGTGAACGTGGCGGAATATGACCGGACTGAAGGTGCTGATGTCCTTCAGCAGAGGAACTTTACAGTATCGGCTGCACTGAATGAGGGAGACAACCGCCATGCGGCTCTCCTGTTCCTGCCTCCGACACTCACAGTTGTGGCTTCAGACCTGTTCGATGGAGCCGAGATCAAGGAAGAGTATAAGCAGTATTCAGTTCCTGTGACACAGCTTTCAAGCGATCAGGAATTCATTTCCATGTTGGCCAATCCATCGGACATGGCGGCCGGCGGAGCGACATTCGCGGTTTCGGAAAATGAGGATCTCTATAACAGGTTCGGACAGACAAGATATGCCTATGAACTTGTCTATACAAATCAGTATGCAAGAGACAACGCAAGAATGATCTTCACATCGGCAGTGACATCATATAAGGTGTTCGACGAGAACGGCTTCCTTTCAATGACACTTGACGAGGATATGAAGGGAGGAGTCGTGGATATGGTTTCAGAAACCGCTCAGACCGGTCATGTTGTGCTGTATGGAGCTACAGGCAATGTGCTTGCTGTCATCGAGTGCCGCTTTGATCCGGAAGAGATTATCGGAGAAGTTGCCGATGTGGCCTTCATAGGAGAGAGCGTCATGTATGCTCCGATGGTCGGCGCGACCCTCGAAGATGTAAGTGAGGATCCGTCGTTCAGCCAATATCGTGAAGGACAAGCGCTTGTATATCATCTCCGTTATACGATGCCTGCGATGCCGATGACGATATCCATCCCGTCTTCAATCAAGAAGCATACGGTCAATCCGTATATGTTCAGGCATAATATCAGGGTGAATGACCTCAAGTATGACGAGGACTTCGTGAATGGAGTTCTCGGAGGCGTGGCTCTTGTAGATGGTGGTGTGACCATATATATGGAGATGCCGGAAGGAAGGGATTACCTTCGTGGCAACATCATATTCTCCAACTCTGCCGACGAGACGATACTGGTTCTCGTATGTACTCTTGATCTTCGTGAAACTGCAGAATAACAATAAACTATGAGATATATTAAGAATATTGTCATCTGGCTGTCAGCGGTATTGACGGCAGCCGCCTGTACTCAGGCGGAGCCGGATTACCGCGATCACCAGTATGGTCATGTACAGTTCAAGCTGTATAAGGCCGCCTCATATGATGACACTCAGACCAAGGCTGTGCTTGAGCAGCTGGACTATCTGAAGGATGTCACCAAGATAAAGGTGGCCCTGGATTATGAAGGCAACAGGATATCACAGACACTTCCGGTCAATGCGTCGGACGACAATGCGGCCGAGTTCGGCCTGAGAAGTGACAAGCTCAAGCTTCTGGCCGGAAAATATGATGTCCTGAACTTCTCCCTCTTCAACAAGCTGGACGAAGTGATTTATGAGGGCACTCCGGCTTCATCTCAGATGTCTTTTGAGGTGATTCCCGGCGGTCTTTGTGTCCATGATCTTCTGGCCAATGTGGTTGAAAGGGGTAAGGTCAGATTTACCATTGTCAAGGATATGTCTGACTTTGAACAGGTTACAAAGGCTCCTGCCCGTCCTTACACTTTTGATGAAATCAAGTTCATCACGTTGTCAGTGAGATCCAAGGAGGGAGTCAAGACAAAGTTTGAAAAGCTTCCGGCAAAGTTCTCACTGCATTTTGACGAGACGGATGATGTTGAGGACGGCTACCGTACATCGAGCCTCCAGTGTGATACGCTGCTGTCTCTGGTTGCCGGCGAGTATGTAGTCGAGTCATATGAGGCTTATGACTCAGGACGCAGTCTCCTTGAGACGAGCAACAGGAATGTGGCCGGTTTTGTCATAGAGGACAACAGGACTACTGAGGTGGATGTTCCCGTAAGGCTCTATCATACAGACGAGTACATAAAGGACTATTATGCCCTTTATGAGATATGGAAGGCTCTGAACGGTGATGAGTGGTATTATAATGGAGAGGACTATCCTGTCGGAATCAACTGGGACTTCAACAAGGATCCTGACCTCTGGGGTGACCAGCCTGGTGTCTCTCTCCACTCGAACGGACGAGTTGCCATGATAAATCTCAGCGGCTTCGGTTTCCATGGCCATATGCCTGCGGCACTCGGCCAGCTTACCGAGCTGGTGGAGCTGTATCTCGGTTCTCACAATGACAGCAACCAGTCTGCATATGATCCTACGGTGCAGCCGGGCAAGGGAACCAGAAACCGCTTCGAGAGACATAAGGAGCATATGAGGGCTCTTCATCCGGCAGAGCAGATGTCCGAGCCTGTAGCCAGAGCGTTGGCCGAGCATGACATAGTGATTCCGGAGACGGCAATGTACAGGTACATGCAGGAGTCTGACATAATAGATGAGACTACCGGTCGCATGAGGATCAAGCCTATGGACATGAATCACGGAAAGCTTACCAATGGTCTTCTGAGTCTTCCTCCGGAAATCGGAAAGCTTGCCAAGCTTGAGCAGCTCTTCATTGCAAACGGAGAACTGACCACTCTTCCGAAGGAAATGTCCGGTCTGGTGTCATGCACAGACATTGAGGTTTATAACTGTCCTGAGATGACAGAGTTCCCTATGGCTCTGGCCAGGATGCCGGAACTGGTGTCGCTCAACCTTGCCAACAATTCCCAGTGGAGTGCCGAGGAGGCATTGAAGGGTATCAAGGCTCTGGCGGAGGGACCTTCTGCTGAAAAGATCCAGATCCTGTATTTCAATGAAAACAGTCTTGAGGTGATCCCTAAGGAGATCAAGAAGATGAAGAAGATGGGACTTCTGGATTTCTCTTCCAACAGGATTCATACGATAGAAGAGGCCTGGGGCAACGAGATCAAGCCGGTTCAGCTGTTCCTCGACAACAACCGCCTGTCTTCTTTCCCGGTAAATGAGCAGGGAGTCTTCTGCTTTACCGAGGATACTGAGACATTCTCTGTCCGCAATAACCTTTTCACTGAGTTCCCTGACATTTTCTCGGCGAAGTCCATATATACTATTGTGTCGATTGACTTCTCTTATAACAGGATTACCCGTTTCCAGAATGGTGACGCTTTCAAGGGTGTCAATGTGGAGACCCTCACTCTGGCCAACAATCCGGGAATCAAGGCTTATCCGATTGAACTGGCAAAGTCGAATTCCATTGTGATGTATGTCAATCTGAGAGGATGCAACATGGAGGTCATTCCGGAAGGATCGTTCGAATATGAGAACGCCATATACCTGTCATCTCTTGATCTTTCATACAACGATCTTTCAGATCTGCCGAGAGATATGCATGCAGGAAATCTCCCGTACCTCTATGGTGTAGAGCTGTCTCACAACAGATTCAAGGAATTCCCTTGGGAGCCGCTTGACAGCCAGTATCTGACTGTCTTCGCCATCAGGTCGCAGCGCGATGAGAATGGTGAAAGGTGCCTGTCAGACTGGCCGGAGGGCATTTACCAGCACAGGGGACTGCGCGGATTCTATATAGGTTCGAATAACCTTGGCAAGATAGAAGACACTATTTCGACGATATGCTATTATCTTGACATCAGTGACAATCCTGAGATTATCTTCGATGCATCAGATGTCTGCTATGCCATACAGACAGGTGCATACATATTGATTTATGACAAGACGCAGGATATCAGGAACTGTGACATACTGATCAACTAATGCCGGAGGAAAACATATGAAACTCATACGAAGAATAATATTTGCTGCTGCCGCGGCTTTGATCTCAGCGGCATGCGTGCCGGCATCGCAGGTGGAACTCGGTGTCGATCAGACAAGCATCCAGATCGGAGCAGAAGGTGGCAGAAGGACTGTGCAGGTAACAGCACCTGGCAGCTGGGTTGCTATGACCGAGTCACCGTGGATAACGATTTCTCCGGCCAACGGACGTGGCTCTCAGGAGTGCACCATAAGCATAGATACTACTCTTGTGTTCGGACAGCGCACAGGTGCAGTCAGGATCCAGAGCCTGGATGACTCGGATGACAAGAAGGATTTTGAGATCATCCAGAGCGGCTACGACTACCAGCTGACTCTGAAGGAGACCGAGAAGAACGTAGAGGACTATGCGGGTTATGACGACAGACATTTCGAGGTCAGGGTCAGGTCGAATGTAGACTTTGATGTCAGGCTTCCTGAAGGTGCGGCGTCATGGCTTTCGTTCAAGAAATCAGACCTTGTACTTGACAGGGGATCAAGGCCGCGTGAGACAGTGGTGAGGTTTGACTGGAAGGTCAATTCCCGTGACGTGGAAAGAATAGCAGATGTGGTCTTCCAGCCGAAGGAAGATGTGCAGATGGCTCGTCATGACGGCCTCAAAGTGATACAGAAGGCAGCCCTGCCTATAGAGGTCGGAACACCAGCAGGAGACTCTCTCGCCATTCTTGCAGTGAGCCGTGCGCTTGGAATGTTCACCGAGTGGGAGACTTCGGAGAGGCTGGAGCATTGGAACAATGTGGCTGTGTGGAAGGACGGACCGAACAAGGGACGTGTCAGATATGTTCAGTTCTTCATGTTCAAGACCCAGGAGGCGATACCTTATGAAATCCAGTACCTTACTGCCGCAGAGGAGATTGCCATATATTCAAATGCCAACCACTTCCTCCGCAGCCTTGACACCGGCGAGTATATCACTAAGCTCACAGGTCTCAAGAGGCTTACTATCGGAGCATATGGTCTTACATCACTGCATCCTGATTTCGTCAATCTCAAGAATCTCGAATATCTGGACCTCAGTTCCAACTGCTTCGAGTCTGTTCCTGACATATTGACTCCGGAAAACTTCCCGAACCTTCACGCTCTTGTAATGAATGCGAATCAGCGTCATACAATATATGACCTCAGCAATGATGTGAGGGAGAATGTCGGCGGTCTGATTGCAGATGATCTGAGGACCGAGGCCGGAATGGAGTCCTTCAAGAGGATACTCAAGTGGAACCAGCTGGACACTGTCCGTCTTTCGGTGAATTATCTGCAGGGAGAACTCCCGGATATGACAGACGAAGGACTTCCGGTTTGGACTTTCGAGGAACTGAAGGATTCTTTGGCAACAGGTCTGACAGCGCTTCCGACAGAACTCCAGAACCTTCCTAAGGTTCTTCCTGACACGCGTTTCTTTGCGATCAACTACAATCGCTTTACGGGAAGGATTCCGGAATGGCTTCTCAAGCATCCTAAGCTCGACCTCTGGGCGCCGTTCTCGCTCGTCTTCTCGCAGGAAGGCAAGACCAAGGACGGAAGGAATGCAGGCTTCAGCAACGAACCGACCAGTCTTGACGACTATTATAGACTGTATCCTAACAAGAAGTATAATCCGAGTAATATTGTTGAATGATGAAATTCATAAATAAGATATTGATACTTTCCGCAATTGTGGCCGGAGTCGCTTCCTGCGCCGTCGAGGCTCCGCAGGAAGAAGTAAAGCATCGTCCGGATGCTGCAATTGATGCTGTACCCGGTCAGCTTCTCGTTCGCTTCGATCCACATGTCGCAGAAATCCTGGACAAGGCAGGTCTGACAAAGAGCGGTCCTGCCGCTCCAATGACCCGTTCCGGAATTCTCAGCGTGGACGAGGTGCTTGACCTTGTAGACGGATATTCTATAGAGAGAGTATTTCCGGCAGATCCGCGAAGCGAGTCAAAGGCTCGCGAAGAGGGACTTCATCTGTGGTATGTAGTCCGTTTCAATGAGGATTGTCCGGTCGCGCAGGTGGCTGAGAATCTTTCGAGACTCGGCGAGGTGAGCAAGGTGGAGTTCAACCGTACACTGAAGAGGGCCAGCGAAAGCAAGGCTGTGCCGTTGACTGCAGAGAAGCTGCGTCAGCTGACGGCGAAGACCTCGTCTTCTGCATTCAATGATCCGCTGCTTGCCGATCAGTGGCATCTTGTCAATAACGGAGACCTCCGTCCGACCAAGTTTGTCAAGGATGCTGATGTTCAGGTTGAAAAGGCTTGGACTGAGCTCGGATGCTATGGCGATCCTTCTATAATCGTTGCAGTTCTTGACGAAGGTGTGGATGTGACCCATCCGGACCTCAAGGCCAGCATGTGGGTGAATGAGGATGAAATATGGCGCTCGACCGAGGATAATGACGGTAATGGATATGCCGGAGACTATCACGGTTATAACTTTGTGCAGAAGACGGGTGTCATCTCTACAGACTCCAAGTATGATTCCGGACATGGAAGCCATGTTGCTGGAGTTATTGCGGCGACAAATAATAATGGAATAGGAATCAGTTCGATAGCAGGAGGTGACGGTTCGGCACCAGGAGTGAAGATCATGTCCTGCCAGATATTCTCAGGAATGTATGCCGGTACCGTTCTCGAAGAGGTTCGTGCCATCAAGTATGCAGCCGACAACGGAGCAGTGATCCTCCAGTGCAGCTGGGGCTATATTTCAGGTGCCGCCAATCCATATGACTGGACCCCGCAGTATTCTACAGATGAGGAGTGGGAGTCATACAATGTGCTTGAAAGAAAGGCCCTTGATTACTTCATTCACCATGCTGGTTCTCCAGATGGTGTGATTGACGGCGGTCTGGCCATATTCGCCGGTGGAAACGAGGCTGCTCCTGCAGCCAGCTATCCTGGAGCTTATCCTGATTTCGTGGCGGTTGCTGCGACGGCAGGTGACTTCACCCCTGCGGTATACAGCAATTATGGACCGGGAACAACGATTTCGGCTCCGGGCGGAGACCAGGATTATTACTGGGAGTATGCAGACGATGACCACTGGGTTGGAGAGATCGGATGCATTCTCTCTACGCTTCCTCTCAATGTGAGTGAAAGCGGATATGGATATATGGAAGGAACGTCCATGGCTTGTCCACATGTGTCAGGAGTCGCGGCTCTAGGACTTTCTTATGCCGCAAAGCTCAGACGCCACTTCACTGCTGAGGAATTCAAGGCCTTGCTGTATGAGACGGCAACCCCTATAGACAGGTACATGACCGGCATAAAGCAGTATAAGAAATATGTAGCAGACCTTGAGGGTTCTTCACCTATGATGTCGTTTGACATGGCAGCCTTCAAAGGCGGAATGGGACATGGTCAGGTGAACGCATATGCTCTTCTCAAGGCTATTGAAGGATCAGGAGTTGAAATGACTTTCCCTAACCTTTATGTGGCAGCAGGCGGACAGGTGACAGCCGATCCGTCTATGTACATGGACGGAACCTCATTCTCAGTAACTGTGGCTGATCAGAGTGTCGCTACAGCGTCAGTCGAGGGCGGTAAGATCATAGTGAAGGGTCTCAAGACCGGTCAGACCGAAGCTACAGTGACCGGTTCGAGGACCGACAGATTCGTAATCACTGTCCGTGAGACAGCGAACGGCAACGGATGGCTTTAGTTGTCATTTAGAGCGTAGTCGAGAAATCTGATGAGAGTATATGGATTAATATTGGCAATGTGTGTTGCGGTCATTGCGGCCGCGACAGCATCTGCGCAGATAAGAATCGTCCCTCAGGACAGGCTGGAAGAAGTTTCCAGCCCGCGCCTGAGCGCCGATTCTGCATCTCTGCGGTTTGATGTCAGGCACATAGTCGCTGATCCTATGAATGAAGATGATGCTCCGCAGATCTTCGTGTATGCTTTCACCAATGCAGGCTACTCGACTCTGCATATAGAAAGACTTGTTTCAACCTGTTCATGCGCTTCGGCAACCTGCTCTATAAAGGATGTAGAACCGGGACAGAAGGCGGAAATCAGGGTGAAATATAATCCAAAGGGACATCCCGGACGCTTTGAGAGAAAGGTGTTCGTATACACGCAGAAGGGGAATGCTCCAGCAGCCGTCCTGAGACTTTCCGTTGATGTGTCAAGCGGCGCCGACCTTTCGGCGGAGTGGCCCGTCCAGATGGGCCCGGTCCGCCTGAGGCGTTCGGAAGTGTCTTTCTCTGGAGTCGGCAAGGCAGTCGAGACAATACGTTTCATAAATGTCGGAGACAGACCTGTCGAACTTCAATGTGAGACAGCATTCCTGCCAGAGTGCCTTGAATTCTCCACGGTCCCGGTGACATTGCAGCCGGGGGCAGAAGGTCGGATCAGAATCGCCTTCGATCCTTCAAAGCCCGGAATCAGAGAAACGATGAAAATCATCCTCAAAAGCCTCGGCCTTCCGCCATCCAAGTCAACCATAACCGTTGTCATTCCGAGCTCTCCGGATGTCATTCCGAACTCCCCGGATGTCATTCCGAGCTCCCTACCTGTCATTCCGAGCGAAGTCGAGGAATCTAAATAATAACAAAGTTAAAACAACAATATGAAAAGAATAATCAGTCTGATCGCAGTCATTGCACTTTCTGCTGCAGTGATTTCATGTGACAAGAAAGACCTTTCAGAGCCGCAGCCGGTTCAGCTCGAAGTAAATGCCCACACCATTTCAGGACAGTGGCAACTGAAGGAGTGGAACGGTGAAGAACTCGCTGAGGGTACATATGTATACCTTGACATTGTCCGCAATGACAAGACATTCACCATGTATCAGAACATGGACAGCTTCATCGACGTCCCTCACGTCCTCACCGGCTCATACTTCCTCTATACTGATGAGGAACTCGGAGCCATCATCCGTGGAAACTACGACCACGATGGAGGCGAATGGGCGCATCGCTACGCAATCAAGAGCCTCACTGAAAAGGAAATGCTCTGGGTGGCGACAGACGACCCTTCATTCACGCAGCAGTTTATCCGCGTGGACAACATTCCTGTAGCAGAGTAGTCGGCTGACTTCGGTGTCTGCATTCAGACGCCCCGGCATACTGTCCATGCTGACTATCTTCAGCATGCTATCCCACCAGCTGACAATCTCCAGTGTGCAATATCGACAAGCCCCGCTATCTTCAACCAGATAGCGGGCCTCGCCATTCCGCGAAGCCCACCAGGAACCGTTCCCGTCCTCTTCGCTGCCAAGAAGCCCCAGACCCCTTTCCTTTTCCGTCTGCGAAGCCCATCATGTCTCCCTCCCGTCCGCTTCGCTGTCATGAAAATCGTGAAATCTGACCTTTCCTATCCGCGAAGCCTACCTGTAACCCTTCTCGTCCGCTTCGCTGTCATGAAGCCCCAGACCCCTTGCCTTTTCCGTCTGCGAAGCCCATCATGTCTCCTTCCCGTCCGCTTCGCTGTCAGGAAAATCGTTAAATCTGACCTTTCCCATCCGCGAAGCCCACCAGTAACCCTTCTCGTCCGCTTCGCTGCCGCTGTAGTTCTGAATGTCTGCAAATTTCATCCGTGAAGCGCATCTTGGTACCGCCACGTCCGCTTCGCTGCTTGGGAAATGCATGTTGGTGGATCGTCCGACAGAAAAAAGGCTGTTTTTGTGATGGACGGTAGTGAATTATGCTTTTTTTGCTCTGTTTTCGACACCGTCCGACATCTTTCTGGCCATTTTAATGATGGACGCTTCCGACAACGGCAAGACTGGAGCTGTTTTTGACGGGAAAGGGTGCAGCTTTGCCTGAAAACATGCGTTTCTATCAGAAACGGGCCGAACAGTATCCTGACATTTACAAGAAAGCCGGCGATATGTTGAGACATACATATCGCCGGCTTTCTTATCAGAAGTTTTACTATGTCATCCTCCGGACATCGGGAAGGACAGCCATGGACTCTGCCACTATGCTGTCAATGTATTAATATCCGAAGATGTCTGTCAGGGTGAGTGTCTGGACAGGCCCCAGAGTCTTGAGGTAGTCTGTGTCAAGGTCCTTGATGTCGCCGAGGATGCCGTAGACATATGTGCGATCCTTCACCCACTGCTCCTGCGCTGCCTTCACGTCTTCGAGAGTGAGTGTCTGCGCAACTTCGAATATCTGCTTGTTGCGTGGCTCTGTCACTCCAAGCTCGCGGTCAGACAGGTACTTGTTCAGGATGTTCCTGCTTGTAGTCCTGTCGGTCCTGATGCCGCTGATGAGCGCTTCCTTGGCGATGTTGAATGCAGCCTCGGACTCCGGCATCTGGTTGATGATCTCGTCAAACGCCTCGATAGCGGTCTTCATCTTATCGTTCTGTGTCGCGATGAAGGCATAATACATATATGAATCGTCCTTGTGTGACGGCTGATAGAGTCTTGCGCTTGAAGAGTATGCAAGACCGCGCGCCTCACGCATCTCCTGGAACACGATGGCGTTCATTCCGCCACCGAAATATTCATTGTAGAGAGCTACATATGGGTCAGCCTTGAGGTCGAGCTTCTCGCCTCTGTTGGAGTACTGCAGATAGTAGATCTGCTTTGCGTCATACTGAACGAGATATACCTTGCTTGCATCTACAGGAAGATACGCAGCACGCTTCTTCTCAAGCGGCTTGAGGTCCTCTGCAATGAGGTGGTTCTCTTCTATGAACCTCGCAGCCTCTGTTTCAGATGCCGGGCCTATGTAGCGGATCTCATGCTGACATCCTAGAAGATCGCGAACCTTGGCAAGGAGTTCCTCGGAAGTGATGTTCTTGATCAGCTCGTCAGTCATGGTTGTCTTCCTGATGAACTCAGGTCCGTAGAAAATGTACTCCTGAAGCTGTCCGAAGCATGCGCTCTGGTTGAGCTTTGCATCTGCGCGCGACTTGAGCATGTCTGCCTTGAGGTTTGCAAGGATGGTTTCGTCAGCAACTGCATTGTATACCAGGTCTTCGACGATGGCAATAGCCTCAGGCATGTTTTCGGCAAGACCGTTGACATAAATATATGTACGGTTGCTTCCTGCGCTCAGACCGAAGTTGCATGCGAGCTGATACATCTGCTGCGCAATTTCCTCCGCGCTTCTTGTCGGAGTGCCGAGGTAGCTGAGGTATGTGAATGCAAGATTGAGAGCAGGGTCTGCTTCAGTTCCTGTTTCGTACACGAATGAGATGCCAGCTATATCATTGAGCTTGTTCTGCGCATAAAGAACCTCAATCCCTTTTACGTCGAGGACGCTCATGTCCTTGCTGTAGTCTGCGTATACAGGCTCTATAGGCTTTACTTCAGTCGCCTGGATTTCTGCAAGGAATGCGCTCTGGGCATCTCTGTTGGACTTGATAGGGGTGATCTTCGGAGCGGTAACCTTCTGTACTGTTGTATCCTCGCCCTGACGCTTGTAAACGACAGCGTAGTTGTTGTCAGCGAGATATTTTGAAGCCCAGTCAATCACGTCCTGCTTCGTAACCTTGCTGAGGTTGTCAAGCCAAGCAACCTCGTCAGCCCAGTCTGTGCCGTTGATAAATGACTGTACATACATGTCGGCTCTTCCGGAGTTCTCCTCCATCACCTCCATCATGTTGAGCTTGAGGTTGTTGATTGTTCCAGTAAGAAGGCTTTCGTCAAACTCGCCGTTGCGGAGCTTTGCGATCTCTGCAAGAACGAGATCCTTGACCTCTTCAAGAGACTGTCCATGCTTAGGATTTGCCATGATGATGAATTCTCCGGCGTCAGGGCGTGTGTATGACATCGCCTGCGCTCCCAGCACCTTCTGCTGCTGGTTGAGGTTGAGGTCGATAAGACCGGCAGAACCGTTTGAAAGGATGTATGAAACGACATCTGCAACCATGGCCTCATGCGTGCCGGCTCCAGGATATTTCCATCCGATCATGACGTTCTCAGCATCAAGTCCGTAAACGTCCTTTGACATAGGCGACTCGATTACACTGGCAGTCTCGAACTTGAGCTCAGGGAGGTCCTTGTTTGGCTCCATCTGACCGAAGTACTTCTCAATGATGGCAAGCATCTCGTCAGGGTCGAAGTCACCGCTCAGACAGATTGCCATATTGTTAGGTACATAATAAGTCTTGTGGTAGTTCTTGATGTTTGTGATTGAAGGATTCTTCAGGTGTTCCTGTGTTCCAAGGACAGTCTGGGTGCCGTACGGATGGTCCGGGAAGAGCATTCCGTCCATAGTCTCGAGAGCCTTGCGGAAGTCGCGTGTGAGCGACATGTTCTTCTCCTCATATACGGTCTCAAGTTCTGTGTGGAATCCGCGGATTACAGGATTCATGAAGCGGTCAGCCTCGATGCGCGCCCAGTTTTCGATCTGGTTTGAAGGAATGTCCTCCACATACACTGTCATGTCAGTCGATGTGTATGCGTTGGTTCCCTGCGCTCCGATGATTGACATCAGCTTGTCATATTCGTTAGGAATGAAGTAGTCCGATGCGAGGTAGCTGACAGAGTCGATCTGATGATACAGCTTTGCCCTTTCTGCCTCGTCGGTTGTGTTTCTATATACCTCAAAAAGCGCTTCTATCTCGTCCAGAAGCGGTTTCTCGGCAGCATAGTCTGAAGTTCCGAACTGCTGCGAGCCCTTGAACATGAGGTGCTCGAAGTAGTGGGCGAGACCTGTGGTCTCTGAAGGGTCGTTCTTGCCTCCGACCTTCACTGCGATGTAGGTCTGGATGCGCGGTGTCTCCTTGTTGACGCTCATGTATACCTTGAGTCCATTGTCCAGGGTATACATCTTTGTCTCAAGCGGGTCATTTGCCACAGTCTCATACTTGTACTGTGAGCAGGCGGTCAGGAACAGGCTGATAGCTGCTGCGACCAGGATTGCGGTTCTTTTCATATGAATGGGGATTGAATTAGTCTCTTCTTGCGAGGCCGATGTAATAAAGCAGTGTGGCAAGCGATCCGAGCGCAGCGATCACATATGTGTATGCAGCCCATTTGAGGGCGTCAATGGCCATTGTGCGTGTCTCGCCTTGTGTGATGCCGGTCTGTGTAAGCCATCCGATGGCCCTGCTGCTGGCGTTGATCTCGACAGGAAGGGTCACGAAACTGAATAATGTGGTTGAGGCAAACAATATGATTCCGATCCAGAGAAGTCCAGGGAATACATTGATGAATATCAGTCCAGCCAGCAGCACCCACTGCACTATGTTGGACGCGAAGTTCACTACCGGAACGAGCGCAGAGCGGAGGCGGAGCGCCGCGTAGCCGTGCGCGTGCTGCACTGCGTGGCCGCACTCGTGCGCCGCCACGGCCGCAGCAGCGACGCTCCTGCTGGCATATACGCCTTCGCTCAGAGCGACGGTCTTGGTCTGCGGGTTATAGTGGTCTGTAAGCATTCCTCTGGTAGGAACGACCTGTACGTCATAGATGCCGTTGTCCTGCAGCATCTTGCGGGCTACGTCCGCTCCCGTCATGCCGTTAGGAAGACCTACCTGTGAATACTTGTTGAAACGGTTCTGGAGCATGAACTGAACCAGCATGCTCAGACCCATGATGACGATCATAATGATCCAGATGTTCATGATTCTATATCTGATTAAAAGTTAAACTGACATTTTGTCCGTAACCGGGCATAGCTATAGCCGGGTCATGGCGGCTGCTTTATGAGCAAAAAGCAGACCACTCACAAAAATAGCATATTTATCAGATAATTTCGTAATTTTGTCAGTCTTATAAGATAAGAAACGTCATGTATATAAGCAGTGATTTCTCAAGACTGGAGATTGACCTTGAAGGATGTCTTGAGAATTATAAATATTTCAGGTCTATGCTCAAGGAGTCGACCAGGCTTCTGGTGCTGGTGAAGGCCAATGCATATGGCCACGGAGCAGTGCAGTTCGCTTCGCTGATGGAGAAGGCTGGAGCAAACTATCTTGCAGTGGCTTATCCTGTGGAGGGAATGGAACTGCGCCAGGCAGGCATAAAGTCTCCTATAATGGTGCTGACTGCAGGAACGGACTCCTTCGGAGGCATCGTCAGCTATGGGCTTGAGCCGGGGATTCCGAACATGTATGCCCTCCGCGTCCTCTGCGACGTACTCGATGAGAGGGGAGTGACAGACTATCCTATACATATAAAGCTTGATACAGGAATGCACAGGCTCGGTTTCATGACCGACGAACTACCTGAACTTATGGACTTCCTCAAGACCTGCAAGGCGGTGAAAGTCAAGTCGGTATATTCGCATCTTGCTGCATCTGACGATCCTGCCTGTGATGAATTCACATTGGAGCAGATCAGACTTTTCAATGAGAATGCAGACGCATTGACTGCATCATTAGGCTACAAGCCGTTATATCATATACTGAATTCTGCAGGAATCGAGAGGTTTCCTGAATATCAGTTCGACATGGTCCGTCTCGGCATCGGCATCTATGGCGTGAGCGCGATTCCTGGCAGGAAGCTGGCTCCGGTGGCATCGTTCAAGTGCAAGGTCCTTCAGGTGAAGACTCTCAAACCCGAAGATGGAACAGTAGGATATGGCCGTCGTGGAATCATAGCACCGGAAGGCACAGTGGTCGCAACCATTCCAGTAGGATATGCCGACGGTGTAGACCGTCATCTGAGTTGCGGCAAGGGTTTCTTTTCGGTAAACGGCCACAGAGTTCCGACAATAGGAAACATATGCATGGACATGTGCATGCTTGATGTCACAGGACTTGATGTAAAGGTCGGTGACACAGTGACAATATTCGGCGAAGACCCGACAATCACGGAACTGGCGGAGAGACTGGGTACCATACCATATGAAATCCTGACCTCGGTTCCGCGCCGCATAGAACGCATAGTCGTGAAATAAACGGAAGCGTCCGACATTATTTCGGGCATTTTGATGATGGACGGTGCCGGAATTTGTGAGAATTACCCGATTTCAGGTACCGTCCGACAGGTTTTCGAGTGTTTTGATGATGGACGCTTGGACAAGGCGATAATAGGTTCTTTAGCTACTATACAGGGAATGCAACTTCAACGGATGCTTCAACGGATAAGGCATTCAGCCCTCGCTGAATGCCTTTTTCTTTTCTCTGACAGACTCTCGATTTTTCTGAATACACTTGATTTTTGAATACATTAAAGACTGTCATATGAAGCTTGGGTTTTTGCTTCTTTCAGTTCCTTATATGCTTTCTTATGTTTATTTAACTCATTAAGAAAATCGTCGTATCTATCGTTAGATGAAATTACGCACGATGTTGAACCATATACCCTTTGTCTTTCGTCCGTAGCCGTACGTTGGTCCCAGTAATGCTCATATTTCATCGTGACACGTTCATTTGCCCACATTCTGTCTTCTTTTTCCTTGCATTCAAACACATATCCCTTTTCACCATATTCACCACGAGAATATGTGTAACGGTAGTTGCTCCCCTTGCCGTTTCCATACTTTGATTTGTAATGTTCCAGCAGTTTATCGGAACAGTCGAATGAGATTGCAACCAATGTGTCGCGATAGAAAGCAAGGTCAACATCGTCAATAGTCAGTTCGCCAACTTTATACTTACCAACGTGAAATTGCTTAATTTTAGTCGCGTTATCTTCAATGTAGTTTGCTAACTCCATACTACTGGATTCACCCCAAAAGCCATTATAAAAATTGGTGTATGTGTCGAATAAGATAGGAGAAAGAGTAATGCCTTTATCTTTCTTGACTTGTCGATACGTGACTTTTCCTATACGAAGTTCTCCAATGCCTTTTAAGTCTTTACATTGGATATATAATGAATCTAATGTCGGGTCGAATTTCTCATCTATTACGGTAGGGGCGTTACCGACACTATTGCAAGATGCAAGAGCAATGACGAGAAATAAAAATAGAAGCTTTTTCATAAGCAGATTAGTTTATATGAGGTACACAAATGTAGTGATTTATATTTAATACACCTCGGTAATAGAGTGATTTCGTGAATTGTTTTCGTGAATTTGCCGAGTAAAACTATCTGTCAATCTCGGCGATTAGATTAACTTTAAGCGGGGTAGACAATACCGTCTGGCGAGGGGAACTCCCCCTTGAAAACAGCAGACGAAAAAGAAAAACTTTACTTATCTTTGCAGAGACTTACAGAAAATACAATAGAAGATATTGTAAACCGTAGTGTAAACCATAAAAATATGAATAATCATAACGATTTGAATATCAATAACAAATACAAAGTCCTTTTCGTGTGCCTTGGGAATATATGCCGTTCTCCGGCGGCTCAGGGTATATTAGAGCATTTTGTGCGAGAGAACGGGATGGAGGACAGGATTGAGGCGGACTCTGCGGGTACATATGGCGGTCACAGAGGCGAGCTGCCGGACCGTCGCATGCGTACGGCTGCGCTCTACCGCGGCTTCGCCCTGACGCATCGCTCCAGACCTGTATCGTCCCTGGACTTTCTTGATTTTGACCTGATCATAGCTATGGACGACAGGAATTATGAGGACCTTATGCATCTTGCCCCTTCAGTGGAAGCCACGCACAAGATCAAGAGGATGGCCAGCTATCTGAAAAACAGCAGGATGACATATATTCCTGACCCTTATTATATGGGAAGCGAGGGCTTCGGAATGGTCCTGGACCTTCTGGAGGATGCATGTAAGAATCTGTTTGACGAGATAAAAGAAGGACTCCAATAGTTGGACAAATCTATATACATAGAGATAAGAGACCGTCTGAAGACGCTGATCTCGGACACAGAGTTCGAGAACAGGGTCTTTTTTGTGGGTGGATGCTGCCGTGATGACATCATGGGATGCGAGATCAAGGACATAGACATATCGGTGGCGCTTCCAGACGGAGGCATCAGACTGGCACAGTGGCTTCATGCAGAAGGTCATACAGTTTCTGAACCCTCTGTCTTTCATGATTATCATACCGCCAAGTTCCGTCTTGCTGAATACCCTGAAATAGAACTGGAGTCAGTCCAGACCCGTAAGGAGTCATATCCTGACAGGGAGAGTCGCAATCCTGTGACATCATATGGCACTCACGAGGAAGATTGCATGCGCAGAGACTTGACTGTGAATGCTTTATATCAGAATGTTTCAACTGGAGAAATCGTAGATATCACAGGCAAAGGCCTGGAGGATATACATGATCATATAATCCGTACACCGGCAGACCCATATCGCACATACGACGAGGACCCGCTCCGCATCCTGCGATGCGTCCGCTTCGCCGCCCGCTTCGGCTGGGAGATAGAAAAAGAGACTCTCGCAGCGATGAAGGCAATGGTGCCGAGAATGTCTATACTGACTCCGGCGAGAATCAGCGAGGAGTTCCTGAAAATGCTTCAGGACGACAGGCCGGCAATGGCAGTCGAACTGCTCTGCACCATAGGGGCTGTTGAATATGTCTTGCAGGAAATGCCATCAAATGCTGCCATAAGGGCTTTGAGGACACTGTCATTGGAGACAGCCGATATGCGTCTCAGGCTTGCTGCTTTGCTTTATGATAGTCAGAGAGCTCGCGACATCATGGACAGACTTAGACTTTCTATCGCTGAAGTCTCAGACATCACCTGCCTGATCCAATGCTGTTCGGAAGTCTTGCAATGGGAAACTGTCGAGGACTCCAGGATAAGAGAAATGCAGCATAAGTGCGTCACCGCTGACAGATTCAAAGAGGTTCTTCTTCTTGCTGCATCATTGTCCGACGGGGAAGCAAAGATTATTGAAATCAAGCACCGATCGTCAGCCATGACCGAAGACGGAACGGCAATGTATGGCTACAAGCTTCCGGTTTCAGGGAAAGATATAATAAATGAGTTGGGCCTTACGCCAGGACCAATGATCAAGGAGTGTCAGGAATATCTGCTGAGCCTGGCCTTCAAAAACCCAAGACTCACACAATCTGAAGCCTTGGAAGCTCTCATGAATAGAAACAATAATGGATAACATATGGATTCTAGAACTTACACTTTCAACAAATCGACATTGACCGTAATCTTCGGAGACATTACGACCAGCAAGGCGAGTGTCATTGTCAGTTCAGATGATACGGATATCTCTATGAGAGGAGGTGTCTCGCGGGCTATCCTTCTTGCCGGTGGCGAGGAGATTCAGCGCGATGCGCAGAGGCACACTCCGTCTAAATTAGGTGATGTCGTTGTGTCGACATCCGGAAAGCTGCCCCATCAGAAGTTCGTGTTTCATTGTATGACAAAGGATTTCCACAGACTCCCCAGCGGTCTTGTGACGGCAGAGGACCTTCGGGAATTTGTCATCAGGCATTCAGCAGATAAATGTTTCAGAATACTCGACGCCCTCGAACTTGATTCTATTGCTTTTCCATATATAGGTGCTGGAAATGCCGAGATTCCTATGCCGGTTGTCGGCCGTATGATGGCGGAAGTAATATCAGCTAATCTTTCGTCAACAAACCGTTCACTTCATGTAGAGCTATATTTATATGCAGAGCACGGCAAGGTAAATGAGATGGACTACATTGACTTATTCGAGAATCTGGCTGTCAATGCAGCTGCATCAAAAATCAGATCGTCCAATTACAACGATTATTCTGAAGAGCATGATCAAGAGTCAGATTTAGAGCAGACTCCTTTCAGGTCGGCTGATGAGATGGATCATGAAGTGTTTATCAGCTATGCAAGGGAAGATAGTCATAGTGGAAAGATCAAGATGATAAAAGATGCTCTTGCTGAAAAGGGAATAAAATATTGGATAGACGAAGAGTCAATCCACAGCGGTGAGCATTTCCAGGAGGTTATAACAAAAGCAATCCGCAAGGCATCTTCCGTTGTGTTCGTCGTTTCGGAGAATTCGGCGAAATCCAAGTATGTCACCATGGAAATCGAATATTCTGTAAGTCTTGACAAACACATCATCCCGGTCCGTCTGGACAAGTCATCTTACCATACAAGAATAGATATGAATATGATCTATCGTGATTATCTGGATTTCACAACTCAGAAGTTGGACAGACAGAAACTATATTCAGGAATAGAATTCGCCAGAATCCATGAGAAATAACGAAAAAGACCTTCCGCCGCGGAAGGTCTTTTCATGTTACTTGCTCTTCATGAATCTCAGGCATTTGAGGATCCATGCAGGGAGTGGCTTGAGGTCGTCTCTGTTCTCGAGATGCAGGTAGATGCCGAATTTCTTGAGGATCGGAATCTTGAAAGTCTCCACGAACTCGATGAGTGTTCCGTCCGGATCTTCGATGTATGTGAAGTGTCCGTTAGCCTCGCCCATCTTGAAGTCGCGTCCGCCGTCGCATACGAATTCGTGTCCGAATCCTGCTGCGGCCTTGCGGATCTCCTCCATGTTCCTGACGTCAAAGCAGAGGTGGATGAATCCAGGGTCTCCCCACAGACGTCCTTCATAGAGCTTGCGAGGCGCAGGGACTCCTTCTTCTTCAATTCTCTGAACCAGCTCGATATGTGATGTTCCCATCACCTGGCTGAGCGGGCCTTCTATCGGCTTCGAGCGTGTGAGCATCACCCTGCGTAGCTTGTACTGTCCGCCAGGGACACCTTTGAGGTCTTCGAATACTTCAGTCACGTCATATTCGACCTTGTCATAATCCATGATGCCTCCGTAGAACTTGATGGACTTGTCCATGTCAGAAACTCCGAGGATGGCTCCATTGTTTCCTCCTGTGTTCTTGTCCTCATTGTAGAAGCAATAGTCGTCTGTCTCGATATCGAAAAGGTTGTCCCATGGGTCCAGGACGAAGAAATGTTCCTTTCCTGCAGGGTTTGCCTGTGGAGTTGTAAGGATGTTTACACCCTTCTTCTTCATATCCTCGTATGCCGCGCGCACATCGCGTGACTTCACCTTGCAGCAGAATATTCCATAATCACCGAACTCGGGGGTGAACTGGATGTAGTTGAGCTCGCGCTCGCGCGGCTCCCACACCTCGAATCCGCCGCCTCCGCGAAGATTGAGCACGAGGATGGCGTATCTTGGCTGAGGCTTGCCGCCTGTATATGGCAGCATCCTCTCCGCAACGCCTACGTCGCCAAACAGCTTTATATCAAATCCGAATACGTCCTTGTACCAAGCCCAGGACTCTTCAACGTTTCTTACTCCGATTCCGACCTGCTGCACTCCGCAGATCACTTTTCTTTTTTCCATATCAATAAGATTACCTAGCTGAAACATTTCTTGCGATAAGGCGGAAGAGAGGGGTGATATATCTGTAGAACGGCACCATGATGGTGTCAAATCCTCCTATCACCTTCTCGTGCTTGCAGCGCGCGATGGCCTTGATCGCAATCTTTGCGCACTTGTTCACATCGTAGCCGTTTGCCTGACCCGGATCCATGATGCCAGTCGCCTTTCCGCTTCCGTCCAAGGCGTTCTTTGACACGTCAGTGTGAATGCGTCCAGGTATGAGGATGGTGGTCTTGATCTGGGGATATTCGAGGGCTATGGTCTCATAGAATCCGTGGATTGCATGCTTCGACGCGCAGTATGCTGAGCGTACAGGGAAACCGAACACTCCCGACACTGATGAAACGACAGCAATGTGTACACCTCTTTCTATGAACATGTCCTTGAGACATTTCACCAGATATATTCCTCCGAAATAATTGACCTCCATGAGTCTGCGGTCCACGCTGATGTCCGTCTCGAGTGTGAGGGCTCTCTGTGAGATGCCTGCGTTCAGGAGGAGGAAGTCGATGAGGTGACCTTCCGCATGCACCCATGCCACGAGCTCGTCAATCGACTCCGGCTTCTCTACATCCACGGTCTTGCACCATGACTTGACTCCCATTTCGATGCACTTCTTCTGCACCTTCTCAAGGGTTTCCAAGCGCCTTCCTGTGAGGATGACGTTGGCTCCCTTTGCGGCATACTGATATGCGAGTGCCTCTCCGATGCCACTTCCGCCGCCCGTGATCAGGACGGTCTTGTTCTTGAATTCCAACATAATATATGGTTTTAGTACTTTGTCTTGTTATAGCATCAGGCCTGCCTTTACCTTCTCAGCCACTTCCTGACCCTTGACATGGGCGAGGATAGTGAGTCCGAACTCCTGCGCCCAGCCCGGTCCGCGGCCTGTGATCATGTTGCCGTCAACCACGACGCCTTCCTTGACGTAAACGGCGCCTTTGGCTCCCAACGCCTCTTCAAATCCGTCGTAGCATGTCATCTTCTTGCCCTCGATTGAAGGAAGCAGGGTGAGGACTACGCTTGGAGCAGCGCAGATGGCTGCCACTGTGCCACCTTCCTCATAGTGCTGCACCATGATGTCCATGAGCTTCTTGAATGCAGCGAGGTTTGCGGAGCCTGGCATTCCTCCAGGGAAGATCATCACGTCTGACGGCAGGCAAGGACCGAAGGATGTCGATGCCCTGAACTCTCCGAATGCCATGTCGGCTACGACCGGGATGCGGTTTGAACTTGTCACGATCCTGTCGTCATATATGGATACGGTCTTTACGTTTATTCCGCCTCTGCGGAGCATGTTGACAGTAGTGAGGGCTTCTGAAATCTCGAAACCGTCAGCAAGGAATATGTATGTGCCTTTCATATTGATTATAGTATTTTTGTCATTGTGGCTTCAGCTTTTTCCTGTATGGCTTCAGGAACATTGGCGAAGAAATCCCATCCTGTGATGGACTCGATCTTGTCAATGCTTGCTGCATATAGGGAATAGTATGTGTTCTTTGGGGCGTTGTGCGGTATTATGTAGCCTATTGCTTTCGCACTTGTCACCGTTCCCGATGAGTCAAAAGAGCATTTCATGTAGCATTTGAAGAAACTGTCCGGGACAGCGCAGTCAATGCCGTCGTTCCTGTTCCTGACAGACTTGTGCCCGTCTTCAAAGATGCATCCTGTCACTACATATAAGGTGTCTCTGCCATAAGGGGTTGCTGCTACTTCGGCTTCTTCCAGTGCGTTCCAGCAGCTGCCTCCGCAGTTGAATGTGGAGCTGAGCTGCGGAACCATGTTGGTGAAGTAGAATGTCTGCTGGTTTGCGACTGTGTTTCCGGTCCTTGCATGTGAGGACAGCAGGTGCCCCCTGTTGTATGGCTTCCCTTCTGAGCAGTATGATTTGTACAGAGCCGGCTGTCTGTTCTCATTTACCGCCGGGTCTGCGCACCATGCATTTGTCCTGCTGCCCTCGCTGCTGCAGAATCCTTTGTTCATCGGGTATGCGACCCACAGCGGACAGCGCTTTGTGTAGTCATAAAGGAAGGAATAGTTCCTTTGAACCTTTCCACGGTCGGCAAAAGTATGAATCACCATCCTTTGAGTTGTGGAAATGTCGTATGTGAGTGCGTTTGATGTGCCGTATATTTCTTTTACAGTACCTTTCCTCGTATTTTCTGACACGTCGATGTCCGGCATCTCAAAGCATTTGAGATAGCCAGACGGGTGCCTTTGTGCCAGACAAGTGATGCCTGTCAGAACTATGAGGACTGATATGAAGAGCGTTCTACGCATGATCGATGGGTCATAGACCCCAGTCTGATGCTGAGTACGTATCTTTTGGCGCCTGCGGCACGTTAGGGAAGTATGTGAATCCCGTAAGCTTCTCGAGGTCGCTCACTGACATGAGGTCTTTGGCACTGACAGCAACGCCTTTTGGTGTGGCATGACTTCTGACGAATGCCGCGCACTTGATCTCAGATGACTTGCACTGAGACAGAGGCTTGCCGCTGCTTCCGCTCTTTGTCCTCATCAGTATGTAGTAGAACATGGACGGGCGTGTCACGTCGCTCCTGCCTCCGAATGAAATGGTTTTCGGAGAGTCTGTGTAACCTCGTTTATCAGTGTATGTCTCGAAATATGTTCCGATCACTACATACAGCGTGTCAGAACACACCTGCTTGTCCACCCAGTCTTCAAGGGTGTTCCATCCTCCGCCACCGGTATTGAAGGAGTTCGAGTACTGAGGCGCTATGTTGGTATAATAGAACACCTGCTTGTTTGTAGCAGTGGTGGAGAGACGCTCAGCCGAACCGAGCATATGTCCCTTGTTGCAGCCGCCGCCTGTGCTCTTTGAATTGTACTGTATGTCAGAAGGAATGCTCGGGTCTTTGCCGTATGCATCGGTCCTGCTTGCACCGCTCTGATACATCTTGTGTCTTGGTGCGGCAACCCAGACAGGGCAGTGGTGCTCTGCGCTGTAGCATACTGTATAGTTCCTGGCCTTCTTTCCGCCAGGACCCTTCTCGTTACCTGCGCACATGTGGTGTGCGTAATATAGGTCCTTATTGTTGCTGTCGATCAGGTATGAACCTGATTTCGAATAATTTATCTGAGGAAGCTCATACCATCCATACAGACCGCTGGCTCCTGGGACAGGCTCTGGAATATCCTCGTCGTCTCCAGGATCAGGTGTCGGATCAGGGTCGGGCGTAGGGTCCGGAGTCGGATCCGGAGTCGGATCCGGAGTGTCCGGCTTGTCCGGATCAGGAATGCTGCCTGCTGATGTGCTTCTGCGATAGAATGTAAGATCTTTCTGCCCTCCTGTATAGCATCTGAACATCTCTGCGTCGGCATTCCATTGGAGTCTCCTGCCGTCGTATGCGACATTTCGCATCCAGACACTTCCTCCATCTTTGTATGAGAATGTCCAGAGGTAATTGTCTTCCGATCCGGAAGGTATGCCGGAAGCTTTGTTGAGGGCATTTTTGCTGCTCTCAAGTCCGATATATCCGATCCCGGTCACATAGACTGTATATGCGCTGCCGGATTTTGTGACTACCGCCTTATATGGGTCTCCGTTCTCAGCAGGGATGCCATCTGCCGTGAGAGAAGCATGGATGTCATTCTCGGAACCTCCGGCAGTATCTCCGTTCCAGCTGTCAAACACGAGGATGGAACCGCTTGTCGAATATGTGATGAGGTAATCTCCGCTCCAGTCTGAAAGCGACTCTGCCACCTCAACATAGAACGCAGACTGTGCTTCAGGATCCTCCGGTCCTGGCGTCTCAGGATCTGGGTCCTCCGGTCCTGGATTTACAGGACCCTGTTCCGTGCCGTCTGTGTCCGGGTCCTGAATCACAGGACTGTCCGGTCCACATGCTGTGAGCATGAGGAACAATACAAGAAGTGATGTGATTTTCTTGGTCATTATTCAACCTTTAGCCAGAATGGTGATACCGGCATGCCTTCGCAGTTCTTGAGGTTGCCCGGCTTGAAGTCTCCCCAGCCATAGCGTACCTGGCAAGGGTCCGGAACGAATTCCGATCTCACGAGCAGTGCATTCTCTCCCCATACGAAGTAGGCATATGTCACAGGGTAGAATATGCCTTCGCTGCCTGCTACCTCAAGACCTTCGATTTCCATCCATCTGTTGAGTCCGTTTTCGCTGTGTGAAAGATATACAACGAGTTCGTTAGGTCTTTCTCCAAGCCTGCATGAGGTCGCTTCAGGGCTGTAGCATGCAACTGCGTGCATTCCATAGTCTCTGTTGAGGGCGAGTCTTGCAAGTCTGTCTCCGACCTCGAGCTTCTTCATCGGATGGATATTGTCCTGCTCGAAGCTTTCAACGAGGTCATTGGTCACGACGATGGCGCTGTTCGGGATCTGACGGGCCGCCTCGTGCTGAGCCTGACGAAGCAGAGCGGCGTAGCTGGTCTCGGTCTGAGGCTTGTATCTGTACGGCGCGATCTCCACCATGTAGAACGGCAGCTTTGCCTCAGTGTCATCCCAGCACTCTCTCCAATGGTTGACCATGTTGCTCATCCTCTCGCAGAACTGCTCGTGCTTTCCGACATTCGAGCATCCCTGGTACCAGATGAATCCCTTGATGGTGTATCCCATTACCGGACAGAGCATTGCATTGTATGCCAGATATGGACGATGATAATGTGTCATCGCCTCTATGGTCTCACGGCTGAGGTCCTCGTCCGGATAAGTCTCGAGGATCTCCTTCGGAGTCCAGCTCTCGATCCTTGCTCCGCCATATGCGCAAGAGACAATACCTACCGGAATGTCAAGCATTCTGTTAAGTCTGTTTGCAAAGAAGTATGCTGTGGCGCTCATCCACTGTACGGTCGACGGCTCGGCTCCGACCCATTTCGAATCCGCAACCTCTTCAAGCGGCTCATAAGACTGCTTTACATGCACATGGAACATTCTCACCTTTTCCTTTGCGGCAGGCGCGCAGATGTATTCCTGCGCATGCTCGACAGGAGAATTGTAGAAACCTCTCATCGGCATCTCCATGTTGCTCTGTCCTGATGCGAGCCATACCTCTCCGATGAGAACGTCGTTCAGGGTGATTGAACCTCCGTTGCCTTTTACTGTGACGCTGTATGGCTTGTAACTTCCCGCTGGAGTCGTTACTTTCACTTCCCATCTTCCGTCAGAATCTGTCTTGGCGCGGTATGACTTTCCGTTCCATGAAGTCGTTACTGTAATCTGTGAGCCTGCATCAGCTTTTCCCCAGATGGCCGCTTCGGTGTTCTGCTGAAGGACCATGCTGTCTGTGAAGATGCTTGATACGGTGAGCTTCGCCTCCGATGCTGCACAAAGCAGGAGGGCCAGAGCTATGGATGTTATAAGGCGCTTCATTTCTTTGAAATTAGAGTGTTGCGAGGAAGTCTGTCACGTTCTTTTCGATGCGGGCATTGATATCAGTGCCTTCCGCCTTCTCGAACTGTTCTCCTGTGATGTTTTCGTAGAGCTCTACATAACGGTCGGTGATGCCGTTTACGATCTCTTCCGTCATCTCAGGAACCTGCTGGCCTTCCTGGCCCTGGAAGCCGTTGGCCATGAGCCATTCGCGTACGAACTCCTTTGAGAGCTGCTTCTGCTTCTGACCTGCAGCGAGGCGCTCCTGATAGCCCTCTGCATAGAAATAGCGTGATGAGTCAGGAGTGTGGATCTCGTCCATGAGATAGATCTGTCCGTCTTTCTTTCCGAACTCATATTTGGTGTCCACGAGGATGAGTCCCATCTTTGCGGCGATCTCTGTTCCTCTCTGGAAGATCGCACGGGTGTATGCCTCGAGCTGCTCGTAGTCTTCCTTGCTTACGATGCCCTGGGCGATGATCTCCTCTTTTGAAATGTCCTCGTCGTGGCCTTCTGCAGCCTTGGTTGTAGGAGTGATGATAGGCTCAGGGAACTTCTGGTTCTCGACCATTCCCTCAGGCATCTCCACACCGCAGATTGTGCGCTTTCCTGCCTTGTACTCTCTCCAGGCATGTCCTGAAAGGTATCCGCGGATGACCATCTCCACCTTGAAAGGCTCACACTTGTGTCCTACGGTCACCATAGGGTCCGGAACCGCGATCTTCCAGTTAGGAAGGATGTCAGCAGTCGCGTCAAGGAACTTGGCGGCGATCTGGTTGAGGACCTGTCCCTTGAAAGGAATTCCCTTCGGAAGTACGACGTCAAATGCTGAAATGCGGTCAGATACGACCATGACAAGGTATTCATTGCCAATGCTGTATACATCGCGAACCTTGCCTACATAGTGACCGGTCTGGCCGGGAAAACTGAAATCTGTCTTTACAATTGCTTCCATATGTATTTAAGTTTAATTATTTCATAATTACCCAATCCACAAAGATAGGAAAATTTATTTATAGTCGGTAAGTTTGAGACGGTATTTTCGGCTTCCGAAGTTCCTGAAATACCGAACCTCCGCCCCGTCGGCCATCCCGGCCTTCTCGGTCTTCCCGGCCACTCCCGTCATGCCCGGCCTGACCGGGCATCTCCTCCACAGGGCGTCAACAGTAAACGTTACAGGCTCCTTGACTCCCTCAGCGACAAAGCCGAGCTGCTCATAAGCATTGCCTTCTGACCATTCCAGGTCCGCATAACTCATGATGTCATCCGGAGCTGTCTCCTTGATGAAATGATGGAGCATCCTGCCCATGCCTCCGCTGATGCGGACTCCGGGGAGCGATGCGTAACGCGTCCATTCATAGGACCTTATCTCCTGTCCGTCCTTGATCCATCTGCGGGCGTTGGAGAACTCTGCGACGGCGACCAGAGTGCCTGGCGGCAGGCCGCCGCTCCGGGCCAGATGTCCTGTGTGCCTTTTCAGAAACATTCCGTATCGGTATCTGCATGAGGCGTCGCCGTAGCTGTGGCATGCCTGAAGAAAGGCTGCGGCGGTCGGTTTGTCGATCCTCCGGATCTCGCAGTTGCGGGCGTATAGGGAGGTGAACCTTTCCAGATGGGCGAGCAGCCTGGCCTTCATCATTTCCTGCTGCCTGTTCCATCTGTCTTCTGTGATGATTATGAACTTCTCGTCGATGCCTTTCATCCACTCCGCCAGTGCATTGCTGTGTGCTTCCGCGTCCTGGATAGATCCGGACAATATGCTGACGGGCAGTATTTTGCGAATGTCGCCCCTGGCGCTCTTCGCGCTGATGACGGGAACTCCATCGAGATCATGTACGGAATTCGCAAAGCCTTCGCTCTCGAGAAAGTCTGATATGTCCCGGCATAGATTGTTCATAACTTCATGTCCTTGTCCAGACAAAGATACGATATTCTTGTTATTTTTGTGCAGTAAAGACAAGGCAATATGGATGATGTGAAATGCGGTATGGCGCAGTCGGGGATACACGCCGGCTTCCCTTCGCCTGCGACCGATTATATGACTCAGGCAATCGACCTGAACAAGGAACTTGTGAGGCACCCTGCAGCGACCTTTTATGGTCGCGTGGTGGGTGATTCCATGATAGATGCAGGTGTTGACGAGGGAGATATCCTTGTGATAGACAAGTCGCTGGAACCGCAGGAGGGGGATATGGCGGTGTGCTTTGTGGACGGAGAGTTCACGCTGAAATATCTTCGCTTTCATCCGGGCGGCCTCACCCTTCAGCCCGCAAACGACCGCTATCCTTCAATAGAAGTCGGTGAGGATACGGATTTCAAGGTGTGGGGCATTGTCACCTATGTAATAAAGAATGTACGCGCTCGTTGACTGCAATAACTTCTTCGTCTCATGCGAGAGGGTCTTCCGGCCCGACCTGGACGGAAAACCTGTCGTTGTGCTTTCCAACAATGACGGTTGCGTCGTCGCGCGCAGCAACGAAAGCAAGGCTATGGGCATAAAGATGGGCACTCCGTTCTTTCAGGTCAAGCACCTGGTGGAGCAGGGCAGACTGCATGCGTTTTCATCCAACTATGCTCTGTATGGAGACCTTTCTTCCCGTGTGATGTCAATCCTCTCTGATGCTGTCCCGCATATCGAGATATACTCCATTGACGAGGCGTTCCTTCATCTGGAAGGAGTGAAGCCTTGTGAGATGCAGAAGTTATGTCGTGACCTTGTGGCCAAGGTGCGCAGGTGGGTCGGTGTGCCGGTTAGCATCGGCGTCGCTCCCACGAAGACCCTGGCCAAGCTTGCCAGCCACTTTGCAAAGACCTATAAGGGATATAAGGGAGTGTGCATGATGGATGATGACAGCAAGCGCGTCAAGGCATTGGAAATGAGCCCGATAGGCGAGGTGTGGGGTGTCGGGCGCAGACTTGTGCCTAAGATGCAGGGGTGGGGTGTTGTCACGGCTCTGGACTTCGCTCGGCGCCCTCGCGAATGGGTTTCCGCAAATCTTGGAGTGAACGGCCTGAAAATCTGGGAGGAGCTGAACGGCAATGCCTGTGTGACGGAGGAGAATGAAGACAGACGCAAGTCCATATGTACATCGAGGTCTTTTGCAGATATGATCGAGGACGTGCAGGAACTGGCCTTGAGAGTGTCGGATTTCGCAGCCTTATGTGCTTCCAAGCTGCGCAGGGAAAAGTCGGCGGCGTATGATGTGACGGTGTTCATGTATACCAACAGGTTCCGTGACGACCTGAAACAGTATTTCCCATCTGCCACTATACGTCTGGATGTGGCGGCAAACAGCGCGCAGGAGATTGTCGGAACGGCAATGAAGTGCCTCAGGACTATATATAGACCAGGCTATCAATATAAGAAAGCCGGCGTGATCGTGAGCAATATTGTGCCGGCGGATGAAATCCAGGGCACGATATTCGGCTTTGATGAAGAACTCCGCAGCAGGCAGGACCGTCTGTCGGCGGTAATGGATGCCGTGAACGGGCAGGCCGGATCCTCGATGCTGCGTCTTGCCTCACAGCGCCCGGGACATTTCGCTGACGGCATCAGGAGCGACTTCCGCTCCAGACTGTATACAACTTCGCTGGAAGATATAATAGAGGTGCGCTAGCATCGCCGGCGCACCTCCATGAACCTATTTGAGTTCGGTTATTTTCATGTCTTTCATTATCGCCCTGGCTTCCAGAGGGTTGTCCGTGGTCAGCTGGTCGACTCCGAGCTTGAGCATCCTCCTCATGTCGCCGTCCTTGTTCACGGTCCATGCGTTCACGCTCATGTCATTCTTGCGGGCGAGCCTGTACCATTTCTTATATAAGGTGAACACCATGTGGTTGTAGTCTACTCCGTTGATGCCCATTTTTGCGAGCTCTTCCGGATTCTTGCTTGAGCCGAGGAACTGCACTGTGAATTCCGGATGCTCCTTTGCGATCTTCTCGCACATGTGCAGACTGAACGATATGAACATCACTCTCTCCGGGTCCATGAGCCCGTGCTCTTCGAGCTTCTTGTATGTGATTTCCACGAATCTGTCTTCTACTTCGCCGCATGAATGAGGCTTGAGCTCGTATACAAGCATGGTTTCAGGGTATTTCTTACCCTGCTCGAGGTATTGGTCTATGGTAGGGATGGTCTCTCCGTTGGCTATCTTGAAGTCCTTGAATTCCGAATATGGGTGTTCTTCTATCTTCTTGCCTTCTACATCGCTGTCATGATATACTATGAGCTCACCGTCAGAAGTCATGTTGACGTCGAACTCGCTGCCCCAGAAGCCGGCCTCCTGCGCGCAGCGGAGAGCTGCTACGGAGTTCTTTGCATGTCCCGCTTCATCGCAGTTCCAGAATCCTCGGTGTGCTACGATGCCTGTCTGCTTCTGTGCATAGGCCTCTGCCGGAATCGAGAGCAGGGCCGCAAGTGCTGAAATGACCAATATTGCCTTTCTCATAATCTGAATTGTCTTAGTGACAGCAAATATAGTCATTTATTTAATAGAGTTTGTTTAAAAAATGTTAACTTTGCCTTTGATGTGCCTCGGCGGAGGCTTTGTTTAAGGTTAGGAACGTATAAATTGTAATAATTGCAGAATTATGGTAAAGGTAAATCTTGGAGGTTGCAGCTCCTTTGTAAAAGATGCAGAATATCAGGCATATGTAGAGAAGGCTCTCGCAGCTCTTGAAGTTCTTGAAAACGAGACCGGCAAGGGAAATGACTTCCTCGGATGGAAGCATCTTCCTTCAGAGACTCTCAAAAGCGGTCTTGTCGCTGAGTGCGAGGCGGTAAGGGATGCATGGAAGGCAAAGGGCGTGGATCTCGTCGTGGTCATCGGCATCGGAGGTTCATATCTCGGCGCAAAGTGCGCTCTCGAGGCTCTTTCGCATCAGTTCGCAAAGCAGCTCAAGACAAAGGGCGCTGCTCCTGAAATCGTATTCGCGGGACAGAACCTTTCAGAAGAATATATGTGCGAGCTCATGGATCTCGTGCAGGAGAGAAACGCAGCATGCGTGGTGATCTCGAAGTCAGGTACCACAACGGAGCCTGCAGTGGCATTCCGCCTCGTGAAGAAATATCTTGAGGATACATACGGAAAGGCAGAGGCTGCAGAGCGCATCGTGGCTGTTACTGACAAGGCCCGCGGAGCCCTCAAGTCGCTTTCTACCCAGGAGGGATACAAGACATTCGTGATCGAGGACAACGTAGGAGGACGCTTCTCAGTGCTCACTCCGGTAGGAATCCTCCCTATAGTTCTCGCAGGATTCGACATGAACGCAATGCTCCAGGGAGCCCTCGAGATGGAGGAGCTCTGCGCGAAGAAGTGCGAGTGCAACCCTGCAGTGCAGTATGCCGCAATGCGTAACGCACTTTATGCACAGGGCAAGAAGATCGAGATCCTCGTTGCATATAACCCTAAGCTCACATACCTCGGCGAGTGGTGGAAGCAGCTCTACGGAGAGTCTGAAGGCAAGGACGGCCTCGGCATCTTCCCGGCATCAGTGAACTTCACCACAGACCTTCACTCTATGGGCCAGTACATCCAGGACGGTGAGCGCACCCTCATGGAGACTGTTGTTACAGTGGAGAAGAGCAGACGCTCTATGCTCATCGAGAGCGATCCTCAGAATCTCGACGGTCTTAACTTCCTTGCAGGAAAGCACGTGGAGGAGTGCAACGCGATGGCAGAACTCGGAACAAAGCTCGCTCACATCGACGGCGGCGTACCTCAGCTCTCGCTCTCTATCGAGTGCATCGACGAGCATAACCTCGGAGCCCTTTTCTACTTCTTCGAGAAGGCATGCGGAATCAGCGGCTACATCCTTGGCGTGAATCCGTTTGACCAGCCTGGCGTGGAGGCATACAAGAAGAACATGTTCGCCCTTCTTGGCAAGCCTGGATACGAGGCTCAGGCAGAGGCGCTTAAGGCCAGACTCTAACATAACTACAATAAACTTCAGATTATGAGCAACACTAAAAAGATGCTGGAGTACCTTCGCAGCGAAGGCCTTCAGCCTACCGAAGAGTCTTTCGGTATTACATTCCGTTACCAGATGAAGAATTTCGTTTACTTCAACAATGATGAAGATCCAGAGTTCTTCCAGCTTGTGATGCCGGGAATCTATGACGTGAATGATGAAAACAGGGATTTCGTCTACAGGGCGATGGACAAGATGAATGCAGGTGTCAAGGTGGCCAAGGCAAGTCTTGTGAACGACGAGTCTGTATGGCTCTATTGCGAGATGCTCATCGACTCTACTCCGGTGTTCAGCGACCTGGTACCTCGCGCTCTCCGTATCCTCCAGCATGCATATAACCAGTTCGGAGAATAATGCATCTGACATATCTGAACAAGCTTGCCGTTCTGCGTATCGCCGTCGACCTTGTAAAGGCTGACGGCAGGATACACGGCGGGGAAGTCGGCATATTGTCTTCTCTGCGTGAGCGCTTTGAGCTTTCGCAGGACGATCTTGACAGAATACATTACATCACGCTCCAACAGGCTGTCAGCAGCCTGAAGGAGCTTGATTCGTATTCTGCAGAGGCAGTGCTTGGCATCCTGTCCGAGGTCATGTGTGTCGACAATGACATAGACTATGACGAAAACATATTGTTTACGTCTGTCTACATGTCGCTTAATCCGCAGACCAGGGACTGGTGCAATGTCGTGTCTTCATCCGGAGTCATGGACGAGACTTCGCTGAAGCAGATACTTTATCTCGAATCGTCCCCTAATGCCGAAGTACATCGGCTTTTTGATAACGAATATGACAAGCTTCTGGTCACAAAGTCATTGAATGACCTCGGGCTTGAGTTCTTCTATCTCCCGGATGTGCTCCGTGGCGAACAGAAGAAAAGAGAGCTGCTGGACGAGGCCATGAGGTATCTCGTTCCTGCGGGAATCACGAGAGAGGCAGCCCGACTTTCTGAAGTCAATTCGGATGGGTTCTTCTATTTCCTGCTCTCTAGATACAAGATTGATGTGAGTACTCTGGGCACATCGTCATTTCTCCTGCTCAAGATCAGGGACAGTTACTCCCTTGATGATGACAACAACCTGAGCAAAGGTGTGGACTTCTTTGTAGTCGACATGCGGGAGAATGTAAAGGAAAGGATATACTCTTTCATCTCAAAGTTTGACAATCACTCCGAGGAGATATCATATGAGGGCTGCTACAAGATCCTGTATGATTATATGAGCAGAGCAATAAAGAAGGTGAACCGCATCGTCCTTGATGACCGATACGAGTTCTGCCTGATGGAGCAGGATATGGCTCGTATCACGTTCGAGTCGTCTCCACAAGCACGCTCGTTCTATCTCCTTCTTCTCAGATATGGTGCTGCAGGCGTAAGCCAGAAACTGTTTGAGCAGGCACTCAACTATCTGGGAGGCATTCCTGATGACGGTCCGTTCTCCATGGAAGAGTTCATGGTATCATTGCGAAAGGAAGCTTCCGAGGTTGCCCGGCTTGTGTATAATGCCGTAGTGATATATTCCGCTGTATCTTCAAAAGAGGCATCAGGCAGGAAGTTCCTCGGATATATAGAAAGTATGTTCAGGAACAGGAGTTCTCTGAAGAATTATATAAATAAAGGATTTGCTGATTCCGGGGCGCTTGCCGATCCGGAGCGCTATTGCGTTTCCTTTGACAGCGAATCCAAATCTTATGGAATCGCCGCGGACATAGCCTCGTTCCGCGTATGTTCGGATCTTTCCAGGGAAGTCGGGATGCTCTCGTCTTCAGACCTGTGGAGACGTCTTCTCTGATTTAAAATCCAAACGCTTGGATTTCGTGGCAGTCTTGCATGATTAATGCGGATATTTGCACTGTTCAAAAACGGAAGCAGATGTCAGCAGATTATAATTTATGGAAGGAATGTCTTTCTGAGTCCTCTCATAGAGTCAAGGACGCGGTGGGAAAGAATGTGATACCGGCTCCGCCTAAGCGTCCGCTGTGGCTCAGATATCTTGACAAGTTCAAGGATCCCCTTATAATAATATTGCTTGTGATATTGGGGCTGTCATGTGTAGTGACGGCTTATGAGTTCTATCATACCCACGATTATCAGCTCCTGTTTGAGCCTGCGGGAATCCTCATGGCCATATTCCTGTCGACTGGCATCGGATTCATATTCGAGACAAAGGCGGACAAGGAGTTCGACGTGCTGAATCAGGTCAAGGATGACAGACCTGTCAAAGTGGTGCGCAGGAAGAATGACAAGTCCCAGCCTCGTCTTATGACAATAAAGAAGTCTGACGTGGCGGTCGGCGACATCGTCCGCCTGGAAGGCGGAGACGAGGTGCCGGCCGACGGACGCGTGCTCTCTTGCGAGCAGTTGAGGATGGATGAGTCAGCCTTTACCGGGGAACCTTATGCTATGAAGTATGAGGACAAGTCACAGGCCGAAGAAGAAGCGGCCTATGATGCCGATTTTCTTCTCAGGGGTTCCATCGTGCTCGAAGGCTTCTGTCTGTACCGGGTTACGGCTGTCGGTGTCGATACAGAAGAAGGTAAAGGTGCACTGAAGATAATGGAAGATGAAGAGGTTGAGACTCCTCTCAACAGGCAACTTGGCGATCTCGGCAATCTGATCACAAAGATAAGCTATGTCCTGGCAGCTCTGATAGTCATAGGAAGGACTGTGTATTATTTCGCATTTGATGGTGATCCGGCAAATAATTCGGACCTTCTGCAGATATTTGACTATACGCTTAATTCCATAATGATAGCGGTGACGCTTATTGTTGTCGCAGTGCCTGAAGGCCTTCCGATGAGCGTTACGATAAGTCTGGCTCTCAGCATGCGTAAGATGCTGAAGGTCAAGAATCTGGTACGCAAGCTTCATGCTTGCGAGACCATGGGCGCGACCACTGTCATCTGTACAGACAAGACGGGAACTCTGACGATGAACAGGATGAGCGTGCTGTCTAAGGAGTTCGCATGTGACGAGGAGATGATAATGCATGGAATCTCCGTGAATTCCACAGCGGACCTGTCCGTGGCTGATGACGGCAGCGTTCAGGCGATCGGCAATCCGACCGAGTGTGCGCTTCTGAGATGGATTACAGATGAATACAAGGCAGATTATCGTCAGATCCGTGGCATGTACAAAGTGGAGTCTCTTGTTCCGTTTTCGACTCAGACCAAATATATGGAGACCATCGCTGTCAATCGCGTGACAGGTGAGAGGTTCAGATTTGTGAAGGGTGCCCCTGAATATGTTCTGAGCATGTGTTATGGCTCATATGAAGCGGAAGAGGCGGCGTCGATAAGGGAGCGTCTTTCCGAGTATCAGCACAATGCATTGAGGACCTTGGGGTTTGCAGTCCAGCATATGGGAGTCGATGACGACCTCCGCTTTGCGGGAATAGTCGGCATCGCGGACCCTGTCCGTCCGGATGTGAAAGAGGCTATCGAGACCTGCAGGAAGCGTGCGGGAGTGAAGGTGATCGTCGTGACCGGCGATGTGGCGGCTACAGCTGAACATGTAGGTGCGGAAATCGGACTGTTTGATGATGGCGAAGCGCCAAGATCGTTGTCCGGACAGCAGTTTGCCGCAATGTCCGATGATGAGGCGATGGAGGTGATAGGCGATCTGCGAATTCTGTCCAGAGCGCGTCCTGAGGACAAGTCAAGGCTGGTGGGACTTCTCCAGAAGCGAGGTGAGGTCGTTGCAGTGACAGGAGACGGAACAAATGACGCATTGGCACTCAAGAAAGCCCAGGTTGGTCTTTCTATGGGAGACGGTACGGCGCGTGCGAAGGAGGTCAGCGACATAACTATTCTGGACAATTCGTTTGTAAGTATCAACAAGGCAATCCTCTGGGGACGTTCTTTGTATCTGAATATCAGGAGGTTCATATACTTCCAGATGACAATCAACGTGTGTGCTTGCCTGCTTGTCCTGGTCGGAGCCTTCCTCGGTGTCGATTCGCCGCTGACGGTGACCCAGATGCTTTGGGTCAACCTGATCATGGATACATTCGCGGCCATGGCATTGTCGTCGCTTCCGGCTGATCCGAAAGTCTTTGATGACAAGCCGAGAGATCCCAATAGCCATATCATAGACAGGTCCATGCTCAAAAGGATACTGTTCGGCGGCATCTTCTTCTTTGTTGTCCTCATCCTGCTGTGGGAGATAATGCTTCACACCGATGTGCAGAGTGTCGCTCAGCTTCTCCGTTGGGATACGATAAAGAGCGGTCTTGCCGGCACCATCGGTGCGACATCGGCAGAAATGACCAGATATGAGATGGGCATATTCTTCACTACGTTCGTCATGATGCAGTTCTGGAACATCTTCAATGCGAAGAATTACAGGACGGAAGGATCGTTCTTCCTCACGATGTTCTCGAAGAACAGCTTCAGCGGAGCGTTCTATCTGATAGTTCTGGTCATCCTTGCAGGTCAGTACCTTATCGTCAATCATTTAGGCAGATTCTTCGACGTGGCTGCACTTGCCGCAGGTGACTGGTGGAGGATAATTGCAGTTACCTCGGTTGTGCTGCTGATCCCTGAAGTCAAGCGTATCGTCAAAACTATTTTCATGAAGTAGCGGGTAATTGCAGAATTTTTCATAAATTTGAGGGATTAATGGAAAATTCTTATGATCATACTCAATCCCAATGATGTAGTAGACGGTTACACTGTCGAATGTTTTATCAAGAAAGGCATTTATAACACGACCTACAGGGTCTCTGACAAGGACGGAGCCTCATATTTCATGAAGCTGTATGACCTGGAGGCAACTCCGGAGTCCATGAAGGAGAACGGAGAGGTGCGTGAGATAGCATATTCCAGGAAGGTCAATAACGAATATGTGATTTCCCATCATGCAGACGGTCGTGTGACATTGTCTGACGAAAGGGAGTACAGCTACATAGTCACCAGGTTTTTCAGGGGAAAACTTCTGTCGGAAGACCTTGCCTCATATTATACATACACCTGGGAAGAGGCAAAGGACATAATGACTTGCGTCCTGAAAGGACTCGTATACATTCACGATGCCCTTGGAATGACGCATAATGACATAACTCCCCGCAACATACTCCTCGAGGAGGTATCGGCCGGATCTTATGTCCCGAGAATCATTGACCTGGGACATCTGAGCCAGCCTTTCAGCGGTGCTGTGCCTTTCCCTGTCGAGGATCTCGCCCTTCAGTATTGCGCGCCGGAGACTCTCAGCGGATGCTTCGATGAGACCAGCGATTCGTTCTCTGCAATGGCGATCATGTATCATATGATTACAGGCGTAGCCCCATGGGATGCGGAGCTCACTGCAGGAATGCCTTATCCTGCAAAGAAGAGGGCTGTCAGGGCAGCCAGAAAGCAGCCTCTTGAAGTGCGTGAACTGGAAAGAAAGGGATTGTCCAAGCGAGATATTGACTTGATTACTGAAGGCCTTGCCTTTGATTCGCGTGCGCGTCTGACTGTGTCGGACCTGCTCAAGTTTCTGACAGGAGAGTCTGCCCCTCAGTTCTCGAGGAAGGATGGCGATGACCATAAGTCAAAACCTCAGGAGGGAACTCACGAGAGTGCGGTTGCCACAACGGTGCAGATCAAGAAGAAGAGCGGTGGCGGATTTGCTGACGTGGCAGGAATGGAGACACTCAAGGAGGAACTGACCAAGAGAGTCATATGGGTTCTCAAGGATAAGGAAAAGGCTCAGAAATACAGGCTCACACCGCCGAACGGCATGATTCTTTACGGCCCTCCGGGCTGCGGCAAGACATATTTTGCCGAGAAGTTCGCCGAGGAGGCCCAGTTCAATTTCTCAATGGTCAGCGGATCGGATCTCGGCAGTACATATCTCCACGGAACACAGGGCAAGATTGCAAGCCTGTTCAAGGATGCTGAGGCGAAGGCTCCTTCGATCCTGTGCTTTGACGAGTTTGACTCATTCGTTCCGGCCAGAGGCTCGATGGATGCCAATCAGAGAGGAGAGGAAGTCAATGAATTCCTCGCTCAGCTGAACAACTGCTCGCAGAGAGGCATATTCGTGATAGGAACTACAAACAGGATAGAACTCATCGATCCTGCTGTGCTCAGAAAGGGTAGAATGGACCTTCATATAGAAATCCCTGCTCCGGATCCAGAAACAAGGAAGGCGATTTTCGCCCTTCACCTGAAGGACAGGCCTCTCGATGAGAATATCGACTATGACGAACTTGTACGGCTTACCGACAACTATTCGGCATCAGACCTTGCTTTCATTGTGAATGAGGCCGCCATGACCGCAGCACTTGCTGACGAACTGATCGGTCACAGCCATCTTCTCAATTCAGTGAAGAGCAACAAGTCGTCGCTCGGCTCTCCGCAGCAGGCAAGAAGAAAGATAGGATATTAAACAATTAAACATATTTATTATGAGTACAATTAAAGAGCAGCTCGGTGCGTACCTTTCAAAGGAAGGACTGCGCCCGGAAGATAAGCCATACGGTTTCCACTTCAATTTTGAGGATCTCAGCTATCATGTTTTCTGGGATGCAGATGACCCTCGATACCTCAGCCTGACGCTCCCTGGTATTTTCGATGTGGACGATAACAATAGAGATGACGCTCTCTATGCTGCAAATCAGGTCAATGACAATGTAAAGGTAGTGAAGGCGCTTGTCAGAAAAGATGACGTCTGGGTTGTTGCGGAGTTCCTCATCGACCAGACACCGGATTTTGAGGACCTGATACCTCGTATGATGAAAATACTCAAGGGTGCCCGTCTCAATTTTTATGATACGATAAGAAATCTGTAAATGGAAAAGAAACTATATCCTTTCAAGTTCATTCCCGTTCCGTCAAGGAGACCATGGGGAGGAAGCGCCCTTGTTACAGAAATGGGCAAGCACTTTGTAGAGGTCGACGAAGACGGCAACGAGACAGTTCTCGGTCCTGACGTGCTTATCGGCGAAAGCTGGGAGCTTGCCGATATGGGCATTGAAGATTCCGTTGTCGCAAATGGCTGGCTTGCAGGCAATACCATAAGCGAGCTCATGGAGACCTATCTTGAGAGAATTGTCGGAGAGGATGTCTATAACTATTATGGACGTCAGTTCCCTCTGCTCATCAAGTTCCTGGATATCAACGACAAGCTTTCGGTTCAGGTGCATCCTGATGACGAGGTCGCGGCTGAGAGATATGATTCTCTCGGAAAGGCCGAGATATGGTATGTGATGGATGCCAAGCCTGGAGCAAAGATGTACTGCGGATTCACCCGCGAGGTTTCTGCCCAGGAGTTCTATGACAGGTGCAAGAATGGTACTGTGGATGAAATCCTCAATGTCATCGAGCCAAGAAAGGGTGATGTCATATATATCACTCCAGGTACTGTCCACGCTGCTGACGGAGGACTTCTCATAGCAGAGATCCAGGAGTCTTCAGACATGACCTTCAGATTATATGACTGGGGCAGGGAATTCGACCCTAAGACAGCGCGCAAGACTCATCTTGACGAGGCGATCGATGTGATCGACTACCGTGCTTTTGATCCTGGCCTTTACAGGAAGGGACCTCTTTGGGGCGATGAGGCTTCATATGTGGCCTGCAGTCCGAGCGGATGCTCGTGCGGTTGCGGCTGCGATGATGACTGCGATTGCGGCTGTCATGAGGGTGGGGAGTGTCACTGCCATGAGGAAGGACACGAATGCCACTGCCATCAGGAAAGTCAGGAGGGACAGATGGTCCAGACCCTTGTAGATGTACCGCAGTTTACGGTATCGAAGATAGCCCTTTCAGATCCGCTTCATATCTATACGGAGAAGTTCCAGAGCTTCATTGTATACATATGCCTTGAGGGTGCTGCTTCGATCCAGGTGCCTTCTGTAAACGAGAAGGGCGAGGCATGCATGGACAACTATGAGTTTGCAAAGGGTGAGACTGTTCTCGTTCCGGCAGACATGCAGGACTTCTTCCTTGTACCTCGCGACCGTTCCACACTCCTTCTTGAAGGTACGACCAGGCCTGTTGAGGAAGTCGACGGATACATTGATCCCGATACGGAGGCATTCCTTGAGGGTGAGGACTATGAAGGCGTCGAGGATGAGTCAGATGGCGAGCCTATGGGGCCTGCAGGAGCATCTCCGTTGAACTTCTTCAGTTAGTATGGACGAAGTAAGGATAGATAAATATCTTTGGGCGATCAGGGTCTATAAGACCCGCACTGATGCCACAGACGCATGCAAGGGAGGAAAGGTCCGTGTCAACGGAGATGACGTAAAACCTTCGAAATGCGTCAAGGTAGGCGATGTCATAACCGCACGTAAAGGTGCAGTCCTATATACCTACAAGGTCCTTCAGCTGATAGACAAGCGTCAGGGAGCGAAGCTGGTGCCAGATTACGCCGAGGATCTTACCCCTCCGGAAGAAATCGCAAAACTGCGTGCTCCGGTGGAGACATTCTTCCTCAAACGCGACAGAGGCACAGGCCGTCCGACCAAGAAGGACCGCCGCCAGATGGAAGAACTTTGGGAAAATCTTGATTACGATGAATAAAAAAAGGCGACTAAATTTAGTCGCCTTCGTTTATCCATCATCTTATCTTACTTGAAATATCTCTTGAAGAGACCCTGGAAGCCTGCACCGTGGCGAGCCTCATCCTTGCACATCTCATGAACTGTGTCGTGGATTGCGTCGAGGTTCTGCTGCTTTGCGAGCTTTGCTATGCGCATCTTGTCCTCGCATGCGCCCTGCTCAGCGAGCATTCTCTTCTCTACGTTGGTCTTTGTGTCCCATACGCACTCTCCGAGGAGCTCGGCGAACTTTGCTGCGTGCTCAGCCTCTTCCCATGCATATCTCTTGAATGCCTCGGCAATCTCAGGGTATCCCTCTCTGTCTGCCTGACGGCTCATGGCGAGGTACATTCCAACCTCTGAGCACTCACCTGCGAAGTGGTCGCGAAGACCCTTGAGGATCACGGGGTCAACTCCCTGTGCTACGCCGAGCCTGTGCTCGTCTGTCCATGTGAGGTCGCCTTCAGTCTCAACGATCTCCTCAAAATTCTCTGCACCTACATGGCACAATGGGCACTCCTCAGGAGCATTCTCACCTTCATGAATATAACCGCAAACGAGGCATCTGAATTTCTTTGTCATAACTTTATCCTTTTAATTGTTAATAATATCTAATTTTGAATAATTCCAAATTGTTTCTAATGCAAAGGTAGGAAAAATTTCTTTATCTCCAAATTTATATTCGATATTTTGTAACATTTTTTTGAAAAATATTGTAATTTTATTGTTGTGCCTTGTTTTGGCAACTTGAAGGCCTATATTTGAACACTAAAACAAGAATATGACACCTTTCCTGAAACAGGTAGCAGAGCATTTCTATTCGCTCGGAAACATATCGGACAGATGCTTCATCTTTCCGAACAGACGTTCGATGACCTTCTTCCGCAAATATCTTTCGGAGGCGGTGGCCGCATCTTCTGATGCAGTGCCTTTCATCGCACCGCAGATGCTTACGATCAATGACTTCTTCTTCAAAGTCAGCGGCCAGGCGCCGGCCGACAAGGTCAGGCTGCTTCTGTATTTATATCAATGTTATAGAAAACTCAATCCAAAGGCGGAGGCCCTGGATGAATTTGTTTTCTGGGGTGATGTCATTCTCGGTGACTTCAATGATGTTGACAAATATCTGGTCGATCCAAAGCAGCTGTTTGCAAATGTTGCCGATCTCAAGCAGATCCAGGCGGACTATTCTTTCCTGACTGAAGTCCAGCGGAATGCAATAGATGCATTCGTGAGCCATTTCAGTGACAGGTCCGGCAAGCTGACGGTGGATCTTGATTCCGACGATCCTAAAGTAAAGGAGCGTTTCCTTCAGATATGGAACATATTATATCCTTTATATAAGGATTTCCGTGCCTTGCTGAGCGAAAAGGGACTGGCATATGAAGGAATGGTATATCGTGATCTGGCCGAGAGACTGAAAGCGACATCTGTAGATGCAGTCTTTGCGGACGCTTTTTCTCCGGATGTGAAGTTTGTGTTTGTGGGTCTCAACACGTTGAACGAATGTGAAAAGACCCTCCTTCGCGAGCTGAAGAAGGCCTCCCGTGCGGAATTCTGCTGGGATTACAGCGGAGACATGATCACGGACAGGCAGAACAGGTCGTCACTTTTCATGGAGGAGAATGTCAGGGAGTTCGGGCAGGCAGCCCGATGGGATTCTGAAGGTGTGAGCGTTCCGTCGGTCAACGTAGTAAGCGTCTCTTCTTCTGTGGGTCAGGCCAAGAGGATACCCGATATTCTCAAGACGGTGCCGCAGGGAAAGGATTGCGCCATTGTCCTTCCTGATGAGAACCTTCTTGTCCCAGTCCTGAATTCGATACCTCCGCACATACAGGATATCAATGTGACGATGGGACTGCCGATGAAGGGCAGCATCCTGTATACGATGATGGAGACCGTAGCGGCAATTCAGCTGCATGCAACAAATCGAAAGGGAAGCTGGAATTTCTATCACAAGCAGGTATGGGACCTTTTCTCCAATGCGTTGTTCAAGAATGCAATGGACGAGAGGACGAAGGAGATCGTAAAGGAAGTGAAGGCTTCAGCCAAATATTATATCCCTCAGGAAGAGTTGAACGGAACTCCGCTTCTGGATGCCGTTTTCCAGGCGGCTGTGACTGACCCGAAGTCAAGAGACCTTGCGCAGATCGCCGCAATGTCCGAATATTTCAAGGCTGTGATAGTGGCAGTGGCGCCGTCTGCGGCTGAAGATATGCATCTGGCGTTGGAACTGGAGTATGCAAAAGAATACTACAAGGGCATCAACATGCTTCAGGACAGTCTGTCGGAAGTGGGCGAAACTGATGACCTGGAGATTCTTCCTTTGACTTATATAAGACTTCTCGCTCAGACTGTGGGAGCGTCATCTGTCCCTTTCAGAGGCGAACCTCTCAAGGGTTTGCAGATCATGGGACCGCTGGAGACCAGGGCACTGGACTTCAACAACATCATAATAATGTCATCCAACGAGGGAGTCTTCCCTCGCAGAAGCGTAAGTTCGTCCTTTATTCCGCCTGAGCTTCGAAAAGGGTTCGATCTGCCTACATATGAGCTCCAGGATGCCATATGGGCCTATTACTTCTATAGGATGATCTCACGCGCGGATAATGTCTGGATGCTGGTGGATTCCAGGACAGAAGGCATCAAGTCGGGGGAGGAAAGCCGATATATCAGACAGATGGAATACCACTTCGGCCTGCCATTGAAAAGATATGTGGTGATGATGGATACCATGAAGGCGGCAGAGCTTCCTGACATAGCCAAGGCTCCGGAGGATATGGCGAAGATCAAGAGTACGGAAATGTCCGCGACAGCGATACAGAATTATCTGGCATGTCCGGCAAAGTTCTATTATTCTGTCGTCAAGGGACTTGTGAGTGAGGAAGAGGTGGCAGAGACTCTTGATGCCGGAATGTTCGGAAACATCTTCCACGAGATGATGCGTTCTCTTTATACTTCAGAGGAAGCGATGGATCCGGAATTCTTCTTTGACGGTCTTGGCGGAGCGAAGTCTCTGAAGAATGTCCTCAGACATGTTTCACGAGATTATATAAACAGCTGGCTGGACCGTGAAGAGGATATCAAGGCCAAGGTCAAGGCCTTGATTGTCCATCAGATGAATGCCATAGAGGTTACGGGAAGAAACCTTGTCGTTGCGGATGTCATTGTGCGTTATGTGAAGAAGACATTGCATAGTGACCTTAAGCTTCTTGAGGATGCCGGCAAGGAATCGTTTGAGATTCTCGGACGCGAACTTCGTGTGAAGGGAGAGCATTTCGGATTCAGATTCAAGGGATTCATAGACAGGCTTGATGCTTTCGGACCGGATGAGGTGCGCGTGGTGGATTATAAGACCGGAAGGGTACTCGATGATGACATATATATAGATGATGACAATGCCCTTGACATTGCGGACAGGATATTTGCTCCTGATATCAAGGACAGACCAAAGATTGCATTTCAGTTTTATATATATGATCTGCTTGTCCAGGGAAGGCCGGAGGTGCAGGGTCGAAAGCTGCACAATTGCGTATATTCGACATCGCGCCTGTTCGGCAAGCTTCCCGAGGCTATCCCTGTGCATCCGGTATTCTTCAATGCCTCGTCGGAACATCTGGCCCGCCTGATGGCAGAGATAGACAATCCGGAAGTTCCTTTCAGAAGGACTACGGATAAGAGTGTTTGCGGTTATTGTGATTTCAAGACAATTTGCGGAAGATAGGATATGATCAGAATAATGAAGGCATCGGCGGGTTCGGGAAAGACCTATAACCTCGCCAAGACATACATAAGGCTGCTTCTCCAGAATGATGACAGGTATGCATACAGGCATATTCTGGCTGTTACCTTTACAAACAAGGCGACGGAGGAGATGAAGAGCAGGATATTGAAGGAACTGCATATCCTGGCCACCGATCCGGCAAAGTCGGACTATCACGACGATTTTGTCCCGGCGCTGCTTCCGTCTGATGCGGAGATCAGCGCCAAGGCGGCAAGAGTCCTCAGGGATATCCTGCATGATTACAGCGCTTTTGCTGTGAGCACGATAGACAGGTTCTTTCAGCAGACTCTGAAGGCTTTCTCTCGTGAAATCGGTCAGTTCGCATCATATCAGGTCGAGCTTGACAGGAATTCGCTTGTAGCCGAGAGCGTTGACCGTGTGCTGGACTCGCTGACAGAGGCCGATACCGGCCTCCTGTCATGGCTTACTGCTAACGTGCTGGAACAGATCGAGCAAGGGGGGCGTTACAGTGCCGATGCAAATCTGATGAAGCTGGCGCTGCGAATGAAGTCAGCCCAGCGTCAGGAGGAACTGGATAAGGCAGGCATAGATGAGGAAACGGCATATTCTCCTAAGACTCTTGGGAATATCCGTAAGGCCTGCAGACAGATCATTGCTGATTTCAGAAAGGCAGTCCGTGAAAACGCGGCAGCGGCTGTCGCGGTGCTGACTGATGCCAAGGTGGAAGCCAAGGACAGCAACAGAGGGTTCATGAAGGCTCTGCATGCATATGCGGAACTGAAAGAACATGAGCCTGTCACGCCTCCGACGGCGTCCTTTATGGAAAAGGCTCCGGATAGTGATAAGTGGTTCTCGGCGGCGAAAGCCAAGACTCTTCTTCCTAAAGTGTATCCGGGTCTGATGGAACCGCTGCTTGCCTTCTGTAATCTGTGGGGAAAGGAATACTCTGTCTATCAGACAGCCGTGATTCTTGACGGCCAGATATACGGACTTGGAGTGGCTCGGGAGTTGTCCGCAGCCTTCAAGGAGTTGATGAAAGAGAAGAATGTACTATGCATTGACGACTCCAATGTGATTCTAAGAGACATCATAGACAAGTCTGACGCTCCGTTCATTTACGAGAAGATAGGCGTCCGTTTCGACCATTTCCTTCTCGATGAGTTCCAGGATACATCGTCCGTGCAGTGGACCAATTTCAGCCCGCTTCTCAGGAACAGTGACTCTCAGGGCAATGAGAACCTGATTGTCGGAGATGTCAAGCAGAGCATATACAGGTGGAGAGGGTCTGACTGGAACCTTCTTGCCAATGAGGTTCCTGCGACTTTCCCGGATGCGGGGACCGAGGTGCTTGACACCAATTACAGGAGCCTCAAGAATGTGGTAAAGTTCAATAATGAATATTTCAAGGCTGCTGCGGAGGTTCTGGATGATCTTAACGGAGATAAGGACGGAAGGATTTCGCATATATATTCCGATGTGGAGCAGGAGGTTTCCAAGCTGGACAAACCGGCTGGAAGTGTCAGTGTCACCTTCTGTCCGAAGGAAGGGGAACTGCATAAGGTGCTGGAAAGCGTGCAGGAGGCGATAGCCGCCGGTGCCCGCCTTTCGGAGATAGCCGTCCTTGTCAGGAGCAACGCCACAGGAGAAAGTGTTGCGGAATATCTTATTGACAATGGCATAACCGTAATCACTGATGATTCCCTTAAGGTGAAGAGCGCCGTGACGGTGCGCCGTCTTGTGTCTCTGCTTTCCTTTGTGGATAATCCTGAAAATACTGTCAGCAGTTATCTGGCCGAGGTTCTCGACATAAAGGTTCCTGATGGATACACATCGCTGATAGACATGGCGGAAGCTGTCATCAGAGAGTTGAAGTCCGTTGATGCAGACGGGGTGGTTGAGGGAGAGATCCTTCATGTCCAGTCGTTTATGGACCACCTGCAGGATTATGTGGCAAATAATGGCAACAATCTCAGGGGGTTCCTGAAGTATTGGGAAGACCAGGATCCGTCAATATCTTCTCCGTCGTCGGGAGACAGTGTGCGAGTCATGACCATCCATAAGTCGAAGGGACTTGACTTCCCATATGTGATCATACCTTTCGCGGAAAACATAACTCTCTTCAAGGCGGACAGCAGATGGTGCTCGCCGGATCTGGCTGGGTCGCCGCTGGAAGGCGTCGCAGAAGGAGTATACGATGTATATCTGTCACAGTCTTCTGAGTCTTCTTTGTTCTCTGAGCATTATAAAAGTGAAAGGTTCCTGCAGCAGGTGGACAATATCAACACCATATATGTCGCAATGACTCGAGCCGCATTGGGAATGCATGTCATCGCCCGTACACCTGCTCAGAAGTGCCTGGATGCCGTCAAGGAGAATGCGCCTTATGCATATTCTGACTTTTCTCAGATATTGTATTGGTTTGTGGCGGCTTCCGGCAAGATGAAAGATGTCAGGAGGTCGGGAGGCGAAGGCTTTGTCAGGTTTGATGTGGGAGAAATGGTGGATTTTGCATCTCTGAGGAAAGAAAAGGAGTCGGATGTCCTGGCGTTTCAGATTGAAGAAGGAGGGGCGTACCCATCCTTCGCGTTGAATCCGGAGTCTGGTGACGACGAAGCGGATGTAAGAGAACGTGGACGCCTGAAGTTTTCAGCTGACTCTCTTGATTTCTTCTCTGCTGATGGCGATGCCGGAATTTCGGCCTCCAACAGGATCAGGGGCGTTGTGCTGCATGATATCCTGGCCTCGGTGGTGGCCCCTCAGGACCTTGACGGGGCTGTCGACCGTTCGCTTTCATGCGGTGAGGTCACCCCGGAGGAGGCCGAGGAGATACGCAGACTCTTGTCTGAGAGAATATCCGAGGGCGTGGCCCGTGGCTGGTTCCCGGACTCGGCGCGCGTGCTGAATGAAACCAGCCTGATTGATGTGGACGGCAGTGTCTTCAGACCGGACAGGGTAGTCATTGACGGCAACAAGGTAATAGTCATAGACTATAAGTTCGGAGAGCATCGCAAGTCATACGAGAGGCAGCTTGCCAAGTATGCCGATATGTGGAAGCGTATGGGCTATGAAAATGTTTCGTCAGTTTTATGGTATGTTCACACCGGAGAGTATGCTGTTCTCTAAAGATTATTTTGTATATTTGCAAGTTACAACGAATTATGTGTGAATAGTATGGAAAATACCGGAACAGATACTTACAAACTTCTATATAATACTGAGAGAGTAACTCTTTATATCCCTGAATATGGACGAAATGTCCAGAAGATGGTCGACTATCTCAAGACCATTGAGGACAGAGAGAAGCGCAATGAGCAGGCCAGGGCCATCATCAAGGTCATGGAGATAATCAATCCGGCCGTGCATCTTCAGGACAATTATGAGCAGAAGCTCTGGGATCATCTCCATATTATTTCAGGGTTCGATCTGGATGTGGATTCTCCATATCCGGCTCCTGCTCCTGAGAGCCTGAATGAGAAGCCTCGCAAGATACCATATCCCGGCAAGCCGGTGAAGGCTGCGCATTACGGGCGCAACATCGAGAACATGATAGAGTTCATCGCAAATGTCGAGGACGGCGAGTCGAAGACTTCCATGATACGTTCGCTTGCGATATACATGAGGCAGCAATATCTGATATGGAACAAAGACACTGTCTCGGACCAGACGATATTCCAGGATATAGAGAGGATGTCAGACTATCGCATCAAGGTTCCGGAAGGATTGCAGCTTGCAAAGCAGGATGTGATGGTGATGAGACAGGGACAGAAGCAGGGCAAGAACCAGAGGCAGAGAGGCAATCAGAACAAGAGAAAGCATAACAAGTAATATGGCAGGAAAAAAGATAAAGACAGCTAAACAGAAGGAGAAGAGGTTCTTCTCTTTCTTTGCAGATATGGACCCCGAGCTGAAGTCGATACTTCTCAAGTGTGCCGGCGTCCTGGTGTTCCTGTTTACGGTGTTCACCTTTGTGGCGATGTTCTCATACATGTTCACATGGCAGCCGGACAAGAGCCTGTTCTCCAATCCGGATATGATGCATAAGTCGGTGGAGGCTCATAACATGGCCGGAAAGCTAGGCTACATGTGGGGTCGTTTCCTGATCAGCGGCATGTTCGGACTTGCCAGCTATGTTTTCGTATTCCTGTTTTCTGTGTTTTCATACAGGCTGTTCTTCTGGCAGAGGAGCATAGGACTCATGAGGATAACCTTCCTTTCAGTCAGCGGCGCATTCCTTTTGTCTCTGGGCCTGTCTCTCATAGGATCGCCAAGGCTTCTTGACGGAGGTCTTGGAGGTGATGCCGGACATGCGGTGATGTCATGGATGGCAAATCTTGTAGGGCCGATCGTGCCCGTCCTCCTGCTTGTTGCTGCAGTAGTGGTGTGGCTGCTTTTTGCAAGCGGCAGGTTTGCACATTGGTTTGCCATCACAGGAGAAAAGAAGCCTGTGGCGCAGGACGAACCGGCTGAGCAGACAGATGAGGCGGAGGATCCTGAGATCATTGACGTGCCGCAGCCGCAGCCGGAAGACATACCTGCTGTTGTTGTAGACGAAGTGACGGTCCCGGTAGTCGAAGAAGATCCGGTTACGGTCAAAGAGGATGAGCCTGTCGTAGTAGTTGAGGATGTTCCGGTTCCTGATCCTGAAGATCAGAATCTCGAAGTGATAAGAGGCGATGTCGTCACAGAAGTAGTCGAAGACCTTCCAAGGATAGACAACAGGGAAGAGCTCGAGAGATTCGAGTTTCCTCCGCTCGACCTCCTGAAGGACTACACCGAAGGTGTTCATGAGGTGAGTCAGGCGGAGCTCGACAAGAACAATCTCCTTATCCGCAATACTCTTAAGAACTATAAGATTGAGGTAGAGAAGGTTACGGCTGTTGTCGGCCCTACGGTAACATTGTATAAGATCGTTCTGGCTCCCGGAATGAGGGTTGCGTCGATAGAGCAGGTGCACAGAGAGATAGCGATGGCCCTTGAGGTCGGCGGAGTCAGAGTAGTGACGCTTCCGGGCAGTGTGGGCATCGAGGTGCCTAACAGCACTCCTTCGATAGTTCCTCTCAAGTCGATGCTCAATGACGACTCCTTCCGCAACAGCTCGGCAGAGCTTCCGGTAGCAATCGGATACTCGACGCTCGCGCAGAAGGTAAAGACATTCGACCTTTCTGATGCTCCGCATCTTCTCGTTGCGGGTGCCACAAAGCAGGGTAAGTCAGTAGGACTGAACGTCATCATATCGTCTCTCCTTTACGCAAAGCATCCTTCGGAGCTCAAGTTCGTGTTCATCGACCCTAAGGCTGTGGAGTTCACATCATATAATTCTCTCCTCAAGCATTATCTTGCCGTCCTTCCTGTGGCGGGAGACGAAGAGGAGGAGAAGAAGAATGCGATCGTCAAGAAGGCGAAGCAGGCGGAGCAGGTTCTTCATTCCCTCTGCATAGAGATGGATGCAAGATATGACCTTCTCGCAAAGGCCGGTGTCAATGACTTCAAGCTCTATAATGAGAAGTACAAAGACCGCCATCTCCTTCCTACAGACGGTCATCAGTTCCTCCCATATCTCGTTGTCGTGATTGATGAGTACGCTGACTTGATCATGGCCGGAGGCTCAAGTCCTGAGGACAGGAAGTCTGCGAAGAATATCGAGGCATACATCATCCGTCTCGCGCAGAAGGGCCGTGCGGCCGGCATTCATGTGATCATAGCGACTCAGCGTCCGTCGGTGAATGTCATCACAGGTCTCATCAAGGCAAACTTCCCGACTCGAATCGCTTTCCGTGTCCTTTCCGGAGTGGATTCCAGAACTATCCTTGACGCGGTCGGCGCAGAAAACCTGATCGGTAAGGGAGATATGCTCTATTATGCAGGAGTCAAGGTGGAGCGTATCCAGTGTGCCCTTGTAAGTATGGCCGAGATCAACAAGATAACCAAGTTCATCGGTGATCAGGGTGGCTACAAGCAGTGTTACAGCACGCCATATTACCTCCCTGTTCCTGAATCTCAGGAAGGTGAACCTGGCGGTGGAAACATTGACATGCAGAATATAGATTCGATGTTCGAGGAGGCCGCAAGGACTGTGGTCATCTCCCAGAAGGGATCGACATCTGACCTCCAGAGAAAGCTTGGTATGGGATATGCAAGAGCAGGCAGAGTGATGGATCAGCTTGAGGCGGCAGGCATCGTAGGCCCTCAGGAGGGCTCGAAGCCGCGCCAGGTGCTGGTTGCCACACTTGACGAACTTGCAGAGGTGATCGAGCCGTTCCTTAACCAGTAGAATATGTTTAGAAGAATCATATCAGCCATGTCGGCAGTTGTCATTTCGATGACATGCCTGATGGCTCAGAATACGCAGGGTACAGCTTTGGCCAAGCTGTGCTCTGCGCTTTCGCAATCATGCGTATGTCTGGATTGCGCTTACAGCTTTGATATGTCTGAGATACGTTTCAATACTGAGGCGGACATCAAGGTGCAGGGCAGGGCATATGTCGTGGATTGTACCGGGGTACTTGTCTTCAGTGACGGGGAGACAGTGTGGACTGTCGATCCGAATATAAAGGAGGCTTATATTCAGTCATCAGGTAATGAAATGCTGAATGATCCGGCAATCTTTTTCCAGAATCTGGACAAGTACTTCAAGGTTGCCGATAATAAGACTTCCGGCAGCGTTGAAGTCTATACACTTGAGGCTGTAGACGATTGTGGCATCAAGTCTGCCGAGCTGACTCTCAAGCCGGACGGTACCATAGTTTCTGCCATCATCGAGCTTTCCGATGGCGGAAAGATGGATGTCAAGGTCAGATCTATGAAGGTGGAGGAAAAGAAATCTGTCACTTTCTTCCGCCCTTCTATGTCTTTCGACGAGGCTTGGATAGTGACAGATCTGAGATAAGTTATTTCAGTCTATTTCTTGCGGACGCATCTTACTGCAGCTCCGAATGTCTTTGTGTCTCCCATGCTGACCATCAGGTCTGGCACCTCGCTGATGAGGTATCTGTAGTATGCCATGCCCTCTGATCCTTCAACAAGGTCTGCTGTCCAGAATGCTGCGTACTCGCTGTATCCTTTGAACTGTGCCTGAGGGTATCTTTGATCAAGATATGCATTTTCCTGAGGAGATGCCGCCTTGGCTCCTAGCATCGCATATCCAGTAGGGATTAATGACAGCCCTGTGGTGTTTGTGATGTCACCGACCTGAGGCCAATATTCCCACATCAGACTTTCATTGAAATATCCGTTGCCCATGAGCGCAGCAGCTACACCTTCGATTGTGTCATATGCTTGAGCGCCTTCTGCTCCGGCTGCCGCTGCAGCCTCGAGCCAGTCGGCCTCAGTAGGCAGCTGCCATCCTTCAGGACATACCTCAAGTGCCTCTTCATATGAATAATATCTTCCGAATACATCTCCCATTGCCTTGCAGTTGGCGAATGGGGCCCCGGCAGACGCATCTGCGACGTTGCGGCAGAGCCAGTCAGTGGATCCTATTGTTACATATGGATATATTATGTCTCCTTCTTTGAAGAAAGGCCTGTCTTTCAACCAGAGATTGGTTATCGAACCGTCGATTCCGCCCTTTACGACAGTGGTGTAGCTTGTCTTGGATACATATGAATATCCTTTGGCATAGGCATAACCCTGCACTGTATATGTCTGAAGAGTGTCAGAGAACTTGTGAGTGAATGATCCGTCAGACGGATTTCCGTTCTTGTCCAGTCCGTTCTCGAATCTTGTGGTGTCTGACTTCTTCATAGAAGGTGATACTCTCCAATAGTATCCCAGCTCTCCTTCGTCAGGATGTGTGACTCCTGAAGGGACCATCTCGATCACTGTTTCAGGGAGAATATATTGCGGCAGGTCGAAATCCAGGGCTCCGCTGAGTGACGGAGGTACGGTTGTCTCGTCGTCATCCTTGCAGGAAAGTGTACAAAGCGCGGCCGCTATGATGAATGTAATGGATGTCAGTTTTCTGAAACTCATTTCCAATCGTTGTTTTTAGGTGTATAATCGTGCAAATATCGTGAATTAATTTGAAAAACCGCTACCTTTGTACAAATACTTTGCCTTACGGACCGATATGGGAAATAAAATCAGAATGTTTTTTGTGGTCGCATTCATGGCGTCGGTGCTCTCCTGCACCATGAATCGCGACAAGTATATAAAGATAGAAGGATACGCCCAGGGAGGCGTATATGTCGTGACTCTCAATATCGATGGCGTCGATGTCAGGCCGGAAGAAATACGGGATTCTGTAGAGACGATCCTTCAAAGGATAGATTTCACGTTGTCGGGATATAACAGGAACTCGCTCCTGAGCAGCTTCAATCATGGTGATACGATAGTTCCGAACGGGCTGTTCGTGGACATGTACGCCAAGGCGTATGATATCTACAATGAAACTCAAGGGATTGTAGACGCCGCATCGGCCCCGCTTTTCGACCTGTGGGGATTCGGTTTCAAGTCCGGTGAAATGCCTTCCGACGATCAGGTGCAGAAGGTGCTGGCGCATTCAGGCATGAAGCATCTTTGTGCCGAAATTCAAGCAGGAGCTTCATTGGCTGGAACAGATCTTCTTGTTGAAGGCGATGTCCCTCCGCAGCTTAACTATAATGCAATAGCGCAGGGATACAGCTGCGACCTTGTGGCTGAATATCTATATTCTATAGGTGTTAAGGATATGATGGTCAACATCGGGGAAATATTCTGTGACGGTCTCAATCCTTCCGGCCAGCCATGGACGGTGGGAATAGACCGCCCAGTCGATGGTAACAATGAGCTCGGTGCGCAGGTCCAGGGCATATTCAAGGCCCCTTCGGGACCTCATGGCATTGTGACCTCCGGGAACTATCGCAAGTTTTATGTCCGCGATGGTAAGAAGTATGCACATACAATAGATCCGAGGAGCGGATATCCTGTGTCGCACAGTCTGCTGAGCGCCACCATAGTTGCTGACGATGCAGTCACAGCCGATGCATATGCTACATATTGCATGGTCGTCGGACTTGAGGAGTCGAAGGAGTTGCTTTCTCAGCGTCCTGATCTTGAAGGCTGTCTGATATATGACCATGATGGGGAATTCATGACCTGGTGCTCCGAGGGATTTGTTCTGACGGAACTGTAAATCGCTTTACATCTCCGCAATGATGCCGAGGGCTTCGGAAAGGGCTGCTACAAGCCATTCCGTGGCCCTCAGCAGCATTGTGGGATGCCAGCCAAGACATGATGATGCGAGAGTGAGCAACGCTGCAGGGATTATTATCGATGTCAAAGGAATGGCTATCATGTTGGTCAGGATGAAATGCATGGGGAATGACCTGAAATAGTAATACGCTATGGGGCCTGTCGTGATCTGACATGATATGGACATGGCTGCCGAGTCCCACATCCACCGCGCTCCCTTCGTCAAGACATCGTCTTTCCTGCGCTCTCCCGGCCAGAAGCCTTTCAGCCATGGAAAAATGAATGCAATGCCCGCTATGGCTGCATATGAGAGCTGGAATCCGACATCCCTTATGGAATCCGGCGAGAAGAAGACCTGTATGCTCATCGCAGTCATGAGGATGACGGGCAGAGTCAGCCGTATGTGCCTGATGGAAGCATATTCTCCTATGACGATGAACAGAAATGCCCTTACGATCGAGGCTCCGGCCCCTGTGGCAAGAGTGTAGAAGCCACATATGCCTATAACGAGAAGTGACCGTATCTTCTTGACTGTGGCGGAGTTACCAAGGACTGAAAGTAGAACACGCATTATTCCATATATGATGCCCAGATGGAGCCCTGAAAGCGCCAGGATATGCGACGCACCGCTTTCCCTGAAGGCCGCTGTGACTTCTTTCGGTATTCCTGAACGCTCTCCGGTCAGCAATGCCTTGATTATCTGTCCGGTCGCCTCTCTCTCAAATGGTATGGCGTCAATGGCAGCCTCCATCCTCATGCACATGTCCAAAGCCTTCTGCTCAAGCCATCCTGCTCCGTCGGTCCGGCTCAGTGATAAAAACCTGTCGGTCAATCCTGTGAGATGCCCGCAGAATGCCATCAGGGCAATTATGACGGCCCACTGCAACGGACTCCCAAGCGCTTTGCCGGAAGGAGTCATGAGTATTGATGTGAATGCAGCAACCGCAAGGCAGGACAGAACCGCCTGCCACGGATAGATGGTGCCGGCATAAACGCTTACCGCGACGCCGGCAATGAATGGCAATGCTATCCCCGCAATATCCCTCTCCGCTTTCATTTCATTGTCAATTTTTGCTAAAGTAGTGAATATTTTATTAACTTTGCAAAGATGTGCTTGAAATAATTTTAAAAATATAACAAAACCATAATAAAATGATCATTTTAGTACTCAATTGCGGAAGCTCATCACTTAAGTATCAGCTCCTTGATATGAAGAACGATGAGGTTTACGATCTTCTCGCCAAAGGTCTTGTGGAGAGGATCGGAATGGAAGTGGGATGCCTCAAGCATCAGGCAGCCGGAAAGGAAAAGTTCGAGAAGGAAATGCCTATAGAGAACCACACGGTGGGTATCAAGGCCGTTCTCGACGCTCTCCTTGACAAGGATCATGGCGTTCTCACCACTCTTGAGGACATCGAGGCTGTGGGACATCGCGTGGTTCACGGAGCAGAGGAGTTCGTGTGCAGCCAGCTCATCACAGACAAGGTTGTCGCCCAGCTCGAGAAGTGCTCTGTGTTCGCCCCTCTTCACAACCCGGCCAACATCCTCGGCATCAAGGCTGTTTCGGAAGTGCTCCCTACAGTACCTCAGGTAGGTGTATTCGACACGGCATTCCACCAGTCAATGCCTTCGCATGCATACATGTATGGCCTTCCATACGAGTATTATGAGAAATACGGCATCCGCCGCTACGGCTTCCATGGCACAAGCCACAAGTATGTGTCTGCCAAGGGCGCGAAGTTCGCAGGCCTCGACCTTGAAAACTCAAAGATCATCACCTGCCACCTCGGAAACGGAAGCTCTATCGCAGCAGTCCTCAACGGCAAGTCTGTAGACACTACAATGGGATTCACACCGCTTGAGGGACTCATCATGGGAACACGAAGCGGAAGCATTGACCCTGAGGTTGTTACATACATTCAGGAAAAGGAGGGCCTCTCGGCTGCAGAGATGAGCAAGGTGCTCAACAAGAAGAGCGGTTTCCTCGGTCTGTCATGCCTGTCGTCTGACGCGCGCGACCTTGACGATGCCGCAAACGAAGGCAATCCGAAGGCAAAGCTCGTCCTCAAGAAGCTCACATACGAGATCACCAAGTATATCGGTGCCTATGCGGCTGCGATGAACGGAGTTGACCTCATCGTGTTCACAGGAGGTATCGGCGAGAACAACAGCCGTCTCCGCCGCAGAGTCTGCGAGAACCTTGCGTTCCTCGGTCTCAAGTTTGACTATGATGCAAATGCAGTAAGAGGCGTCGACACTATCATCACCCTTCCTGACTCACAGGTGAAGGCTGCCCTCATCACAACAAACGAGGAACTGATGATCGCACGCGACACAATGCACATCGTTCAGAACGAAGAAGAGTAAGACAATACATATGCTGACCACATTTGAACAGATATATGCCGAGCTTCGCAGCAGAGGCAGCAGAAAGAGGATGGTTGCCGCATGGGGTGTAGACGGACACACCGTGGCGGCTGCCGGCAAGGCCGTAGAGCTCGGTCTCGCGGATGTAACCCTCGTAGGTGATGAAAACCTCATTGCACAGGCCTGCAAGGACGAAGGAATTGACATTGCAGCATTCACGATCGTCCACAATGAAGACGAAATGGAGTCGATCAAGGCGGCGGTGCGCATGGTTCGCGACGGCGAGGGCGACTTCCTCATGAAGGGACTCTGCTCGACAGACAAGTTCCTCCGCGCGATCCTCAACAAGGAGACGGGACTTCTCCCTCCGAAGGGTACCCTTACACATTGCACTACACTTGAGATTCCAAGCTACCACAAGCTGCTTTTCGTCGGAGACGTTGCAGTGATCCCTGCACCGGACCTCAAGCAGAAGCAGATCATCATGGAGTGCCTTGTGAAGACAGCCCAGGCTGTAGGTATCGCAAAACCAAAGGTGGCGATCCTGGCTGCTACAGAGCAGGTTCTTCCGAGCCAGCCGGCTTCTATAGAGGCTGCCATTCTTTCAAAGATGGCGGACCGTGGCCAGATCAAGGGCTGCATCGCAGACGGCCCGCTTGCTCTTGACGTGGCTATAGACCAGGAGTCTGTTGCGATCAAGGGTCTCGTGAGCCCGGTAGCGGGAGATGCAGACTGCCTTCTTTTCCCTAATATCGAGTCCGGAAATGTCTTCTACAAGGCAAATTCAAAGCTCGTTGCAGGTGTGAGACAGTCAGGTATCCTGGTGGGTGCCAAGGCTCCTTGCGTGCTTTCAAGCCGTGCGGACAGCATCGATACTAAACTTAACTCCATCGCCATGGCAGCGATGTCGGTAAAATAACACTGGAAAAACACTAAAACTATATCATTATGAAAGGTAGAATACTGGTAGTCAATACCGGCTCCACCTCGACTAAGATTGGGTTCTACGACTCGGGAGACCTGCTGTTTGAGAAGAATCTCACACACTCTGCCGAGGAAGTGGCACAGTATAAATCCGTGATGGATCAGGGCGGAATGCGCCGTGATGCCATTACGGATTTCCTTTCTGAAAAGGGAATAGCACTGGAGACTATTGACATTGCAATGGCACGAGGAGGTCTTATCACGCCGATAAAGACCGGAGTGTATGAAGTCAATCAGGAGATGCGCGACGCGCTGATGTCAGGCAAGGACGGCGTCCATGCCTGCAATCTGAGCGCGCTCATCGCTGATGATATTGCCGTAGAGGTCAACAAGGCCAGGGCTGAAAAGGGCATAGAGGGCGTCTGCCGTGCCTATATCGCCGATCCTCCGATGGCAGACGAGATGCTTCCGGAAGTGAAGGTAGGCGGCATCCCTGAGTTCGAGAGAAGAACTCTGTTTCATGCGCTCAATTCGCGCGCCATGGTTCGTCGCTATGCTCGCAGCGTAGGCAAAACCAACAAGGAAGTGACGGTGATCGTCGCCCATATGGGAGGCGGTTCGTCGGTTTCTCTGCATAGGAACGGACTGGTGATCGATACAAATGACGCACTCGGCGGTGACGGTCCTATAAGTCCGGAGAGAGCGGGCTCTGTTCCGGGTTTCCCTCTCGTGGAGATGTGTTTCAGTGGAAAGTACACCAAGGATGAGATCAAGAAGAAACTTGTCGGAAAGGGCGGAGCTGTAGCGTATTTCGGAACGAATGACCTCCGTGTGGTTGCTGCTCGTGCGGATGAAGGCGACCAGGAATGTCAGGTCTTCCTGAAGGGCTTTGCAGTGTCTGTAGCCAAGTATATCGGTTCTCTTGCAACCGTAGTCGGCGGCAAGGTGGATGCCATTGTACTGACCGGCGGAATCGCCAACTCGAAACAGATCGTCGCTGACATCATAGACAAGGTCGGCTTTATAGCTCCTGTGGAAGTTTATGCAGGAGAGAACGAACTCGAGTCTCTTGCAGAAAACGGTTACGGCATCCTCGCCGGCGAGTTCGAAATAAAATACTATCATAGATAGTAGATTTTGATGATTTGTCATTATTTCGTGACAAAAAATCATACGATATAAGTCTGTTAATGGTTATATTTGCAATAATCACTAACAGACTTTTTTATGACCACATTCAACACGAGACTGATCCGTTCAGCAGCATTATTCGTTGCGAGCCTCACTCTGCTCGCTTGCGGTACAGATTACGAATTCAGGCATCTCTACGAGGACCTTCCTTTCGAAATGGCCAAGGTCCAGCGTCCTGACATCCCGGTTCGCCAGGTGAACATAGAAGACTTCGGCGGAGTCGGAGACGGCGTGTTCCTCAATACGGAGGCATTCGCCGAGGCGATAGACGTGCTTTCGCAGGCAGGAGGCGGCCGCCTTGTCGTCCCTACAGGAGTATGGCTCACAGGCCCTATCACTCTCAAGGACAACATCGACCTGCATATTCGTCCGGATGCAGTGCTTCTCTTCTCTACAGACAGAGACCTCTATCCGATAGTAGAGACAGTGTTCGAGGGACTTGACACAAAGCGCTGCCTTGCTCCTATCAATGCAGACGGAGCGAAGAACATCGCGATTACTGGTGGCGGCACAATAGACGGAAACGGTGACTCGTGGCGTCAGGTCAAGAAATCCAAGATCTCACCTTCACAGTGGAAGGCCCTTCTCAAGAGCGGCGGCTTCACCAATGCCAAGGGAGACCTCTGGTATCCGGACTCGACTTCATACAGGGGGTCGGTTGTCAGCGATGCATTCAATGTGCCTCAGGGCCTGACTACGGAAGAGGAATGGAACAGTGTGAAGACATACCTCCGTCCTGTGCTCATAGGCATAAAGAATTGTGAGAATGTGCTTCTTGAGGACTGCCTCTTCCAGAATTCTCCTTGCTGGAATATCCACCCTCTCATGTGTAAGAATGTGATCATCAATAACATAACCGTACGTAACCCTTGGTATTCACAGAATGGCGACGGTCTTGACGTGGACTCATGCGAGAATGTCCTCGTCATCAACTCAAGTTTTGACGTGGGTGATGACGCGATCTGCATCAAGTCAGGAAAGGACGAGGACGGCCGCAGAAGGGCAAGGCCTTGCCGCAACCTGATCGTCGACAACTGCATCGTGTTCCATGGACACGGCGGATTCGTGGTCGGCAGCGAGATGTCGGGCGGAGTTGAGAACATCAAGGTTTCAAACTGCCGTTTCCTCGGCACAGACGTCGGCCTCCGCTTCAAGAGCTGCCGTGGCCGTGGCGGTGTCGTGAAGAACATCTACATCGAGGACATAGTGATGATGAACATACCTACAGAGCCTCTCCTCTTCGATCTCCACTACGGCGGAAAGTCGGCTGTCGAGGCTGCTGCAGAGGGGGCGTCTCCATTCGATGTTGAATATGTTGAAGCTGATGAGACCACACCTCAGTTCAGGGACATCTACATCAAGGATGTTGTCTGCAGCGGTGCGGCAAGGGCCATGTATTTCAACGGAATTCCAGAGAAGAACATTGAGAACATTGTGGTTGAGGATTGCGAAATAGTTTCCACAAAGGGTGCGGACCTCAGATATTCAAACGGTGTTCAGCTCAAGAATGTGAACATAACTCAGTCTGAGGGCCAGGGATACAGTGTTGCAAACTGCAGGAATGTGCTGATCGAAGACTGCACAGATGCGTCAGGAAGCGAGTCCCTCAATGTATTCCAGCACAATTCTACAAATGTGAAGATCGACTAGTCATGAAGAAGATAGCGTTATTGATTGCAGCAATGTTCCTGTGCGTCGGCATGGTGGCACAGGACAAGATAGTCCTCCGCCTCATGGGAGATTCCACAATGGCGGACAAGGACCTCTCGTATGAAAACCCCGAGCGTGGCTGGGGCCAGCGGCTCAAGTCACACCTTGACACCAATGTGGTCATAGCAAACTATGCGCAGAACGGCCGCAGCACCAAGAGTTTCCAGACTCTTGGCATCTGGGACCGCGTAAAGAAGGACCTCAAGGCAGGGGAGTATCTCTTCATCCAGTTCGGTCACAACGATTCGAAGGAGTCTGACACCACAAGATATGCAGCTCCTTTCGGAGCATATCAGGACAATCTGAGAATATTCATAGACCATGCTCTCAGCGTCGGTGCCAAGCCGATTCTCTTCACTCCGGTCTCTCGTCGCTGGTTTGACGACGAGGGCAACCTCAAGAGAGAGTGTCATGGTGATTACCCTGCAGCTGTCACTCAGATCGCGCAGGAATATGGACTGCCTCTGATCGACGCCAATACGGTTACACAGGAGTGGCTCATCAGTCTTGGCGACGAGCCTTCACGCAAATACTACATGTGGGTGGAGAAGGGTACAAACCCTAAGCACCCTGACGGTAAGGTCGACAATACTCATACAAATGTGTCCGGAGCTCGTCAGATCGTGAATCTCCTTCTTCCGGAGATCGTCAAGGTCATTCCGGAACTGGCTTCGCATGTGGTTGACTACGATTTCGTGGTGGCAAAGGACGGAAGCGGCGATTTCTTCACTGTCCAGGAGGCTGTGAATGCCGCTCCGGACTACTGCAAGCAGGATGAGACCACCATCTACATCAAGGACGGAGTCTATGAGGAGAAGGTGACCATCCCGGCAAACAAGCAGCGTCTGCATCTGATAGGCCAGTCTGCCGACAAGACCGTCATCACATGGAGCGACTATGCAAAGAAGATAGGTCCTACAGGGTATGAACTCGGTACATCGGCGACTTCGACAGTCTTCCTTTATGCAGATGATTTCCTCGCAGAGAATCTTACCATAGAGAATGCGTCAGGTGAGGGCAAGGCCATTGGCCAGGCGTGCGCCATCACTGTGGACGGTGACCGTGTCGCATTCATCAACTGCCGCTTCGTGGCTAACCAGGACACGATCTATACTTACGGCAAGGGCAAGAAGCAGTACTACAGAGGCTGCTGGATCGAAGGTACCACAGACTTTATCTTCGGAGCCTCTACCTGCTGGTTTGAAGACTGTACAATCCTTTGCAAGAGAAATAGTTACGTGACTGCAGCCTCGACTCCTGAGGGTGCGGAGTTCGGATATGTCTTCAAGAACTGCCGCGTGATTGCGGATGAAAAGACCGACAAGATGTATCTTGGCCGTCCTTGGAGACCGTTTGCAAAGACTGTCTTCATCGATTGCGAGCTCGGCAGCCACATCCGCAAGGAAGGATGGCACAATTGGGATAAGAAGTATGCAGAGAAGACCACTTTCTATGCCGAGTATGGCAGCAAGGGTCCGGGAGCCGCTCCGGCGAAGGACCGTGTGAAGTGGAGCCATACGCTCAAGGCAAAGGAGGTGAAGAAATATACACCAGAAAATGTCCTCAAGACAGGTTCCGAGATCGACAAGCACGGAGTAGACGTGAAGGTGGAGTGGTATTTCAAGGTGTTCTAAAAGATGAGATTTCAAAAGGTCATATGCATGGCGGCTGCAGTCCTCTCTCTGATGGGGACTGCGTCGCTGCGTCAGGCCCAGGCCGAGCCGCTCGAGTTCATCTTCGAGCATTACTCGTCTGATGACGGCCTGCCTCACAACTCCATCTGCGACATTCACCAGGACTGCCGCGGCTACCTGTGGCTCTGTACATGGTATGGCCTCAGCCGCTATGACGGCAACGGATTTGTGAATTATACCATGCAGCCTGGAGATTATTCCAACCTCTCCCACAACAGGATCCTGTCGGTGGAGGAGGATGCGGCGGGATATCTCTGGGTGACGACATATGACTATCATCTGTATCGTTTCGATGTAAACCTCGAGGAGTTTGTATCCGTTCCCGGAGACCTTGAGGACTTTCCTGTGTCCGGAATGCAGGTCAGCGACATCATGCCCGACCTTAGCGGCAATGTATGGGTGAGCATCAACGGCGCGGGCCTCGTGAAGGTCAGACCTGACCTTTCATATGAGCACTATTTCAGCAGCATAGGCAAGGACATTTCTTCGATATATGAAGATTCGGAAGGATCTGTCTATGTCGTGTCCGAGCTTGGCATTTCCATGGTCAGGGACGGCAAGGTGTCTCTTCTTTCACGTAATGCGGACGTCGTAGCATTCGAAGAGAAGAACGGAGTCCTCTATTTTGCCTGCGCAGACCATCTCATAGCCCTGGACATGGAGACCAGAGAGCAGGTCAAGGTCGATTTCGCCTCCCTGGGCGTATCCGAGGCCACTTCCATGGTCATGACTGGAGGGTCGGGCTGGATTTATGTGGGCTTCAAGGACAATGCTGTCGCTACCCTGGATCCTGAGACTCTCAGACTGACACTTCATAAGAATGACATGGGCCGCGTCCGCTATCTCTTCCCGGATCCGGAAGGACTCCTCTGGATAGCAACAGAGCGTACTGGAATCTATTCGTTCAATGATTCGACCGACACATTCCGTCATTATGAGCATTCCAACAATGTCATGTCTTATTATGTTGACACATTGGCGCGTGTGGAGGATCGCGGGGGCAGGCTCTGGATCAAGATGAACAACTATGGCTTCGGATACTATGACAGGAGCAGCGACGAGATTGTGCCTCTGAACAATGTCAAGGAGCAGAAGGACTGCCGTTTCATGAACGGCGTGGCCTGCTATGACATTGACGACTCGGGTGTCCTCTGGATGTCAACTGTCGGAAGGGGACTTGAAAGAGTGACCGTCATATCGCCGAAGATCGATGTGATCGTGCCTCCAACACGTTCTGACGATGAAATGTCATCGTCAGAGGTCCGTGCTATGACAAAGGACAGTAACGGATATGTATGGGTTGCGACCAAGAGCCGCGAACTCTACAGATATTCTCCAGACCTGTCGTCATGCAGGCGATTCCCTGATGCGAAGACAGGTGATGTCGGTGTCATATATTCGATATTCGAAGATGACAGGGGCAACATATGGCTCGGCACCAAGGGTGACGGCCTCATTCGCATGAAGCCGGACGGCAAGGACTATGTGACGACCCGTTTCACAAGGGATGCCCATAATCCTGATGCCCTGAGTTCCAACAACATATATTCCATAGAACAGGACAAGGATGGCCGCATATGGGTTGGAACATATGGTGGGGCTCTCTCTATGCTTCCTGATCCTGACGGAGACAAGTTCATCACGGTAAGGAACAATTTCCCTGACTATCCACAGGAAGTCGGCGACAGAGTCCGATATCTGCATTGCATGCCAGACGGCCAGATGCTTGTCGCGACGGTCGGAGGTCTTATAATCTTTACTCCTAATGACAACCCCGAACTCACGGAATTCAATCTGATACAGAAGATTCCCGGTGACAGGAACTCCCTCGGCAACAATGACATAATCCACATTTTCACAGACAGCAAGGACAACACATGGCTCTGTACATTCGGAGGAGGACTCAACAGACTCTATTTCGAGAACGACGAGCCGCGCTTCGAAATCGTCAGCACAGAAGAGGGCCTTGCGAGCAATATCATACATTCCGCAGTCGAAGACTCGGAAGGTGTGATATGGATCGCGACAGAGGCCGGACTTTCTGCCTATGACCCTCGTACGTCGAAAGTAAGGAACTATAATACTTATGACGGAGTCGGTTCTGCCGCTTACAGCGAGGCTACATGCCTTGCCCTGGAGGACGGAACGGTCCTGTTTGGAACATATGACAATGTCTACAGGATTGATCCTGCACTGTTTGCCGGTGACTCCGCCAGCAGCCGCATCGTGATTTCCGGTCTGAGTGTCGACGGAAAGCGTACTCCTTTCGATGACGTCATAGTCATTCCTCACGACTGCTCTTTCTTCAGGATAGACTTCGCTTCGCTTGACTTCAGCGAAAGGGGAGAGAAGTCGTTCATGTATATGCTTGAGGGGTATGACAAGTCATGGATTTCCAGCGCAGGAACCAACAGGGTCACATATTCGCGCATCCCTCCGGGAAACTATACCTTCATTGTGAAGGACTATGTCAGCATTCCGGTCCAGGTGAAGCCGTCGATATGGAATTCGATATACGCCAGGATAATTTATGTGCTTCTTGCATTGGCGCTGATACTTGTCGTGGCGCGCATACTGCTGACTTCATTCAAGATCAGAAGTGCGGCAAAGCTGGAGCAGGGTCTCTCGGACATCAAGATGAGGTTCTTCACCAATGTCTCGCACGAGCTCCGTACGCCTCTTACCTTGATCATCGGGGGCATCGATGAGATCAGCAAGAATACCGAAGACGGATCTCAGCAGGAATACAGCGTGAACATCGTCAAGAAGAATGCCAAGAGGATGCTCACCCTGGTCAATCAGCTGCTTGATACAAGGTCTCTCGTTGATGGTCAGATGAGACTGAATGTCAGCATGTTCGATGTGGTCAAGCTCGTTCAGGGAGTATATGACGATTTCCGTGATATGTCAGTGGAGAGGCAGATGGAGATGCGCATCATCAAGTCGGTGGACAGCCTCATGGTATGGGGAGACTCCATCCGTCTTGAGGCTCTTGTGTATAATCTGCTCTCCAATGCCTTCAAATATACTTCCGACGGCGGAAAGCTAGAGGTCGGAGTCCTCTATAGAGAGGGTGATGACGAGTTTCGCATCATGGTGAAGGACAATGGAATAGGTATTGCCAAGGAAAATCAGAAAGCTATATTCGAACCTTTTACAAAGGGATCGACGACCGCATTCAGGGGTATGGCCAGCAGCGGCATAGGTCTGTCATTCTGCAAGGAGATCGCCGAAATACATGGAGGCGAGATCTATGTCGAGAGCGAGAAGGGCGTGGGTTCGAAGTTCTTCGTACGTCTGCCGGTAGGATGCGAACAGCAGTCCGAGGCATACGGAGTGAGCAAGTACAAGGTCGAGTCGACCTGCCCTGTGGATGCAAGGAAGGTGCTCGTGGTAGAGGACAATGCCGAGCTGCGCGTATACATATATAATAATCTCAGTTCGCAGTATGATGTGCGCGACGCAGGCAACGGCCGCGAGGCTCTGCAGGTGATCGCGGAAGGCTGGATGCCTGACATCGTGATAACCGACCTCATGATGCCAGAGATGGATGGTATGGAACTTATTGAGGCGTTGCGTAATGATTTTAATACCAGTCACATACCGATAGTGATGATTACGGCGAAGCATGAAGATGACACCCATGTAAGGGCTATGAAATACGGAGCAGACGGTTATATCGCCAAGCCTTTCTCTATGGAACTTCTCAAGGCCCGCATAGACAACATCTTCGAGCGCAGGAAGGAGGTCATCAGGAAGCCTGGCAAGGTGGAGATCTCGCCTGAGGAGATCGTTATCACAGACAGGGACGAGCAACTCATCAAGAAGGTCATGACATGGCTGGAGGAGAACGTAGCCGACCCTGACGTGACTGTAGAGCAGCTTGCGACATACGTCGGAATGGGTCGAACTTCCATGTATAACAAGATCAAGGGACTTACGGGCAAGTCACCTGTCGAACTTATCCAGGACTTCAGGATGGAGAAGGCGAAGTTCTATCTCAAGAGCGGACAATATTCTGTTTCTGAGACATCATACAAGGTGGGATTCTCGGATCCTGGATATTTCAGCAGATGCTTCAAGAAGCATTACGGCATGTCTCCGGCAGACTACATAAAACAGAATAAAAACTCTTAAACTATATGATTGACAGGAAATTGACATTGCTGTTCCTCGCAGTGACTTCTGCGTTGAGTCTTATGGCACAGACTCCTTATTCGGTAAGGATGATAGAGTCAGAGATGAAGAGAAATCCAGATGCAACATATCTGGACGGCAGGAACGGCGAAAGGAAGTGGAACTATACGACAGGACTCGAGCTCAAGTCCTTCCTTGACGCGGCCAAGAGATATGATCTCCCGGAGGTCGTGGATTATGTCCGCGACTGGGCTGACACCATGGCGACAGAGAAGGGTGAAGTATATAAGTACAAGAAGTCCAATTATAATGTGGACCACATCTGTCCTGCCCGCATATACTTCGATCTTCATGACATGTATGGCGACGAGGACAAGCGCTATCGCCGTGTGACGAGGATGATCCGCGAGCAGATCGACGACCAGCCTCGCACTCAGTCCGGAGAGTTCTGGCACAAGCAGATATATCCGCATCAGGTATGGCTGGACGGCTTCTACATGGCCCTGCCGTTCTATGCCGAGTATACAAAGAGATATGCTCCGAAAGAGCAGAAGGACTCTCTCTTTGCAGACATCGTACATCAGTTCACTGCAGGTGCAAAGAACACTCTGGACCCGGCTACAGGCCTTTTCCGCCATGCGTGGGACGAGTCCAAGTCTATGTTCTGGTGCGATCCTCAGACCGGTCTTTCTGAGCATGCATGGGGACGCGCGAACGGCTGGTATGCCGTAGCGCTGGTAGAAGTGCTTGATTATCTTCCTGCAAAGCATCCAGGCAGGCAGGAACTGATAGATCAGCTCAATTATTTCCTTGAAGTTCTTCCGAAATGGGCAGACAAGGAGACTGGCATGTGGTATCAGGTGCTTGACTGTCCGGAACGTGAGGGCAACTATCAGGAGGCTACCTGCTCGATCATGTTCACATATGCCTTCCTCAAAGGCTTGAGGATGGGATATATAGATCAGTCTCACAAGGAATATATCCTTGGTCTTTATCCGAAGTTCATTGATCGCTTCATCCGTGAGAACGAAGACGGAACCATCTCTATGACAGATTGTTGCGCAGTCGGAGGTCTTGGCGGTAAGCAGATGCGAAAGGGAGATTTCGAATACTATCTCAGCGAGCCGATCATAGAGAACGACTGCAAGGGCGTCGGCCCGTTCATCTGGGCTTCGCTCGAGTGGGAGGCAAGGCATAATATCGATTATTTTCCGGAGCGTGATCTTCCTGTAGCTTTTGAAGGAGCAGAGGGCTGCGGAAAATATACCGTCGGAGGCCGTGGGGGCAAGGAGTATGTCGTGACTTCTCTTGCAGATGATGGTTCGGAGGGTACTCTCCGTCATGCCGTCGAGGCCGAAGGACCAAGAATAGTGACTTTTGCTGTGAGCGGAGACATCCATCTTACCGCTCCGCTGAATATCCGTAATCCTTATCTCTCCATACTTGGCGAGACAGCCCCAGGAAAGGGCATCACTCTCAGAGACCATAATGTATTCATAACAGCCGACCAGGTCATAATCAGGTATCTTCGTGTCAGATTGGGAACAAAATACGGTGTAGAAGCAGATGCTATGGGTGCCAGACACTGCAGCAATGTGATCATAGATCACTGCTCTATCAGCTGGGCGACCGATGAAAATGCGTCTTTCTATAATTTCAGGGATGCGACCGTACAGTGGTGTATAATTTCTGAGGCCTTGAATTCGTCTGTACATCATAAAGGCCAGCATGGATACGGCGGCATCTGGGGCGGCAGGAATGTGTCTTTCCATCATAACCTCTTTGCTCATAACAACAGCCGCAACCCTCGTTTCGATCATCCGCGACTCTACCATGGATCGGATCTTCTGCATAACAGGGGAACTGTCGATTTTGTGAACAATGTCGTCTATAACTGGGGCATGAAGGCTATTTATGGTGGAGAGGAAGGCTGGTTCAACCTGATAAAGAATTATTTCCGTCCAGGTCCTGCTACTCGCAATCTTGACGGAGAATGGCTTGAAATGAGCACCTCGGAGACTACTTCCATGACTCCTGGAAACTTCTGCGCATATGGTAATGAATATGATATAAGTGCTGTGGAAGAAGGCGGATATGAGGGCAGAAAGCCTAGCAAGTCAAAGATAGCCAGTATGAGTCATCATTATTATTGGAAATGCCAACCCAGACCGTTCCCTATCAGTGTATCTACTAAGTCCCAGTATGCTCCATATGCATATAAGGAAATCCTCAAGCATGCAGGAGCCTCGAAGAAACGCGACGCTGTCGACAGACGCATCGTCAAGGAAGTGAAGAAAGGCAAGGCGACATACCGCGGCTCAGTCACAGGCTTCCCAGGCATCATAGATTCAGAAAACGACGTAAAATAATATGAAGAAATTACTACCCATACTATTTCTGGCCCTCCTTGTGGCCTGTCATCCTGACGACCCCGTGACGCCGACAGAAGTGTCTGCTCCGACAGGTGTCAAGGCAGCATATGCAGGCAATACGACCCTGACATTCACATGGGATGAGACGGCTGATGCTGACTATTATGTGGGACGTCTGGAACTATCTGACGGAACGCTTGTTTCAGGAGGTCAGACGACTACAAAAGAAACCTCTCTGACTTATGATGACCTGGTTTCCGGTACTGCATACCAGTTCAAGGTTCGTGTTTCTGTAGGAGGAGTGAACTCTCCTTATTCACAGGCCCTTTCTGTCACGACCTTGGGTGAATCGACCCCAGGTCCCGATCCAGGCCCAGGTCCTACACCGACACCTTCTGAATATTACGCTCAGTTCAAGATCCCTGCAGCGGAAGACCAGCATGGACAGGCGCTTGCATTCCCTGGCGCAGAAGGCGGCGGAATGTATACGACAGGCGGACGTGGAGGCAAGGTGATACATGTCACGACGCTTGCAGACAGTGGCGAAGGCTCGCTCCGCGCAGCTCTTGCTGAGTCTGGCCCGAGGACCATTGTATTTGATGTTGCGGGACTCATAGAACTCAAGACTCAGCTCAATATCGCCAATGGAGATGTCACCATAGCAGGACAGACAGCCCCAGGTGACGGCATCTGCCTCAAGGGATTCTCAACTCAGATGAAGGCAAACAATGTCATAATCCGTTTCGTTCGTTTCCGCATGGGAGATGAGAATAAGCAGGAGAGTGATGCAATATGGGGTAGATATTTCCAGGATATCATTCTCGATCACTGCTCTATGTCGTGGTCTGTGGACGAGTGCTCTTCGTTCTACGCCAACAAGAACTTCACCATGCAGTGGTGCATACTTACTGAAAGCCTGTGCAATTCTGTTCACGGCAAGGGCAGCCATGGCTACGGCGGCATCTGGGGCGGAAAGAATGCTTCTTTCCATCATAACCTTCTGGCAAATCACAAAAGCCGTAACCCTCGTTTCGATCATCCTGAAGTATATGGCAACTATGTGAGTACCCATCGTGGACATGTGGACTATCGTAATAATGCGGTATATAATTGGGGGGACAACTCGACATACGGCGGCGAAGGCGCATGGTTCAATATGGTCGGAAACTACTATAAGCCTGGTCCTGCATCAAAGGACAGGAAATATTTCCTTGACGCCAACGGAATATACACTTCGTCAAAGACCGACTACGGTTATCCTATGCTGTACCTGTCGGGTAATGTTCACACTAAACACTCGGATATAACCGGGGACAATTCAATCGGCATCTATTGGCATGACCATAAGACAAATACACCGCCTGATGCGTCGAAGCTTCTGTCCTCCGTACAGCCGCTATATGGACCGTCATCTGAAACGGTTTACACCACGACGCATACCGCTGAGACGGCTTTCGAGCGTATTCTTGCATATGGAGGAGCGTCCCTCTCGAGGGACTCTGTCGACGAGCGTGCATGCACTGATGCAAAGACGGGAAAGGCTACATTCACTGACGGAGGCAACGGCTCGAAGAACGGCATCATCGACACTCAGAGTGCTGTCGGCGGCTGGCCTGCATATGAGGCTACACCGGCAGAAATTGCCAATGTCAAGGACTCGGACGGAGACGGAATGCCGGACTGGTTCGAGGATCAGTTCGGCCTCAATAAGTCTGACGCTTCCGATGGAAACGCCAAGTCCCTGGATTCGTATGGACGATATACCAACCTGGAAATGTACCTCCACTACCTTGTCAAAGACATCGTCGAGGGACAGAATGCAGGTGGAACCTATAAGAAAATATCCTAGTTGCGTGCCTGAGTGCGTGAGTGGTGTTAAAAAATACATATAATGCGATAAAATTTCACTTGCCCCTTGCGTACGATTAGGTAAATTCGCAATATCGAATATTCACTAACAACTAATAAAAACCAAAAAAGTTCATTTATGAAAAATCTGACTTACAGGATTTCTCTGCTGATCTTAGGACTGCTTGCCACAGCATTTGTGGCAAACGCTCAGGAGATCAGGGGTGTCGTGTCAGACGTTAACGGTGAACCGCTGATAGGCGTATCCGTTTTCGTGGACGGCACAACTTTAGGTGTTTCGACGGGTGTTGACGGTGACTATGTCATCAATGTCCCTGATGCAAAGGGCAAGACTCTCGTCTTCTCGATGATCGGACTGGCAACAAAGGAAGTCGTGATCGGAAACAACACGACCATCAATGTTGTCCTCGAAGAGGATGCAAACTTCCTCGACGAGACAGTGGTCATCGGTTATGCAACAGTAAAGCGTCGCGACCTGATGGGTTCAGTGACTTCAGTAGGCAGCGAAGCCCTCGTGCAGGTGCCGGTTGCTTCTGTAGGCGAGGCCCTCACAGGTAAGATGGCCGGTGTGCAGGTTACCACTACTGAGGGTGACCCTGATGCCGAGATCAAAATCCGTGTCCGTGGTGGCGGTTCCATCACTCAGGACGCTTCTCCTCTCTACATCGTGGACGGTTTCCCAGTGGAAAGCATTTCTGACATCCCTGCTTCCGACATTCAGTCTATCGACGTCCTCAAGGATGCGTTCTCGACAGCGATCTACGGTTCACGTGGTGCAAACGGTGTAGTTCTCGTTACTACAAAGTCCGGTGCTGCAGGCAAGATCTCAGTAAGCTACAACGCTTATTGGGGACAGAAGAAGATGGCTAATGCTGATGCGATCGAGACTGGTTCTTCATATGACTTCGTACGCAACCAGTATGAGCTCGCAGTCCTTCGTGACGAGGTTGAGGACAGATTCGTCTCTAACTTCGGCGTATTCGAGGATATGGATCTCTACAAGAACGTGGACAAGAATGACTGGGTGAAGAAGGTGTTCGGCAACGTCGGCACTACATTCAACCAGAACATTTCCGTTTCAGGTTCGGGCGACAAGGTCAAGTGGACTGCAAGCTACGCTCACGTAGGTGACAAGGCCATCATGATGGGTTCAGACTACAAGAGAGACAACCTCAACTTCAAGACCCAGTACAAGCCTATCAAGCAGATCACTGTCGATATCAATGCAAGATACTCGCGCACAGAGGTGATGGGCGCAGGTGCCAATTCAATGAATGACGGTGGTTCGACTTCTAGCAACGGTCGTCTGAAGCATGCGGTTCAGTATACTCCGTTCCCTATCACGGGTGTGGCAACTGACTCTGACCTTGCTGAGGACTATGGCGACAACGCTCCGCCTCTCCTTTCAGTGTCAGACAATGACAACAAGAGGATCCGTAAGAACTGGACTCTCAACGGTGCTGTGACATGGCATATCATCAAGAACCTCAACCTCAAGGTAGAGGGAGGTATCGATGACTACTCACAGGAAGACAACCGTTTCTACGGTCTTACTACATACTATGTGGGCAACACAGCGACCATCAAGGGTCAGCCTGCAACTCAGTATAAGAATGCGTTCCGCACAAAGTATCGTACAACCAATACTATAAACTATAACTTCGGTGAGGTGTTCACAAATGACAAGCATAAGCTTGACATCCTCCTCGGTCAGGAGTATATTCTTACCAAGTCAAACACTCTCTCATCTACAATAGAGGGACTCCCTACATTCTTTGATTCACAGATGGCCTGGAACTTCATGGCTTCAGGTACTCCGGTGGCTTCAAACAACTTCTACAATCCTAACGACCAGCTCCTCTCATTCTTCGGAAGAGCAAACTATGACTACGACGGCAGATATGCAGTTTCTGCAACAGTACGTGCCGACGGTTCGTCAAAGTTCGAGAAGGGCAACCAGTGGGGCATCTTCCCTTCAGCCGCTGCATCATGGACAATCTCCAACGAGCACTTCCTCGAGGATGCAACATGGCTCAACAACCTCAAGCTCCGCTACAGCTACGGTACTGCAGGTAACAACAACATTCCTTCGAATGTGTCATCTCTCCTCTTCCAGGCCAACCAGACCCAGTGGATCTCGATGGGCAACACATGGTGGGGAACCACTACAGTAGGTGGAAAGTCTATCATGCCAAATCCAGACCTTACTTGGGAGACTACAGTTTCTCACAACATCGGTCTCGACTATGCATTCCTCAACAGCCGCATCAACGGATCGTTCGAGGTTTATCATAACACTACAAACGACCTCCTCATCCAGTTCCCTGTTGCAGGTTCGGGTTATGACTACCAGTACCGCAACCTCGGATCGGTTCAGAACCGCGGTTTCGAGGCTTCAGTGAACTTCGTGATCTTCGAGAAGAAGAACTTCGGACTCACCCTCGGCGGAAACATCAGCTTGAACGAGAACAAGGTCACAAGCCTTGGAGGTCTTGAGAAGATCGAGGCTACATCAGAGTGGGCATCGACTGAGATCGGTCCTGACTATGTAGTTACAGTAGGTCGTCCTCTCGGAGACATGTACGGATATGTTTCTGACGGACGCTACTCTGTTGATGAGTTTACTCATGACGGCTCGTCATGGGTGGCAAATGAAGGTACCGTGGATGCTTCTGACATTCTTGGCAAGGAGTTCTTCCGCCCAGGTGCGATGAAGCTCAAGGACATGAACGGTGACGGCAAGATCACTGTTGATGACAAGACCATCATCGGCAATGCACAGCCTCTCGGAGTAGGTGGTTTCAACCTTTCAGGTTACCTCTACGGATTTGACTTCTCGGCTAACTTCAACTATGTCTTCGGCAACAATATCTACAATGCCAACAAGATCGAGTTCAGCCACTCACGTAAGTATTCTAACCGTAACCTCCTCTCTTCTATGAACGTGGAGAACCGTTGGACCAACATCGATTGGGCAACAGGTGAGGAGATTACAGATGCTGACCGTCTCGCAGAAGTGAATGCAGGCACTACAATGTGGAACCCAGGTGTAAACAAGGCGATCTTCTCTGACTGGGCAGTCGAGGACGGCTCGTTCCTCCGCCTCCAGTCTGCAACTATCGGATACACCCTCCCACAGAAGTGGACAATGAAGATCAAGATGCAGAAGCTCCGCGTATACGTAACAGGTACCAACCTCTTCTGCCTCACTAAATATTCAGGCTATGACCCGGAAGTCGACACAAGACGTAAGACTCCTCTTACTCCAGG
>JAFQFD010000011.1 GCA_017415715.1 Bacteroidales bacterium | reverse complement strand
TTAACATCTGAAACGGAAATTGCATCATCAACTCGCAAAATAAAATCACTTAAAACGTTCATATAGTTGATAAACGCCTCATATGGAGTATCATACGGGTTGAAATATTTATGCACAGCTCCGTCTGAGAAGAACTTTGTACACATATAATAGAAGTGGTCGCTCTCCTGGAGATGACCGAAGTCAGCCCAAAGCGCCTCGTCATTGAGGATGCCGAGCTTCTCCACCTGCTCGTAAAGCTTGTTGAAAGCGTCGTTCTGGAGCTCGTTTCCGAGCCATGCAGTAACGTCACGCTCCTCGTCTGCCCATGAGATAGGGTCCATTACATCAAGATCGCCTACCGGACGATGCTTCTTGGCAGCCTCTGATGGAGTAACGAATTCGAACTCACCGTCTCTGAGGACTTCCTGAGGGAAATATCTCATGAAGTCGAAGATGCCGCTTGATGCCTTCTGGTGCTCGCCGAAGGTCTCATAGTCCATGAAAAGGTTCACGATCTCGTCGTTCTGAGCAGAAGCCTTCACCCAAGAGAGGTATTTCTCACCTGTGAGCGGCCAGTCTGACCATCCTCTGTCAGAGAAACGGAATGCTATGTCGTCGCTGAGTGTTGAGTTCTTGAGAAGAAGCTTAAGCTTAGGTGCAGTGGCTCCGCTGTATACGAAGTTAGGGCTCTTCCATCCGAGGATGTGCTTTGCGCCTTCTGTAAGCATTGTCTTGAATCCCATTTCGTATACCATCTCGCCGATTGCGTCAGAATAAATGAGCTCGGTGTTGCGGAACGCCTTCGGAGTCACGCCGAAGTAGTGCTCGATGGCAGCCTTGTGCTTGAGCACCTGATGCTTGAACTCAGCCTCTGATGCAAGTGCTGCAAGAGAGTGATAGTAAGTCTCTGAAAGGAACTCCACGCATCCTGTCTGAGCGAGCTTGCGGAAGCTCTCGATCACTTCCGGAGCATATCTGTCAAACTGCTCGAGGACTGTACCCGAGATAGAGAAGGCCACCTTGAATGCGCCCTTGTTCGCCTCGATGAGCTCGAGAAGGAGAGCGTTCATAGGGAGATAGCACTTCTGAGCTACTCTGCGAAGGATGGTCCTGTTAGCGAAATCGTCATAGTAATGCGAATCCTTTCCGATGTCAAAGAATCTGTATAGCCTCAACCTTGCAGGCTGATGTACCTGAAAATACAGACATATACTCTTTTTCATAATATTTGGTTAATTTAGTTTTTGTCAATTACTTCCTGATAAATACCCTTGATCTTAGCGGCAACATCGTTCCACTTGATGCTGTTCACCTCGTCGTAGCCGCAACGCGCAGCGAGCTGCGAGATTGCCGGATACTGGAGGAGGCCGTAGATCGCGTCAGACATCGCGTCTACATCCCAGAAGTCAACCTTGAGGGCGTACTTGAGGATTTCAGCGCAGCCTGACTGCTTTGAAATGATGGACGGCACGTTGGTCTGCATGGCCTCGAGCGGCGAGATGCCGAACGGCTCCGAGATAGAAGGCATCACATATACATCCGACAGCGCAAACATCTTGTGCACCTCCTTTCCGCGGAGGAAGCCGGTGAAATGGAACCTGTCGGAAATGCCCAGACGTGCGACGTGGCGGATACATCTGTTGAGCATGTCACCGCTGCCGGCCATCACGAAGCGCACGTTGTTGCACCTCTTGAGGACCTTTGCCGCAGCCTCGATGAAATACTCAGGACCCTTCTGGTAGGTAACGCGGCCGAGGAAGGTCACGACCTTCTCCTTCACGTTCCTCTCGACCTCGAGCTTCTCGCGTCCGCTGAAGTCTACGGCATTGTGCACTGCCACCACCTTATCAGGATCGATTCCGTAACGGTTGATGCAGATGTTTCTTGTAAGTTCACTCACAGCCATCACCTTGTCTGCAGCCATCATACCCTTTGTCTCGAGGTCTACTACTCGTGTATCGACCTGATCGTCGCTTGCGCGGTCGTATGATGTTGCATGCATATGGACAACGAGCGGCTTGCCTGTGAGCTGCTTTGCAGCGATTCCGGCAAGATAAGTGAGCCAGTCATGGGCGTGGATCACATCGAACTGGTCCTTATACTGCATCGCTATGGTCGCGCCGACCATAGCATAGCGTGCAACCTCTTCCATGAGGTTCGCACCGTATTTTCCGGAGAATTTATATTTCTGACCATACTGCACACGGAAGCTCTTGATCTGCCTCTTGCGCTCCTCCTCGACCATTGTCTTGAAGTCCTGAGGATCCACATAAGGGACCATGTTTGTTCCGATATGCACGAACTGAACCTTGCCGAGGAACTCGTCTACGGTCGCGCTGACTGTGTCCACAGCCACGTCGCTGGCGTTGATGATCTTCACAGCGCTCTCGTCCTCGTCACCCGAAGCCGAAGGCATCACGAAGAGCACATCCACATCATTGTAGGCAAGACCCTTGGTCATTCCGTAGCAGGCTGTACCCAGACCGCCTGCGATATGAGGAGGGAACTCCCATCCAAACATCAATACTCTCATTGCTTAGTCCTCCTTCTTATATTGGTTCATAACATATGCTATATGCAGGAGAGCGGCCGTGCTCATCGCAGAAGCGATCGCACCGTGCGGCTCGTGTGGAGGGTCTCCGTCATAAAGCTCGGAGAATGCTCCTACACCGTGCTTGCTGATGTCCTCGAAGAATCCCTCGACGAGATATTTCGCTCTTCCATAGAATGTCGATCCCATCATCCTGAAGCAGAGGTCGATGTATGGAGCGAGGAGGTCAGGGAAAGCGCAGCCCTGGTGATAAGCAAGGTCGCGGTCGATCTGCGATCCCTCGTATACGCCTCTGTATGCCTCGTTTCTTGGCGAGAGCGACCTCAGTCCCCTCTTGGTGAGAAGCTCGTCATTTATAGTCATTACTATTGCTGAGATGATCTCGTCGTCTACAGGACAATACTCCAGATATGCAGGGATGAGCATGTTAGGTCTTACCGCCTGGCCTACCGGGCCGTTGCCCACATAGTCCACGAGATAGCCCCACTCTTCTCTCCAGAATGTAGGCTGGAAGTTTTCCTTCACGAGATCGCGTACAGGACTCCAGCGCTCCACGAATGCGCTCCTCTTAGGTCCGTACTTGTTCTCCATGTCTATTGCGAAGCAGAGGGCGTTGTACCAGTATGCGTTTGTCTCCACCTGGTAGCCTGCTCTCTCTGTCACAGGGTTTCCATATACATAGGCGTTCATCCAAGAAAGCGCCACGCCGTCCATCTGCGCCCAGAGGAGTCCGTTAGGATGCATTGCAATCTCCTTTCTGCAGCCAGGGGCGTAGCTCTCGATGATCTTCTTGAGAGTCTCGCCGTATTTCTTCCATATCTGCTTCTCCTTGCCGCTGAAGCGGATGTACTGCTGGATGGTATCAGTCAGTCTCAAAGGAGCCTCGCACTGAGTGGTGCGGCGGAAGAGACGGTCCTGCTCATCTTCAATGAGGGTGTCGAGGATCTTCTCGAACTCCTCGCAGTCTCCGTTTGCATAAAGTGTAAGGCCAGGGAGCGATGCTATGGTCTCGCGGAGAAGACCTGTCTCAAGCCAAGAGAAGCCGGCATTGATGCGTGCCTTGCCGTTTGCATGACACTTGAACATCTCGGCATTGTGTCTGAGGAGGTCATAGTGATCCTCGATGACATCCATCTTCTTGAGAGTGTCGGTGAACTTTCTCTTCAGGCCCTTAGGGTTGATTTCGTTTACTGATGCAGAGAACACTACTGAATCACCTGGCTTCATCTCGAGCGAGAAGATGCCGGGAACGAAAAGGTCCTCCCTGCAGTCGAATCCGCGACGGTACTCGTCAGAGTATGTCACCCCGCTGTACCAATATGGCTGATACTTGAATGCCGACTGTCCCGAAATCTGCATGTTGAGATAAGGGAAGCCATTGTAAAGTCTGAATGCGACACCGCCGTCGACCTCGTCATATCCTGTGTAAGCCTCAGGATTCTGGCTGGTAAGGCTGTGAACGCTTCTGAACGCAAGGAAAGGCTTCAGCATAAGCGTAAGCTTTGACGGAGCCTCAAGCAACTCGTACTTGATGAGCACCTGATCGTTGTCAGGGACCATCATGATAGTCTTAGTGAACAGGATTCCTCCGACCTTGTATGTAACTACAGGCACAGGGTTCATGTCGAAATCCACGATGTACTTATGTCCCTTCGGATCATAAGTGTCGCCGTAGCAGTGGATTCCGAGGTTGAACTGCTTGCCTCGGAGGACCAGACTTTCATCCAGAGCGGACAGCAGCATGTACTTTCCGCCACCCAGCTCATCAACAGGGACTGCAAGCAGTCCGTGATAGCGTCTCGTATTGCAGGTCACGATGGACGTGTTGCAGTACGCTCCTGTCTCATTCGCAGCGATGATCTCACGCTTGAGCGAATATTCCAGGTTGACAAGCTCGGACTTGTTGAATTTAAGAAAAGCCATATGAATATGTGTTTAGTTAACCTTTTTTCAATCAATCTTTTTCAGCACAACCGCGCAACGTGACGGCAGATAGAGGAAGAGCGTCTCGTCATATTTGCCGTTTCCGTTCTCACTCTTGGACGATACACTAAAATGTACCTCTCCAGTCTTCAGTCTGGAGAAGCCGTCAAATTCGTTTTCGTCTGAGTTCAGCACCATTTCGTATTTTCCTGCCGGTACGGCAAAGCCGTAATCGGCGAACGAAGAGGTCGGGTTGAAATTCAGCGCAAAGATACAACTTTTTCTTTTGAATATCAGTATCTTTTTCTCTTCATCCTGCACAAAAAGTTCAGGAGCCTCATCAAGGATGGACTCCTGGCGAGCCAGTTCCACCATAGCCTTGTCGAAATTCCTCAGGTATCTGTATCTCAGATAGTCAGGCTCAGCCAGTGACCACTGCCTTCTGGCATGCTTGTATGACCATCCGTTTCCCTCGCGAGGGAAGTCGATCCACTCCGGATGCCCGAACTCGTTGCCCATGAACGTGAGGTATCCGTCGCCGCAGGTCGCCATGGTCACAAGACGTATCATCTTGTGAAGAGCCATGCCCCTGTCAACGACAGGCGACTGCGACTCCTTGTTCATGGAAGTATACATCTCGGCGTCCATCAGACGGAAGGCTATGGTCTTGTCGCCCACCATCGCCTGGTCGTGGCACTCGGCATAGCTGATGGTCTTCTCGTCAGCGCGCTTGTTGGTGAGCTGCCACCATATCTCTCCGACGCTCCACTGGTCGTCAGACAGTTCCTTGATCCATTTGATCCAGTTGTCGGCCACACCCATGCTCATGCGGAAGTCGAATCCGACACCGCCCTGCTCGAGCGGAGCGGCCAGTCCGGCCATGCCGCTGACGTCCTCGGCTATGGTGAATGCGTCCTCGTTCATCTCGTGGATGAGGATGTTGGCCAGCGCCAGATATGCTATCGCATTCTCGTCCACGCCCTGATTGAAGTAGTTCTCATATCCCACGAACGCCTTCTCGAGGCCATGATCCCAATACAGCATGCTGGTCACGCCGTCAAAGCGGAATCCGTCGATATGGTACTCTTCCATCCAGTATTTGCAGTTGGACAGGAGGAAATATTTGGTCTCGTCCTTTCCGTAGTCGAAGCAGCGCGAGCCCCATGCGGGATGCCTTCCCTGCCAGCCGTCATAGAAGTAGAGAGTCTCCTTTCCGTCGAAGTTGCCAAGGCCTTCTGCCTCGTTGTCCACAGAGTGCGAATGAACTATGTCCATGACAACAGCGATGCCGAGGGCATGAGCCTCGTCGACAAGAGCCTTGAACTCCTCAGGTGTGCCGAAGCGCGAACTGAGCGCATAGAAATTGGCTACCTGATAGCCGAATGAACCATAATATGGATGCTCCTGGAGGGCCATGATCTGAAGGGTGTCATATCCCAGGTCCGCGACCTTAGGAAGCACATTCAGGCGGAACTCCTCGAATGTTCCCACCTTCTCCTCCTCCGCAGCCATTCCGATATGGCACTCATAGATGAGAGGATGCGGACGCTTGCCCGGCTTCGGATGCTTCCACTCATATGGAGCAGGGTCCCACACCTGAGCGCAGAACGTCTTCGTATGAGGGTCCTGGACCGCCCTTGTGACATATGCAGGGAGCCTTTCGGCGCCTCCACCCGGCCACTCTATGTATAGCTTATACAGATTGCCATGATCCAGGAACATGGACGGAAGCACAATCTCCCAGTTTCCGCCTCCGAGCGGCTTCAGGGCATATGCCTCCGTACGTTTCCAGTTGTTGAACTCACCGATCAGATATATCTTGGTGGCATTGGGAGCCCACTCGCGGAACACCCAGTTGCCCTTTGCATCACGGTGAAGTCCGTAATATACATGGTTATTCATTCCTCTGCTCAAGGAGCCGTCCACAGACAGCCTGTCCTTGAGGGCAAGGATCATCTCGTGACGTCTGTCAATGACATCCTTGTACGGCTTGAGCCACTTGTCGGCGTCATAGATCATCTTATTCTTCTTTGCACTCATATTTATAATTTTACAGTTTCACGGGCTCCGCGGAGGTATGCACGGCATGCCTCCAGCAGCTCCTTGGAACGCTTCACATATCTGTCAATATCATCCACACCCGTCTTCGGGTCCTCCACCTTGGCGGCGATCGCCTCCAGCTCCTCTACCGCCTTTGCATAGTCAAATTTCTCAGTCATATATCTTATATCAGATCCTCACGTCGCCCTCCGGGCTCCTCAGGATGACAATGTTGCCGGGCTCCTCAGGATGACAGTATTGCCGGTCCCTCAGGATGACGCATACGTCATTGCGAGGCTTCAACGAAGCCGTGGCAATCTTTCAGGATGACGTCTTGCACCGCACAGTTCAGTGTGCCGTCGGCGAACATAACCGCCACACGGTCCCCGGGTCTGCGGCCCGTCGCCCCCTTCAGGACCACTCCGTCCGCATCTGTCGCCAAGGCGTATCCGCGCTCCATGATCTTGCGCGGATCAGCCGACTCGATCCTCGCCTGCAGCACCTGCAATCCAGACTCCATAGCCGCAATTTTCAGAGAAAAAGCGCTCTTCACCCTTGCCGCAAGCGACTCTATCAAGGTTTCCTCACGATAAAGCATGTTTGAAACCGCGAGCCTCATGCGGCTTTCATACGTCGAAAGCCTCTCGTCCTCATCCTCATAAAATCCCAAAATGAAGTCAGCCAGAGCTGTCGGTGTCTTCACATATTCATGGGCGACCATGTCGCATACATGGAAATCCTGGTCATGGCCTATGGCCGTCAGGACAGGAAGCGGATACTGCGCTATCACTGCAGCCATTTCATAGTCATCGAAGCATGCCAGATCAAGTTTCGAGCCGCCGCCTCTGAGGATGAGCACCGCATCATATTCCTTGCCGGAATCCAGCACGGCGTCCAGTGCTGCGATTATCGAAGACGGACAGTCGGCTCCCTGCATCAAGGCTGGGTAAAGCTCCGGAGCGATCTTGAATCCGTATGGATTTTCGTCCAGGTGACGGATGAAGTCCCTGTAGCCGGCTGCATCGGAGGCCGATATGACCGCCAGGTCATACGGCAGAGCCGGCAGCACGAGGCCCTTCTGCATGTCCATCAGGCCCTCTTTCTGCAGTCTCTCAATGGTCTTCTGTCTCTCCATCTCCTTGACTCCGAGAGAAAATTCCGGATCTATATCGTTGATTATCAGCGAAAATCCATACAACTGACTATAATTCACCTGTACTTCCACCAAAAGAGTCATGCCCTCCTGTATGGGAGAGCCTGTCACCGATTCGAAATATGGCGCGATGAATCTGTATTTCGAGCTCCAGATGATGGCGTTTGACTTCGCCACAAGCCCCGAGTCGTCGCTCTGGGACAGCTCCAGATAACAATGGCCTCCGTTCCGAGCCTTTACGGCGCTGACTTCGGCCTTGATCCACAGACGGTTCGGAAAAAGCGATTCTATCCCCCTCTTAAGTCTTGTCTGCAACTCGAACAGGTCAATAAACTGCTTTTCCATACCCATTTTCTTTCTACCGCAACAAATTTAGCAAAAAACCTCACACATCCACCTATCCTGCTTAAGAAATAAAAGAAAAATTCATATCTTTGCGCACGTTTCAAAAGGTAGACAAGTTTTTATGAAGATCACCGAGGCCCTTTTTTCAGGCAGCAGCACGAGAGTTTCGGAAAAGCCGAAGCAGAAATTCCCTGAATTCGCATTCATCGGAAGATCGAATGTCGGCAAATCGTCCCTCATCAACATGCTCTGCCGCAACAAGAAGCTTGCAATGACCTCGAGCAAGCCAGGCAAGACCAGACTGGTGAATCACTTCCTCATCAACAGGGAGTGGTATCTTGTTGACCTTCCCGGATACGGATACGCGAAGATGTCCGCTACAGCAAAGCAGAAGCTCGAGCAGGTCATCCGCAACTATCTCAACTTCTCCGAAGACATGGTGATGCTGTTCGTCCTGATAGACTCGCGTCACGACATAGGCAAGGTCGACATGGACTTCCTCGTAGAGCTCGGCCAGGGCCAGATTCCTTTCGCGATCATATTCACAAAGGGCGACAAGAGCGGCCCGAACGCCCTTGCAGAACAGGTAGAGAAGAACAAGAAGCAGATCCTCGAGCTGTGGGAGGAACTCCCTCCGACATTCATCAGTTCATCCGAGACAGGCCTGGGCAGAGAAGAGATTCTTGACTACATCGAATCCGTTCTGGAAAGCATCAAAGAAAACAATTAACACAAAACCCTCATATCATATGCACGACGAACATAAAATCAAGGTTTTCACCTGCAAGGCCTCAAGAGACTTTGCCGAGAAGGTAGCAACAAAGCTCGGACTCAAGCTTGGAGAGTCTGACGTACTCACATTCAGCGACGGCGAGTTCCAGCCTTGCTACAACGAGAGTGTCCGCGGAGCGACAGTATTCATCATCCAGTCCACTTTCCCTCCTACAGACAACATCTTCGAGCTTCTCCTGATGATCGATGCGGCAAAGAGAGCATCGGCTCACAAGGTCATCGCCGTAATGCCATACTTCGGTTGGGCAAGACAGGACCGCAAGGACAAGCCGAGAGTCTCTATCGGAGCAAAGCTTGTAGCCAACATGCTGGAAGCAGCAGGATGCGACCGTGTGATGACATGCGACCTTCACGCAGACCAGATCCAGGGATTCTTCGACTTCCCTGTTGACCACATCTACGCAAGCGCAGTATTCCTTCCATATCTAAAGGCAATGAACATCGAGAACCTTGCAATCGCCGCTCCTGACATGGGTGGTGCAAAGAGAGCCAACGCATACGCAAGATACCTCGAGTGCCCGGTCATCATCTGCCACAAGTCACGCGAGAAGGCGAACGTGGTCGGTTCGATCACAGCCATCGGAGACGTCCAGGGCAAGAATGTCGTGATTGTTGACGACATGATCGACACAGCCGGAACACTTGCAAAGGCAGCCAATGTCCTCAAGGAAATGGGAGCGCTCAGCGTTCGTGCATGCGCTACACACCCTGTGTTCTCAGGCCCTGCATATGAAAGAATCGCCAATTCAGCGCTCGAGGAAGTGATCGTTTCAGACACCATTCCATTGACAAAGGACGCTGACAAGGATACCAGCAAGATCACAGTACTCTCAATGTCAGGCATCTTCGCCGATATCATCGACAAGGTGTACAACTACGAGGAGATCAGCTCAAGCTTCATCAAGTAATGGAGATATTTCTTGCCGCACTCGCACTGGTTGCATTCTGCGTCATAGGCCTTTGCTTCAACATCATCTTCAGGAAGGACGGAAAGTTTCCCGAGACTGAGATCGAGAACAACAAGGAGATGCGCAAGAGAGGCATCAAGTGCGCCAAAGAAGAAGAAATCAGACTTTGGGGTCCCAAGAACGAAGACGGGACCCCTAAGTGTGACGAAGGAGGCTGCGCAAGCTGCGGAGCCGACTGCAGATAACGTTCCCGGATAGGGATGAGCGATTCCGCCGTGAGGCGGGATGTTAACAATTAAACTATTTATTATGAGCCTTTTAGCTATTGTTGGACGCCCCAATGTGGGTAAGTCCACACTTTTCAACCGCCTTGTCGGAATGAGACAGGCGATCGTAGACGAGACCGCGGGTGTGACCCGCGACAGACATTATGGAAGATGTGAGTGGTGCGGAACAGAGTTCTCTGTTGTCGACACCGGCGGATACACTTCCAATTCAGACGACATCTTCGAAGAGGAAATCCGCAAGCAGGTGGTACTGGCCATTGAGGAAGCTCACGTCGTGCTCTTTATGGTTGAGGCCGGCACCGGCATCACTGACTATGACGAGGAGATCGCAGACCTGCTCAGAAGGAGCGGCAAGCCGGTTGTCCTTGCAGTGAACAAGATCGACTCAGGAGAGAAGATATTCGATTCGTTCCAGTTCTATTCACTTGGTCTTGGAGAGGTTTACAGCATCTCTGCTGCCAACGGAGGCGGCACGGGAGACCTTCTGGACGCCATAGTCAAGGAGCTTCCTGCAGAAGATCCTGACCAGGACGAGCGTCCTGACCTTCCTCACTTCACCATCGTAGGAAAGCCGAATGTCGGCAAGTCATCGCTGACAAACGCCCTGCTCGGCAAGGAGAGGAACATCGTCACTCCAATAGCCGGAACTACACGTGACTCCATAGCAACGCTTTACAACAAGTTCGGTCACGAATTCATGCTCGTGGATACAGCCGGAATGAGAAAGAAGGCGAAGGTACACGAAGACCTGGAGTTCTACTCGGTGATGAGATCCATCCGCGCGATCGAGCACTCTGACGTCTGCATCCTCATGGTGGATGCGCAGACCGGCATCGAGGCGCAGGATATGGCGATCTTCAACCTGATCCAGCGCAACAAGAAGGGCTGCGTGATCGTGGTGAACAAGTGGGACACCATTGAGAAGGACAGCAACACAATGAAGGAGTATACCATTGCCATCAAGGAGCGCCTCGCACCGTTCAACGACCTCCCGATCATCTTCACATCGGTGATCAACAAGCAGAGGATCATGGACGTGCTCGACGCAGCTGCACACGTATACGAAAACTACTCACGCAAGATCCCTACATCAAAGATCAATGAAGAGATGCTGCCGGAGATCGAGAACTACCCTCCACCTGCATGGAAGGGCAAGTACATCAAGATCAAGTACATAACCCAGCTGCCGACACGCTCTCCGTCATTCGCGTTCTTCTGCAACCTGCCGCAGTACATCCGCGAGCCATACAGAAGATTCCTGGAAAACAAGCTCCGCTCGAAGTTCGACTTCCTCGGATGCCCTGTCCACATATTCTTCAGACAGAAATAGCACGACACATCTATGCTGGAAAACGAAAAAATACTGCTCGAGGCAATCGCCAAGGGGGACGAAGGCTCTTTCAGAAGAGTCTTCGAGCATTATTACCCCAAGGTGAGGTGCTTCCTCGGGCATTTCATTTCCAGCAAGGACGATGCTATGGACCTGGCACAGAACATTTTCGTGAAGATCTGGCTCCACAGGGAACTGCTTCCTATGATCAAGTCATTCGGAGCCTATCTATATACTATGAGCCGCAACGCGGCCATAGACTACGGCCGCACCAACAAGGTCAGCATACCGCTCACCGACGTCAGCGAGACAGACAACCCATACGGAACTGAAAGCGAATTCTTCGCCAAGGAGACGGAGATCCAGGTGGCGGAGATGATACGCCGGATGCCTAAGAAGAGGAGACGGATATTCATCCTCTCACGTCTTGAGGGTAAGTCCAACGGGGAGATCGCCCAGGAACTCGGCATCTCCCGGAAGACAGTCGAGAACCACATTTACCTCGCCCTGTGCGAACTGAGGAAAATAACGAAGGCGATTGCGATTTTCCTTTAGGTAAAGAGGGACTGTCTTTCGTCAATATATTGATACAGAGAAAATATGACTGCATATAAATTCAAGGGATGGGAAAACATAGACACATCTGAAGTCACGACCAGTGAGGTCGAGGCTTCATACCTTGCCGTGCAGTCCAAGATCAGGGAAATCGAGAATGCGTACGGACAGAAGACAGCGACAGTGAAGAGGCCCGTATTCAGGAGAGTCATAGCCTGGGCGGCCGCTGCAGCTGCGCTCATAATGATCCCTGTGGGCATACATCTGTATGACAGCCGCAAGGATGCCGGAATGACCGCAGGGCTCGAAAGGAGCACTGACAACGGAGAAACCACCGAGGTCGTCCTTCCTGACGGCTCCAAGGTGACCCTCAACGCAGGATCGGTCCTGAAATATCCGGAATCATTCGGAAGGAAGAGGATTGTGGAACTCGAAGGTGAGGCGCTTTTCGAAGTGACATCGAGCAAGTCACATCCGTTCACAGTCAGGACTCAGGACATCAGAGTCACAGCTCACGGAACGACATTCAACGTGAATGCATATCCGGACGGACATTCTGCAAGCACAACGCTCTGCAGCGGTGCAGTCAGCGTGGAAAGGACCTCCGGAAGACAGAAGGCCGAGCTCAAGCCGGGCGACACATACTCTCTGGACAGAAGCAGCGGTGCCGTCGTCATGACCCAGACCTCTCCGGAAGACCTCACAGCCTGGAAGGACGGTCATCTATGCATAATCTCACAGCCTGTAGCAGAGGCGTTCAGGATGGTAGCAAGGAAGTTCGATGTAAGCATACATCTCACTACAGACGCATACGACAAGGCAGTGCTCACTGCCAAATTCATCAACGGCGAGTCTCTCGAGGAGGTCCTCACCGCCGTATGCCATCTCGTTCCTGGAATGGAATATACAATCGAAGGAAAGGACATCTATATCCGATAAAGGTTTATGAGACCATATCTCACAGCCACCTTATGTATCCTTGCCGGGATGCTGTCTGTTCTCAGTCTTGATGCACAGGAGCAGACGGTGACATTCCCGCGTGAAAGTATGAAGCTGCGCAAGGTGTTCGAGCATATCGAGGCGCAGAGCGGATATACTGTGGCTTATAACGAGGGGCTTCTCAACGTCGAGGAGAAAGTCAGTCTGCCCGAGAAAGGAAGCCTGGACGCTGTTATGGCATCAATACTTGACGGCACAGGTATGCAGGCCATATTCCAGGGCAGGATGATCCTCATAATTATGCCGGTCGATGCGCAGAAGGACCTGCTCGACAAGATGGCAAAGGAAGAGGATGATCAATTTGTCAATCTGCTGGAAGAGGCCATAGTGGTCGGATACGGAACTATGCCGAGGAGGGAGATTTCATCGGCAATCAGCACATACCGCACAGATGAGAGGGTCGAGATGACGACTCAAAGTCCGGAAGGCCTGCTTCAGGGCAGGATCGCCGGAGTATACATCACAGGCTCGTCCGGAACGCCCGGATCACGTAACAGGGTCAGCATCAGAGGTATAGGATCGCTCACCGCAGGCAACGAGCCTTTATATGTCGTGGACGGAGTGCCTATAAGCAACACCACCGGTGATGCCGGAGGATGGGGCGGAGAGGCCCTGAACTCCCTGACGGACATACATCCGGACGACATAGAGTCCATCCAGGTGCTCAAGGACGCCGCATCGGCCGCCATCTACGGCTCCAGGGCCACTAACGGAGTAGTCCTCATCACCACAAAGTCCGGACAGAAGGGAAGGCCGAGGGTGAGCGCAGACGCTTCTATGAGTCTGGCATATATACCGTCCCTGGACAAGCTGGCAGTCGCCGACGCCGACCTGTATCTCGAAGTGCAGAACGAGGCCATAGACAACTACAACCGCCAGACCGGAGCTTCCGTGGCCCATATGGTGAATCCATACCCGGACAGAGAGCAGTTCAGCTGGGTGGACCTGATGTTCAGGACCGCCGTGACCTGGAAAGCCAACGCATCCATATCGGGAGGCTCGGACAAAAGCCGCTACTATATCTCGGCGAATGCGCGGCAGAATGAAGGAGTTGTCATCGGAAACCGTATGGACAAGTTCGGTGTCAGGGCCAATGTAGCTACAGATATAAAGAAATGGTTGTCTGCCGGCATCAATGTCAGCGGAACATACACCCACAACAACAGGGTGCCGGACGGAAATATGGGCACATCCATCCTGACTCACTCCCTCGAGCACCGTCCCTGGGACACACCGTTCCGCCCGGACGGGTCTTATACGATAAAGGATGTGGACCTGCTGCACTACAACCTGCTGCAGGCCATCAGGGAGCAGAAGGTATACAACCGCAGCTACAGGATGTACGGAAGCGGATTCCTGCAGTTCAGCATCATTGACGGGCTTACATTCAAGACCAGTGTCGGAGGCGACTTTATGTATGCCGAAGACCACATCTACTACAGCGCGAAGCATATGTACGGCAACTCTATCGGAAAACTGACAGACGCCCGCAAGGCATATACTTCAATAATCGTCGACAATATCCTTACATACAAGCATCACGCGAAGTGCGGTCTTTCCTTTGACGTGATGCTCGGACATTCTTTCCAGAAAGATGCATCCTCTACAGCATCACAGACCGGACAGGGATTCCCGTCCGAGGACTTTGACGTCAACTCCGTGGCGGCGGAATACTTAGACGTGACGACAGGTCTGTCATCCTGGGCCCTGCAGTCGTTCCTGCTGCGAAGTACACTGAACTACCGCGGAAAATATCTTCTTACACTGTCCGCACGTGCGGACGGATCGTCCAAGTTCGCACCTGAGCACCGGTACGGATTCTTCCCTTCCGTCTCGGCGGGATGGAAGATCTCGGAGGAAGATTTCTGGAAGGACGGCAGGACGGACCTCAAGCTGCGCGCAAGCTACGGAACTACTGGAAATCAGGGAGGCATCGGCTCATATGCATATCAGGCTCTTGCCAACGGCGGATACAACTACCTGAATGAGAACGGAATAGCCTTGATGACCCAGGGCAACAGGGACCTCAAGTGGGAGAAGGCGCATCAATATGACATAGGTATGGACCTGTCACTCTTCTCCAACTCCTTCAAGGTCACCGTCGACATCTTCCAGAAGGACACCAAGGACCTGCTATACAACAAGCCGACGTCTGCCACGACAGGATTTACGATGAAGACCAGCAACATCGGCTCCATCCGCAACCGCGGTCTGGAGATCACGCTCGGGGGCGACCTCTCATACAGCGACTTCAGATGGACAGGCGACTTCAACATAGCCTTTGTCAAGAACAGGCTCACATCGCTCACGGACGATGACGACATCCTGACCACCGACGACTACCACGCCCTCAAGGTCGGCGAAGAAGTCGGCAGTTTCTATCTCATAAAGATGCTCGGCATCTATCAGACTGATGAAGAAGTGCCTGAAACGCTATACAAGGAAGGGGTCAGGGCAGGTGACATCAGATATGAAGACGTCAACAGAGACGGCAGGATAGACACAGTCAACGACAGCCAGTTCGTCGGATCTGCCAACCCGCTGTTTACAGGAGGCTTCAGCAACACATTCAAATGGCGCGGACTCGACCTCAACATTTTCCTCACATTCTCTTATGGAAACCAGCTCTATCAGACCTGGACAGGAGGTCTGAGGCTCGGCAACGGACAGTGGCCGGCGCAGCGCTCGGAAGCGCTCGCCCGCTGGACGGGACCGGGCACGAGCAACACGGTGCCGAGAGCCATATACGGAATGATGTGGAACTCGACGCTGTTCAAGACCACCAGATATCTCCACGATGCCTCATATCTGCGCTGCAGAAGTCTGTCGTTGGGATACAGCCTCCCGTCAGGCATAATGAAGAAGGCAGGTCTGGAGTCCCTGCGCGTCTATCTGCAGGCAGACAATCTTTTCCTGATATCTCCTTACAGATATATAGATCCCGAAGTGAATACCAGTCTTGATGCCACCAGAATGGGTCTGGACTGTATGTGGACACCTCAGCCGAGGACATTCTCTCTGGGAATGACACTTAAATTCTAGCGGTATGAAGAAGACAGGCATTATCATAACAGGTATAGTCCTTCTGCTTGCCGCAGGAGGATGTGACAGATACTTGAACCAGTATCCTCACAATGCCGTGCCCGACGACCAGGTCACATATGAACACGCACAGCTGCTGATGAACGGCATATACAACATCGCACAGTACAAGCCGACGTTCAACGGATGGGCACTGTTCGACATCATAGGCTCCGACCTGATCCGTCCGGGAGCGTCGGGCGTGAACACGCCAAAGCTCCTGGTGGAGATGGCGATCGCCCCCAACCAGAGCATCGTCACAAGCCCGTGGAACGGATTCTATGCCGGCATGTACCAGATCAACAGGTATATAAGCATCATCGAGGGGCTGCCGGAATCACCGGACAAGAATGAATATCTCGGAGTGGGACATTTCTTCAGAGGACTGTATTACTACAACATAGTCGCCCGATGGAGGGATGTGCCGATCATCACCGGGAACGAGACCGAAGAAGTCGGACAGACTCCCGAGGCGCAGGCCTGGGAATTCGTGGTATCCGAGCTCCGTAAAGCTGTGGAATATTCTGCAGACTTCACCCATAAGAATCTCGTATCCCGTCAGGCTGCCAAGGCGCTTCTGGCAAGGACATACCTGGCTATGGGCAGAAAAGCGGAAGCGGCAGCTCTCGCTGAAGAACTGATAACTGACCCGGACTTCGCTCTGGCTGACTTCGAGACCATCTTCAGAGGCGGAGAGAACAAGGAAGAGATATTCACATTCGCCAACCTCATCCACGAAGGAAGGGTGAATATGAGTTCGTATTATTACACGAAGGAGTCACCGGTGGGAGGCTCATATACGTTCTGCCCGACCCAGGAGGCTATGGATATGTTCGGACCTTCAGACAAGAGGAAAGACATTTCCGTCGATGTCCAGAGCAACAACAATGTAGTGAACAAATACTGCAGCGGAGATGCCGGGCAGGATCCGCTGTATATGATACGCCTTGCGGAGATGTACCTCATAAGCGCGGAAGGCCAGGGGCTGCAGGGAGGTCTGGACAGGCTCAACGAACTCAGAAAGTTCAGGGGGCTTCCGGCAGTAAGTCCTGCTGATGAGGAGGAATTCCTCGATGCAGTGCTGGAAGAAAGGCGGCTTGAACTTTTCGGAGAAGGATTCAGATGGTTTGATCTCGTGCGTACAGGCAGATATGAGCGGAAGACCGGCCTGGGCACCAAGTACACAGTCCTCCCTATCCCGGCACGCGAACTCACCCTCAATAAAAAACTGAAGCAGCACCCGCTCTGGGATGCTGCCTCGGCTATGTATCAGTAATCTATCTGACCCCGTATTTCTTCAATATCTTCTTTATCTTCGGAGATATGCTCTCAAGCATATATGTGAATCCGAGGTCCGTCGGATGAGTCCCGTCTGCAGTAGCTATATGCTCATCGCCGAGGAAATCTTCCGATGTGATGAAATAGATATGGCGGTCTGTCTTCATCCTCTGACGCACCTTCTCCGCTGCAGCCTTCTGCTTCGCCGCCTCGAAGGCTTCCCTGTCGGTGTTGAAGTTTCTGGTCTCGCGTCTTTCCGTCTGCAGGAAGATCATCGGAACATCCGGGTGAGCTGCGCGTACTATGTCCACAAACTCATCGAAACGTCCGTATATATCCTCTGCCGAAGGATTGGAGAAAGTGTCGAATATGAATGCATCCACATCCTCGATGTCAGCGAGCAGAAGGGCATATTCCTTCTGCAGCTTGGACTTGCCGCTGAATCCGAGGTTGATGCAGTAGAATCCGTTGTCACGGCCGAACCGGGCTGCATATGTCATACCCGGACGGCTCGCAGCAGCTCCGTGAGTGATGCTTGAGCCCTTTACCACGATCTTGTGGCGGAACGGATTCGCGAGAGGCCTGATGAATGCTTCCTGATCCACTCCGATCTCAAGATTGTCCACCTTGTCGAAGAGAGGAAGATAAAGAAGGCATTCCTTGACTCCCGGCTCCATATGAGCCACTAAAGTGCTTTCGTGTCTGTCGTATGGCGCCTTGTTCATAGCGGGTGAGCCTACACCGGCGAACACCCATTCGCCATCCTTCTTTATATAGAGGTCCAGGCCCTTCTGGCCTATCGCCGCCATATTGGAGCCGGAATTTGCTCCGGATGTCTCCCATCGTGCCTTAATATTCCGCGAGTCTGTCGTGAACAGCACGGCAAGGCCGGTGGAATAATTGGCATAACGGTCGATTGTGGCATCGTTGAACTTGTACACCGAGGTATCCACCCTTGCGAAAGGACGGTCCGTCGGCACAGGCTGGCCGATAACGGTCAGTTCAGCAGCATCTACATAACGCTGCTGGGCTGACGCACCGGCACTCACCAATACAACTAATAATGAAATAAAAAGCTTTCGCATCTGTCTTTACATTTTCACTTCGGTCTGAAGTCTGATATCGTCAGAAGCGGCTCCGACCATAATATTGAACATTCCAGGGGTCACATTCCATCCGTGGATATCCACGTCATAGTATGCAAACGCCGACTCAGGAAGATGAACTTTCACCTCTGCCGACTCGCCTGCCTTCACGAACACCTTGTCGTATCCCTTGAGTTCCTTTGCAGGACGGACAACGACAGGATTCTGTTCGCCGACATAGACCTGAGCCACTTCAGCTGCGTCGAAGTCACCTGTGTTAGTCACCGTGAATGTCACATCATATCCGTCACCGGCCTTTACAGCCTTGAGGTCCGAATACTCGAATGTGGTGTATGTAAGGCCGTGTCCGAACGCATAGGCAGGGCATACTCCGTTCTTTTCATATCCCCTGTAGCCCACGAACACACCCTCTCCGTAAGTCACGTTGAGAGTCGAATGGCCGCGCTTTGTCAGAGGCTTCTCCACATAATAGTTCGTATATGTAGGATTTTCCTCTGCGGCTGCCTCAATAGTGAACGGCAGACGGCCCGATGGCGAGAACTCGCCGGCGAGCATACGCGCGATCGCCTGTCCGCCTTCCTGACCAGGATACCAGCCCATAACAATGGCTGACACCTTGTCGCCCCAGCGGCTCATATCTATTCCGCCGCCTGAATATACGACTACGATCACGTTGTCGTTATTCTCAAGAGCGAACTCGATCATCTCGTCCTGACCTTCAGGAAGGGCGAATGTCCTGTCGTGGTCCTCCTTCTCGGTGTGCTTGTCGAAGCCCACCGAAACCACCACTGCAGACGCATCCTTGAGCATATCTGCATTCTTGGCGTAATCCTCTACATAAGTCACAGGGAAGTCCTCCCCGAGGCCGTTCATACCCTGGAGAAGGGAAATCGAATAGAGAGGATCTACTGCACCTGAGCCGCCTCCGCAAGGAATTACGTCGGCACGAGGACCCATAAGGGCGATCTTTCCACCCTTCTGGAGAGGGAGCGCGCCATCGTTCTTCAGGAGCACTGCTGACTCGCAGGAGAGCCTGTAGGCGACTTCACGTGAATATGGATTGTCCTCCTTTATGGTCGTATCCAGCTGAGGACGGTCCAGGAAGCCGTAAGCTATGAGGATGGCAAGGATGGTCTCGACCTTTTCGTCGATATCCTTCTCACGCACCACACCTGTCTCGATGAGAGGCTTGATGTTCTTATAGTTCATACAGAATCCCTTCGGCATCTCCAGGTCCAGTCCGCTGCGTACGCATCCGAGAGTCGAATATGTAGATGTCCAGTCCGACATCACGAATCCGTCGAAGCCCCATTCACCCTTGAGGGTCTCCTTGAGGAGCCACTCGTTCTCTGCCGAATGCACATTGTTCACAAGGTTGTAGCTGCTCATCACCGAAGCGACGCCAGCATCTACTGCAGCCTTGAATGCAGGGAAGTAGATCTCGTTCATCGTGCGTTCATCCGCATCCGAGCTCACGTGGTGGCGGTTGAATTCCTGATTATTGAGGGCAAAATGCTTCACTGTCGCCATAACTCCCTGAGACTGCACACCCTTGATGTACTGGACAGCAGTCCTGGATGCAAGAAGCGGATCCTCACCCATATACTCGAAGTTTCTGCCGCAGAGAGGGCTGCGGTAGATGTTGACGCCCGGACCGAGAAGTATGTGCACTCCCCTTGCGCGGGAATCATGACCGAGAGCCACACCCATTTCATAGGTCACGTCCTCGTTCCACGAAGCGGCAGCCGCCACTCCGCAAGCGAAAAGCGTACTCTTGGTGTTGTTGCGCACGCCCTGAGGACCGTCTGCCATCCTGATGAGAGGAATGCCCAGACGCTCCACCGGACGGATATAGAATCCATCCTCCGAGCCGCCCACATAGGCACACTTCTCCTCAAGGGTCATCTGGCTCACCAGCTCTGCAGCCCTGTCCCTATGCTCCTGAGTGACAGGATAAGCGACATCACCAGCCGGCTGATGAGAAGAACAGCCGGCGCTTGCCAGAAGCACCACGCCGACTGTCAATGACAATAGTCTGATATTCATACGAATATATTCTTATTAATTACTCCAATACCGGAGATGCCTTGCTTATTGCCTTGTTTGCTGCGATATAGAAAGAGCCGTCAGACATTCTTACCAGTCCGCCAAGATTGCCTAGCGCACCTTCCTTGGATGCTGACAGAAGCGGATGTCCGAGGAGAGTCTTCACAGCGCCCTTGGTATAGTCGCCGCCTACACCTGGAACAAGCACTCTGAATGCCTTTGAGTTGACATCGTTGAAGTAGATGTAACCGTCTGCCTCGTCGTAGAATATGCCTCCGATCTGACCGATTGTTACAGAAAGAGGATTACCAGGCTCACCGTCAGTGAAATTCACATTCTCTGCATCTCCCGTTTTGTTAGTATTAGTGCCATCATAATAATGAGGCTTCAGACCATTTCCGGCGATTACCGTTCCGTTTCCGCTCATATCCGCGAGAACAAGCACGAGGTCGTCAGAGCCTGAAACAATGAACTGCTCCTTGTTCTTTCCCCAGACAAAATGGTTGATCTGGATGTTGTTCTCCTCACCGTTGATTGTAGCCTTGACCTGGATTGTGGCAGCAACGTCAGTAGAGCCGGCGTTCACCTTGAGGATACGGCTCTGGTCGCGGTCGCACACATAGATATTGTCCTGAGCGTCAAGGATGAGATTCATAAAGTTGATACCCTTTGCGTCATTGTACTTTGCAGGAGTGTTTGTACACTCGAATACTGACCAGGTATTGTCGGCAGCAGATACCTTACCGATCATAAACTTTCCGTTCTTGCAAGCTGCATAGAAGTCACCGTTTGAAGCGAAAGCTCCGTGGTATGGATACATATTCTGGGTACCGCCAAGTGTCAACACATCTGGTTCGATCACTGTTGTAACCTCTTTTGTGGTCGGATTGACCTTGCGGATAGCGTGTCCGTTGTTGTTTGAAATTGTTCCGCCTATGGTAGTCACCCACAACATTCCGTCTGAAGCCAGAGCAACGCCGCTGGTAGAGTTGAATCTTGCCTCCGAGCCTACACCGTCCTTGTGCGAGCCAGAGCCATATCCTCCGATGTATCCTGCAGGATCAGTAAGATCAAGCTGATACTGAGGAACATAGTATACTGCGAATTCTGCTGCAGACTCTACAGGAAGGCAGCCCTTTACATAAACCTTGAGCTTGTAGTCGCCCTTGAGCTTTGCAGGGACGAATACTGTAAGAACGCCATCCTCTGCGAGGCACTCAACCTCGACTTCGCCGTCCTTGCCTACGAATACAGCCTTTACTTCGTCACCCTCTGCAAGATTCTCTACTGGAACTGTGAAGTCAGCGCCTGCCTCATAGATGATGCCTGTGATTGCACCCATAGCGAGAGTCTTAGGGAACTCGTATGTGAACTGCTGGACTGTAGGAATCATCTCGTCACCCTTCTTGAGGATGACATTTGCCTGCTCGTCAAGAGTCTCAGGAACGACAACTACGATAGCCTCGTCTGTAATGCTCTTGATCTCGGCAACGTCCTCATCGAAAAGAACTGTATAAACACTTGCATCGTCACCGAAGTGCTTTCCTACGAGTGTAATCTCCGCACCCATCTGAGCCTTTGCAGGATTGAGTGAGTGGAGTTCTGCAGGATATACAGGCACCTCATAAGTGAAGTCGAAGCCTGTTGAAACCTTCTCGCCTACTGCAACGGTAACCGATACCTTGCCAGGCTCGTTCTCAGGAACGATCACAACGAGAGATGTTGCAGAAGCTGATGTCACAGTAGCCACAGCCTCGCCGAAAAGTACGACGTTGCCGTCCTTCTCAGCCGAGAAGTCCTTTCCTGTGATTGTTGCAGCGATGCCTGCAAGACCGCTTGAAGGAGAGATCGCTGTGATCTGCGGAGTCGGCTGCTCAGGAGTCTTCTCCTCCTTGTTACAGCTGATGAAGATGGCCAGAACTGCCGCAATGGCCATAATGAAAAACTTTTTGTTCATAATAGTTATTATTAGTTGGTTAATGATGTTACTTGTTGTAGCGGATGGCTATGTAGTCGATAGAGCTCGCGTGCTTGTCGCCGTCCTCATCATCGGTGATGAAGGTGTCGGTGTAGTCTCCGCCGCTGCTGCAGAGGTCGCTGACCGGCATCAGGCGGATGTATACATTGTCCTTTCCGAGGAGTTCCGCAGGAAGGTCCATATTGATGGCCTTGTATCCTACGACTGACGAGAAGAGCGTACCTGTCCACTGTGAAATGTCAGGAACCGTATACTCGCCTATCGGATGCCACTGGGCGTCTTTTGAAGGATCCATAGAGTCAACCTCAGACCATTCTGCCTTCCAGTAGCGCGGAGAGTGGAATCTCTGCGATGAGTTGAGCACTGATATCTGCATCGAGAGCTTGCTGCTGATGCCCTTCGTCGAGAAGTTCAGCATCCAGGCATATCCTCTGTCCTGGTCGAAATCCCACCATTTGAGGCTTCTGAACGCGCAGTAGCAGTCAGAAGAGCACCAGCCCTTTCCTGCACCGCTACCGGCGTTGGCCACGCGCATAGGGATCTCAGCATCAGCCATAGATGTCTCCGGAGCAAGCCACTGACGGGTGCCGTTGAACTCGCCTACCCACTCTGACATTTCAGGATTATAACGGTCCTTGTCCGAGTCCAGGACGATGCCAAGTCCGTTCACATTGCCGGTGTTGGCTCCGAACATAGTGCCTGCAAGACCGATAGGGCCAAGGTATGAGAAACATACCTCAGCAGACATATGCTGCTTATACACTTCCTCGGTATATTCCTTGGCTTCCGTGCCTGTATACTTCTTCTGGTAAGTGTGGGTAAACCATCCGTTATCTCCGTATGTAGGCCTCTGGACACCGTGCTCGATGTCAGGATTCCAGTAGCGGTACTCCACGAGAAGCTCCGAGAAGCTGTCCTTGAAGTCCATCTGCATCTGGTCATAGATGTCGCCCTTGGTCTGGTGACGGATCTGATATCTTCCGATGTTTCCGAGCTCTGGGTCTGTCTCCATATCGAGGAGGTCCATACCGTTCTTCCACTCGAAGCGCGAGAAGCGCTCGTGCACAATCACGCCGGAAATGTTTCCTGATCCCTGAGGAACGCGGGTACCATCGTTACGATATGTGCAGACAGTATTTGTATACATATAGAAGCTGTCGCCGTTGATGTCGCGCACCAGAAGCGGGAACTTGGCGATACGGTCAGATTTTCCGGCAATGGAATATCCTTCGTTGATAGGACAGATGGATCCCTTTCTGACAGGGAACTCGACATCCTTCAGAGTGACATAGGTAAAGATGTCATCATCAGTGAGCTCATTGAAATGCTTCTGCTTCACGACAATCTCCGACTCGGCCGCCTTCACATTGGAAGCGACCATACTCTTCTTCACACCCTTGATCTGGTAGTACTTGGCCGGATTGTCGAAGAGATAGATCTCCGTACCCTTGAGAAGCACCTGCACCTTGTTGAACTGCTTGAAGATATTGTCCTCTTCTGTCTCGGTGAGAAGGGAGAAACCGTATTTTCCGTCAAGAGACTGCACATATACAGTCCTCTGAGAGACAGTATAGTCGATTGCGGAAGCACTGATCTGCTCGTTCTCACCGGCATTTCCACCCTCGGTGTTGCTGACTACGATTCCCTCGAGGATATAGTCTTCGGTCACTTCTCCGCCGCTCGGATAGGTGCTTCTGATCTCGGCGAAAGACTTGAGCACACCAAGGCCTTCGTTGGAGTTCTTCTGCATCACGATCATGTCAAGCGCAACCTTGTCACCCCATCCGTCCACGAAAGAGAGGTTGAGGGATGCCGTACGGACAGAAACGTCATCCGGGTTAGGCTCTGTCCAGATGCTGAGGGTCCTGTCCGGACCATCGCCGGACATAGACACCTTTTCAGGATCGAGCCATCCTACATTCTCCGGATCGTTATAGTCGACATTCACCTTGAAGTACTCGAACGGGATGTTGGTGGAAAGCGAAGCCTTTGACTCACCGCCTGCTCCAGGCACCACCATAGAGGTGTTGCCCATCGAAAGACTTGCCTCGATCTTACCCTTCTGCTTCACGTATACTGTGTCACGACGCTCGTCCACGTCGCTGCACAGTGCGAACGAAGTCATTCTCTTGAACTCATCATTGCCGGTGGATGTCAGCGTCAGAGTGCCGTCTCCGCTTCCCTTCATAGCGCTGAGAGTGAGCCAGCTGCTCTGATCGAGCATCTCTATATGATAGCTTCCGTTGGAATAGATCTCAAGTGCGTATTCTCCACCCTCGGCCTCGATGATGCAGACATTGTCTTCAAGCGGAGTTCCCAGCTCAACCAGCTTTATGTCCGCTGTCTCGTCAAGGCTGCAGGACAATGCCGCAAGGCAGACCACCGAAGCGGAAAACGCTCTAAATATATTTCTCTTCATATTCATTCCTGTTATTTAGTTGACTGGATTACTGTAAACTTGCCGTTGATGATCTCGCCTGCGTCAGAGACGTATGTCAGGGTCAGATTCTGCTGACGTGGGCTGCCTGTCTTGTTCTCGGTGAGTGTAAGGCTGAGACCTCCCGGAACCATATGGGCATCGGTGATCCAGTTCGGGTCCTGAAGCGTAATGGTCATATTGTCCTGATAAGGCCAGATTGTATTTTCCGAAGTCTCGACCACAAGAGTCTGGGCATCAGGACCATAAGAGCCATATCCGAGAGCCGGGAGCTTGAATGCGGCCTTGCCTTCGCTCTGGGTGACGGTCACATACTTGTTGAATGTCATACCGGTAGGATTGGAGATGGTGATCCTGAGTCTGGCAGTCCTCTGAGCTCCTGAAGCGTTAGCTGCCACACCGAAACGGAACTTGTCGTGTTCCGCCTCGAAAGATGTGATCCAGTGCGCCGGATCGGCATCCTGGCCGTCGATAAGCACGGTCTCTTCTGTGCCGTCCGCCTCGGTGTATACTGCATATGCATACACGGCATCAGCACAATACAGAAGGTTTCCGACCGCATTGATTACAGCAGTACCTGCAGTATTGAAAAGAGGCACCTGAGTAACCTGAGGCTCATATATAGGAGTACTTACCGGACCTGCCTGGGTCATCACGACGGTGTCGCGGAGCTCGTCCTTGGACAGGACGATCCCCACTCTTCGCGCAATGCCGTAGTTGGCACTGTAGGTAAACACAAGGTCACTGTTTCCATATCCGGACACTTTGTTCAGACTCGCCCACTCGACCGGCTCGGTGAACGTCGCCGTCCAGTCTCCGTCGGCATATACAAGGACGTGGGTCGAGCCGGCATCCTTGCTGAGGGAGATGTTGCGCTGTGCCACTGAAAGCGGCAGATCCATATTGTAAGGCTTGTCGCACGAAGCGAAAAGCGCAAGCGCAGTGATAAATATTGCAATCTTCTTCATAAATCCTCCTTTTACATACCGTACTGGGCATATTCATTATTGTCGAGGTTGTACTTCGAGTACACAACCTGGGTATCCGGAATAGGATAGAACCTGTGACAAGGCTTCATATTGTTGACAAGCGAAGGATAGTCGCTGTAGTCTGTCACCGCATCATACCATATGCCCCAGCGTACGAGGTCATACTTGCGCTGGAACTCTCCGAAGAGTTCCCTGGCCCTCTCGTTGCGGATCTCCTCCCTCAGGCGGACCTGAGTGCGGAGGGTATATCCTGCAAGGCCTGCGCGAAGTCTTGTCATATCAAGATACTTCACAGACTCCGAGAGCTGGTTGAGCTCGCACAGAGCCTCTGCCTTGAGAAGAAGCGCGTCAGCATAGCGGAACACCTTGTAGTTATTGTCGTCGTTGCCTTCCTTCATATTCGGGCACCAGAACTTAGGACCCGGGTAAGGACGCGTCGTTACCTTCTCGAATGCCTTTCCTTCCCACTCCCAGGCCACATTGTAGTAGTTCCTGAGGTCCTTTCCGCGACGAGGCATAAGGCCCTGGCAGAAATATACGTTGGCATATGCAGGCTGCCAGGTCTTGGCTGTCATGCCGAGTTCCGGGATCTGGACGCCGTCATAGATGTCATCCTTGTTTCTCACCGGAGTCGTCACACAGGCCACATTGGACACATATGACAGACCGCCCTCAGTGTAAGTGTGCTGGATCTCGAAGATGGACTCAGGAGTGTTCTTGCAACGGAACTGGATGTCCTCGAGAGGATACTGATTGAGGTCACCGTAGATTTCCTCCAGCTTGTCGACAGCATTCACGACCTCTTCCCAATCATTGTTCCAGGCAGCGAACTTCGCGATGAGCATCCACGCTGTCGCTGCGCCGAGGCGCTGCTCCTTGTTGTCGGATGTCCTTGTCTGTGACACCAGAGGAGCGATCTCCTTGAGGTCTGCGATCAGGTCTGCACGGCTCTGATCGGCATCCATACGCGGAAGCTCAGCCACCTTGAGGAGGGTCTCCGTGTCAGAGACATCATACATATAGAAAGGCACATCTCCGAAGAAACAGGTCAGATGCCAGTAATAAAGGGCTCTGAGCACCTTTGCCTCACACAGGAGCTGGTTTCTTTCCGCATCGGTAAGCTCCGTACAGCCCTCGATGCCTGGAATAGCGAAATTACATCTCTGCACTCCGAGGTAGCACTGCTTCCACACTGTAGTGCCGAAGCGCGGCTTCACCGGACTGATGTCCAGCTGTGCGTCCAATGTACCTGAAGGACAATACATTATATCTGAAACACACTCCACAGCGAGGAAATACTGGTAAGTGTATATGCTCTTGAGCGGAATGTAGCAGCCGTTCACCACAGACTGGCACTCCGCAAAGTTGCGGAAGAAGTTATCCGGCGTCGAGATGGACGAAGTGTCCTCCTCGAGCGAGCAGGATACCGCTCCCGAGAGCAGACCGGCCATAAAGACCGCACCGATTATCTTTTTGAATATGTTCATAGCTCGATTTCTTTTCTGTTAATACCTTACCTGGATGCTGAAAGTGAATGTCCTTGGCTTCGGATATGCTCCGAGGTCCACACGGCGGAGGGTCGAAGATGTTCCCTCGCTGGATACGTCAGGGTCAAATCCGTTGTAGTTCTTCCACAGGTAGAGGTTCTCTCCTGAAAGGGTGAGAGTGACATCCTTGATGCCTCCCTTCCACTTCCTCGAAAGGTCAAGGGTGTAGCCGAGGCTGATGTTCTTGAGTCTGAGATATGAGGCATCGTGAATCATAAAGTCGCTCGGGAGGGCCACGTCAGTGTAGCCTGCGCGAGGGATGTTCGATTCAGGATTTCTCTCAGGATGCCAGGAGTTCAGCATATAGCGGAACTGGTTGGTGTACATACCTCCGGACTGGTAGAACTCTCCGTAGTTGTAGATCTTTCCGCCGAGAGAATACGCCAGATAGACACCAAGCTTGAAGTTCTTGTAGTAGAAAGTATTCTGCATACCTCCGTAAAGGATAGGGTCCGCACTTCCCTGGTATACGAGGTCTTCCTGATTCAGGACGCCGTCGTGATTGATGTCATAGTACCTCGGCGTACCGTCAGCCCACTTCGTGCTTTCGCTCGCATAGGCCCTGGTCTGCTTGTTCCTTTCCCTCTCCTCATCCGACTTCCAGATGCCGCCGTACTTGAATCCCCAGAGCGAGTTGAGAGGATATCCCTCAACGTAACCGTACATCATATACTTGTTGTTTCCCGGACAGTTCATCGCAGAAACGAAATCCTCGGATCCTATGTCAAGCACCTTCTGGGTGTTGTGGGAAACGGTGAATGAAGTCGTCCACTGGAAATCAGGACGCTCGATGTTTCTTGTCTCCAGAGAGAGCTCGACACCCTTGTTAGAGATTTCTCCAAGGTTGCACATCCTCTTGTCATAACCGGTCTGCTCTGCAACCTGCACCTGCAGGAGAAGGTCAGTGGTCTTTGACAGATAAGCCTCAGCTGTGAGCGAAACCCTTCCTCCGAACATAGCCCAGTCGAGGGCGAGGTTATATGAGGCGGTCTTCTCCCAGGTAAGTCCAGGCTCAGCGAGACGGCTTCTGTAGAAGGATACCGGCTGTGAGCCGTCGAAAAGATATCCTCCCGTGGTGCTGTCAAGCTTTGCCAGAGAGTAGTAGGCGCTGATGGCGTCGTTACCTGTCAGACCGGCGCTGAAGCGGAGCGAGAGGTCGTCGATCCAGCCGACGCTCGCCATAAACGGCTCGTTTGAGATGTTCCACCTCAACGCAGCTGAAGGGAAGAACGCCCATTTGTTGTTGGCCGCGAAGTTCGACGCACCGTCGAAACGGCCTGTCGCCGTGATGTAGTAGCGTGACTTCCAGTTGTAGTCAGCACGGGCGAATCCAGACATCTTGGCCTTGCTGCTGTATGATGTTCCGGCGCTGTAGGTCTCCTTGTCGAGAACGGCGTTCATATTGTTCCACATCACCTCATCATCCATATAGCCCTGTCCCTGGAGGGAGAAATTCTCGGCAGAATAACGATAGAGCGAGAATCCGAGCAAAGGCTGGAAAGTATGTCCGTTCTTCTCGAGCTTATACCTGACGGTTGTCTCGTTCGACATAGAATTTTCTGTATAATCTGCCCTGTAGGCCTGTCCACCCTCGTTTTCTGTCTTTGCAGGGAGAGAGCCAGGGAAATAACGGTATTGCTGTCTGAAGTAGAGATAATATGACAGAGTACTGTTGATCACCAGATTTTCAACCGGAGTGATATCCACGCTGACTGCGTGATTCATAGAGTTTCTCTTGGTCTGGTTGGTGTTCATATCGATCATAGCACGTGGAGTGTTGATCTTCTGTCCAAGGTTATAGAGAGGGTTCTCGGAGTCGGTCACCTTGAGGAGCGGAGACAGGTACTGAGCTCCGTTCCACCAGCTTGTACCTCCGATTGTCGCCTTGTTCTCATCGGTATGACGCCAGGTGTATGATCCGTTGTATGAAGCCTTGAGCCAAGGGAAGATCTGCCTGTCACCCTTGATACGGCCTGAGAAACGTCTCTGGCCGCTGCCGTCTATGATACCGTCTGTGTCGTTGTATGCCATAGATGCATAGAACGATCCGTGCTCGTTACCTCCTGTCAGAGAGAGCGAATAGTTGTGCGAGAATGCGTTCCTGGTGATGTTTCCGATCCAGTCGGTGCCTTCACCGTAGCTGAACGGATCCGCATAGACCGAGCCCGAAAGCGGAGTGTTCGCATTCACGTTCGCGTGACTCTTGTCATCTCCGAAATATGCGTAGTCGTTACGATACTGCACGAACTCGGAAGCGTTCATTATGTCGAGCGACTTAGGCAGCTGTGAAAGGCTGAAATCCGCCTTGAATGAGATATTGACCTTTCCGTCTGTCTTGGAGCCCTTCTTTGTGGTGATGATGATGACACCGTTGGCACCACGCGATCCGTAGATCGCTGTCGAAGATGCATCCTTGAGGACAGAGATGCTGGCGATATCGTCAGATGATATGTCGTTCAGGTCGTGGATCGCATCCATAATGCCGTCCACGATGAACAGAGGCTCATTGGATGCGGAAATGGACCTTGTACCACGGATACGGATTGTGGTGGTCGAGCCCGGAGCACCGTCAGTGGACATAAAGTCGGCACCGGCGATACGTCCCTGGAGAGCGTTGTCGATCGAGAGCACAGGGGCATCCTTGATGTCGCCCATCTTGACATTGGCCACCGATCCGGTAAGGTCGGACTTCTTTGCCGCACCATAGGCGATGACCACGACGTCCTCAAGGACATTCTGGTCCTCTGTAAGAGTGAAGTCTATGACAGCGCGCTGGCCTACGGTCTCCGTTGCCGGAGTGAATCCCATATATTCAGCCTTGAGCACATCAGTAGGCTTCGCTGTGATGACATAGGCTCCGTCAATGTCAGTTATGGAGCCTGTCGTAGTGCCTTCGATCGTCACATAGGCACCGATGAGCGGCTCTCCGGCCGAGTCGTAAACGTGACCTTTCACCTGTGACTGTGCGGATGCACAGATGCAGGAAAGGGCAAAGGCAAGGACTGCCAGCCATTTCATTTGCAGATTATGTTTCATCATTAGGTGTTTTAGTCGTTAATAGAGGCAAGAATCCTGTCGCGTCCGCTTCCCTGGTTCATAAGGAAATAGTCGACGTCCTGGTCATGCACCAGTTTCATTACATAAAAGTCATCTATGAACAGACGCGATCCCTTGCCGTTTCCGGATGCTCCTGAAGTAATCTTCAGACAGGTGTTCACACCCACAGGATTGTTCTCCACAGATGATATGAAGACTATGAAGTTGGTCTCCGGCTTCCAGAGTCCCTCCTGAGTCACGGCATTGGTAGTGATGTCCACGGTCTCAAGGGTGAGGCTGGTCTTGCCTTCCGCAGCGAAATCGCGGATGACACCGCCGCCCACGACATCCACCTTGAACGACTTGTCGTCACCCGGATAAGCAGCGACCTTGAACGAAACCATAAGGAGGGAGTCATATCTGTGAAGGCCATTGGTAGGAGTCACCAGATTTCCCTTGGTGCCGTTTTCGTCACCGATCTTCAGGTGTCCGTACCTTCCGAAGCAGGCCAGGGCAGTTTCAGAAGAGAATCCCTTCTTCTTAAGGGCGTCGGACCAGCTTTCAAAAGGCATCTCACCTGACGCATCGTCAGGGAGCCACGAGCCATACTTGAAGTCCGAGAAATCGTTGCCTGTCCTTTCGATAGCCCCCTGGTGTACGGACAGGAACGCCGCGAGATTGGCTTCAGGCTTGGTCACGGACAATGTACCTGTCCTGCGGGTGTAGAGAACACCTTCCGACCTGCCGATGTAGTTCAGGGTCACTTTCCAGACAGAAGGAACATCTGTCTTCCTACAAGCCGAGACCTCCAGCCAAGGGGTGCCTGCCGCATCCTGCCAGAACACGTTGAAATCTGTCACATCAGTCCTGATGTACAGTTCCGAAGTGCCTTCAAGGACGTCCACGCAGAACTCCTTCAGAGGCTCATCGCTGCAGTCCGCCAGGGCGTGGATCTCAAATCCATCCGTGCGAGGCGCATTACGGTCGTCCTTGGAGCACGCCACAAGGGCAAGTCCGAGCACTGCCAGCGGAATCAATGTCGATAGTTTTAACTTCATAAGATATTATTTGATTTTGAAATTGACTATGATGGGGAGATGGTCGGAAGGATCCTGGAAGTTCTTCACAGACGCGTGTCTGTGAGGCCTTGTATACTCATCCTCGACAATCCGGGCGTCCTCCACAAGCCCATAGAGGGCCGGAGACAGGTAGACGAAGTCTATCCTCTTGCATTCGAATGTAGTGGTGTAGAAATTGCGCGGATGCCTTTCCCAGATGACATCCACATAAGGGGTGTTCTTCAGTATATAGTCGTGTACAAGAAGCCTCGAATCTCCCTCGGGGAACTTGTATACCCAGTTGTCCTTCGGCGAGACGGCATTGAAGTCACCTGCCATAAGCCAGTAGTTCTCCTCCGCCTGAGGGTCCGTAAGGATCGTATTCTCACATATCCAGGTCATCTCTTCCAGACGGTTGACATCACCCTCATTACGTGCCGCACTGGCGTCACGCTCTTCCTTTGAAGCCTCCTTATACCTGAAATGCGACTTCTGCGGCCAGGTATGCAGCGATACTATGTTGAAGGTCTTTCCATAGGCCTTCACGCGCGCCCACCCCGCTCCGTGAGTCACTACGGTCCGGTCGTCACCGACAATCTTCTTCACGTTCTCTATCGGGTACTTCGACGTGATCACCTGAGGATAGCCGTCACGATGACCTGCCACATATATATGTTTATGTCCATACCTCGGAGCCACCTCTTCCCAGATGAAATAGCGGTCCTCGCGAGGCAGGCGCTTTGACGAGCCGGTGTAATAGATGGTCTCTGCCTCGCACCATATGCACACATCCGCATCCTGGGCCTTGACCCATTTCACGAATGCATCATAGTTGTCCTCCTGACCGGCCCACATACCGTTCTGGATGTTCCAGTAGAGCACCTTCAGTTCCTTTCCCCGAGCATCGGCAACGGCCAGGGAAAGGACAGCGGCCATTACCAGAATGATAATCTTCTTCATCTCAGTTCATCTTGAAGTCCACGAGAATCGGTCTGTGGTCCGAAGGACGGCAGAAATAGCCCTTGTCAGAGACGCTCTTGTCCTGGCTGAGGACCGTCCACGAGTCTATGACTATGGCTGCGCTTTCTATGCGTTCATACATAGCAGGAGATGCATATATGAAATCTATTCTCCTTGAGTCTCCGTTGATCGAGGAGAAGAAGTCCTCCGGCGCATTCCTCTCCGCAATGATATCCTTCAGATATTCCTTGCCGAGGATATGGTCGTGCAGGAGCCAGTTTGTATCGTTGATGCCGGTGTGATGCTCGGCATCCAGGCTTGAGATGGAGTTGAAGTCTCCCATCATAAGCCAGTTGGACTGCGAAGGATATTTTTCTATAGTCTGCTCATATACATACCTGATCTCTTTTTCACGATGATAATCACCTTCATACAATGCTGCAGAGGCGTTCTGGGCGTCAGTGCCGGAGCTTGTACATTTTGGGTCATAGGCGTGCGCGAACGCGTGGAAGGACACGAAATATACACTTTGACCGTTGAAGGTCACCTCGAAAAGGCCGGAGCCGTGCTCTACAAATGCCTCTGTGTCTCCGATCTGTCCTATCTTGGCCAAGGTGTTTATCGGATATTTTGATGTGATGATCTGAGGATAGTTGTCCCTGTCCTCGCTCTTGCTCCAGTAATTATGTCCATAACGTTGTGCCACCGTGGCCCAGGCTGCAGGAAGAACCCTGTTGGTACCGTAGACCTTGTCGCCCGAAGTGTTGAAGATGGTCTCACCCTCGCACCATACGCATACATCCGGATTATATTTCTTGACCCAGGCCACGAAATTGTTGTAGTTGTTGTCCTGGTCCGCCCACATTCCGTTCTGGACGTTCCAGTAGAGTACTCTGAGAGTCGTGCTCTTCTTCTTTGAAGCATCATATATGCTCCTTACCTCGAAATTGTCAAGATAGAAGCCGTAGCTGCCCGGTCTTGTGTGCGATGATGCAGTAGAGATATTGAACAGGGACGCATCGTTGGCGTTCCTGACTGTAAGAACGACCTTATGCCACTTCTTTGCAGAGGTCATATCCGCAGGTATCTCCACTGCGCTCCTGAGTATGCTTGCAGTCGAGCCAGTCTTCTTGAAGAGTCTGCTGAATGACTCTGCTCCAAGCTCCACGCCGTCCAGAGTGCAGGAAACGATGTTGGCACCGCTGGTGGCGGTGAAATACAGGTCATCGTCGAAGTCTGACCTCGGACAGAAGTCAAAGCTAATCTGCACATCCCTCTGCATCGTTATCATAGAGCCCCCGAATGCCGGCTCGAAGATGCCGTTATACGACTCTGCAGTGCCGAGAGCTATATAGCCCTGATGCTCCTGAGACTTGTACAGGGCGACATAGTCACCCACGTTACGGCTCTTTATATATGAAGACGAAAGATTGCGGGACTCGGACACGGTCTTGCCTGCGATCTCGCTCATCTGAGATGATTTCTGGATATATCCCGAGCCTGCCACGTCATAGGTCACAGGATAGAGGCCCTGCTCATAACCGGTAAGGGTCCTGAATGAAGTCGTGGTCACTGTCTCGTCCTTCGGATTGAGACCGAAAGTGGCGCTTCCGCCCACGACATCACCGCCCCAGACGAAATTGTCGAAGCCCTCGAAGAAGAGGAGGTCCTTGGCCGGACTATACTCCATCCTGAAGGTGTGGGTCCTGTCATATCCCACCTCGAACGCGCCTGTATTGGCAGAGCACATCTTATGCTCCGAATCGCAGACACGCACGTCCAGGCCCTGAGGATAGCTTCCTGCAGGGACCGGCACCAGGAATCTGGTCCCGGCGTCGGTGAGCGGAACGAAATTGCCCTTGCTGGTGGTGTTGAGCGAGACAAAGTCCACACCCTTCTCCATTGTGAATGTGCCATTTGAAGGATCATAGGTACCTGATCCGCCCAGGAGGCTTCCTGACGGATCCTGCACATATACGGATGCCACGGACGCGGTGCCCTTCAGGGTGATTTCAAGAAGGGCCATTCCGGTCGAGAATGTAAGGACCGCACCATTCTCCTTGCTGTATGAGGCGTATTGAGGGAGAGACGCGACTACGCCGGCAGCGGTATGATATGCATATGCGAAAGGATGCAGCACATCCTCATATCCTGTGCCGTATGGCTCTGAGGCCTCTGAAGTCAGCACTGCGGCATAGGTGCCGTCAGCAGACTCATCCACATCCACATACGCCTTGCCATCGTCGTCGACAAGGACCTTGTATTCCTTATCAGCGACGGTGACAGTATAGTCAGACCAGTCTGTTATCGGATTTCCGAAGGCGCTTCTGAGCGAAGCTTCAGGCTCACAGACATAGAGCCTTGCCTTTCCATCTATGATTTCGAGGTCACCGACATTCAAATCCGGCTTGTCATCCGGACCCACCGGAGTCTCCGGCTTGTCATCCGGATCTTCCGGGGTGATCTCGTTTCCACAAGAGAAGCTTCCAAGCAGCATCACTGCCGAAAGCATACCGGCAAGGATTCTGCGTCCCTGCCCCAAAAGAGTTCTGTGTATTGACATTAATCCGCGGTTAGTTAGTCATTTACATAAATGACGAAACCAACCGCGGATTCACCTAAAAAATATTTGAAGAAATATTACTTCACACGCTCGCCGTATGAACGGTCTGTTGTGTTTACACGGATTCTCTCACCGATGTTGATGAAGAGAGGTGCCATGATGATGGCTCCGGTCTCGAGGGTAACCTCCTTCTGAGCGTTTGTTGAAGCTGTGTCACCCTTAACTGCAGGCTCAGTGTATGTAACCTCAAGCTCTACATATGTAGGAAGCTCGCAAGTGAGGCAGCGCTCCTCGTCAGCGAGGAACATCATCTCAACGTGCTGACCCTCCTTCATGAGGTCTGCGTTGTCAACGAGAGCAGCGTCAAGGTGGATCTGCTCATAAGTCTCCTCGTGCATGAAGTTGAATCCGTCCTCATCCTTGTAAAGGAACTGGTATGGTCTTCTCTCGACATTGATAGTCTCGATCTTTGCACCTGCTGTAAAGGTGTTCTCGAGGATACGTCCGTTCTCGAGGTTTCTGAGTTTTGTCTTTACGAATGCAGGACCCTTGCCTGGCTTCACGTGCTGGAACCATACGATCTGGCATGGCTTGCCGTTGAAGTTAAGATAAAGTCCGTTCTTGAAATCAGCTGTTGTTGCCATAAAAAATGATAGTTTATTTAGTTAATGAATTTCTCTTCCCATTCCGGCACATACTTGTTGAGATCGAGTATGTACCCGGCCACTTCCTCAAGCAGCCATTTCGGCGTCGACGTCGCTCCGCACACTCCGACCTTGTCGTCAGCCCTGAACCACTCCCTCTTGATCTCGGACACCGAATCAATATGGTAAGTTCTGATATTGAGCGACTTACAAAGATCGCAAAGAACCTTGCCGTTTGAGCTGGCCTTGCCTGAAACAAATATCACGATATCGTGCTCGAGGGCGAACTTAGAGAGCCTCTCGTGCCTTGTCGCCACCTGCGAGCATATGGTGTTATGCACAGTGAGCAGTCCCCTGCCCTTGAATCTCTCCACTGAAAGTTCGTTGTATCCGGCCATCATCTCCTCAAGCCTTGTGCAGAGTCTCGAATACTCTGCCGGGCTCTTGGTTGTCTGGCTGAACACTTCCGTAGGGACATCCAGCTTTATGGAGCCTTCCTTTACACAGTTCTCCAGCATGGCAATATTCTCCACAACGACAGCCGTGCCGTCTGTCTGTCCGATCAGGCCCAGCACCTCCGCATGGCCGATCTTGCCGAAGATGATGATCTGTCCTTTTCCTGATTCCAGGTGCTTCAGATATGCATCCTTGATCCTCTGCTGCAGCTTCAGGACCACAGGACATGTGCAGTCTATGATCTTGAATCCCAGGTTCTCCGCTGTCGCATATGTCTGCGGAGGCTCTCCGTGCGCCCTTATGAGCAGCACCTCGCCCTCTGCCGCCACCATCTCCTCAAGATCCTCCTTGTCGATGGTGACAAGACCCTTTCCGACAAGACGCGAAAGCTCCGCGTCATTGTGCACAATTGCACCAAGCGAGTAGAGTCGCTCCCCTTCCTTGAGGAACTCCTCAGCCTTGCCAATGGCGCTGATGACACCGGCACAGAATCCGGAATTGGTATCTATATCAACAGTCAGCATACTATCGTCTTTAGCATCCGAAACGCTCGGATATTACAGCCCTGAGCCATACCATCTGGTCTTCCATGGTCATATGGGAGTTGTCCAGGACTATGGCGTCCTCTGCCTGAGTGAGCGGTGAAGTCTCCCTGTGTGAATCTATGTAGTCACGCTCCTGAAGATTCTTCAGGACGTCTTCGATATTCACATCATCGCCCTTTGCACGCATCTCTGCCGCCCTTCTTTCCGCCCTGATCATAGGATCGGCTGTCATGAAGATCTTAAGCTCCGCGTTCGGGAAGACGGTCGTTCCGATGTCACGTCCGTCCATCACCACGCGCTTTCCCTTGCCGAACTCCCTGAGCTTCCTGTCCACGAAGGCCCTCACCTGAGGAACGGTCGCGATCGGACTCACCTTGCCTGCGACAGCGAGCGAGCGTATCTCAGCCTCGACGCATCTGTCTCCAATGTATGTGCCGCACGGGCCGAAATGGAGGTCAAGTTCCTCCATGGCCTTCTCCAGCCCAGGGACATCTATTGTGCAGTCGTCGCTGATGTAGCCGTTCTCTATGGCGAACAAAGTCACGCCTCTGTAGAGCGCTCCTGAATCAAGATACAGGAACGAAAGCTCTTTTGCTATGATTTTTGCAAAGGAACTCTTTCCGGTAGAAGAATAGCCGTCAATGGCGATTATTATATCTGGTACTTGCATAGATTTTGCTTAAAATCGAGCAAAAATATAAAATATTGTCTAAACTCCCAAAAATGTCGATATTTGTAAGCGAATATCAAACAACCTGAAACAAATTTAAGGCAGATTATGAAGATACTCATTGTTGATGACGAAAGGGCCATCAGAAATTCCATGAGCGAGATCCTCTCAGACGAGGGATACGAGGTAGAAGTGGCGGAAAACGGCCAGCAGGCCTGCCAGATGGTGGAAAAGGAAAAATACGATGTCATTTTCTGTGACATCAAGATGCCTGTAATGGACGGCATGGAAACCCTGGACAGGCTGACATCCATGGGCATAGACTCGGCGATAGTGATGATTTCCGGACATGCAGAGCTGACTCAGGCTGTGGAATGCATCAAGAAGGGCGCATTCGACTTCATCGAGAAGCCTCTTGACCTCAACAGGATCCTCATCACAGTAAAGAACGCAAAGGAAAGAGTACATCTTGTCAAGGAAACCCGCATCCTCAAGAAGAAGGTCTACGGTCAGGAAATGGTCGGCAAGTCTCCAAAGATGGAGGCAGTCAGAGAGATGATCGAGAAGGTGGCGCCGACAGACGCGCGCGTCCTGATCATCGGTGCGAACGGCACCGGCAAGGAGCTTGTCGCGCGCAACCTGCATCAGAAGAGTTCACGTTCAGCAATGCCATATATTGAGGTAAACTGCGCGGCAATACCTTCGGAGCTCATCGAGAGCGAGCTCTTCGGACATGAGAAGGGATCGTTCACATCAGCGATCCGTCAGCATAAGGGAAAGTTCGAGCAGGCCGACGGTGGCACGCTCTTCCTCGATGAGATCGGAGACATGTCCCTCTCAGCACAGGCCAAGGTGCTCCGTGTGCTTCAGGAGAAGAAGCTGTCCAGAGTCGGAAGCGACAAGGACATCATTGTGGATGTACGCGTCGTGGCTGCAACCAACAAGAACCTCAAGGAAGAGATCGCAAAGGGAACATTCAGGGAAGACCTCTACCACCGCCTCAGCGTGATCGTCATAAACGTGCCGACCCTTGACGACCGCAAGGAGGACATTCCGCTTCTCGTCGGTCATTTCATGGAGCAGATATGCTCCGAGACAGGCATGCAGCCTCGCGAGGTCGAGCCTGAGGCGATGCAGATGCTCATAGACAAGGCATGGACAGGAAACATCAGAGAGCTGCGCAACGTTGTCGAGCGTCTGCTCATCCTGTCGGGCAGCAAGATCACAGCTGAAGATGTAAGGAATTATGTCCTGTAAGCCGGAATGGTTACAGTGAAGCTTGCTCCTCCGAGTCCGAAGGACTTCTTATAACTTATCTCTCCGCCGCACTTCTCCACAATGTTCCTGCTGATCGCAAGGCCAAGGCCTGTACCGCCGGTCTTTGTGGTGAAGTTCGGAGTGAAGAGTCTGTCGAGATTCTCGCCCTTTACTCCAGGGCCGTTATCATCAAACACTATATCGTAATAGCCGTCGCGGGTGCTGTGCCTGAGGCATATGAGAATATGTCCCTGAACAGGCGTCTCCCCTGCCTCGGCCATTTCTTTCTGCATTATCTCCACAGCCTGGACACCGTTGGTGATCAGGTTGACGAAGACGCGGATGAGCTGCGGCTTCGGAGCCATCACATAGGCCTCCTCCATGCCTATGTATGAGAACCTTATGTTCTCCTTGTTGTCGAATATCATCAGCTGGTCCTTGAGGGTCTTGTCAAGGTCCATGAGCACTGGTTCCTCAGAGTACAGCTTCGCGAATGTCGAGAAATCATTGGCTGTATCGGAAAGTATCTGGATATGCTCAAGGATCACCTCCGCAACCTGGTCGAACTTCTCCTCCCACTTAGGATTATTGTTGTGCTTGAGCCTTATGAGCCTCTGGATCTCCAGTTTGATAGGAGTCAGCGGATTCTTGATCTCATGGGCCACCTGACGGGCCATCTGGCTCCACGCCTTGTCGCGCTCGGCCTGGGCCAGCCTTCTGGTCGAGTCCTTGAGGTCCCCGACCATTCGGTTGTAGGCCTCCACAAGCGATGAAATCTCATCCTCCCTCTCATATACGATATGCTCCAGACTGTCGATATCGGCATTGCTCATCTTCTTTCCCATCTCGACCAGAGGCGCGAACATAGAATTCACGAAACGCGTGCTGATGAGAAGCGACACAAGCAGCAGAAGGATGAAGAGGTTTATGATCAGCGCCGCATGGAAGAAGGCTTCCGAACGGAAGTCGTAGTTCCTGTCGGTGTACGGGATGCTCATGATGGCGATCATGTCTCCCTTCTCGTTGAACAGAGGGGCATAGAGTGCCCAGTAGTGATATCCTGTGACACTTTCCCTGTTGATATAGAACCTCTGATTTCTGTTTCTGATCTTGTAGAACGCCTCCTGGTCGATCCTGCTGCCGAGAATCAGCTTCTCGAACACCTCCGGAGATGTGGACCTGAAGACCTTGCCGCCTGGAGTATAAAGGGTGATGTCCACCTTGGTGGCATTGCTTATGTCATCCAGAGCCGCAGCGAAAGCCTGGGTCGACATCTCGCTCCAGTCGCGGACATACCTTGTCTGGTCCGCCATCAGGCCCTGCACGGTACTGACCTTGGACGACATCAAGTTGGTCATGTTCTTCTCATTCCTCTTGTACACAAAGGCGATGCTGACCGCCGCCATGCTCGCCAGGATGACGAATGACGACAGGAACAGGATCACATTGATCCTCGTCCTGAAGTAGTTGCTTCTGAACACCTTTGGTCCCGGCTTGCGCTTGGGAAGAAGGATTCCGAGCAGGAGAATCACCAGGAACAGGTAAGAGAACGAGGTGAAATATGTGAGTATGTTGCGCTGAGGACGCGTGATCACTATTGTCTCATAGTCCCCTATCTGATTGACAAAGTGGACATAACCGTCATTCCTGATCACATCCGTGTCATCCGCCTCTCTCTCAAAAGAATCCGGGATGGTAGGATACGGGAAGTTTCCTTTATATGAGGTCAGACGTCCATCCTTGTATTTCGCATATGAATAGAAGGATGGTATGTTGACATCCCCCCTACGGCTGAAACGACCCATGATACTGCCATACCCCCTGTCCTCCTTGTTGGAGTTGGACTCTATCTGCACTATCATGCGGTTTAGTCCCGTCTCCGGCCTGTAATACATGAATATGCCGGCATAGCTGTTGGCCCCATATGCGTCCGAAAGGAACATGAAGCGGGAGCCGTCTGCGATCGGCTCGCCGTTGTTCACTATATTGTACAGTATGGATTCGCCCGTATTGTCACCCTCGTGGAAAACCAGCACGCCTATGTTGTACGCCTGTCCTGTACGGTTGAGATAATATTCCGTAATCCTGTTCAGAATCATTCCGGACGAATTGTCCAAGGCAGTCATATATGCGATCAGCATGTCGGACGATATGCTTTCCTCAACACTGCGCAGCTGCAGCTCCAGACTCAGGTCGCGGTCCACGGCAAGCCTGTTGGCCCACACCTGCGTCCTGTCCTGCTCCTTCAGGAATCCATGATACGAAGTGGTGATGCTGAAGTATGACGCCACGAGCAGCGCAAATGCCACCATTGAGTTTCGCGAGAACACATTGATATGCTTCCCCATGAACTCCATTATGACAGGGCGCATCAGCTGGACTATCATCAGGACGCTCAGGAAGAGTCCGGTGTATGATGCATATATCAGCACGCTGTATAGCAAGGCATCGCCCATACGATAGAGTTCCAGGCTGATGCTTGAGTTGTTCAGCACACTCACGAGCGTCGTATGGGCATATGATATGACCGCAGCAATGCAGGCCAGCATAATGATGCCGAACGTCGCGAGACGCAGCCTCTTCTTTCTTTCGTCAGAGCACAGACTCTTGGTTATCCTTCCCTTGATGAGATATGTGCAGAAGAACAGAAGCGTGATGTAAGTGTTGACTATCAGGAGCGCTCCCAGGGACGGGAACAGGCCGTCGGCGAAGATGCTCGGAGCGAATATGGTATGCGAGCCGTCCATACGCATGCCCCATACCAGCGAGACGACCATCAGGATGGTCAGCATCGGGACGACGGTCATATATGCCTTCATCGTCCTGTGGCCTGCCAGGAATATCACCATCGCAGCAACAAACAGCATCAGGGCAAACCACTGCAGGACCGAATGATCAAAGAATCTTTGCTGGCGAATGGAGTCGTATGTTATCTTGAAAAGCGGTTTTCCGTCTATGTTCACTGAACTTCCGCCGCTCTCTGTAAGAGGATGCACTGAATATCTTCCGGGCACCTTGAGCTTCGGATTCACTCCGTTGTCGTTCCTGCTGATGTCGTCTATGAGGGAGTTCTTGATTTCAAGTCCGGCAATCACTTTCTTGCCGGCCTCGCCCTCTACAGCCTTGACCACATACCACTTGGAGCCGAGGTTCATATATTGCAGGTCCTCCTTTATGTCCGCAAGCGGAGAGATGATCCTGTTGTTGGTCGGCGTGAGCCTCTCGAAAGGCACCACCATGGATATTCTGTCATTGAGTACCGGAAACTGGTTGTTCCATGACTGAAGGGAATCATTCACATAGAGATAAATCACCATGTCCTCCGGGATCCTGTCAGGGGCCATCAGATCCTGATCGCGGGTCTTGAGGGCCTGCTCTATGTGCTCGTCAAGCTGCTCCAGACGGCCGGCCACCTTCTCCGACGCCTGCTCGGCTATGCTTTCGGTGTCCTCCGCCCCGCCGACGCCCGTCATCGATATGACGAAGAGCACCATGGCCAGCACGAGGCCTCCAAGGGCGACTCTCTTGTATGTGAATATGTCCTTTAACATAGTTGCTATTCGTGGTGGTATGGTTCACCTCTCATGATGGTGAAGGCCCTGTATATCTGCTCAGCGAATATGGCCCTTACCATCTGGTGCGAGAATGTCATCCTCGAGAGCGACATCTTCGAGTCCGCCCTCCTGTATACATCTTCCGAGAATCCGTATGCTCCTCCTATCACAAAGACTATGTCCTTGCCCAGATAGTTGATCTTGTCCTGAAGCAGCTTGGCGAACTCCACTGACATATGTTCCTTTCCCCTTTCGTCCAGGAGCACAAGGTCGTCCGTCGGGCGCACATTCTTGAGAATGAGCTCGCCCTCCTTCGACTTGATCTGCTCCTTGCTGAGCGAAGACACATTCTTCAGTTCGGGAATCTCCACTATGCTGAAGCTTATATAATGCTTGAGCCGGGCCGTGTATATGTCCAGGCCCTGCTTCACCCAATCCCTGTCGGTCTTTCCGACTGTAAGCAGTGTTATCTTCATCGGAACAAATATACAAAAACTCTACCAATCTATGTATAAATATGTTGCGTGGTTCGGAATTTGCAGTATCTTTGCTCCGTCTAAGTACATTTTCATTTATGCGATTGAGATTGTTCAAAACACTGGCGACAGCGGCAGTGCTCGTGTCCATGTGCGGGCTGGCATCAGCCCATGGCAGAGGATACGAAGTCTTCACGCCGATAGCCAAATATATGGGGGCAGGCGATGCGGAGAAGCTTTCAGCCTGGTTCTCCGACAACCTTGAGATAACGATTTTCGCCAGCACAAACGAATACAGCCGCAACCAGGCTTGCCAGCTGCTGAAGTCCTTCTTCAAGTCCTACACACCACGCTCCTTCGAAATAGCCCACAAGGCCGGCAGGACCAACATGAAATACGCGCTGGGCACCCTGACCGCCGGAGGAGAACACTTCATGGTCACGATCTTTGTCGGTTTCAAGGACTCGTCCTACAAGATACAGCATCTGAAAATAGAAAGAATGGAGTAAAAACTTCATTCTTTTTCATTTTGGCACACCCTTTGCTTAATCTCTAAACCGGTTAGTTTAGTTGTTAATAATAGGGTTATAGTTAAAAGCACGCGGCCGAAGTGATTCAGCTGCGTGCTTTCTTTTCTCTCCCACAAACTTGCATAAATCCGCCCAAAGTCCTTCTCTGCCTGCGAAGCCCACCATAGAGCTCCCACGTCCGCTTCGCCACCCCAAAGATCCCAGAAACCGACCTTTCCAGTCCGCGAAGCCTATCACAGCTGTCCCTCGTACGCTTCGCCAGCAAAAACAGCAACGAATCT
>JAFQFD010000010.1 GCA_017415715.1 Bacteroidales bacterium | reverse complement strand
CATATTTACCGTTTCCGTCAGTCATGACTCCGTTCTGAGTTCCTTTCTCGATGACGCTGACCCCGACCATAGGGCTGTTCAGTTCATCAATGACTTTACCGGTCACCTTCACCAGATTCTGTGCAGAAACTGTGAGAGAGCCGGCCAGAATGAGAAGCATTGCCATTGCAGTGCCCAGCATTCTTGAGAATGTTGAATTGGTTCTCATGTTTTTGATGGTTAATGGTTAGTGATTAGTATTGTGATTTGTGAAATATCGGATTAAAATCCGCGTGTCGGGAACTGACGTACGAATTCCATCAGCTCTTTATCGTGGTTGTATCTGACTTCGCATCGGTTGTCAAAGATCATTATTGCGCCTTCCTCCGGTTTGTATGCCGGCCACTGAGGAAGTCCCACGGCATTAGGATCTCCTGTACGGGCGAAATTGATCCACGCCTGGCTCATCTTGTCTGCAAGCTCGACTGCTTCCTTGCCTCCTCCTGTCATAGAAGCGTGGAGGTCAGCGTTGTTGAAGACGAAAGGTATCTCCATGCAGTGTGTGCTGCGGAGAATGCCGTCCATTACAGGAGACTCCCATGTAAACATATACATGTAGACCGGGGCGCCCTGCTGGGCTACCTTTACATTCGCCTGGGCGATTGTGCTTGGTCTGAAGGTTATGTCTGTGTCAAAGAGGTCCTTTGGCTGGTAATCAGGATATGTCTTCTCGAAAATCGCAGCGAACTCATCGGTTCTGTCTCCGAACTTGGTGGCTCTAAGGTATTCCATGGCCGCTTCCTTCGTTGTTGTGCGCAGATGTGGGACATATGTGCTCATCGAGAATTCGTGGATCGTCGTTCCGAGCATGACCGGAATGTCTCTTGATTGTTCAGGCGCCTGTGGATCGAATGGCTGTGCAGGAAGGTAATGCCCGTCTACAGTAGGGGCCCATCCGAAGATGAATGATGCGAATCCGTTTGCTTCCGCCTCCGGACGTACCTTTGCAATAGCCTTTGTGCCGGCAGCGAGAAGCTGCTCATATGGCGCAGCCAGGACGGCGTCGATGCCTCCAAGCTCCGCTGCAACGGCTTCTCCGATCTTTGAAGACCACTGCCTGTCCATTGTCGTGAGCATGGAGCCGCTCTGGATTATCGCCCTGTGGAAAAGTCCAGCGGCAGACGGGGTCGCCAGAAGGGTTGATACTTTTCCGCCGCCTCCTGACTGACCGAATATGGTTACGTTTGAGGCGTCGCCTCCGAATGCCGCTGCATTATCGCGTACCCACTCGAGAGCTGCTACAAGGTCGAGAAGACCGGCATTGCCGGAAGCAGCATATTTCTCACCGAATGAAGACAGGTCGAGGAATCCCAGGACGTTGAGTCTGTGGTTGACGGTCACGACTACAACATCGCCTTTTCGTGCAAGGCTCGCTCCGTCATATGATGGCAGTTCCTGGCCTGAACCTGTGGCATATCCTCCTCCGTGGAGCCATACCATGACCGGGCGTTTCTTGCCGTCGTTTATGCCAGGAGTCCATACGTTCGCTCTGAGGCAGTCTTCGCCAGGAAAGCCGTCGTTCCAAGCGAATGAAAATCCAAGTTCGTCGCTTGCCCATCCTTTTCTCACCTCCTGCGGTGCTGTAGGGCCGTAGGCTCTGCTGCTTCTTACCCCTTCCCAGTTGTCGGCCGGTTGAGGAGCCATGAATCTTTCGGCTTTCGCATATGGGATGCCTTTGTAGGTGTAGATGCCTTGTTCGATGTAACCTGCTACTTTGCCGGTCGCAATCTGGACTACCGTTGTCTCTTCCGAGGTCAGAAGCTCTGAGGCCTCTGTCTTTCTGCCGGTCTTTTGGCAGCAACCTATGGTTGCCAGGGCGGCAATTGCAATGGAGAATAGAATTCTGGTGTTCATGTGTCGTGTGTATGTGGTTATTATTCTACAAATTTCGCCTTATTATCGCTTCGGGGGTTTTCAATGCGTATTTTTGGTTTTCTGCCTCGTTCAATATGTCTGGGTGGGTTTTCGTATTTGTTTAAATGTTTTTCCGTATGTTCAAATGCTAGGGCAGGTAGTGACGGTTCGTGGTTTTTTGGTTAATTTTGGTTTTCAATGGAAGACTTTATGAAAAGACTGTTTTATATTATCTGCATTGTCGCTTTGACAGGATGCGTCAGGAGGACTGCTGAGGATGTGTATTCTGATGGGGAGTCGCTACAGATCGCCAATGACCTTTCCAACCAGAAGGTGTCTTCTTTTGCTGAGGACATAAACGGCCATGTCTGGATAGGCACATTCCGAGGGCTCAACAGGCATAATGTGCACGAATATCACCAGTATTTCTGTACTGATGAGGAGTGTTCGCTTCCTGACAATCAGGTGCAGTGTATGTTGAGAGATTCCAAGGGAAGACTTTGGGTTTCTACGGTCAACGGTATGGCTCTTTATACCGATAAGGATGATTTTGTCAGGATCCCCATGGAGACGCAGAGCCGTAACTCTGTGCAGATTCTTGAGGATAATGCCGGAAGGATTTTCATAAACACTTCCGTTTCTCTGTGTGAATACAATGAGGAAAGGGGAGTGTTCGAGGAGAAGATGCTTCTTGTGGGGCAGGATGCGCCACCGGTCAGTGCCTGCTTCATTACTCCTGATAATGACCTTATACTTGCAGGAGCATTGTCGTTAAGACGTTATGATCTGACTACGATGCAGCTTGAACATACTGTTTCTTTAGAAGGATTTCCGACTTATTTCGGAATGACTCCCGAAGGTGTCATATGGATGAGTTCTCATACTGGTGTCTTGTTGTATGACACCAAAACATCATCTTTCATTGATGTTCCATCTGTGTTTGAGGTCCATCCTATCTTTTCGGAATCCGTCGTTACGTATGCACACTTCTCGTCTGCCAAGGCCGTATATATAAATACCGAAAAGCATGGACTGTTCGTATATGACAGCGAGGAAAAGACTCTTAAGCATCAGTCCGAGAATGGTTTTCCGTTTCAGGTGCCGGATGTGAAGATCACCTGTATGTATACGGATACCCGCGGCAATCTTTGGATAGGAACATATGATCAGGGCTACCATATCGTTTACAGCTATCAGGAACGTTTTAATAATGATGGATGGCTCAAGTTGAGCTTGGGCAAGAAGTCTGTCATTTCTGTGGATTGCGACAGTCAGGACAATCTTTGGATATCAACTTTGATGGATGGATTGTATAGGTATAATCTTAAGGAGCAGATGTTTGATAAGATCGACCTGTCGGGAGTCTTTCCAAATGGTGAGAACACTGACTCAGACCTTTTCATGGTTTTCGTGGATGCTGCAGATAAGGTATGGATTACCGGCGGCGGAGGTGTTGTCAGGTGTGTCTACCGTAATGGCAGGTTGTCGGCGGATGGCTTCTGGCCTATATTCTTTCCTTTGTCATTCTCGCAGGATGAGGCAGGGCGTGTCTGGATAGGAACTTTAGGAGAGCATCTGGTGTATATCTCTCCTGAAGATGATCAGTTGCATAATCTTAAAGCAGTTTCATCGCATTTTACATTTACGCCATATATCCTTCCTCTAGATGGGGGAAATGTCCTCTCGGCTTCTTTCCAGCATGGCTTCTGCGAGGCTGACGGTGAGCATAAGCATGTGAGACAGATATCAATAGATGAGTCCATGTGGAAGGACTGCATCAGAAGGTCGGTTTTTGTCCCGTCCTGTCTGTATCAGGATGGTGCCGGTGATATATGGGTGGGAACTATAGCGAACGGTCTGATGAGGTATGATATGGAGTCTGGTGTGCTGACTCATATCTCCGGTGCTCCATGTCTTGATATAGCCTCAATAGAGGAGGACCTCCAGGGAAACCTTTGGGTCAGCACTCAATACGGACTTGGAAAGTATGACCGTTCCTCGGAGAAGTTCGTAAACTGGTATGCAGGTGACGGTATCGGAGGTAACCAGTTTTATGACAGGGCTTCATGTCGCATGACCGACGGCACTCTCGTTTTTGGAGGAACTCATGGACTTACGGTATTTAACCCGTTGGATGTTACCTCGCATCGTGAAGTGTCTCTCTGTTTCGAAGACCTTAAGATTCATAATGAACTTGTGCGTCCGCGTCTTGACGGATGTGTCGATAAGGCACTTGTATATAATCCTCAGATAGTCCTTGAACATGATCAGAACAGCTTCAGTATATCTTTTGCAGCCATAGATTATAGTGAATTTGATCGTCTGGATTATTTCTATATGCTCGAAGGATTCGATGATCATTGGATAGATGCCCATAATAACCGGGAGGCCTATTATTCGAACGTTCCGGCGGGCAAGTACCGCTTTAAGGTCCGTGTATCTGATAACGGGCAGTCCAAGGTAATGGCAGAAAATGAGATACGGATCAAGGTCAAACCTCCTGTCTGGTTCAGCTTCTGGGCGATAATGATATATCTTGCCGCATTGGCAGGAGTCGTGATGCTGGCAGTCAAGGCCCGACAGCAGATTATGCTTGAGAAGGCGGATAAACTTAAGGCTCAGCAGGAGAAGGAGCAGGAAAGGAAGGTGAACAGGATGAATATGGACTTCTTTGCCAACATTTCGCATGAGTTCCGAACTCCTTTGACCATGATTTCGGGTCCCGTGACCCAACTGCAGGAGTCTCCGGACATGACGGAGGAAAACAAGCGCCTGCTCAATATTGTCCAGAGAAACATTCGGCGAATGCTGCGTCTGGTGAATCAGCAGCTGGATTTCAACAAGCTTGAGAATGATACATTGAAACTTCGTGTCAAGCCTATTGATGTAATCGAGCAGCTGGTCAATCTTACGGACATATTCAGGGTTACTGCTGATGAGAAAGGAGTCGTGTTCAGAACTTATGGTCTGGAGGATTCAATGACAGTATGGGCCGATGATGACAAACTTGACAAGATATGCTTTAACCTTTTGTCTAATGCCTTGAAGTTTACTCAGGCAGGAGGAAAGGTCGAATTCAGTCTGGATGTCATTTCCCGTGAGGAAACCTCTCATCTTTTTGAACTGAGCGATAAGGATGTGGATTCCCGCTATCTGAAGATTGTTGTGAAGGACAGCGGTCCTGGCATCCCGGGGGATAAATT
>JAFQFD010000009.1 GCA_017415715.1 Bacteroidales bacterium | reverse complement strand
TGCCTTGACTTGGTAACATAACCCTTTGATTTACAAAGGTTAAGTTACAAAAAATCTGGGAAACATCCAAATTAGTGAACATTTCCCAGATAATTTTTCAGACCTCTATGAGGACTTTTTCAGTGCCCTCGAATGAACCTGCAACTTTTTCTTTTTTTTATAATTATGTCACTTTTTTTAGATTTTTATAGACCGATTTCTTCGATGATGCGGGTGAGACCGGCGTAGCGGTCTATGGTCCAAAGGATGAAACGGATGTCTACGCATACGCATTTGTTGTAGCCAGGCGTGCAGTATACGTCGCTTGTGAGCGACTCCTTGTTGCCGTCGAACGCGAGACCTATCAGTTCACCTTTAGAGTTCATGACCGGACTTCCTGAGTTTCCTCCTGTGATGTCATTGTCAGTAAGGAAGTTCACATACATCAGACTGTTGTCCGGACCAAAGCCCCATCTGCCCCAGTCTGCCGAACGATAGAGCAGATACTGCCTGTCGTTGAGGTGGAAGTCATAGTCTGCAGGGCTGTACTTCTCAAGTATTCCTGCAGGAGTGGTCTTCCAGTCGCAGATGACGCCGTCACGCGGCTCAAGGTGGCCTACTGTTCCGTATGTGATTCGCATTGTAGAGTTGGCGTCAGGATACTGCGGCTGGCCTTTGTCCAGGCGCATCTGATAGAGGGCATGAGTGAACTCCCTGTCAAGAGCGACAGTGCTGATCTCTCCCTCTGCCTTCTGCTTGTCGCCGTTGAAGGCTGTCACCTTGATGTCCAGGATGAACTTTGCAAGCGGGTCTTCAATGATGTCCGTAAACTCGACATCCCTCTCGCCAAGTCTGCGTATGCCGTCTTCAGTCGTGAACAGACTTGTGTTCCAGAGACTGTCAGACAGTGCCTTGGTGTCATATCCACCGTCCACGGCGAACTTGCTGAGGATTTCATTCTGCCAAGGAGTTAAATACTTCGGATCTATGTTGTTGATATATGTCTCCAGAGCGTATTCCATAAGCTCCCGCTCAACCCTCAGGTCCAGTTCCTCATATGCCTCAAGCATCTTCGGACCTGTTCCCTGCTGGTTTCGAGGGTTTGATGCACGCCTCATGATGGTGCTCAGGCGTGTGCCTCGGATAAGCGTTTCTCTGAAATATGCGGCATTGGCTTCTGCAGGGGCTATAGCCTTATAGTTCCTTTCAAGGTGTGCAAGCAGGTCGCCCCAACGCTCCGCGCGCTCAGGTGAAGCCATGATCCACTCCTGCAGTTCCTTCTCAAGTTCCTGCTTCTTCCCTACGACATCAAATCTCTCGCAGCACTCGACCTCCCCGCTATAGAGCTCCTGCACATTGCTGAGGCTGAAGAAGTAGTCAGCATATTTCAGACGGATCTGAGGATCTGTGTCCATCCATTTCTTGATGATGGACATCTGCTCGCCGCGGATGCCGTTGCTTATAGGAAGCTTTACCGATTCATTGAAGTCGACCTCGAACGAACTGCTGTAGCGGTTGGTCCTGCCGGGGTATCCTATGACCATGGTGAAGTCTCCTTCCTTGTATCCGTCAAGGGATATGTTCAGCTTAGCCTTCGGTTTCATAGGAACATTGTCCTTTGAATATGTGGCAGGAGATCCGTCAGGGGCGGTGTAGACACGATACATCGCGAAGTCGCATTTGTGCTGCGGCCACTCCCAGTTGTCAATGTCACCGCCGAAGGCAGCGGATGACACCGGAGGCGCGGCCACGAGGCGGACATCGCTATATACCTCATAGAGAGCCATGTAATACTTGGATCCGCCCCACATGATGGCGAGCCATGGCTCCAGGCCTGTTTCGTTCCTGTATTTGCTCTCCATCACGAAGCTCAGTTTTCTGCTTCCGGCAGGCTTGCCGGCCGCCTCATACTCGGCTTTCACCTTCTCAACCTCCTCGGTGACGTCAAGCACCCTTTTGAGGAAGTAGACGGTCTTGTCCTTTATGTTTACCTCTTCGTCGGCGCGGAATGCCCAGAAACCCTCCTCGAGATAGTTGTGCTCGGGGGTGCTCAGGGCGTGGATGTCGCTGTATGCGCAGTGGTGGTTGGTTATCAGAAGTCCCTCGTTGGAAATGATGCTTCCCGTACATCCGAAAGCCATGGAGACCACGGCATCAGAAACACAGGCTCCGGGAGCATCGGCATTATATATCTCGCCTGCCGAAAGTTCCAGCCCTCGTTCCTGCATCTTCTTTTCCAGAGCAGCATCGATGGCATTGATCATCCACATTCCCTCATCTGCCTTCGCGGAAATACCACCCGCAAAAACACAGACCAAAATCAGAAACTTCTTGATATTCATACTTAATGGTTACTTATTTCTGTGACAGTACGTGAGGTTTGAAAACCGTGGCCGCCCATGGCCTCGTGAATGGGAGGGGCCCGCCGCGAAGCGGTGGGAGGGATTTAGTTTTCAAACCTCACGTACTGTCATATGATAATTCAATAACTTATGAGTTATTCAGTATATTCATAGGTGCTGCCCTGAGCCTTGAAGCTGAGTTTTGCCGGCTCCTGGCGCACGTCGTCCTTCTTGTAGGTAATAGTCCATGTCTCCATGGTCATGAGCTCCCAGAGCTTATCTGCCGTCATCGGCTCCGCAAACCTGATCTGGATTGCTGGCTGCAGATCCTTGTTGAGGTCCAGATATACTCCGATAACACCCTCATGGGTCGACAGATGGTTGCTCAGGAACGGCATGTTGCGCAGAATGATAGGCTTCTCGTAGTTCTTGTCCACGATCTCATATACATACTGCTGCTTGCCTTCAGCCGCCTCGATGCGGCTCTTCCACTGCACTCTGAAAGGCGAGAACATCTTCCTGATGAAATCTGCGGTAGAAATATATGCCACCTCATCCTCCATCTCAACGAACTCATAGTCCACTTCGATGACCTTGGTGCCTCCGCCATGAACAGGCATCTCGAGAGTCTCCATCTCAACCATCTCCTCGAACCAGTCCTCGTCCACATCCTCTGACGGATCCATATAGACGCGTACTATGAGTGGACATGCGAACTCGGTCTCGATGCCATAAAGCTTCTTGCCAGTGAGTCTGAACTGCATGCCGAGATAGTTGATGTCGAGCTTGTCATACATTCCCTCGGTGCGGATGGTCACCACCTTGAGCGAGTCGCACTCTGCAGGGTCCGGAGTCTGGATCCTGAACTTCGACGGAACATATATAGCCTCCTGGATCTTGTCAGGATTTGTAACAGCAGGATTATAGAGAATGTCGGCTGTATGCCTCTTTACAAATACCTTCACTCCATGAACGCCCTGGATCTTCTCAAGTTTTGCCTTGAAAGCCATAGAACTGCCGTAGCACTTCACAGAACGGAGTCCCTCCACAGAAACGGTCTCCAGTGTGCTCTCGTCCACAGCCTTCACCATGGTGCTGTCAGGTCCCATGACCTCGATGCCCCACTTCATGTCAATTGTAGGCAGCTCGAACCTGCCGCCGGCCCACATTCCGAACGCCACGAGAACGACGGTCAGGATTGCCGGAACCAGATTCCAGAATCCGCCCTTCATCCTCTTGCCGCTTCCGATGCCCACCTGCAGCGCTCCTGTGTTGCAGACTGCCACACACTCGCCGCAGAGAGTACAGTCGACAGAGTCGACGGTTCCGTTGCGGAACGACTTGATGTCGACATGATATGGACACTTCTTCGCGCAGAGACCGCAGTTGTTGCAGGTCGCCATGTTCTTCTGCAGTTTGAGCACCTGCAGCTTAGGCCTTGCATGAAGGATCTCGAGCAGGTATCCTGCGATGCAGAATCCTCCGAGAAGCACGGCCCAAGGAATGTTTGCTCCGAGAACGTCAGCGACATAGTATGCTCCGAAGAGCACGCCGATCCACAGCCAGAACTTCAAAGTGTTGGAGATCGCTCCGAGCGGACAGAGATAGCGGCACCAGAACATGTCTATGAGGAAGCTTCCAAGAACCACCAGACAGATCGATACGATAGACATCCAGAGGGTGATTTCGCCCTTGAATCCAGTCGCGATCGCATAGTATGGATCTATGTTCTTGCAGAAGAGTTCGCTGGCCTCCACTGTCATGTAGAAAATCCAGAAAAGCAGAGCATATTTCACGATGCGGAGCACCTTGTCGAGGATGGATCCGTTGCGGACCTTTATCGACTTGATGTGCATTGCGTTGCGAGCCTTGCTGATGAGGTCCTGCACTGTGCCCAGCGGGCAGATATATGCGCAGAACAGCTTGCTGAACAGCACTACGGCAGCCAGCAGGGCGATGCCCATCATCACCTGGAGCGAAGACATGCTGCAAGGCAGGCTGTTGTTCGCCAGGTATGTCGCAAGCGCCTGGAGGCCGCCCATAGGGCAGTATGCCTCAGGGTCTACAGCCTCTTCAGAAGGAATGAGGCCTGTGATGAACACTACAAGGGCGATAAGCACTCCCCACTGGAGGAGGTACTTGGGCCAGTTTGTGATGATTGTCGACTTTCTAGACATGACTATGATTATTTAACTTCTATTACTGATCCATGGTCCTTTGCTACAGCCTCTTTCCACTTGTCGGTGTAGCCTGGCTGAGTGATCTTTGCCGGAATGCAGTCTGTATGCTCGTTTGTGACGAAGCTTCCGTCCTCATTCTGAGCCTTCACATTGCCGTCGATATACTTCACCAGAAGAAGCTGCTCAAGCTCTACCCACTTGTTGAATATCCTCTGTGCATTGTCGACAGAGAACTTTGTAAGATATTCGCGTACACCTGTGTATGGGTCCACCACTTTGCGGCACTTGTCGTTGCGGCGGATCTTCTTGCGCGGTGCCTTGTCGGCTGCCTCGTAGAGCGCAAGCGCCTCCTCGTCAGCTTTGGCAACCGCCTCGACCATCTCCGCCTCCCATGCATCGATGACAGCATCAACAGTAGGGAACATTATGTTGTATGCCTTGTAGCATGCGTTTGCAACGCGGTTTGTCATCCAGAATGCAGATGTAGGGGAGTATGTGATCATGTTGCCGTTTCCTACGCGGAAGCTTTCGGGAACCTCGCGGGTAGATGTATAGATAGGGGTGAGGTATGATGTGGCGGCATCGTCACATCCGAACCAGTTGATGCCTCCGATCTCGTCAGGAAGCCATCCGCGTGACTGTCCCACGAACCAGAAGCCTGTCTGCTGAGTGGCGATAGCCCTCTCGTTGACATACTCCTTGCCATCGTGCTCGAAGCCCATCGGCCTCCAGCGGTATGGGAGGGCGTTTCCGCCTGCTCCTATATCAGTTGTCATATCCATAGGGGTGCCCTCGTAATGGTCACGCATTACATCGGCCACATCCTTTACGCTGATCTTGCGTGAAGGCTTCACGAAGAGAGGGAACCTCTTGCTCTTGTCCCATCCCATCGCGTAGTCGATATAGTCGTATGCATCTTTAGTCACGACGTTGCCGTTCTCATCCTCGAAGGTGAACTTGCCGTCGCAGAGGATGTTGAACGCAGCCCATGCGCGAGCCTCGCAGCCGCGCATTCCGCTGAAGTCGAGCGGTGCGTATGCGTCGCAGAAGCTGAAGTCCTTGTCAGCGCCGCTGAAGTATCCCTTCTCGCGTGCGAATGTGATCACGTCAGGGGCGTACATGCAGTTCTCCGGATCGTCAAGAGGGAAGGTGCTGATGCGCGCCTGGTTGGCGTGCGAGCAGATGTATCCGTCGGGAACCCTTCTGGCAACCCACACGATGCCCTTGTTGTCCGGTCCCTTTCCGATAAGGTCCATGACCCATACTTCTTCAGTATCTGCGATAGAGAAGGACTCTCCGCTTGAGTAGTATCCATATGTGTTTGCGAGGTCTGCAATCACCGCGATGGCCTCGCGTGCTGTCTTCGCCCTCTCGAGAGCTACATAAATGAGTGAGCCATAATCCATGATTCCCTTAGGGTCCTCAAGTTCAGGACGTCCGCCGTATGTGGTCTCGGCTATGATGAGCTGGTGCTCGTTCATGTTGCCGACCCTCTGGTATGTCCTGGCAACCTGCGGAATGTATCCGAGGAACTTTCCTGTGTCCCATTCGTCGATGCGGCGCATGTCGCCTTCGCTCCATACTCCTGCAGGCTCATAATAGAGTTCTCCGAAGAGCTGATGCGAGTCGGCTGCATATGAAATCATGTTGGAGCCGTCGGTGCTGGCTCCCTTTGTTACAAGGACATTTGTGCAGGCATGGCTGTCCATCTGGCTCACGCCGAAGGCCGCTAAAGCAAACAGGATGGCTTTTGTAAGTCGTCTCATTTTGTACTTTTATTATAATTAACTAATTTTGTAACTTGTTTATCTTTGCAAAACTATAAAAATTTTCGCTAGTTATGAAATCGAATATATGCCTTATGGCCGCATTGACCTCGCTTTTTGCAATATTGGCGTTCAATGGCACGGCAAACGCCCAGCAGCAGGAGCAGCCGGACATATACGAGCAGGCCGAAATGGAGGCCGACAGGCTCCAGAGGGTGCTTGACCTCGAGGACTGGCAGGTGTTCTATGTGGACTCCACCCTCAAGCATGACTTCCCTGCGATGATGGCGGAATATGAGCATCTCAGGAATGCCAAGGTGGGCAATACATCGATGTATCAGGATGTGCGCGACAAGTGGCTTGACCAGATCGACGCGACATACAAGAGGATATTTACAGAAGAGCAGTGGGCCGCATACCTGAAGCAGGGAGCGGCGAAAGCCCAGAAGGCGAGGGCGAAACGCAAGGCCAAGGCCCAGGGCGGGGATAAAAAATAAAACTAAATCCCTCCCACCGCTTCGCGGCGGGCCCCAACCGGCGGGCTAAAGCCCTACTGCTCAGGCACGAATGTCCACCGGACATTCTCTAACGGCCATCGCGACCATTCACGAGGCCATGGGCGGCCACGGTTTTATTTTTTACCCCCGTCCTTCAAGCAACAAAGGAATAGATTATGGATTTTTTAGATGTTATAGAGAAGAGGCACAGTGTCAGGAAGTATGCTGACAGGCCTGTAGAGAAGGAGGTGCTTGACGCAATCGTCAAGGTCGCTCAGACCGCTCCTTCATCAAGGAACAGCAAGAGTTCCGCATTCATGATAATCGAGGACAGGGACACACTTGATGCCCTTTCCCAGATGAGAGACTATGGCTCGGCACTCCTCAGCGGAGCGCAGGCCGCCATCGTAGTTCTCGGAGACGACACAAAGACCGACCTCTGGGTCGACAATTGCGCAATATCGGCGACATTCATCCAGCTTGCAGTGACAGCGATGGACCTGGTGAGCTGCTGGGTGCACATAAACGGACGCCCATGCCTCAAGGCAGAGCCTGAAGGAGCAAAGGCAGAGGACTACGTCCGCAACCTCCTTGGCATCAAGGATGGCCTCCGCCCATACTGCGCCATAGCAATAGGATACCCTGTAGAGGAATAGTCCGGAAGCTGCCTCTGCGGACATTTGACATGCCTGTCCACCGGAACACCAGTTCCCGTGGACAAACCAGACAAAACAATGCTTATGTCCACCACAGGCCCAGTTCCCGTGGACAAACTCTACCGGAATGTTGTTAAATCCACAAAACACCATGCTTTTCGTGGATTTAACATTAAAAACGGTTCCAAATCCACATTCCACCACCAATTTGAGGATTTAAACCGTCACCAAGTTACACCACCGATAGAAAGAAATAAAACATAAACGATATGAAAGAGAAAATTGAGGCCCTCATGGCCGAAATTGCAGGCCTGACCTGCAAGACCGAGCAGGAAGTTGAAGAGGCTCGTGTCCGTCTTCTTGGAAAGAAGGGTTCGATCACAGCCCTCTTCGAGGAGTTCAGGACAGTGGCTCCTGAGCTCAAGAGAGAGTTCGGACAGAAGCTCAACATCCTCAAGAACACTGCAGCGGCAAAGATCGAAGAACTCAAGGAGGCGGCTGTCGAGGCGCAGACCGGCGGAGCTCCTTCATTTGACTATACAATGCCTGGCGACCCTGTCGCCCTCGGCTCACGCCACCCGGTGTCAATAGCACGCGAAGAGATCGTAAGCATCTTCCGCAAGTTCGGATATGACGTGGCAGAAGGTCCGGAGATCGAGGATGACTGGCATGTGTTCGAGGCGTTGAACTTCCCGCCTGAGCACCCTGCACGTGAGATGCAGGACACGTTCTTCATCAGTGACAGCGACAATCCTGTCCTCCTCCGCACTCACACATCTTCAGTGCAGGTGCGCGCGATGGAGAAGATGCCGCTTCCGATCCGCATCGTATGTCCTGGCCGTGTGTTCCGTAACGAGGCCATCTCGGCACGCGCACACTGCATCTTCCATCAGGTTGAGGGACTTTACATAGACGAAAACGTGACATTCGCAGACATGAAGCAGGCTATCCTCCTCTTCGCCCGCGAAATGTTCGGCGCACAGACTCAGATCCGCATGCGTCCGTCATACTTCCCGTTCACAGAGCCGTCTGCCGAGATCGACGTCAGTTGCAACATCTGCGGCGGAAAGGGATGTAATGTCTGCAAGGGTACAGGCTGGCTCGAGATCATGGGCTGCGGAATGGTAGACCCTAACGTCCTTGAGGCGTCGGGCATCGACAGCAAGAAGTACAGCGGATTCGCTTTCGGTATGGGCGTGGAGCGCATCGCAATGCTCAAATGGCAGGTGCGCGACCTCCGCAACTACTTCGAAAACGACCTCCGCTTCCTCAAGGAGTTCGAGACATCTCTCTAAAGACTATCTGAAGTCATCAGAAATGAGACGGTAGCCGTCCACGTTTGGATGCAGACCGTCAGTAAATAAAGATTCATCGATTTTGCCGTTCTTGTGAAGAAGCCTTCTTCCGGGATCGGCAAAATTTATTTTCATGTCCTTTGCCAGTGAGCGCAGCTGCCTGTTGAAGCTCTTGATGTGCGCTTCCATGCCGCGTCTAGGGAGAATTCCCATGAGCGTCAGCGCAGCTTCCGGACGGCGGATCTTTATCGCTTCGATCACATAGCGGAGTCCTTCGATGATTTTCTCAGGAGTATCGGATGCAAGGTTGTTGGTTCCGATCGCAAGGAAAATGCGGTCTGCGGTAAGTCCGTCCAGCTGGCCGTGATATACCCTCCAGAGGACATTCTCGACCCTGTCATATCCGCATCCCATGTTGAGGGACGTTCCGTCAAACTCGTCCCAGACTTCCTGTCCGTTCTTTGCCGGAGCATCATCGGCATCTCCCCAGAAATGCATGATCGAATCACCGATGAGCACTCTTGTGTAGTGCTTTCCATGGCTTTCGTTGATGATATGCGCATGTCTGTCCATCCAGTTGTATGGATCGCGCTGCTGTGTGACCGGAATGGTTGTGCTGACGTGTCCGACCGGCTCGTCCAGGACTTCTCGGAGTATCTTTTCGTATGCAGTCGCATAGGCCATCATGCCATAGTCCGAAGCATGGACGCCTTCAACGGTGCCGTCCTGCGGAAGTGCTATGACATCGTATGGAAGATGGTAAAGGAGGTCGTCTCCCTCTGCCTTCAATTCGTCAAAAACGGCCTTCTGGACCTCCCAGGCACGTGTTTCCCTCTCTGCGCGGATCTTGAATGCCTTTGAATGAGGATATCCGATGTGGTCGGCAAGGATGATCGGAGTGTCAGGACGTCTCGAACGGAGCTGCCTGACAGCCTTGGTGAGAGTGTCTCTGAGCATCTCCGTCTCCATGGAGCATGAGTTCGGCATGGCATCGATTATATATGCCTCTGCGTCTATGTCGGCGATGATGTCAATGACTTCCTTGTCCAGAAAAGCATTGCCTGAGAATCCGAGGTTTACGAATTCATGACCGAGGCGGCGCTGGAGGATGTTGGACCATGCCATGCCTGGGCGTGATGCGCATGCGCCCTGGCAGATGGATGTTCCATATGCCACGATCGGCTTGCCCGGAAGCACGGGTTCGAAGCGGAACTTCGCTCCCTCCTCGACGCCGATCTCCATCCATGACACCTCATTATACAAGGGCAGGAAAAGAGTATACCTGTGCGCCTTCGGCTTCTTTTCTATTTCTATAGGTGAATATGTGAATGTAATCGTATCCTTGAACGAATACTTTGCTCCGAGCCAGACTTCGTCTCCGTTCCTGTCTGTAGTGTACAGGTCGACTCCGGTCACGCCTGTGGCCGGCATATGCGGCATGGCGTGTCTTAGGGGTACGGTATAGCGTACGGTTATGCTCTTGGCATCGGTCGTGAACACTATGCTCTCGCCGGCGGTCTGTCTTGAAAGTTTCCAGACGGCGTCGCGTATGCTGCCCTTTGCCCTTGCAGGGAAACGGTGATAGAAGCCCTCTCTGGCTTCTCCCTGGTATTTCTGTCCTTGAATCACATGGAATCCGGCATCTTCGGGGTCGTGCCACTGTGTCTGCGCAGAAGCCGCAGACGGAGCCGCCAGCATAAGGGCGGCCAGGATGAATGAGAAGAAAATACGTGTCATGACCACAAATATAACGAAATTTATGAGTTGGTAAATGTGATTTTTTTATAAATTGCGGTCACATAAACTTAACTCCGCAATATGAAAAAGAAAGCTTCTGTCGCAATTGCATTATTGGCAGTTCTTGCAGTGACATCATGCAGTTCAGCAAAAGATGAACCTCAGGTAAAGAATGTGATATATCTGATCGGTGACGGAATGGGCTTCGGAGCCGTGACCTCTCTGCTCCTGGCAGAAGACTCGGTTACGGGTTTCGAACAGGCTCCGGTAATCGGTCTGAATGAGACATGCTCGGCGAATAATTATGTGACCGATTCTCCTGCAGGCGGAACGGCTCTTGCCGCAGGTGTCCGCACAAGGAACGGCTATTGCGGATTGGATCCGGAAGGAAACAGGCTGACTACCATCCTGCACAAGGCTCAGGCCATGGGCAAGAAGACCGGCATAGTGGTCAACACTACGCTGACAGAAGCCACTCCGGCTGCCTTTTATGCAGGTGTGACCAGCCGCGGGATGACTTATGAGATAGCAGAGCAGTTCACTGTAAGCGGTGTGGATGTGGCCATAGGATCCGGCCTGGACCACTTTATCAGCCGTCCGGACTCTCTGGACCTCACAGCGACGCTTATAGACAAGGGATATGATGTATACCTCAACTGGTCTGCAGTTCTTAATACACCATCAGACAAGTTCATAGGCATACTTCCTATGGCTGACGTGCATCGTCAGGAATCCGGCAGGAAGGAAGCCGGAGCTGCGGCAGGACACGAAGTGTGCCTGGCGGCCCGCCTTGCGTCCGCATCCGAGGATGCTGGAGCGTCGGATCTTTCAGAACCGACCGTATATCTGCAGAAAGCGTCAGCCAAGGCGTTGGAAACCCTTTCGCGCGACAATGACAATGGCTACTTCCTCATGATCGAGAGCGCCCTGATCGACGGATACGGTCATAACAATGATTCAGAAGGGATGATTGCAGAGATGAAGGAGTTCGACGCTCTTCTCCGTCAGCTTGTAGCATATGTGGACCAGCATCCTGAGACACTGCTGGTGGTGACTGCAGATCATGAAACAGGTGGAACATGGCTCAACTACACAGGATACGAGGTCGGAGGCTCGTCACCGGTGACCATGTCATACAGCACAAGAGGCCATTCCGGCGTTGTGGTGCCGATATTTGCGTACGGAGAAGGTGCGGAAGCCTTCGCAGGCGTCATGAAGAACACCGACATTCCGAAGAAGATCGAGCAGCTCATGAAATAAGAAAGACAGGTCGGCATATAAAGAAAAAAGCCGACCTGTGTAAAGGACGACCTGCATATAATTGTACCACGTCTGGTTATTTCTCATAACAAAGGTCATCCGAAGATGACCTGTTTTGGAGCGGAAAACGAGGCTCGAACTCGCGACCCCAACCTTGGCAAGGTTGTGCTCTACCAACTGAGCTATTTCCGCGTTTTTCCCGTTTGGGATTGCAAAGGTACGAATGTTTTTTAAACTTCCAAACTTTTTTGAGAAAAATTTTAAAATTCTCTCAAAAATGAAGATTTTCGGCAAGTAAATACCCATAAATAGGTATGAAAATTATAGTGCATTAATTCGTATATTTGCATGTAGATTCGAAAAAATGCTCAAAAGACTGTTCATAATTCTATTCGCGACGATGGCGATTCTGACCGATCTGGCCGCAGCAGAGGCTCCCCGGGGATACTCCGTAGAGGGAGTCGTCCTGGAGGCTGAGACGCAGGCGCCTGTCATCGGAGCAGTCGTAAGGATCGGATCGGACTATCTCTGGACAACGACAGACATCGATGGAGCCTTTTCTTTTGCAAATGTAGAGAAAGGTGGCTGGACCATTGAGGTCTCATGCCTCGGATATGTAAGTTTGACTGCAGAGCTCAAAGTAACCGGAGATGTCGAAGGATTGAAATATCAGCTTTATGAGAATTCTCTCGCTCTGGACGAGGTCGTGGTCACTGCGCAGAAGGCCAAGGATGGTCTTGGAACGTCCCATAACCTCGGTCGTGATGCCTTGAACCATCTCCAGCTGTCAAATACTACAGACATCGCCGCCCTTCTTCCTGGCGGAAAGACGGTTAATCCGGACCTTACTGCCGAGAATGCCTTCTCGCTTAGAGAGGGAGGTTCCAAAACAGGAAATGCCGCCTTCGGAACGGCTGTGGAGGTCGATGGAGTAAGGCTTGGCAACAACGCATCGTTCGGCGAGATGGGCGGAACGGACACGCGCAGCGTGGCGGTGGAGAACATCGAGTCCATAGAGGTGATCACCGGAGTGCCTTCTGCCGAGTATGGAGACCTTAATTCCGGAATGGTCAAGATCAACACCCGCAAAGGCCGCACACCGGTCAATGTGACCTTCTCAGTAAATCCACGCACATACCAGGCATCAGTATCCAAGGGCATAGACCTTCAGGAGGACAACGGAGTCCTGAACCTCAGCGCCGAGTGGGCGAGGGCCGTGAAGAAGCTCATATCTCCATATCAGTCATATACCAGGACGGGCATCACCCTGGGCTATACCAATACGTTCGCAAAGGTCTTCCGCTTCGAGGCCGGATTCACCGGCAACATCGGTGGAATGGACACCAAGGACGACCCGGATGCGTTCACTGGAGAGTTCCAGAAGGAGCGTGACAATGTCTTCAGAGGCAATACATCCCTCACATGGATGCTCAACAGGTCCTGGGTGACAAACCTGAAGTTTGACGCATCGGTAAACTTCAATGACAATCTCTTCCGATATCATAAATATGAGTCATATGCCTCAAACCAGCCTGCAGTGCACGCAGAGCAGGCCGGCTACTTCCTTGCGGAACGCCTTCCTCTGACCTACTTCTCTGACCAGGTCACAGACTCGAAGGAGCTGGACTTCGCCGCTTCGCTCAAGTACAACTGGCACAAGCGCTGGGACGATGTCAAGAGCTTCCTCAAGGCCGGAGTGCAGTGGAAGGCCAACGGCAATGTCGGACAGGGCGAATACTATGAGGATCCGTCCCTTGCCGCGAACGGCTACAGGCCGAGGCCGTATACAGAATATCCGTTCATGCACAACCTTTCCGTATATGCGGAGGAGCATCTGACCCTGCCGATAGCGCGTACAAAGCTTGAGATCACAGCGGGCCTTCGTATGGAGAATGTGTTCATAAAGAACTCATTATATAATAATAAGACAACATTCTCGCCTCGCTTCAACGCCAGGTGGCAGTTGACCGAGGAACTCGCCATCAGAGGCGGATGGGGAATTACAGAGAAACTTCCGTCATATTACATCCTCTACCCTAAGCAGGAGTACCGCGACATCCAGACATACGGATTCTCGCACGGCTCGCAGACAAGCTATATCTATTATACTCAGCCATATACGGTCGTGTATAATCCGGAACTCAGGTGGCAGCGCAACAGCAACTCGGAGTTTGCCATCGATGCCGCGTTCGCGGACTGGAAGATTTCCCTGGTGGGATTCTGCAACCTCACCAAGGGTCCGTACAATTTCCTGGATGTGTACGAGCCATATTCATATGACATCCTTCAGAAACCGGCCGACTTCACCATGCCGTCAGATCCGCAGATAATCGTGGACGAGCAGACCGGAATGCTTTATATCCGAGGCGCTCAGGAGGAATATTGGACTCCTATGGATGTCAAGGTGACGGATCAGACATTTGCGAAGTCGACCATGCAGAACAATGGAGCCGATGTCACAAGGGCGGGTGCCGAGCTGGTAGTCGAATTCCCTGAAATCAAACCTGTACGCACAACATTCCGCTTTGATGCGGCATATACTTATACAAAATATCTGAACGAGCAGATTGCTGCATACTACCAGAAAGGATGGTCGCATACATACCTTCCGAACCGTTCTTACCAGTATGTGGGACTGTATGCGAACGGAGGAAGCAGCAGTTCCGTGGCGAACGGAAAGGTGACACATAACCTGGACGCCAACCTTACGGCCATAACGCACATCCCGCAGGCCCGCCTGATCATCACCTGTCGCCTGGAGATGTCTCTCCTGCGCCGCAGCCGCAACATTTCCCAATATAATGGAGCGGATTATGCCTATACTATAAACGAGTCGGACAACAAAGCCACAGGTGGCAACATATATGACGGAAATTCATATACGGCGATCCGTCCTGTGTCCTATATGGACCTTGACGGCAACGTGCATCCGTTCACGGATGCTGAGGCTGCCGACCCTGCATTCGCCAACCTGATACTCGTGTCACCGAATGCGTATATATTCGCCCAGGACGGCTACGGTGCATATATGTCGGCCAACCTGAGCATAACGAAGGAGATAGGAGATCATGTGTCCCTGTCGTTCTTCGCCAATAACTTTACCAACTCAAGACCATATGTCAAGTCGATGGCAACAGGTATGGGAACAATCTTCACCCCGGCCTTCTACTATGGCTTGACCTGTAGATTGAAGTTTTGACCCCTGTCATCTCGAGCGAACGAAGTGAGTCGAGAGATCTGAATGATAGAAATGAAGAAAGTAATATACATACTGGCAGCCCTGCTGCTCGCCTCCTGCGCCGATGTCAAGGACACCAACCCTTACGAGGGTGGGGTGAATGTCCTTACACTCACCGCTGTTTACCCCGAGGAGCTGGCCGATGTCGATAAGGCGGGCCTGAACGCCGTCGTGGAAGACATGAACACCGGCAGCAGATATTCGCAGGTCACAACTTCGGACGGCACTGCGACCTTCACGCTTCCGAACGGACTTTACAGAATCAATGTAAGCGGAAGGTCGGACCTGGGCATCTTTAACGGTGCTGCAGACAAGGTCGTGATTTCCGGAGAAGACCTGGCGTTCAGTCTCCAGATGTCATATTCGAAGCCGGGCTCGATAGTCATAAAGGAACTCTATTGCGGCGGCTGCAAGAAGCTTCCGCAGGAGGGAGACTACCAGGCGGACCAGTATTTCATCCTGCACAACAACCACTATGAGGTGCAGTATCTGGACAGCCTCTGCTTCGGAACTCTTTCGCCTAACAATGCCACAGGTCCAAACTATTTCGTGACCAAGGATCCGGCGACAGGGGAGAATGTATTCCCTGACTATATGCCTGTGATCCAGTGCATATGGCAGTTCCCAGGCGACGGCGACGACTTTCCGCTTCAGCCGGGTCAGGACGCCGTGGTATGTGTAAGAGGCGCCATCGACCACTCTCTGCAATATCCGCTTTCTGTCAATCTCAACAAGCCTGACTACTTTGTATGCTACAATGTCACATACTTCCCTAATCCGAAGTATCATCCGGCTCCAGGAGATCAGATATCGGACAGCAGGATAATCGATGTGGTCATCAAGACGGGAAAAGCCAATGCATATACTCTCTCCATCAACTCTCCGACTTTGACTCTGTTCAAGGCTCAGGGAATGTCCATCCAGGATTTCGTTGCGGTGGAGGAGAATGTGATCGCTGTGCCTGGCAGTTATGTGGACAGGGTTGTAAAGGTACCGTATGAATGGGTTATGGATGCTGTGGAGGTGTTCGACGGCAGTTCGACAAACAACGAGAAACGACTCGGTCCTCTCGCCGATGCGGGTTTTGTGACTCAGACCGATGTCTTCTTGGGCAGAAGCCTTATGAGACATATAGATGAAGAGGCTACCGCCATTTCGGGATATGAGATCCTGGCAGACACCAACAATTCGTCCAACGATTTTTATGAAACCGAAAAACAGTCGCTGCATGAGTAAGTCAAGATACATATGCGCTTTCTGCCTGCTCCTTTGCAGCATGGCTGTCTCGGCCCAGACATACAAAAGGGTGCTGAGAGGCAACCTGTGGAATGACTCTCAAAACATCACCGGAGTGCGTCAGGACACAGTTTCGCGTTCATATGCCGAGCTGTTCACCGGATATGAGGGCGGGGAGTTCCGCGACCCGTCGCAGGCCCGTCAGGGCTGGAGCGCGGGTGCGGTGACCGCCAGCATCCGCCATCTGGAGAAGATGACTCTGAAGGGTTCGTTCTCATTCGTCCAGACCGAGGGTTATGACATGTGCGGATCAATGTCCATACATCCGGGATTCTACCCTGTGGATGTGCTGGAGTTCACTCCTGGACGCAAGACTTTGCAGACATATGCTTTCGACGGAGGCATATCATATGATCTGACGCCAGGCTGGCGTATCGGCGCGATGATGGACTTCGAGGCGGCGAACATGGCCAAGAGGAAAGACCTCAGGCACGATAACTGGTGGCTTGACATGACCGTCTCTCCGGGCCTCATGTACCATGCAGGAGACTTTGCCGCAGGTGTTAACTATATCTTCAGAAAGACCGGCGAGACCATAAAGGCAGACCAGGTGGGTACTTCTGAATCATCATATTACGCATTCCTTGACAAGGGCATGATGTATGGCGTGTACGCACCTTGGACCGGCAGTGGCCTGCACCTGCAGGAGTATGGTATGAACGGCTTTCCGATGAAGGCCTTCAGCAACGGAGCCTCCCTCCAGATGCAGTACAAGGGACTTTTCGCGGAGGCGGAATATCTTCATACGTCAGGTGTCATAGGTGAGAAGGAATACATATGGTTCCTCTTCCCGGGTGACGCTGTCAACGCAAGGATAGGATATAGACATGCAGGAGAGAAGGCGCAGCACTATGCAAGACTCGGCTTCGGATGGAAGGGCAGAGAACTGGACGAGAATGTCCTCGAGAAGGTGACTTCGAACGGAGTCGCGACCGTCATTCAGCACGGATCCAACAATATTGCCAGTGAGAACACATGGACCCTGTCTCCTGAATATGAATTCGTTTCAGAAAAGGTTGAGGTGCTGGCCTATGCTGATGTGGTCCTGAAGGAAAAGATGTCTTCTCAGATGTATCCTTATATATATACGCAGTCTCTGCTCACATGGAACGCAGGCCTGAAGGCCTTGTTCCATATCGGAGCCTTCGACCTCGGAGCTCATGTCGGCTATGGATCCGGCTCGGTGACCGAAGAGGACAAGACGCTGACCGATGCATCCGGAGTGCAGACATCCCCATACAGACTGCAGGACTGGTATGACCTCCAGATGGCATACACGACAGCGCAGCGCCTCGGCGCCGGTCTGTCATTGAGGTACAATTTCTGGAAAGGACTCTATGTCGAGGCTGCAGGAAGCATGCTTCATGGCGTAGGACTTGCCACTCCGGCCAGCCGTTACGACGCCACCCTTAAACTTGGATATAATTTCTGACCCCGTCATCCCCGACCTGATCGGGGATCTGAATGATAAATTTTTAAAACAAAATATTATGAAACGTTATCTCACACTCGCGCTCGCAGCGCTTGCTCTTGCAGCCTGCCAGCACACCGTAGAGCCTGATATGGTTCCGGGAAAGGTTCAGGTAGAGCCTGTAATCACCAAGGCTACTGAAGTGAACTTCGAATCAGGTGACCGGATCGGTCTCACAATGACAAAGGTAAACGACACTGAAGCATACGCAGCGAACGAGTGCCTCACCTTCGACGGCACTGTGTTCGCAGGCGAACTCACCTGGTATGCTGACGCATATTCAGAGGCTGATGTATATGCATACTATCCATATTCAGCAGAAGGTGTTCCTACAGCTTATGCTGCTGTCCTCGACCAGACAGAAGGCATCGCTCAGGCAGACTTCATGGCAGCGTCAAAGAAGGGCGTGCTCCCTACTCTTAATGCCATCACAATGGTCTTCAAGCATATGATGACAAAGCTTGTGGTGAATGTCGACAACCAGTCTGGCGCTACTGTCGAGAGCGTCGTACTCGCCGGTTCTGCAGCTTCTGCAGCGCTTGACCTTGAGGCTATGACAGTCACTGCAGCGGCAGAAGCTGCTGATGTAAAGGCATACGAGGCTACAGCCGGAAAAGTATGGAAGGCCATCATTGTGCCAGGCACAGCAAAGCTTCAGCTCGTGGTTGCCCTCTCAAACGGCAAGAAGGTGACCCAGCCTCTCGCAGAGATGACTCTCAAGTCAGGAGGACAGTACACCATCAATGCGCGCATCGTTGCTGATGACATGATCGTAAGCGCATCAGGCGAGATCGAGAACTGGACAGACGAGGGCGAGATCGAGTTCGAGTTCGAGGGAGAGGGAACTACAGAAGAACTTCCTGTAGAGTTCACTGAGCATGACGGATATTTCATGTATGATGGAGTGAAGTACAAGACAGTGGTTCTTGCAGACGGCAACACCTGGATGGCTGAGAACCTCCGCTTCATCCCGCGCGACCGCACAGTGTCAAGCGACCCTGCAGAGGATGCAGGCATCTGGTATCCTGCGGCAAATGTCGACAAGGTTGCTGATCCGGCTCTCGCCGAGACTCTCGGACTCCTCTACGATGCAGCTACAGCATTTGGCGTTGAGGAGATCACAGCAGACAATGCGGGTACATTCGAAGGCTGCCAGGGTATCTGCCCGGCAGGCTGGCACATCCCTACAGTCACTGAGATGACAGGCCTCGTAGGTCACAGCTCAAACAGCGCTCTGGTCAATACATCTGCTCCTTACTATGACGCTACAATCAAAGGTGCAAGCCTCGCAGTTCTCGCAGAAGCAGGCTGGCCATGGCAGTTCGCAAGTGCAAGAAACAAGACCAGCGTTACAGGAAACGGCACCTACATGGTGACCAACTATAACGACATATATGGCGTGATGTCATACGTTATCGGTTCATCTCTGCATCAGGTAAAGACAGATGCTGACGGAGTAATGACAAACGTGCAGTACCACTACTTCATGCCTCTCTACAATGCATCCAACGAGAAGTTGTCTGTCGCATACGGCAACTTCCTCTCAGGAGCATCAATCCGCTGCGTAAAGAACAAATAACAGATATACAGATACTGAACTCGGCCGGGTGGAATCTTGCTTTGGATCCCCCGGCCGATTTTTCATGTCGCGTGACCTGTTCCATAACGTGCCCCACAGCTCCGGCAGTACAATACCATTAACTCCATACACCGTCCATCAACAAAATCGCCCAAAATATGTCGGACGGTACCCGAAACCACCCAAAACTCACCGAAATCGACACCGTCCATCATAAAACTGGCCGATTTTCTGCCGGACGCCTCCAAATACTCGTCAAGCATGGCACCCATGTGCCGAGTCAGCCCGCCCCACCCCCGTGGCGAAGCAGATGAAAGCGCCTCCAGATACGCCTCGCTGCATGAAATGAGTGGCTCTTGCTATGTTTTGTGCAGCGAAGCGTACGAGACGGCGCTGAGATAGGCTTCGCGAGTGAAAAATACGAGGTCTCGGGGATTCCTGTGCAGCGAAGCCGACCAAAAGCCCCTGTGATGCGCCTCGCTGCATGAAATGAGTGGATGTAACTATGTTTTGTGCAGCGAAGCGGACGAGACGGCGCTGAGAAGGGCTTCGCGAGTGAAAAATACGAGGTCTCGGGGATTTCCGTGCAGCGAAGCGGACGAGAGGGTCCTGGGATAGGCTTCGCGGTGGAAAATTGTAGGAATTTTCGGCAGATAGTGCAGCGAAGCGGATGTGGGAGCGCTGAGAAGGGCTTGGCAGCGGTGGTGGGTATGCTGCGTGTGAGTGTCAGGTGGTATGTCTGGTCAAGTGGCTTCTGGTGGCGTGGTTATAGAAAGAAATGAGCCGGCTCTCCTAAAAAGAGTCGGCTCATTCGTATCATGTGTCCCGGTCATGCCGGGAGGACGTTGTCATTATCTCATTTCTGTGTATGGGATTTCGTCCTTGTCACCGTAGTTGAGGTTCTCTCCTCCCATTCCCCAGATGAACATGTAGTTGCTGGTTCCTGCTGCTGCGTGGATCGACCACTCAGGTGAGGTGATGGCCTGCTCGTTCTGCATCCATACGAGGCGCTGCTGCTTAGGCTCGCCCATGAGGTGGCAGATCGCGTTGCCCGGAGTCACGTTGAAGTAGAAGTATGCCTCCATGCGGCGTGTGTGGGTGTGAGCCGGCATTGTGTTCCATACAGAGCCAGGAAGGAGCTCGGTCAGACCCATCTGGAGCTGGTTTGTTCCGCCGCCCTTCTTCTTGCCGAGAACAGAGCTTACGATCAGCTGGTTCACGATGCGGTCGTTGCTGTCCTCCATCTTTCCGTAGTGGTCAGACTGTGCGATCGCATACTTCTTAGGGTCTGCGTTCTTGTCAGTTGTGATGAGCTGAGTCACATACTCCTTGTATGCAGGGGTAGAGTTGATGTAGAACTTTGCAGGGTTTGCAGGGTCAACGCTTCTGAAAGTGACTTCCTTCTTGCCGCAGCCTACATAGAGGCCTTCCTTGAATGACATAGGATACTCCTTGCCGTCAACTGTCACGACTCCGTCGCCACCGACATTGATCACGCCAAGCTCACGTCTGTCGAGGAAGTGCTCAGCCTTGAGCTCGTCGAAAGTCTCGAGAACGAGTGTCTGGTTCACAGGCATCACGCCGCCGTAGATGAGGCGGTCATAAAGAGTGTAAGTGAGATTGATCTCGTCAGGAGACATTACCTTCTCCATAAGGAATGCGCCACGGAGACGCTCTGTGTCATAATGCTTTACGTCATCAGGATGACATGCTGTCTGAACGGTGTAGTTCAGCTGTGCGTTTGCTGCCATTGTCATAAGACTCATTAATGTGAATAAAACAAACTTCTTCATAATATTACTGTTGATTATTTTCTGTGTTTTCTGCCTCTGCAGCCGCCTTCTGATACTTGATGATGGCTCTGCGGTTGAGGAACATCAGGAACATGGTGATGAGCACGAGGACTGTCACGCCGATCCACTTGAGTGAATATGAAAGGTGGAAGATCACCCATGCGAGCGGGCTTGACGCGAAGTCGAGCGAGCCGCCGTCGAATCCCTCAGGAATAGCTACCGCAGCATCTCCTGTAGCCGCATATACGTCATGGGCGGCAAGAGTGAAATAAGGAGCAAGGTCTGTCACGAAATACAGGCCGATGAGGATCACTACAAGTCCGATGATGAACGATTTCACGACATTTCCCTTTGTGATAGGAAGTATGAGAGGGAAGATGTAGAACATTCCTGCAAGCGATGCGAGCGGAAGGAACTCGTTGCCCGGAAGCACTACAGCGAGGATGAGAGTCACAGGGATAAGAAGGAGGGACACTACCAAAGTGGTCGGATGTCCGATCACAAGTGCAGGGCTCATGCCGATGCTGAGGCCCTTGGCGCCTTTGAACTTCCTGTTGATAAGGTCGCGTGTAGCTTCCGAAATCGGCTTCAGACCTTCAATGAAGAGGGAAGTGATGCGAGGGATGAGCTCCATCACTGCTCCCATCTTGATACCTACTCCAAGAATATAAGGAATCTTGTCCACAACTTCCTTCCAGCTCTCGCACGAGAGGGCTCCGATGATGATTCCCACGAGTATACCGAGGAAGAGAGGCTCTCCGAGGAGGCCGAACTTCTTCTTCATTCCCTCTGAGTCTATCTCGAGCTTGTCCATGCCCGGAATCTTGTCAAGTCCCTTGTTGATGAGCTCGGCAAATGGCACGAATCCCTGGCAGAAAGGCTGCGGAATGGATATTCCCTCCATTCCATCATAGAACTTCTGGAATCTGTCAGCAGTGTAGTCCGCAAGGATCAGAGTGATGATGTAGCAGATGATCGCTGCGAAGAATCCCCACCAGATGTTATCTGCGGCGAAGTATACCACAGCTCCGATGAAGGCGAAATGCCAGTAGTTCCAGAGGTCGATGTTCACGGTCCTGGTGGTCTTTGTGAGAAGCATCAGCAGGTTGACGCCCAGACATACAGGGATGATGAGTGCTCCAACTGAGGTGTTGTATGCGACTGATGCCGCTGCAGGCCATCCCATGTCGAAGACCTTGAGCTGAAGACCATATATCTCAACGACCTTGCTGAGAGCCGGTCCGAGAGTGCTGGTGAGCAGTGACGTGATGACGGAAAGTCCGACGAATCCGACTCCCACCAGAAGGCCGCTCTTGAGGGCCTTGCTGAACTTGATGCCGATGCACACGCCCAGAATCGTGAAGATAATAGGCATCATCACGGCAGCGCCAAGTCCGATGATATAACTGAATACTTGTTCCATAATAAGTTTAATGTTTCATTTCTATCAATAGAGGGTTTCTGACCTGTGCGGCGAACACCTCGAGGAATGCGTTCCATTCCTCTGAAGAGCGAATGTCCGCATGGTCCCATCCGAATCCCCAATAGTATTCGAACGGTGTTCCGGGAACATACTCGCTGCATGCGAGCACATGTCCTTCAGCCTCTTTTGCCTCCTTCAGAGGCGCAGGGTAGGCGTGTCCCACATACAGGATGCCGTTGTCGACAACCTGTGTGGTGTCTGCGTTCTGTGTCGGCGCAGGGTAGGATATGTATCCTTTTTCCGCCTCTGCAATACTCTCCATGCCATTGTCACGAAGCACGATGCCTGCCACGATCTCCTTCGCATGGCTAAGGCCGGCATAAGAGACGCTGGTGTGGTTCATGCGTGAACCGGCATCCAGAGTGATGATCCTGGTCTCTACGACACTTTCCTCTCCGATATTCATCGGCCTGAATGTTGTCTTGAGTGTGAATCTGAGCGGTCCGTTATCGAGGATTTCAAATGTGTCGTAGCAGTATGGATATATGATCTTTCCATCTTCCACAAGTGCGGCCACGCCGGCTCCGAGGGTCGGTCCCACAGCATAGCAGTCCATTCCGAATCCTTTGTCCACATGGTATGATATTGTGTCCATCTTATAGCGGAATGCCGCTTCCTTGTCTGTCTCGAGCAGTTCGTTATATCTGTTCCAGGTCGGTGCTGTAGAGACTTCGTTCTTGTAAAAACCTTCAAGGACAGGAAGATCGGTGCCTCTTTTGGCAAAGAGGTCATATCCGGCTGCCACGTCAAGCTTATGGCCATACATGCGGAATCCGACCTTGTCATTTTCCCATGCGATATCGTTGTCCTTATCAGGATAATGCTTTCCGCAGGCGATTGTCTGTACTGCCGAAGGTATGCCTTTTCTGAAAGCATAAGCCTGCTTTTCACCCGCCTGGAGTGTCACAGGAAAGACAACTTTTTCGTCATATGTGATCTGGTAAGGGACTTCCTTTCCCTCGTTCCTGATGACGAATCCTTCTCCCTCCGCAAGCTCCAGCGCCGCGCATACCTCGGTCAAAGCGACCTCGGCCAGCTCCGGTTGCCTGTCGCAGTCTGCAGGATTGCTGACAACTACCTCAAAAGACGCAGCAGAGCAGCCTGCAAGAATGCAGACTGCCGCTGTTATTCCAAGCATGTATAGGAATCTCATCATTACTTAGGCTGCTTTCCGATGTAAGCGAGGATACCTCCGTCTACATAGAGGACGTGTCCGTTCACGAAGTCCGAAGCATTCGATGCGAGGAATACTACAGGTCCCATGAGGTCCTCCGGGTTGCCCCAGCGCTCTGCAGGAGTCTTCGCCACGATGAAAGAGTCGAACGGATGGCGGCTGCCGTCTGCCTGACGCTCGCGGAGCGGAGCGGTCTGCGGAGTGGCGATATAGCCCGGTCCGATACCGTTGCACTGGATGTTGTATGCTCCGTACTCTGATGCGATGTTTCTTGTGAGCATCTTGAGACCACCCTTTGCTGATGCATATGCAGAAACGGTCTCGCGGCCGAGCTCAGACATCATAGAACATACGTTGATGATCTTTCCTGCCTTCTTCTCCATCATTCCCGGAAGAACGGCCTTTGCGCAGATATAAGGAGCAACAAGGTCGATGTCCACAACCTGACGGAACTCCTCAGCAGCCATCTCGTGCATAGGGATGCGCTTGATGATGCCGGCATTGTTCACGAGGATGTCTACAGGTCCGAGAGTGGCTGCGATGTCGGCAACCATGGCCTTCACGCCTTCCTCGTCAGTGCAGTCGCAGATGTATCCTTTGGCTTCTATTCCGAGTTTCGCATACTCCTCGAGAGCCTTGTCCATGTTTGCCTGTGAACGGCAGTTGAAAGCGATTTTTGCGCCAGCCTCGGCAAGAGCCTGAGCCATAGCGAATCCGATACCATAGGCAGCTCCTGTTACCAGAGCAACTTTGCCTTCAAGAGAGAAATTTACCATAGTGTTATTCTTTATGTTTTGTGTCTGTTACTTATCTCACAAAAATACAAGATTCTCATCATCATTCCAAATCGGCAGTATGACAAAATGTAACAAAAAACAGAAAAAGTCTATCTTTGCAACAATATCTGATTTATGAAGGTCCGTTATTTAACCATATTCCTTGTCGCTCTCATATTTTGCAGCTGTTCGGCAAAGCAGTCTGGCAAAGGGCAGGGCATTCCAATCATATCATGGGGAGGAATCCCGGCAGATAAAGCCGACACGTTGTATTCTCTGGCCCGTGATTGCGGCTTTGACATGCATCTGGGGCTCTATCGGGCAAAGGAAAGCGCCGTCGCATCAATGGATGCCGCAGCCAGAAAAGGGATTTGCTCTTGCTAAAGCCCACATCATCAGCGATCCTTGGCCCGACACGATTTATCCTGAACCGACCCTCGGTCATATCCGTCTGCAGGTCTTCAGCAATCTCCTTTATGGGGCACAGGCTATACAGTATTTCAACTTCACAGGCCTGGTCGATCCGGTGACCTGCGAGAAATTGCCTGCATACGAATTGGTGCGTCAGGTCAACTCGGAAATAAAGGCATATTCATCCGTGTTCTCAGGATGCAAGGTCTTGGGAGTATGGCATACGGGAGAATCGACTCCGTCCCATACGGACAGGCTTGACCATATGCCTCACAAGAAAATGAAATCATTGGAAATGAGCGGAGAAGGTGCAATAGTATCATTGATTGAAAATCAAGGACATATCTATCTTGCAGTCCAGAACAGGGACTGCACAGATCAATCTGTCCTTGATATTTCGTTCTACTCGCAGGTGTACCGTATCCTACCCGATAAGGAAGAGTACGATGATTACTCTTCTATTGATGTAGAGCCGGGGAACGTCGTCATTTTCCGATTATAGAAGAAACAGTTCCGATTCCTCGATTCCGACGATTGCAGCGATCTCTGCTCTTGAAAGTCCTTTTTCAAGTAATTTTGTCGCTATTTCCCTGGCCTTGGCCAACTCTCCTTCTGCTCTGCCTGTTTCCAGTCCTTCCGCTCTACCAATCTCTCTTCCTTCTTCTCTACCTATTTCCAGTCCTTCTTCTCTTCCTTCTACTCTTCCTATCTCCAGTCCTTCCGCTCTACCTTCCGCTTTGCCTTCTGCCAGAGCTTTTGCCCTGCCTTCTTCAAGCTGTTCGGCAATACTGTTGCGAATGTCATTCTCTGTCATGATGCTTTCCTCTATTTTTAGACGTTGTTCAAGTGTCATTCTTGCTAACTCCGACTGAGTGAACAGGTCTTCAACTTCGGTGCCCAATACTTGCGAAGGACACTCTGTCAGGTTGAACATATTCTTGAGGCTGTACATCCACCAGTCTTGCATGTTCGTGCACTGGTGAGGTCTCTTGCAGAAACTGTGCAGGTCTATGAATATGAGATTTGTTCCGTCACCCAGCTCTTCCTTTGTCTCGATATCCGTATATCTATATATTGATATGTATTGGTTGATCCTGGTCACTTCCTTTTCAGAGATCCAGTTCCTGAAGTTCAGGAAACTGACCACATATAAAGGCTTGTAGTTGTAGTCCCAGTTTTTCTTGTTTCCCGTCCTCTGCTTCTGCTCTCTCCTTGCTCTGGCGGCCTGATCCTGCAAGACCAGTGAAGAATAGTAGACTGCTCTCTTGTGGAAATGCTTCTGGCTCCAGTTCTGCATTTCCACCTGGAATCCATTTCCGTCCTCATCCTCGCAATATACGTCGAAGCGTGATGACCTGTCATCTTCGGTCATGCCCGGATGTTCCGTGTTACGGTATTCCAGCCATTTGATCCGCAGACCGAGCAATCTGTTCAACATGTGCTTCAGCACTTCCTCGCTGCCTGGACGCCCCAATGTGATCTTGAATCCTTTATCCAAGGTCAGGTTGGCATATCTGTACAATTTGCCATCAATGAACATGTAAAGGATACCGTCGATCTCCACCATTTTCCCTTGTGGAGACTTTTTTGTCTTTTGAGTGTTACTCATGAAACTAAAATTTAAAATGAACGTTAATAAAAAGGCACAATGCCTGCTGATAAAAAACGTTCATCCCCCCTTAGTCTCCCCGCAAAAATGCGAAAAAAACTGCATGAACACAACGGCTCAATGCAGTTTTTTTCTTTTTCTTATACGAAGTTTTTCTCTTTTTTAGATTTTTTTCTTTTTTTTTATATTCGATCAGGTCTATCGTGTTGCACCGTTAGATGTTCTAGCACTAGTTTTAGTAAACTCAGGAGTGCTATAATCCATATTGGTGAATGCAGATACAGCTGTTCCGTATGTTGTTCCAGGATTATCCGCACCTCCCCATGCCTTTATACAGCAACCTGAAGCATTTGGATCAGCGTACATATAACCTTGAGCAAATGTTTTAGTTGTAGGATATACTCCGTTTGAAGCAAAAAGGAAATTTCTATATGTTCCCGAATTCTCTGTAAAGTTCTTCAACTCGAATAAGTTGTTCTTGTATGTGAAGGAATTCGTTACCTCATACGCGTACACATATCCAAAATTATTATTCTTTTCAGGATATACATTGATGAATGTATTATTGACAACTGACAGATCAGCTATCGAGGCTGGCTTTGGTGTTGCTGCTGTTACTTGATCTTGTCTAAACAACTTGAATGTAGTCATGTCAGTCTCTGCATAGAAGATATTATTGAATATATCTACTGTATTGTAATTCTCGCGTCCTGTAATAACACTTTGAGTATTAGATGTTACTTCTATATCACAATTATGCAATGCCAGTTCATTGACAGATCTTGTATCTTCGTTAAACACTAAACTTTTATTAGCAGGTAAGATAATATCACATGCATCAAATGCAATCCTATTGACAATTGCGTTGTTGTTATTGTGAACAAACATATTATTGTCAAACTGAGCTATTGTTAAATTCTTCAGACAGACATTGCTGTTTTGTCCACATCTTACTGTTGCTGCAAGCTTAATAGATGATTTCACAGCAGGGTTATTTCCGATTACGTATAGGTTACTAAAACCATTACTTCTGTTAATAGATGCTCCTGTGACTGAAGGATCAATAAAGTACAAACCATTATCGGTAATTTCCAGGCTTATGCTCTCTGCGTTGATAAGAACCGGCTGCAGTTTGAGAGTTTCCTTATTATACATTTTCCCTGCAATCTGAATGTCATATCCCATGTTAAAGAGAGTATAAAGGTCTGTAACAGGGTTGAAGTCCTTTTTCTGGAGGGTGTTTAGGTTACGGATGTAATTACGTGCCATGCCAGACTCGAAGAGAGCGCTTGCTCCTGTACGCGAAAGAACTGTTCCGTCCTTGTATTCGATGTAGAATGTCACACCGCCTGTATATGGCTGCGGACGAACTACCATGAAGTATGCCTTATCCGTCTGGAAGTCACCTACCATCTTGACGCTGCTGCTCGCTGTACCGTCGACATACGGAGAACCATGTGAAACACCACCGTTCTCATTCATGACGATAGTTGCTGAGCAAGCCATGTTAGCGCCGCTGTTGGAAACCATGGTCACAGACTTCACGTTCTCTGCATCCTCAAGCTTGAACTTCACGAATGCTCCGACAGCCTTGAAATAAAGACTCTCCTTATCGGTTGACTTGGCTACGGCAATGTATGCCTTAGGGTCAAAGCTACCTGCAGTTGCCGTCTGAACAGCTGGTACGGTCACATTGGAAAGTTTTCCTTCAGCAGTAAGAGATACGTTTGAGTCGTATGGATAAACTGCATAGTAAACTTCGTCAGTGATGTCAGCGTAACCGGTGAATGTAGCCTGATGGCCTTTTGTTGTTGTAGTCAGCTTCTGGTTTCCTGTATTTGTGCCGAGAAGGCTGATCTCCTCATTTCCTTCCCATGCTATCTTAGGATAGCCAGAGAATACTGCCTTTGTCTCTTCGTCCGACTCTCCAGTCGCTGTCAATGTGATTTCAACGAGATTCGGATTTGTTTCTGGAGTCTGACCTGCTTCAGGTGTAATCTCCTTCGCGCAAGATACTGCCACCATAGCTGCTATGGCAATCAGTGAATATTTAATCGCTTTCATCTTCATTTTCCTCCTTTACCACTGATATGGTGTATCATATTCCTCTGGTGTTTCAAAGCTGCTGCAGAGCACGCCCTCCGTGTTGATGTCTACGATATCGCAGACGGGTGACTCGTATACGATGGCTTCTGTTGTCGTAATGTGTTTAGTCATAGTGTATTTATTTTAAATGTATTATGCGGGTTGAATCTCACAAATGTATTAAAACTAATCGGATTGACAAAAAATATATTTGTACCTTTGCTTTATAGTCATGTTATCAATGGGACCAATGTTTTCACCTTTTGAAGAGCCTCTGTATGTCATGCTCAAGCCGGCCGGGGCTATGTGTAACCTGGCATGCGAGTATTGTTATTACCTCGAGAAGTCACACATGTACAATGAGGGTCCCAAAACTCTGATGTCCGACTCTCTTCTGGAGCATTTCGTAAAACAGTATATCGAATCGCAGACAACTCCCAATGTCCTTTTCCTCTGGCATGGTGGCGAGACCATGATGCGTCCGCTTAGTTTCTATCAGAAGGCCCTGCAGCTGCAGAAGAAATATGCCCGAGGCAGGATGATAGACAATGCATTCCAGACCAATGGAACAATGCTCACCGACGAGTGGTGCAGGTTTTTCAAGGAAAACAACTGGCTGGTGGGAGTGTCCATCGACGGTCCGAAGGAGGTTCACAATGCATACAGGCAGAACCGTCTCGGACAGCCATCATTTGATCAGGTGATGCGCGGAATCAACCTCCTGAACAAGCACGGCGTGATGTGGAACGCAATGGCTGTTGTCAATGACCTGAATGTCAAGCATCCGCAGGAATTCTATCGTTTCTTCAAGTCGATAGGTTGCAGATACATACAGTTCACCCCGATAGTTGAGCGATTTGCGACACACGAGGACGGACGATATCTTGCCACTCCGGATCAGAAAGATTGCCGGCTTGCACAATTCTCGATAACTCCCGAGGATTGGGGTAATTTCCTTTGCACTATCTTTGACGAGTGGGTGCGCAATGATGTGGGACAATATTTCATACAGATCTTCGATGCTACTCTTGCCAACTGGGTCGGAGTGGATCCTGGCCTGTGCACTATGGCACGTAGCTGCGGGCACGCAGGAGTCATGGAGTTCAACGGAGATGTCTACTCGTGCGACCACTTTGTCTTCCCTGAATATAAGCTTGGAAACATCAGACAGAACACGCTTCTGGAGATGATGTATGGCGAGAAGCAACAGGAGTTCGCGCGTCTCAAGCAAGGAAGTCTGCCAGGGCAATGTCGAAAATGCGACTATCTGTTTGCATGCAACGGCGGATGTCCGAAGGACCGTTTTGCGCAAACCGTGGACGGAGAGCCGAACCTCAATTACCTCTGCAAGGGCTATCATCAGTATTTCAAGCACGTTGCGCCTTACATGGATTACATGAAGAATGAGTTGATGTCCCAGCGTCCTCCGGCAAACGTGATGAAGTTGTTCAAATAAAAAAGACTCGGTTCAAATGACATGAACCGAGTCTTTGCTGTATTAGATCGACTGCTTATCTCTGAGCACCATAAGATGCATAGTCAGCAGTTGCAGTGAATGTACCTGTTGCGACATCAGCAGTTGCAAGAGGAGAAGCCTCAAGCTTAGCGATCTTGTTCACCTCAGGAATGAACTTGGAGTTGCTATGCGCAATTGTCCAAGAGCCTGCATTGCCATAAGCAATGTTGTCTGTAGTGTCGAATACTGTCTGATCCTGTGCTTCGCTGTAGATGATCATGCAGTATGTGGTGACATTGATGCTTGGATCTGCCCAGAAGATGTTCTTGTTCATCTTGAGTGACTTCACCTGGAAGAACTTGAAGTATCCGTTTGCACTTGGAGCGTTGTAGATGGTATTGTTGCAGATGCTTACCTCTACCTCCCATGGAGAACCCGCCTGAGCAACGTTCTGGTCATAGTTGAAGAGCTGAACCTGGTGAGCAAGGTCGTCACAGTAAACGATGTTGTTCTCGAAGGTGATCTTCTTGTAAGTATGAAGAACTGATGACTTGTAGAAGTTGAAGAGCTGGAATTTAGCCTGAGCACCAGCAGCAACATGGAATGATGAATTGGTAACAACGAATTCCTTGAATCCGAATGTTGCGACATTTGCGTAAAGTACAGGCTTGATGATGTTCTTTACTGTAACCTTATTGAAGTACACACCGTCGAAATCAGCAGTTGAGTTGGCGTTGTTCATGAAGTAACCTACTGTGATTCCGTTGCCGTCCAGAACGACATTGTCCAGCGTGAATGAACCGTTCATGAGTTTGATGTTTGAAGTCCACTCGACTGTCACAGGCTTGTCTGTGTAACGGCTGACAAGGGTAATGTCACCCTTGATCTCGGCTACTGATGTCAAAGCGAATGTGTTCTCGCCCTCGGCCTCAAGGAATACCACAGCAGATTGCTTTTGGTGGAACGTGTTCTTGAATGTAGCGTCAGTCTTGCTTGCCGCAGTCTTAAGAACAGGCTCGCCGTTTACAGCAAGGCTGTATTTCTTACCTGCAATCTCGATTTCCTTACCGTCAAGGTATGCCTGATAAAGGTCAGTGATCACTTCTACAACCTCAACAGTAGTGTTCTTTGCTGAAGCTACCTTACCCTGGATTGTTCCGTTGACAGGGAGGACATAAAGAACGTATGCTGTTCCAAACTCAAGTCCCTCGATTGTAAGGCTTGAACCTGTTCCTTCCGCTCCCTCAGCAGCTATCTTGGCAGCGTCTGGAGCCGCCTCTGTCTCCAGCTGGTGGATGTATTTCCATGAAGTCGCATCAGCTGTGGCTACATTGTATGTAAGTGTTGTCTCCGTTGCCTCACCAGCCGATACGTTTGCGACAGGGTTGATTACAACAGGTGCATCGGTGAGCTGAACCTGGATCTTTGAAATCGCAGCGTAATTCTGTGCCGAGAATGCGAGGATTGTGACATCAGAACCGCTGTCAGCGATTGTCGACTTTGTAGCACCCGGTGCTGTCACTGTAAGAACAGCCTTTCCGTCAACAGCCTCAGAAAGAGAGGCATTCCAGCCTGCCGGTGTAGTGATCATGGTGCTCTTTACGCCCTTTATGGTAACGTTGAATGGCTTTGCCTCGCCCGGCTCGAACAACTGAAGGCCGGCACCCTCGATTGCGCAGAGAAAATCGGCAATCACAGGGACGGTGATCTTCTCGCCGCTTCTGAGAATGATTTCAAGATTGCCGTCGACAAGCTTCACATCCTCGAAATAAGGATCCTGCACCTCGCCTTCAGGAAGAGCGCTGACAGGCTTGCCGTCTTCGCCAAGCACCTGAGTGAAGGTCTTGCCGCCATCGTAGCTTACTGTCCAGTAGCCTTCTGCATCAACACCGAAAACAGGAGTGATGCCGTCAGTTCCGACAGCCTTTACCTTGTTTCCGTCGATAAGGATGTGAGTTGCACCATTGCCGTAGTCAACCATCCAGTATCCCTCGGCGTCTACCGACATGACAGGGGCGTTTCCGACTCCGACGCTTCCCTGTGTAAGGGTCAATGTCTCACCGTTTGACAATACGATTGTCCAAACGCCGTCTTTGACTGTTGCTGAATTGATTGTACCGCCGGCAACGAGCTGCTGCAGTGCTTCAATATTGCTGTTAAGGCCGACAATCTGAGTCTCAAGAGCAGTGACTCTTCCTTCGAGTGAGTCGAGTCTGTCTTCGATATCGCTCATGTCTGTACATGCTACAGACACACCCATGGTGAATGCAGCGACTGCGAAAAATCTGAATAACTTGTTCATATATCTATTTATTTTTATTTCAGTGAAACTAACCAAGCTGGAACTGCTCCAAGCCTTTCTTTAATCTGTGCTTCGTAGAGTGACTCCGGATTGACAGGAATGCCGTTGCTGCTGTTGAGCAACATCTGGCTCTCATCAAATGTTGTTGTCTGACCATGGAAACCCACTACGACAGGAGGAAGGAACTTCCACCACTGGCTATTGTGATCCCACCAGTTGAAGACGCCGTCAGCAGGAGTAGTCGAGCAGAAATTCCATATGGTAAGGTCTGCGAGGTGGTTCGGTACCTGGTTCGCGTCACCTCCCTGTCTGTATTTCATCCAACCGCCGATGCAGCAGTCGATAAGCGTTGCGCGTGGCTGAGTGGCATGTGATTCGAAGCATGCGTCCGATCCCCATACGTTTCTCCAGAGAACTGTTCCGATTGCAGGCTTTGAAACTCCTACGGCGTGATACTGTCCAGCACCTTCAACAAAAGCAGATGCATTGTCGACAAGGTATCCGTTCGAGCGGTCGATCGTTGCACCGATGAAAACTCTGGTCGAGACCTGTGACCTGATCGAAGAATGTCCACGTTTTCCATCGATGATTACATCATACACAGAAACGTTCGCACAGTTTGTGACTGAGCAGGCTTCGCTGACGCTTGTGAAACGTACACGACGCAACCATGAATTAGTCAGACGAGTCATTCCCAGAGGCTTGAAGGCTCCGTCATCTTCCCAGCTTGCATGGTGCTTGAAGCCGCTTTTACAGTCGCCCTTGAAAGTAAGGTCCTCAATACCGACATTTTCATAATGAGGGTAGTTCATGACCTTCCAGTTATAGCAGTTGTTGCCCGAGAAGTTTGTGTAGTTTATGTCAACCTCATGGTGGATAGGTTCGTAGAATGTCACCACGTTGCCCTCGATCGACTTGATCTGGTGGTATTCATATACCTTCACTCCGTTTTTGTTGATGTCGTGATTTTCTCCAAGTTCACCTGGAACCACGTTTCCATCCTTGAGCTCTTCTGCAACATAAGCAGGGTCATTGTTCTGAACGCTTAGCACTACCCAGGAATCCACTTTAAGACCGGTGACAGATGAGAGTTCAACCGAGAAAGTCCCTTTCTTTGCATTCTTTACAACGTCCGGAGAACCATCAGGGGTGAAGCTGCTGTTATGCTTGAAGTCAAGCATCAACGGCGAGCTGTAGAGCACCGCTGCGTCAGTAGGAAGGTTTGGATCCTTCATCACAAGGGTAGTCTTGTCACGACCTGCACCGCGAAGTACGAAGTTTCCGGCACGGATCTGAATGGTGCGGCTATAGGTTACGCCGTCAGCAGTATAGTTGTCATCTGATGTGTGAAGAATGAATTCTCCTTCCGGGAAGAATACGATCGCGTTAGCCTTTTCCTTGTGACCGAGGGTAAGGACCTTGTTGCTTTCTGAGAATTTCGTGCCCGTCGCCGCCTCTACGCAAGCAAGAAATGCAGCACGGTCTGAAATGCCGTCATTAGGCACGGCACCGTAATCCATTACATTGTAGACCTTATAACCGAGTGCTTCTGCTTCCACTGGAGCAACTTCACCACGCATGTAACCTGCATATGAGAAGTCAAGGAGAACGTTTTCGGAATTTCCTGTCTTCCAGTCATTGAATGCTTTGCAGCTTGATGCATCGTATGATTCATTGCTGAGCGTGAAGACAAACACTTCATTGAGAATGAATCCGTCAACAGATGTGAGAACGAGATTTACAGTGTATTCGCCAGGAGTACCCGATGATGGTGCGGTAACCTGAAGTTCGCTGTCTGTGAGAACTGCTTTCCAGCCTTCAGGGACCTTGAAGAATGCGTCCTTGACCTCATTCATCTCGACCTTGTACTTGAGTGTCTGGTCAAGCAGAATGACAGCCTTTTCGGCATACCCTGCAACCTTGATGTAGAATGATTCTACAACAGGAACTGACAGAACCTCTCCGCTGACAAGGGTCATTGTGAATGTTCCGTTCTCCTTGTCGAAGGTGATGTCGCTGAAGTACTTGGCTTTACCAGCTGTTACGGAAGCGTCGGTAGCGCTTATTGGCTTTCCATTCGCACCGAGGATCTGGTTGAATGTCTTGCCGCCGTCAATGCTTACAAGCCAGTAGCCGTCTGCGTCAATCTTGAATTGAGGCGTCTGTCCTGATTCCTTGAATGCATTGACAGACCCTTTGATCGGGGTGAACGTCTCGCCGCCGTCGATTGACATGATCCAGTTGCCGTCCTTGTCAATGCTGACAATCGGAACGATTCCTGGAGCTGACGCGCCGTCTGTAATCGTGACCTTTGTACCGTCACTCAATTCCAGCTCGTAGCCGTGTTCAAGTTCAGTGTACCTGACAATGAGGATCTCCTCTCTGGCAAACTTACTGATGGCCAACGCGTTGTCGTTGATTTCGCCAACAGTCTTCTCCAGAGTGGCAACCCTTTCATCCAGATTATCCAGACGGTCTTCCCACTCTTCTTTGTTCACGCAGGAAACAGCCGTGCTGAATGCAAGGATGATCAGTGATGTAATTAATGTGATTCTTTTCATATGATTGGTTTTATCAGAATTTCAGATTCTTGATTATTTCTTCCCTATACCAGATATCGTTTGCCTCTTCGAGCTTGGCCTCAAGCTGAGCAAGAAGGCTCTCAAACAACTCCGGATTCTCCGTGTAGGAAACAGGTGAGAGCTGATACGGATCCTTCCGGTCGTCGAAGATCAGGACATTGTCAAGTGTTCTGTCCCTTTTCACGGAGACTTCGAAAGTATATCTGTCTGTCTTGATTCCTCGAGCAACAGGGAAGAAACCTCTGACCATGCCGTCTTCGTCTTTCGGACCGTTCAGATTCCTGATGTACAGGGCAGATTCAGGTATGTTGCAGTCTTCCCCATTTTCCAGAATCACAGGGGAGAGGTCGCGTCCTTCAACTGTCGAAGGAATTTCATCCTTAAGTCCGGCCATCGAAAGCAGCGTAGGCATGATGTCCACCGAGCTGAACAAGGTCGAGTCTACTCTCGGACGGATCTTTTCAGGATATCTGATAATGAAAGGCACATTGAAGGATTCGGTATAAATTGAGTTTTTAGGATCCTCTGTACCCTGGCTGCACATGGTCTCTCCATGGTCTGAAGTGAAGACCACAATCGTGTTGTCATCTAATCCCAACTCCTCGAGTGCGTCGAGAAGGCGTCCGAACTCCCTGTCGACACCTGTCACGTTCGCAAAGTAATACCTTGCAGCCGGTGCCTTCCTCAATGTTGTGTCGGCATTCTCACGGACATAGAGCTCGGAATATCCCATGTCCTCATAAAGCGAGTAGTCCTCGGCCATGCAGTCATCAAGGCTCTCGTATGGACTGTGAGGCGGATTATATGCGATGGTCAGGAAGAATGGAGCATCCTTCTTCCTCTGACCGTTTTCATTGCGAAGGAATTCGATGGCCTTGTCAGTCTCATGACCTACAGACCATTCCTTCGGATCATGCCTGACACCATCTGTGTCCCAATAATGGGGATTCTTATGCTCGTCAAAAGTACCATAAGAATACCAATATGAGAAGCCATGACGTCTTTCGGCGGGAGTGTAAGCGTCCCATTCCGGCCTCCTGTCGCTCACATAGTGACCAGGATTTGCCGGGTCGTTTGGCGTAGGGTGGTCTGCATGAAGTTTTCCAATGTATCCGCAGCTGTACCCCTGTTCGCTGAGTACGTCGCTGATGCATACTGCATCTTCCCTCAAACTGCTCTCAGGCCTTTCTGCCATGCAGTTCAAGGTGATTCCGTTTCGTTCCGGATACATGCCTGTAAGGAAGATCCCTCTGTAAGGACTGCTGAGGGGACAGTTGCTCATTGCTCTGGAGAAAACAACAGACTCATCAGCAAATCCGTCAAGTCTTGGAGTCTTGACAGGGTCTGCCTTCCAAGCCACATGCTCAGCGTACTCCGGCTCGTTCCAGAATGCCAGAGCCTGATTTCTGAACTGGTCCGGATATACATATATTATGTTAGGCCTGTCATCCTTTGCATCTGTGCAGCCTAACATTGCCAATGTAGAAACCGGAATAAGTATTTTGTTGAACTTGTCCATTATTTTGTCTTCTTCAATGTGATTTCTTCCGTCCTTGCCTCTTTTGACTTGAATGTCAGGGAAGTATTGCCGTTTATGTGGATGCAGACCACATCGGAACCGTTGTCGTCTGAAATATCCCAAAGTCCTTTGACGGTTACTTTTATCGTTGTAGGTGCGCATGGATTGTCAATCCAGTATCTGCTGTAAACACTTCTTTCGAGGCGCTTCCCTTCTGCGTCAAACTTCTCGTCAGACTCTCCTTCATACAATGCAAGGTCCGGATTGGCAACGCTGAGTGTCATTACATCGCCTTCTGCAGAATACATCAGCATGGCAGGTGAGCTGTAGACGATGTGCTGGTCTACAGAACCTTCTTCAAATATCGCTGCAGAGACGATACCTGTCGGTATGTCCTTCACCGAATGCACCTTGCTGTCATGTCTGACGATCTCGTAAGAAGCAGCTGCGTCTGATGTTCCGCCAGGCAGAATCACTGCATATTCATATCTGCCGTCCTTGACAATGTCACCATGGTCGATGTATGCGAGCTCGAACAGGCCCTCTGTAGGCATGTCCGACTCTTCGTGCAGAGAATGCTGCAGACCCGACCTGAAGTGAATCTTGGCATCCCTGACAATGTAGGTGACTCCGTCGTGGTCTTTTATGACGCCTGCTTCTGAGATGAATTGGATGTCTTCCTCAGAATTGTCCAGAGACTTCTGGAAGAGGGTGGTGTGGACCGGAGCGCCTTCGAGGCTGTTTTCTATGTCGGATCCAAGACATACTATCCTGTTCTCAACGACAAAGAATGACTTTTTCGCGCGAAGGCTGCCGTTGTATTTGTCATGCTCATGAAGCTTCATTGCGTATGCGCCGTTCTGTCCCTTGTGGGTCACTCCGCCTGCAAACCATTCATCTGATATGAGCATTTCTTCATAGCCTGAAAATTCATCTACATTCAGGACTGTCGCCTTCATCTGATCCATCGGCAGGACAGCTGCGGTGGTGCCAGGAATATGGCACCAGTCCCATCCAAGCATTGAGAATCCTCCGATGTCCATGCTTCCGTGGGTCAGATAGCGTCCGTAATGGTTGGCCTGCTGATAGATTTCGGCAGCCCAAAGGTATCTGCTGTGACCGGCGATTGTCACCAGGTCATCACCATATCTATGAGACATCGAGCAGCTGAATCCATAATACTCTGTACCTTGAGGAGTGGATTCCGGGTCGATTGTGGCAAATGCTTTGGATTTCGGTGCAAGTCTACGGAAAGCAGCGGCCAGTTCTGCATCGATTTCTGTCCCGCCGTCAGGACTTCCAGCCTTAGCCAGGCGTGAGAAGTGTGATGGAATCAGTGCACCCTTTCCATCGGGATGCCTGCCCGACATCGCGAGAGGGAAGATATCGTCATAGCAATAGAATCTCATCGCCAGGAGCGCATCCTTGAGATTCTGATGGCTTTCCTGTGATATCGCGAATGATGTCTTCGCCAGCATCCATACCGCATTCACCGCACCGGTGAATCCTCCGGTAGCATATGCCGGATATGCCTTTCTGTGGTGCACTACGGTTCCGTCGGTCTTGAAGCAAGGCCTGAGGCCTTCAGTGTGCTTCAATCCATTGTCGACCCACCTTGCCAACGCCTGCATGTAGGCATACTTGTATGGTGTGTCATCAAGCATGAGAAGAGATGCCACGCGTCCCATGAGGGAGGTGTTGAAGGCATCGATATCCATTCCAAGCACTGCTGGAGCAACCTTTATCTCTCCAACTCCGGAGAACCATTCCATGGCCTGCTGCACCTCGTTGTCGAGGCCGGCCTCCCTGAGGATGTCCTGCAAGATGACCGGACCGGTGTAGAAGTTTCTCATGCTGTATCCGAGATGGTGGAGGGTGCCTTGTCCGCTGCCGGCTGCGAAGCCCTGGTCAAGAAGGTGCCTGGTAAGGTTGACATACATCATGCTCAGTTCTTTCCTTTCATCTGCGTCGCTGCTTTTCATTACCGAGACAGCGAGTCTGAGCATCCTGTCGTTAAGGTCCTTGAGAAGTTGGCCGGCTTTGGCAAACGCCTGCTTCGCGTCCGGAATTCCCTGGTTGAGATATGTTTCTCCGTATCTGATGAAGTAGATAGGCTTGCCGGTGATGGTTCCGTCCGGGTTGTATGACAGCTGGTAGCTTTCATACATTTCCCTGGCCTCCTCAAGTGAATAAGGCTTCACCTTCTCAGTGACGATCTGGACAAACCTGTCCCTGACCGTCTTCATGTCGCCGATTTCCTCAGCTGTCAATGACTCCTTTTGAGGGACATCCAGGCTGAGCTTCCAGCTGTTATTCAGAATGAGCCAGTGGATGTCTGTCTTTTCGTTCACGTAAGGGGCGTGGAAGTCCGGTGTGTGGTATCGTACATCCTGGAATGAAGATGTGATGAGTCCGTCAAGATACAATGTACCTTTCCTGATGGTCTCGGGAGCATATATCCTGACCTCATCCATGCCGATTTCCGGCTTTCCCTGCATGTCTCTGTCAAATCCGACCCATGAACCTCTCCATCCCTGGAATCCGAGGCAGTAGTCGAAATGGCAGCATTCCCTTCCGTCCTTGAGGAAAGAGAATCTGACTGTCCCGTCAAGGACTGCCGGGGAGTACATCCAGAAGACGAAAGAGGCTATCGAGGTCTCTTTCGGGTTGGGATTTTCCGGGAGATACGGAATGTCGCCTTTGATGGAAATGTACGATCCCTTCTTTTTCCAGTCCCACTTCAAGGAACTGGTTCCGAGCTTGGAATGCTCATTGGAAACAGTGAGGCGGGAACACTTTGAAGCCTCGGCAGGCGAGACGCCATCCTCAAAGGAAAGGACGCCGTTGGCGATGCCGTAATCTACGACTTGTGCCTCCAGGCTGAAAAGCAAGGAGGCAGCAAGCGACAAAATGATGAGCAAAACAGGTCTGTTCATTATTGTATAGGATTTTCACCCTTTTCTACGCGTCCCTTTCTTATGAGGGCCTCAAGGAAGTAGTAGTCTGCGTAGTTGAGAGGAACATCGATGTTGTGGTCGTGAGGACGTCCTGCCTCAATGTTGAGGAGCGAGTGCGGAAGGCTTCCTACCGAATGCTTGAGGATGAATCCGCCATTTGTTCCGAGCTCAGCCCTGTAAGGCGCAGCTGAGAGGCTTTCGATCATCTTGTCAGCCTTCTCCTTGTAGAAGTCGTCCTTGGTAATCCAATGGAGTTCGTAAAGAGCGGAAGCGATGATCGCAGCTGAAGACACATCTCGGATCTCGGTATACTGCTTAGGAAGATCCTTGTCTTTCAGGTTAGGGTAAAGGAACTCGTCCTGAGGCAGATTGTTTGCAAACTCCACGATGTCGAAGTCCCAGAGAGGAACGAGATCCTCCGGCATGTTGTCCTCTGTTACAAGGAGATAATTTGCAACATCCTTTGCTCTCTGGAGATATTTCTCGTCCTGAGTGAAACGATAAGCTACAGTGAAGCCGTAGACCGACCACGCCTGGCCGCGTGCCCAACGCGAACCGTTTGCGATACCTTGGGCAGTGTGCTGATGAAGCACCTCGCCCGTCTCATCATTATAATCAACCACATGATAAGTACTGAAGTCGTCACGGTAATGATTTGCAAGGGTCTTGTCGGCGTGGCTGACGGCGATGTTCCTGTATGTGTCATCACCTGTCATCTCCGAAACCTTGAAGAGTAGCTCAAGGTTCATCATGTTGTCGATGATCACAGGGCAGTCCCAACCTCTGTGTGACTGCCAGTGTGCAGGGTTGTCAGTGTTCCATGACTGAAGGATGCCTGCAGCAGGGCGGAAACGGGTAGAGAGTGATTTGGCTGTATTTACGAGAACAGTGTCATACGCCTCGATATTCTTGAGCCTGCGACCGTTGCCATAGCTGTCGTATACCATGAATCCAACGTCATGATGCCACTCGAGGAACTGAATGTCATGAAGTATCTCGGTGTGCTTCTGCGCATGCTGGGCGTAATACTCGTCACCTGTAAGCTCATACATATACCACAATGTTCCTGCAAAGAAACCGCTCACCCAGTCATCTGTAGGGACGAATTCGATTGCTCCATTCTTGAATGTTGAAGGTATTCTCAGGGTGTCACCCTCCTCAGCCGCCTCAATCAGATATGCAAGCTGGGCCTTGGCGTAGTCGACATTTTCCTGAATGATGTCCTTTTTCTGAGTGCACTGAACTGAAAGGAATGCGATCAGAATAACGAATAGTACTCTATTTTTCATCTTAGTGTTAATTATTTATTGGCTGACATTTAGTAAGGCAAAGATAGGAGTTTGAGTGAAATTTTCAAATTTATATATATATTTGCCTACTAATCATTAGCACTGGTACCAATGAAGAAAATTCTGTTGATGATTGCGGCATTGGTGGCGGCATATGACTCTTATGCTGCGATTAATGCGCAATATACTTTTGAAGACGGTGTTCCGTCATTCATCTCAGCAAACGGAAACGCTACGGTGTCGAGTTCGGCCGAAAAGTTCAAGGACGGATCGAAATCGATAAAATTCACATGGGAGGGTCCTGCCGAGCTGGTCTTTAATAACTTTGCAGATATCGAGGCGTCCCTGAAGGTGAATGAAGCCGGAATAATGATGTGGGTATATAACCCCACTCCGATGGACGAGCCGATCCGCTTCACTATTCTTGACTGGAACATGAGCGAGATCTGCCACTTCGATTTCAATGCAGACTTCGAGGGGTGGCGTGCAATATGGATGAAGTATGTCGACATGCTGACCCCGTCAGGTCATTATGGAGACACAAAACTCAAAGAAAGAGTGACCGATGCTGCCGGCATGATCATAAAGGTGCCTGAATCAGCCGCTTCCGGAACAATATACATTGATAGGGTAACATTCTCAAAGAACAGGCTTCATAACCAGATCACTCCGGACAAGCAGATTCCTGAAAATAATTACAATCTGACCAGGGATATGTGGCAGTGGTGCCGTCTCTGGGAGTGGGAACAGTATCCGATGTGGGCTGTCAATCCGGTGAATGCAGAACAGTCGGAAATGCTCAGAAAGGTTGAGGCCAGACTTGATGAATGGGCAAAGACAGGTAATCCAGGCAAGGAGTATACAGCAGGCACGCTGCTGGGCCGTGTAGATAAGCATTTTGAGAAATACGGAATCAGAAGATTGCCTGACGGCTCTGTTACCGGTGCTCCTCTTTTGAGCGATGATGAGTTCAACAACTCTCTCGGAGAGATGAGGATCAGGTTCATTCGAGGGCACTGAAAAAGTCCTCATAGAGGTCTGAAAAATTATCTGGGAAATGTTCACTAATTTGGATGTTTCCCAGATTTTTTGTAACTTAACCTTTGTAAATCAAAGGGTTATGTTACCAAGTCAAGGCA
>JAFQFD010000008.1 GCA_017415715.1 Bacteroidales bacterium | reverse complement strand
TTTCTGGACTGCAATGGCCATTTCCGCTGAAGCCGGATTTATGTTGGCAGCAGCATACAAGTTCAGAAACAATCTTTGGATTCCGATAGGTATTCATTGGGCTTGGAATTTTACTTTAGGTCCTATATTCGGCGTTGGAGTTTCTCGAATATCGGAGGATGCCTATGCGATAATTCCTGAGATTTCAGGACCATATATACTGACGGGTGGCAATAATGGGTTTGAGGGGTCGATTGTAACAGTTCTAATCGGTGTTACTGTCGGAATTCTAATGCTCGTGAAAAGGAAACGATAAACTGCAGAAAACCTCTAATCCACCAACAATAACATCAATAAGATTTCGTTTGCCTTCATCAGAGATGAGGTAAGCGAAATCTTTTTTATTGTCCATGAAGAATTGTTCTACAAGTACTGCAGGGCACAAGGAATGACGTAGTATATAGAAGTCCTCTTCCCAGTCCGGATCTCCGTCTCTTGCGTAGTCGGATCGGATTACCTGGTTCTTGAGATTCTGTTCTGCGGCTTTATAAAGGCAGTCTGCGAGTCGATCTGATTCTGTTTGCCCTTTACAAGTATAGCAAGACCATCCGGTGGCTCTCATCCATTTTGAGCCATCTCCGGCGGCGTTGAGGTGGATGCTGATGAGAATTGTATTCTTGACACCTACAGCCCGGCAAATGGCGTTTATTCGCTTGACACGGACATTTAGGGGAATATCTTCCGGTTCGGGTACGAGGATGTGGACTGTGTGGCCATGTTTTTCAAGTTCGAGAGCCAGGTCTTTGACGAGTTGTCTTGTGTAGATTGCTTCGATGAGAGTTCCGTCCGGAGAGCGTTTGCCAGGAGTGTTGAGGCCGTGGCCGTTGTCGAGTATGATGTGCATTGTCGTTAGGGCGACGGCTCTGGGATTCCTGGGCGAAGGTAGAGAAAATTTTAATTTTTCATGGAAAAATTGTAGATTTGCACATCGGTTGATGAAACTGCAACCGTTAATAATTCGTTTAGGCCTCACTCGTTTCAGTAACAAGTGAGGCCTTATTTTTGAATTCAGTATCAACTCAGTATCAATTTTAATGACAAACCCCTCTAGAAGCTATTCTAGAGGGGTTGAGCGAGGTGCCTAGCGGAATCGAACCGCTGTAGCAGGTTTTGCAGACCTGTGCCTAACCGCTCGGCCAAAGCACCATTTTCCGTTTGGGATTGCAAATATAGATACTTTTATCTGATTTGCAAAATTTATTTCATATTATTCTACATACAGAAGGAGTCCCTTGAGGTATTCTCCTTCAGGATGGTAGATGTTTACAGAGTGGTCGCACGGCTGGTTCAGGCGGTCCAGGATGCGGACGCTTCGGCCGCACTGGGCTGCCGCCGAGAAGACGGCGAGGGCAAAGGCCTCTTTGTCCACGACCTGTGAGCAGCTGTATGTGAATACGAATCCGCCCGGAGCTACTTTTGAGATTGCGGCCGCATTGAGGCGCTGGTATGCCCTGAGGGCATTCTTAAGCGCTCCCCTATGCTTTGCGAATGCTGGCGGATCAACGATCATCAGATCGTACTTTCCTTCCGGAACATCGCGGAGGTAATCAATAGCATCGCAGCAGAGGCTGGTGTGCTTTGTCTCGTCGAAACCGTTGAGAGCGACATTCCTGTCGACCATCATCATGGCTTTCTTGGAGCTGTCTACAGAGTCCACATGCTCTGCTCCTGCTGCTAAAGCATAGATAGAGAATCCACCGGTGTAGCAGAAGAGGTTCAGCACATTACGTCCTTTGGCAACACTGCCGACCAATGCCCTGTTCTCCCTCTGATCAAGGAAGAAACCGGTCTTCTGACCCTCAGTCCAGTTGACGATGAACTTATGACCGTTTTCAAGGACTGCAAGTTCATTTTCATTGAAATCCTCACGACGATACATATATCCGTCTATAAGCTCGAGACCGGCCTTATAAGGCGCCGTTCCGGAGCTCTTGTCGTATACTGCCTTCAAAGACTCGCCATAAACCTTCTGGAGAGCATCAGAGATATGCTTCTTGGCGCGGAACATGCCCACCGAATGCGCCTGCATGACGCATACACCATCATAGTAGTCGATGATAAGGCCTGGAAGATTATCGCCTTCGCCGTGAACAAGGCGGTAGCAGTTGGTTGTATCAGAGCCATGGAGGCCGCATGCGATGCGCACCTGAAGCGCACGCGCGAGCATTGTCTCCCAGAAATCCGGACGGAGAGCCGAGTCGTCAAAGCTCAGGACGCGGACTGCGATCGAGCCTATCTGATAATGTCCATATGCGAGGAAAGAGCCGTCAGAGGCATGCACAGCAACGATTTCACCCTCTTTAGGATTGCCCTGCACTTCAGCAATCGCTCCCGAAAACACCCAAGGGTGGAACCTGAGCAGAGACTCTTCCCTGCCCCTTCTCAATATTATCTTTATCATATCTGATTTTCTTCTTCTTTCAATGGATTCTTTTCTGACCTCATAAGCTTGAGATACATCTCACGGCACACCCATGCATCTGTCGCCGCATATTTGCACTGTGACTCGGAGAGTGTCTCCGCCTCCCAGTTGGAAAGCTGCTGCGTCTTGGAGATGCGTATGCCAAGGATGATGGCAGCCATCTTCTTCACCGCCTTGTCTCTTATACCCCATTCCCATACGATCTTCTGCAGGTCCACAAAAGATGACGGATTGAAGTCGCGATGCTTCTGCAGGCCGCGAATGTCGTCATGGATGGCAGCGCCGACTTTGATAACCTTGTCACTTGCAAGGAGGTTGCAGAGTCTGCGATGCATTCCTATCTTGTTGATTCTGAAAAGGTAGGCCCTGTCCGGTCCCGAAAGCTGGAGCAAGGAGACAGAGTATCGCGGCTGCGACGGCGTGAAGGTCGGTCTCGTCTCTGTGTCAAAGCCGATGATCTTCTGCGAACGCAGATACGCGATGGCACGGTTGAATTCCGCTCCAACCGACTCTATCACTATTATTTTTCCCGGACAGGAAGCATATTCCAGCTTTTCCAGATCTCCGGGCATTACACATTCCTTAAACATAATCATTGTCAATCGATGCATCAGAAGAACAGGAGTTCCCTGTACTTCGGCAGAGGCCACATCTCGTCGTCAATCAGCATTTCAAGGTTGTCAGCGCTTACTCTGACCTTGTCCATCATGTCCTTGACATCGCGGGAATAGACCTTCGCCCTTTCAGATATGTCGGCAATCCTGTTGGCCTTCTTTCTGGCCTCGACAAGAGCCTCAACATCTGCGGATACATCATTTATATATGTAGATATCTTCTTTAAAGTTTCAATTTCCGAACTGCAGTAGCGGAAACTGTCGTCCCCGAATATCTCCTTAAGTCCCTTCACGTTCTCGATAAGGAGGTTCTGGTAACGCACAGCTGCAGGAATCACGTGATTGAGGCACATGTCACCGATTATGCGGGCCTCTATCTGGAGTTTCTTCACATATGTCTCATTGAGGATCTCGAAGCGTGCTTCCACCTCATTCGGAGCAAGCACTCCAAGTCTGTCAAAAAGGTCAATGGTCTGCTCCTCGTGATATACCTCATATGCATCTGGAACATTCGCCACCGGCCGCAATCCCCTGCTGAGGGCTTCGGCCTCCCATTCCCTGCTGTATCCGTTTCCTTCGAACATGATGTCCTTGGACTCGGAAACGAATTTACGTACGACTGACATGACAGCAGAAGACTTGTCTTCGCCTGCGGCCATCAGCGCGTCAACCTCAGTACGGAACTCATTAAGGCTTTCAGCGACAATCGAATTAAGCACATATGCAGCAGAAGCCACATTCTGTGACGCTCCCACGGCTCTGAACTCGAACCTGTTTCCCGTAAATGCAAACGGAGATGTGCGGTTTCTGTCTGTATTGTCAGGGAAGATGTCCGGAAGGGAGTTGACTATCCTTATGGACTCCTGACTGTCAGATGCGACCTCCAGCTCACTCATCTCCATTATAGAGTTGAAAATGCTGTACAAGGTCGACCCCGAGAACACTGACATGACCGCCGGAGGAGCCTCGCCACCGCCGAGGCGGTATGAATTGCTCAGCGAAGCCACAGAGGTCATAAGCAGGAAGTGATGCTTGTGCACAGCCTTCAGGACTGAAGCGTAGAATGACAGGAAGCGGAGATTCTTCATCGGGGTCTTTCCCGGCGAGAGCAGATTGACTCCCGTATCAGTCACAAGCGACCAGTTGCAATGCTTGCCGGAGCCGTTGACTCCGTCAAAAGGCTTCTCGTGGAAGATCACTTTGAGATGATGCTTCTGAGCGACTTTCTGCATCACGATCATCAGCATCATGTTCTGGTCTATCGCCTTTGTCGCATCGCAATACATCGGAGCGCACTCGAACTGGTTCGGAGCCACTTCATTATGACGTGTCTGCAGAAGTATTCCCAGTTTATATGCCTCTGTCTCAAAGTCTTTCATGAAAGAAATGACACGAGAAGGTATGGCGCCGAAGTAATGATCCTCAAGCTGCTGGTCCTTAGCCGAGGTATGTCCTATGACAGTCCTTCCCGAGAGCATGAGGTCCGGGCGTGCATTGTAAAGCGACTCGTCTACAAGGAAATATTCCTGCTCAATTCCAAGGTTCACCCTGACTGACCTTACATCGTCATCGAAAAGGCTTGCCACAGAAGTTGCCGCATCATCCAGAGCGCTTAAAGACTTCAAATGAGGAACCTTAGTATCCAGAGCATCACCTGTATACGAAACAAACACGGAAGGAATACACAATGTGCCTTCCATAACGAATACCGGAGAAGACGGATCCCATGCAGAATATCCTCTGGCCTCGAAAGTATTGCGGAGGCCACCGTTAGGGAAACTTGACGCATCAGGCTCCTGCTGAACCAGGGCAGTTCCGCCGAACTTCTCAAAAGCAAGTCCATCCTTCATTGATATGAATGCCTCATGCTTCTCCGCAGTAGAGTCCGTGAGCGGCTGGAAAAGATGCGTATAGTGTGTTGCACCCATCTCTATGGCCCATTCCTTCATTCCGGCCGCAATCTCGTCTGCAAGACTGCGGTCAAGCTTCGCGCCGAACTTCACAGACGCAAGCACAGCCTCATAAGCCTGTTGGGACATATACCCCCTCATCTTATCAAGGTCCAGGACATTCTGTCCGAAATACTTTGAGACCGGCCCTGCTTCATCATAAAATCTACGGGTCTGGTGGGAAGCAGCCTCGTCCAATGCTCTTTGTCTGAAAATTGCCATAGTGGATAAAACATTTGTCAAGTCGGTCGCAAAGATAATAAATATATCTATCTTTTATCTATCTTTGCACATCTTAAAAGTAAACAAGGAACTAAAATAAAACGACTATGGCAAACATTTCAGAAAAGGCAGTCCAGATGCCGGCATCTGCCATCAGAAAACTCGTTCCATTTGCAGATGCAGCTAAAAAGCAGGGAGTCAAAGTATATCATCTGAATCTCGGACAGCCCGACATCAAATCCCCGGAATGCGTCCTCGACGCAATCAGAAACTTCTCACAGGAAAACGTATCTTATTCACATTCGGCAGGCCTGATGGAACTCCGTCAGGGACTTGCAGAGAAATACTATAAGAAGATCGGCATTGACATTACTGCAGATGAACTCATCACCACAGTTGCAGGAAGCGAAAGCGTCAATCTCGCACTTGAGATTGCCTGCAATCCGGGCGACGAAGTCATCGTACTTGAGCCATTCTACACAAACTACAATACATTCGCCTTCATGAACGGCCTGACTCTCAAGGCCATACCAACAGACATCAGGAACGGTTTCCAGATCCCTCCTATCGAGGAATTCGAGAAGGCTATCACAGACAAGACAAAGGCTATCCTTGTATGCAATCCTGGAAATCCTACAGGAACACAGTATTCAAAGGAAAGCATGCTTGCACTAGGCGAAATCGCCCGCAAGCACGACCTCTTCCTCCTCTCTGACGAGGTATATCGTGAGTTCTGCTACACAGATGAACCTCACTTCTCAGCGATGAACATCCCTGGACTTGAGCAGAATGTAATCCTTATTGACTCTGTTTCAAAGAGATACAACCTCTGCGGCGCGCGTGTCGGCTGTATCGTATCACACAACAAGGAGGTGATGGCTGCGGCAATGAAGTTCGCCCAGGCGCGCCTCTGCCCTCCTGTCCTCGGTCAGAAGGCGGCGATCGGAGCGCTTGACACTCCTGACTCATATTTCGAGGCTGTAAAGGCGGAATACATCAAGAGAAGAGACTTCATGATCGAGGGGCTCAACAAGATAGAAGGAGTATTCACTCCGCTTCCGATGGGAGCGTTCTACACAATTGCCGAGCTTCCAGTAGACGACACTGAGAAATTCGCGAAATGGATGCTTGAGTCATTCAGGATCGACAACGAAACCACAATGGTGACTCCTGCCGCGTCTTTCTACAAGACTCCGGGCAAGGGAAAGAATCACGCACGCATTGCTTATGTACTTGAGGTTGAAGAGCTTGAGAAGGCTCTCCACATCCTTGAGGAAGGACTTAAGGCATATCCCGGAAGAACTCTCTGATCTTAGGAACGAGAAGGGAGCGTACAAACTCCTCTTCCATGAAATGGGTTCCGTCATAGAGCTGATATGAATCCACACCAAAGACTCTTCGCCAGGCCCTGACACTGACCACACCGCTTCTGCGATAGTGGTCACGGGTTCCGAAGAAAGCAAAATATTCATCTCTACCGCCTTTACGGTGAACAGAAGCAAAGGCTTCTTTCCTGTGACGGCGGTATTTTCTTAACGTCCGGAAGGTGAAATGGAGTTTCTGACGGTCTCCTTCCTTCGGGCGGTAGTACCAGTCGAAGAATCTTGTGACACCGGGAATCAGCGACAGCCATGCAAGAGGTTCAAAGTATAATGGAGAATTCAAGGCCGGAGAGACAAACAGATGCGGAAGGCCTTCTATGCGCATCGCATGAAGGGCTCCGAGCGACTCGCCCACTATCAGACGAGGCTTCAGTTCATCAACCCAAGACGCTATCTGGTTTGCGGCAATCTCCGGATCGAAATCATAGGTACGGACTGTCACAGACACATTTTCATCAGCAAATGCATCTGCCAGGATCGAAGGAATCCTGCTGTCTCCCCCGCCTCCCATGCCATGTATGTAAAGCACATGAGCCATAAGCATCGCAAAGTTATATATTTTTCTTATCTTTGCCTTGATGTACACATGAAGTATAAACAAAACCTTATATTATGAAACTTAAATTCATCTTGTCTGCTGCGGTTCTCGCAATCGCATGCACAGCACTTTCAGCGCAGGAGTACGAATTCACTACAGTGAAGGAGAATCCTGTAACATCAATCAAGAATCAGTACCGTTCAGGTACATGCTGGTGTTTCTCAGCCCTCTCGTTCATCGAGTCTGAGATCCTAAGGACCAAGGGCGTAGAGGTAGACCTTTCCGAAATGTTCGTTGTAGGAAAGTCATACCACGACAGAGCCGTAAAGTATGTACGCCTTGACGGACATCTCAACTTCGCTGCCGGCAGCTCATTCGGTGATGTACTTCACGTCATCGACGATTACGGCATCGTTCCGCAGGATGCCATGCCTGGATTCAACTATGGCACAGACAAACCTGAGCACTCCGAGCTTGACGCGGCTCTCAAGGGTTATGTAGACGCAATCAGAAGCAATCCTAACCGCAAGCTCACCACTGCCTGGATCAACGGTTTCGACGGCATCGTAGAGGCGTATTTCGGCGAATATCCTGAGACATTCGTGGTTGATGGCGCAGAATATACTCCAGAGTCATACAGAGACCACCTAGGAATCAACTACGACGACTATGTAAACATCACATCATTCACACACCACCCATTCTATGAGCCGTTCATCATCGAGGTATGCGACAACTGGAGATGGGACAGCGCATACAACCTTCCTATGGATGAGATGATGGAAGTGATGTACAACGCTATCGACAAGGGCTACACCATCGCCTGGGGTTCTGACGTCAGCGAGAAGGGGTTCACCCGCGACGGTCTCGCCGTAATGCCTGTAGAGGAGAAGAAGGCTGTTGCCGGATCTGACCAGGAGCGTTGGGTCGGCAAGGCTGCCGAGAAGCCTGAGGAGGAAGTGAAGAAAGAGCTTCCTGAAGAGATGACAATCACTCAGGAGATGCGTCAGGACGGATATGACCGCAAGACCACTACCGATGACCACGGAATGCACATCTATGGCATTGCAAAAGACCAGAACGGCAACCAGTATTTCATGGTAAAGAACTCTTGGGGCGAGGCCGGAAAGTACAAGGGCATATGGTATGCTTCAGACGCTTTCGTACGCTACAAGACTCTGAACATCGTTGTACACAAGGATGCTCTTCCTAAGCACATCGCCAAGAAGCTCGGCATCAAATAACAGCCAGACATGAATATCATCAAGCATATTCCGAATACAATCACATCCATGAATCTGTTCTGCGGACTCATGGGTGTGATATTCACATTCAAAGGACAGCTAGACACAGCATTCTATCTGATGCTGGCCGCAGCCGTATGCGACTTCTGCGACGGCTTTGCAGCAAGGCTCCTGAAAGCATATTCCGACCTTGGAAAGGAGCTGGACTCTCTTGCTGACATGGTCAGTTTCGGAGCGCTGCCGGCCCTTATGGCACACAGGCTCATGGTTCTGAACGGCACTGACGGCATTTGGTGCTATATTCCGTTGCTGATTGCCGTATTCTCCGCAATCAGACTGGCGAAGTTCAACATTGACGAGCGCCAGAGCGACAATTTCATAGGCCTGCCGACTCCTGCGTGTGCTATGATATGCGGATCATTCGCATACTACATATTCAAGGATCCGTCAAGCGTTCTGTGCGGATGGGCTGCAAGCAGATTCTTCATCCCTGCATCTTCACTTATACTGTCATTCCTTCTCGTAAGCGAGATTCCTATGTTCTCGATGAAGTTCAAGAAGAACATTCTTCCCGGAAGCCCGATCCACAAGCAGAGGATAGCATTCGTCGGAGTGATGGTTGTGGCAAGCGTGCTGGTTCTGCTGCTGGGACTGAACTGGTCGCTGATCATACTGCTGACCTTTGTCTCATACATAGTGATGAACATCGGCATAATGCTGATGCCTAGAGCAAAAAAAGGAACGATTTAAAAATCGTTCCTTTTTTGTTATTCAACCTCAAATTCAACCGGCTTGCCGGAAGCGCTGTCGCCAGCAATCCATAACCGGAACTTGCCCGGCTCGACTTTCTTCTTCATGTCAATGCCATAGAAGGAAAGATCCTGCACCGGAAGTTCAAACTCGACCTTGACGGTCTCGCCCGGAGCCACCTTCACTCTCTTGAAGCCTTTGAGTTCCTTCACCGGCCTTGTAACAGAACCTACCATGTCGCGGACATAAAACTGAAGGACTTCTTCCGCTTCCCTGTCACCTGCATTTGTGATCTCCACACTCGCACGCAAAACATCATTGACACCATACTCGGTCTTTTCAACTGATGGTTCAGAATACTCAATTGTAGTGTATGTCAGTCCATATCCGAACGGGAACTCAGGCTCGAAAGTAGAATCAAGCCAATAGCTTGTGTTTCCAAGGGATGTCTGTCCAGCTCTGAGCGGAATATCATAGAGCATTGTCTCCGTTCCGTTATATGGGCGTCCTGTCATATTATGATTATAATAGATCGGAATCTGTCCTACATTCTTCGGGAATGTTATCGGAGTCTTTCCGCTTGGCGTCTCATCACCGAAGATCAGTTGCGCAACTGCAGGACCGCCCATGGTTCCCGGATGGAACGAATAAATGATTGCATCAGAATGCTCTATTTCAAAGTCCAGTACAAGAGGACGGCCGGCCATGATATTCAGGACTACAGGCCTTCCTGTGGCATGGAGAGCCTCGATCATCTTCCTCTGGTCACCTTTCAGAGTTATATCCGTAAGGCAATGAGCCTCACCTGACATGATTGCCTCTTCTCCCATGAATGCAAGGACCACATCTGCCTTCCTGGCAGCCTTGACAGCCTTTGCTATTCCGTCCTCATTGAACTCGCGGGTGAATGTAAGGCCTGGTTCATAGATCACCTTCACATCCTTTCCATAAAGGTCACGGATAGCCTTGAGAGGAGTCACAGTGTGAGCAGGCTCGCCGTCAAAAGTCCATGTTCCGAGCTGATCATGCGGAGCATTCGCCATAGGTCCGGTCACAAGCACGGTTGTGACCTTCGACTTATCCAGAGGAAGAACTCCGTCATTGGTCAGGAGCACCGCACTCTCGACTGCGGAAACACGCGCTGCTTCAAGGGCCTCAGGGGAATAAAGGACCTCTTCAGCCCTCTGCTCATCAATGTAAGGATTTTCAAACAGGCCGAGACGGAACTTGATCCTCAGGACATTACGCACTGCATTGTCAACAGTCTCCATTGAGACCTTTCCCTCGCCGATGAGCTCCTCAAGATGACTTATGTAAGCATAAGACATCATATCCATGTCAACCCCGGCATTGATGGCTAGTTCACCTGCACGCTTGTTGTCTTCGGCAAATCCGTGGTTGACCATCTCATAGATAGAAGCCCAGTCACTGACAACAAAACCGTCAAATCCCCATTCACCGCGAAGAACATCATTCACAAGAAAACCGTTTCCTGTTGATGGAATGCCGTCATTGTCGTTGAATGAGGTCATGAGAGTCATTGCTCCCGCCTTCACACATGCCTCGAATGGAGGGAGATACACATTTCTGAGGGTGCGTTCAGTAATTCCTGTAGAGTTATAGTCACGACCGCCTTCAGCTGCTCCATAAGCCACGAAATGCTTAACGCATGCCGCCATGCTTGTTTGGTCGATGGCTTCTCCTTGATAGCCCTTCACCATGGCTACGCCCATCACAGCATCCAGATATGTATCTTCACCACTACCCTCAGCAATACGTCCCCAACGTGGATCACGGGCAATGTCGAGCATTGGTGAGAATGTCCAGCGGATACCGTTAGCTGTCGCCTCTACAGCAGCGACACGTGCTCCTTTCTCCACTAGTTCCGGATCAAAAGTAGCGGCAAGTCCAAGAGGAATCGGGAAGATGGTCTTGAATCCGTGAATCACATCTCGTGAAATGATCAACGGAATTCCCAGTCGGGATTCCTCCACTGCTACCTTCTGATAGCGGTTCAGGACCTTAGGATTACACTCATTGAGGATTGACCCGACCATGCCGGCACGCATCATTCCTGCCGCATTCTGGTCAAATCCTCCCACAGAGAGCTGATTTAACTGACCAATCTTCTCCTGGAGGGTCATCTGCTGAAGCAAAGCTTCCACGCGGTCTTCTTCATTGCCTGCAAAGACAGAAGTGACACTAATAAAAACAACTCCTGCCATAAGCAGGAGTCGGTAAAGATATTTGATCATAGACTAGTAGTTTGTCGGATGGATCATGAAGTAGCTCTTTGCATGCTTGCATACAGGGCAGATCTCCGGAGCCTTCTTGCCTACTACGATATGACCGCAGTTTGAGCACTCCCACATCATATCCTCGTCGCGAGAGAATACGAGTCCGCCTTCAACATTTGCGAGAAGCTTGCGATAACGCTCCTCATGCATCTTCTCGATTGCAGCGACTTTCTCGAAGAGGATTGCAATCTCCTCGAAGCCTTCCTCGCGAGCCTCTACTGCAAAACCGGCATACATGTCAGTCCACTCATAGTTCTCACCCTCGGCAGCATCAAGGAGGTTTGTTGCTGTATCTGGCATCTCACCGCCGTGAAGCAGCTTGAACCAGATCTTTGCGTGCTCCTTCTCATTGTTTGCAGTCTCTTCGAAGAGCTTGCCTATCTGAACATAACCGTCTTTCTTTGCCTTTGACGCATAATATGTGTACTTGTTGCGAGCCATCGACTCACCAGCAAAAGCTGTCTGAAGATTAGCCTCAGTCTTTGTTCCTTTCAACTCTTTCATAATTAAATCATTTATCGTTAACATTGTATTTCAGTGTTCTACAAATATAGAAAACTATTTTGATTTACGTGCAATTTTGTAGCCAATCGCTGCAATTAAAATGGACATTATTGGAGATAACAGGTTGAAAAGACAATAAGGAAGGTATGTCATCGTACTGACCTTGAGCACTGTAGCCTGCGTCATACCGCAGGAATTCCAAGGTATGAGTACGGAAACCACCGTGGCGGAATCCTCCACGGAACGGCTCAGAAGCTTACTTTCATACCCCCTCTCCTTATATAGTTTCTTATACAGGCTGCTTGTCAGGATTATCGAGAGATACTGGTCGCCGGTGATCATGTTGGCAAAGATTCCCGTGCCCACCGTGGCTGATACCATCGTGACGCGGCGCCTTATGAATCTTGTAAGGACCTCGGTAAGACTCTGCATCATCCCGCTGCCGACCAACGCTCCGCCAAAAGCCACTGCTGAAATAATAAGGAATATGGTATTCATCATTCCTGACATGCCACGAGTAGCGACCAGGTCGTTCAAGGCAGCATTGCCTGTATCTATCGCCGTGGAACCATAATATGAGATGAATATGCCCTTGAAGCCCTCCAGGAAGGTAAGCGGCTGCGATGGATCCGGAGACAGGCCTGAAGCCACCGAGCCCACTATGTGGGGCTGGAAGAAAACGGCAAAGATTCCTGCAACTAAAGCGGCTACAAACAGCGTCAGCATTGCAGGAACTTTCCGGGCAATCAATATTCCAGTGAACACCGGTACAAGGAGAAGCCATGCTGAAATATTGAAAGTAGAAGTAAGGTCATGTGTAAAGTCAAGAGTTTCCACCGCGCTTGGCACGTCATGACAAAGGCTCACGACAAGGAAAACTATCATTGCGATGACAAACGACGGCACAGTTGTCACCATCATATATCTGATATGAGTGAAAAGAGGCGTACCTGCCGAAGATGAAGCCAGGACGGTCGTGTCGGACAAAGGAGAGACCTTGTCACCGAAATATGCTCCGGAGATGATGGCTCCCGCAATCCAGCCCGGATCATAACCCTGGGCTGTACCGATTCCGACCAAGGCCACACCTACTGTTGCGATTGTAGTCCAGGAACTTCCCGTCATCACTGAAATCAACGCACATATTCCGCATGTAGCGAACAGGAATACCTCTGGAAAGATGACCTTCATTCCATAATAAATCATAGTCGGCACCACACCACTCACCATCCATGAACCGGCAACCGCTCCGATGAGCAGAAGAATAAGTATGGATGTACCTACTGCACGGATATTATCAAGGATCCCTTCTTCGAAATCTTTCCAAGGGATTCTGTAGAAAATCATGGATATCGCCACAATCACACCTGTAGCGAAAAGAAGGGAAACCTGACTGCCTCCCTCAAGAGCATCTGCACCGAAGACCTTGATTACAACGACCAAAGTGGCGATCAGCACCACAAAAGGAATGAGTGAAACGAACCAAGAAGGCTTTTCACCTCGAGTGAAGAATTTCATCTGCAACTAATAATTTAACACTACACTGAACCTGCTGTAAATAAACAATCATTACAGTAAGGTTGCAAATTTATGAAAAATCCGCAGATTATTTCATAAATTTGCAACCTTATGGCAGACAACTCAACACTTACATCATCTGAAGTCCGGAAAAACCCTGGAGCGAAAGGAAAAGCAAAGCCAAAAGGCAAAGCCAAAGCCAAAGGCAAGAAGCGTAAAAGACGCAAGTCAAAGAAAATCAACTTGAATCTTTGGATCGTTGTCGCTGTGATAACAGCTGTGGCGGTTTTCATAGCCATGCCATACCTTAAAGTGAAGTCTTCAACTTCTGATGACAAAGGAGCGAAAGTTCCTACTGGCTATTACTGCTATGGCATAGACATATCAAAGTACCAGCCTGATGTCAGCTGGCACTCGCTTAAAGTGCTTACTGACGCTCAGGGAAGGACTATAAACTCACCTACTCATGCCAAAAACATCAAGAATATATCTTATGTTTTCATTAAGGCGACAGAGGGGACCTCACATAAAGACAAATATTTCAGAAAGCACTGGAGGAACGCCGGAGCTGCCGGCATCAGGAGAGGTGCATACCACTTCTTCAGGTCATCAAAAGATGCCGGTGAGCAGGCAAGGCATTTCATCAACACCGTCGGGAAACTTTCAGAAGATGACCTGCCTCCTGTATTGGACATAGAAACGATACACAGAGGGTGCTCTCGGCAAACTCTCAACGACAAAGCCTTGACATGGCTGCGAATTGTAGAGGAGCATTATGGCAGAAAACCAATTGTATACTCGTCAGCATCATTTCTCAAAGACAACCTGAGCAAGGAAATTCTTGAGAACTACCCTATCTGGGTGGCTCATTACGGGGCGGCAAGACCACGATGCGACAGATGGCATATATGGCAATTCGCCGACGACGCTGTTGTATACGGCATCGACGGCGAAGTAGATCTCAATGTGACATCCGAAAGGATGCTCAGATCGCTTTAGTTATTTTTCCAGTATTCAAGTGCCTCAGAGGCCTTCACATCAGGGAATTCGCAGAGGCTGCACATAGCCTGCCATGCCTCAGCCTCATTGTCATGGATATCTCCATCGACAGCTACGATGGCTACGAGATAACCGCAGACATACTTCTTATCCTGCTCGCTTAGTCCCTTGAGTTCAGCAACCATATCCTCTACAGACATTGCTTCTGCAACCTCAATGAGAGCTTTACCCTGCTCCTGAGTGATGTTGAAGCTGTTCATCTCATTTATGATTATACGATACTCTTCCTCTTTTGCAGTTCCATCTGCATTAGTTACGATGAGGCCGGCCTTGACGACAGCCGCCAGCTGTTTTGGTGTAAGTTTCATAGCTAAATAATTTATGTGATTGATAATTTTCACAAACTTATATAAAAAGTCAGAAAAAAACAAAACAGACCGACATTTCTGCCGGTCTGTTGATTGTTCTGAGGTTCAGATTACTTTGCGATTACGCGAGCCATCTCGAGAACCTTGTTTGAGTAACCCCACTCGTTGTCATACCATGAAACAACCTTTGCGAAGTTAGCGTCAAGGCTGATACCTGCCTTTGCATCGAAGATTGAAGTGTTTGAGCAACCACGGAAGTCAGTTGAAACAACTGCGTCCTCAGTGTAGCCAAGGATACCCTTGAGCTCGCCCTCTGAAGCTGCCTTCATAGCTGCGCAGATCTCTGCCATTGTAGCCTCCTTCTCGAGAACTACAGTAAGGTCAACAACTGAAACGTCAGAAGTAGGTACGCGGAATGCCATACCGGTGAGCTTGCCGTTGAGAACTGGGAGAACCTTACCAACTGCCTTTGCAGCACCTGTTGATGAAGGGATGATGTTCTCGAGGATACCACGGCCACCTCTCCAGTCCTTGCGTGAAGGACCGTCTACAGTCTTCTGAGTTGCTGTAGCAGCGTGAACTGTAGTCATGAGACCCTTTACGATACCGAACTTGTCGTTGAGAACCTTAGCGATAGGAGCAAGACAGTTAGTTGTGCATGATGCGTTAGAGATGATGTCCTGACCTGCGTAAGTCTCGTGGTTTACACCGTATACGAACATTGGAGTTGCGTCCTTTGAAGGAGCTGACATGATAACCTTCTTTGCACCAGCCTCGATGTGCTTGCGTGCCTTAGCGTCCTCAAGGAAGAGACCAGTTGACTCAACAACTACCTCTGCTCCAACCTCATCCCACTTAAGGTTTGCTGGATCCATCTCTGCAGTGAGGCGGATCTTGTTACCGTTAACTACGAGTGCACCGTCCTCAACAGCAACTTCGCCCTTGAACTGACCGTGAACTGAGTCATACTTAAGCATGTAAGCAAGATACTCTGGCTCGAGAAGGTCGTTGATACCTACAACCTGGATGTCGTTTGAGAAATTCTCAACAGCTGCACGGAAAACCATGCGGCCGATACGGCCGAAACCGTTAATACCAATTTTAATCATCGTTTCTAAAAGTTTATATAAAGTTATACTTTAAACTACTGTCGTCAAAATCGGTGCAAATTTAGAAAAATTTATGAATATATTATCTATCTTTGTGAAAAATCAACACATCTATAATGCGTATTCTGATTACAAATGACGACGGTTACCAGGCAAAGGGCATCAAAGTCCTTGCCGAGATCATGAAAGAGTTCGGAGAAGTGACCGTCATAGCACCAAAACACCACCAGTCAGGCATGTCCATGGCCGTTTCTCTCGGCTTCAAGCAGATAGCCCACAAGGATCTCGGAGAGGGTTGGCATTATGTGGATGCAACTCCTGCAAGCTGCGTGAAATTCGGTCTTAACACCATGTTCCTCGACAACTTCCCTGATGTTGTCGTGTCTGGAATCAATCATGGATCAAATGCAGCTACTGCATCATGCTATTCGGGTACGCTCGGAGCTGCGATGGAAGGCGCCCTGAACGGCATCCCTGCCATAGGGGTATCATTGGATACTTTGCATCCGGACGCTGACTTCAGCGCTGTGAAGAAGTACTTCGGAGACATCTTCAACAAACTGATGGAGAACTGGCCGGACAAGCACGGAGTATATTACAATGTCAATTTCCCGAATATTCCTGCTGGCGAGATCAAAGGCGTACGCACAGGAGTACAGGGTATGGGAAGATGGGTACGCGAGTTCAAGGAATGGGACCTCCAGCATTATGCTAAATACGGCATAACACCTGAATTGCTCGGTCAGAGCTCTACTCCAAAGCTGGAAGAAGGCGAAGACCTTTACATGATGGTCGGAGAATTCACTGACGACCCTCGCAACGCACCAAACGCAGACCACAGGCTCTTATCGGATGGATACATCTCGGTAGTCGCCCATAACATCGACTGCACAGACTACAAAGAAACCGAGAATCTTCACAGACTTTTCGATTAACTTCTGTCATTTCGAGTGAAGTCGAGAAAACTGATGATACAATGAAATACTATATTATTGCTGGAGAAGCCTCAGGCGACCTTCATGGTTCAAACTTGATGAAGGGCATATATGCCGAGGACCCTCAGGCGGACATCCGCTTCTGGGGCGGGGATCTGATGCTTGAAGTCTGGAATCATTTTCATGGTGACGGCATGGGTATCCAAAACCGTGCTACCCCCCTGGCCGCAGGGGGAAGAAGCGCCGAAGGCACGAAAGGGGTTGTTTTGGATACCCATGCCGCCACCTGTCAATCAGGATTGGTACGTCATTATAAGGATGGAGCTGTCATGGGTTTTGTGGAGGTGCTGGCAAAGGCCGGAAGACTGATGAAGAACGTCGCATTCTGCAAGGAAGACATCCAGCAATGGAACCCTGACGTAGTTATCCTCATCGACTACCCGGGATTTAACTTCAGGATCGCAGAATTCGCCCACAAAGCCGGTTTCAAGGTATTCTACTACATCGCCCCGAAAGTCTGGGCATCACGCGAAGGACGCATAAAGAAGCTTAAGGCATACTTAGACAAGCTTTTCATCGTATTCCCGTTTGAAAAGCCATATTTCGACGCCAAAGGCGTTGAATACATATATAAAGGCAATCCATTGGTCGACGCGGTAGACGGTTCCCAGGCGATGAAGGAGACACGCGAAGAATTCCTCCAAAGAGCAGGGCTTGAGGCAAAGCCCGTCATAGCAATGCTGGCGGGATCAAGGAAAGCTGAGATCAGCACAATGATGCCGGTTCTGACAGAGTTTGCCGCCAAGATGCACGCTCTGCCGCAATATCAGGATTATCAGTTCCTTATAGCAGGTGCGCCTGCACGAAGCATGAAGGATTACGAACCATGGCTGACAGACGAGAACAGACTGTATGTCAAGATCCTCTTCGGAGAGACACAGTCAATCATCCGTCATGCTGAAGCCGGAGTCATAAATTCCGGTACGGCATCACTTGAAACCGCACTATTCGGAACTCCACAGGTGGTCGGATACATAACCAATCCACTCACCTATCGCATAGCACGCAAAATAGTCAAGATCAAATACATAAGCCTCGGAAACCTGATTATCGACAGACTGGCTTTCAAGGAGTTCATCCAGGATGACTGCAACCCTGACGCACTCGTGGCTGAAATCAGAGATCTTATAGAAAACAAAGAGCGTCGCGAAAGAATGCTGAACGATTATGCAGACATTCGCAACGCCCTCGGTGGCACAGGAGCATCCGCAGCAGTAGCCAAGGCCATGCTGCAGGAACTCAATTCCTTTCCCCAAAAATCATAGAACCGATACGGACCATTGTAGAGCCCATTTCTATCGCTATAGGATAATCTCCCGACATGCCCATGGAAAGCTCGCTGCAATCAGCATCGACATTTCCGCTTTCACCGATCCAGTCGTGAAGGATCTGCTGCATGTCAAGCAGCCTCTGGAAATCTTCGCGAATTTCTGCCTCATCATCTGTAAAGGAAGCCATTCCCATCAGGCCGTCTATATGAATGAAATCATAACGAACGACACCGGAAACTATCTGAATGAGCTCTTCTTCGGAAAGCCCCTGCTTAGTCTCCTCGCCTGATATAAAGCATTCTAACAGAACGTTTATAACTTTATTGTTAGCCTTTCCCCAGGCGTTTATTGCATCAAGAAGCCTGACAGAATCGACCGACTGGACGAGTGCCACATGAGGCAGAACCATCTTTAGCTTGTTGGTCTGGAGATGGCCGATGAAATGCCATTCGATATCGGACATATAGTCCGGCTCTCCCCTCTCCAGGCGTATCTCTTCCAGCCGCTTTACCTTTGCGGCCAGCTCCTGCGGACGGCTCTCTGCAAAGCAACGCTGACCGGCAGCATAGGCCTCTTCAATTGCTTCAAAAGGGTGAAATTTAGAAACTGCCACCAACTTCACAGTTGCTGGCAGTTCTGAATGTAACTTATTTATGATATCTTTGATCATGATTATCTGCGGTTCTGCTGCTGCATCTGCTGCTGCATTTTCTGGGCTTCCTCAAGCCTCTGCTGCCACTTCGACTTCTTCTTTGGCTGCTTTGCCTTGAGCATCATTTCGTTCCTCACCTTCTCCTCAGTCACAACGAACTTGCGGATGTACCATGTCATTATCATTGTGATGATATTTGAGAGGAGGTAATAGTAGCTGAGCGCTGACGAAAGGTTATTACAGATGAAGAACATCATTATAGGCATAAGCCATACGCTCATGAACTTCATTCCGACCATGTTCGGATCGTCAGACATCTGTGACGAAGACATCTTCGAGTATACGAACATGGTAACTGCCATCAGAAGTGCGAAGAGTGAAAGATGGTCTCCGAGAAGCGGAACATTCACACCGAAATCCCAGATGGAGTCGTACGCACTGAGGTCGTCAGCCCAAAGGAACTTCTGCTGGCGAAGCTCGATCGACGCAGGGAAGAAACGGAACATGGCAAAGAGGATAGGCATCTGCAGAAGCATCGGGAGACATCCTCCCATCGGGCTGATGCCCGCCTTCTGATAGAGGTCCATCATCGCCTGCTGCTTCTTCATGGCATCCTTCTCATTAGGATACTTCTCGTTGAGCTTGTCGATCTCAGGCTTGATCACCTGCATCCTTGCAGTCGACTTGTATGACTTGATTGTAAGAGGCGAGATAAGCAGCTTGATGAGGAGAGTCATCAGAAGGATGACGATTCCGTAATTGCTGATGAACTTGCCGAGGAAGTCGAAGCAAGGGATGATCACGATACGGTTGAACCATGCAACCATCCATCCACCGAGCGGGATTATCTTCTCATACTTCTCATCATAGCTCTTTAGTGTGCGGTAGTCGTTCGGACCGAAATAGAACTCGTAAGGAATCACTACCCTGTCAGATCCACCACGGAACTCTGAACGAAGCTTTGCGCTGCATGCCATGAGGTTGCGCGAAGGATCGTCCTCACTGTAATATCTCACATCAAAGTCCGCAGAGGCGAAATCTGTCGCAGGAGTCATGATGGCCGAGAAGAACTGCTGCTGGAATGCGAACCACTTGATCTTTGTATCAACTCTCTTTGACTGGTCCTTTCCTCTTGCAATCTGTTCAGGCTTCTTGTCTCCGGCAAAATAGTAGTCAAGCTTTGAATACTGCTTCTCGTTCTTGTATCCTTTCTCCAGACGTGGAATGACCACTGACCAGTCAATGTCGAAGAATGACACGTTACGTGGAATGACATTCTCCATTCCAACGAAAGCGAGTTCATTCTGAACCATATAGCTGCCTTCATTGAGCCAGTATCTCTGCTCGATATAACCGCCCTGAGCGAAAGGAAGCCTCATCACAATCGACGAGTCAGTTGACTCTGCAACTGTAAAGACGAGATCCTTAGTATTGATGCTTTCACCGGCATATATGCTGATGTTATAGTCGCTCATGTCCGGCTTGATAAGATAGAGAGCCGTGCTGTCATATGTCATATAGTCGTTGATCTTGACTGAATATGGCTGCGCGCCCTTGGTTGAGAACTCTATCTCAAGCTTGTCGTTGCCGATCTTGCAGATCTGTGCCTCCGCAAGTCGTGCCTCTGTAAGGAGGCTGTCCTTGTATGCGGGCATGTTCATGACCTTCACACCCGATGTCTCACCGTCGGTGACAAGTCCTGCTGCCCTCTTTGCAGAATCCAGAGCCATCGCGGCCATCTGCTCGGCCCTGGCGATCGAATCGATCTGCGCCTGGGCTGCAATCTGCTTTTCTGACTGTTTGCCCTGATACCAGCTGAAGCCAAACAGGACAATACCGATCAGAATAAATCCGATAATATTACTCTTATTCATCTATATTTATTAAAATTATTACTCCTGCTCCTCTGTCTCCGAAAGCTGTCTGATCTGCTCTGCAAGAGCCTTGAGCTCTTCCTTCGCCAGCGCTATCCTCTCCTGCATCTGCTTGATGAGCGGCTCTGAAGCCTTTGACATCGAGAAGAAGCCTATGTTGTTCTCATAAGTGACGATGTCCTGCTCCAGCTGATGATATTTCTGGATCAGACGCTCCTTTTCAGTGAGCTGTCTGCCACGTCCTCTGCGAGGGGCGCGTGCAGAAGCGAACTTCGCCATTGCATCCTTATATGCCTTGGCAACCCTGTCCTTCTCCTTGAACGGAACGAAACCGATCTCCTGCCATCTCTTCTGGAAATCCTGCATAGCCTGGAGGTCACTTTCGTCACCCTTCATCTCATACGCCTTGATCTCCTCTATGAGAGCAAGCTTTGCCTTGAGGTTTCCATAGTAGTCATTCTCAGGCTTTGCATGCTTGTCGCGTTCTGCGAAGAAATAGTCACATGCCGCACGGAATCTCTTCCAGAGCTGCTCTGACTTCTTGCGAGGAACCGCTCCGATCTCCTTCCACTGCTTCTGGAGCGAGATGAACTGATCAGTGGCCTTCTTCCAGTCTGTGCTGGTCATGAGAGCCTCAGCCGCCTCGCAGAGAGCGATCTTCTTCTCAAGGTTTGCATTGATGCTGTCCTTATATTCTGAATAGAACTCACGCTTACGCTCATAGAACTTGTCGCATGCTGCGCGGAAACGGTCGTAGATCTTCTGATTTTCCTTCTTGGAAGCGAATCCGATGGTGCGCCACTCCTTCTGGATCTCCTCGATCTCCTTCGAGCAGGCGTTCCACTCATTGGAATCTGCAATCTCGCGCTCAGCAATGGCCTCCACCCTCTCACAAAGAACCGTCTTCTTTGCGAGGTTCTCAGCCTGCTGCTCCTTCAGGCCTTCGAAATGCGCCTGATACTTTCTGTTTATCACCGCTGTAGCAGCCTTGAATCTCTCCCAGATCGACTCTCTGAACTCCTTGGCCACCGGACCATACTCCTTCCACTGGTCATGGAGCTTCTGAAGCTCTCTGAATGCCTCGACCACATTCTCCTGCTCAGCAAGAGCCTCCGCCTGCTGGCAGAGCTGCTCCTTTGCCTCAAGATTCTTGCGGAAGTCAAGGTCGCGAAGCTCACGGTTGATCTTCACCATATCATAGAACTGCTCGACATAGAGCTGATATGTCTCAGTGATGTTTCTATAATTCTGTGCCGGAACCGGTCCGATCGCTCTCCAGCGTGCCTGGATCTCGCGGAATTCAGGGAATGTGGCATTGACATCCTCCTGCTTTTCGAGGAGCGCCTTGAGATCTGCGATCACAGCCTCTTTAAGCGCAAGGTTTTCCTCCCTCTCCTTCTCAAGCGCCTTGTTGTACTCCGCACGCTCTTTCTTATACCTGTTATATTGCTCTTTAAAGCCTGCCTCTATGACTGCGAAAGGGCTGTCTGCCGGAACTTCCGCAACCTCTTCTGATGCCTCTTCTTCAGCAGGAGTCTCTGCGATCACGATACCTGCCTCCGCCTTTTCCTTCTGAAGCCTCTTATAGAAAGCGGACTTTATCGCCTCGGCCTCCTTGGACATCTTCATCCTTTCCTCATTCTGCATGAGCTCCTCAAAAAGAGAAACAAGCTCTGCCAATGTCTTTTCTGAATAATTTACAGCCGGTTCTGCAGTTTCTGCAATCTCGGCCTCTGCTACATCTGATGTCAGTTCCACATCAGGAATCATCTCTTCACTCATAATAATGGAGTTATTGGTTTATAAATAATACAAGTCGCAAATATACCATAATTTTTAGTAAAACTCGCATCAAAATGCTATTTTTGCAGCCGTTAACAACTTTTTGAAAACATCCGAGATGAGAATAGACATACTTACAGTAGTGCCGGAGCTTCTGGACAGCCCGCTGAGCCATTCGATAGTAGGACGCGCCATCAAGAAAGGCCTTGTGGAAATACACATCCACAACCTCCGCAAATACGGAAAAGGCCCGCGCCAGCAGGTCGATGACTACAGCTACGGAGGAGATGCTGGCATGGTCCTGATGCTTGAGCCTGTATTCAACATGATTCAGGAGCTCAAGGCCGAGAGAGACTATGACGAGGTGATATACATGTCTCCGGACGGAGAAATCCTCAATCAGAACATCGCCAACGAACTTTCACTCAAAGGCAACATAATCATCCTCTGCGGCCACTATAAAGGCATCGACCATCGCATCCGCGAGCATCTCATCACGCGCGAGATCTCTTGCGGGGACTATGTCCTCAGCGGAGGCGAGCTCCCTGCAGCGATCCTGGCAGACTCGATCATCAGACTGATCCCGGGAGCGCTTTCAGACGAGACTTCAGCGCTGAGCGACAGTTTCCAGGACGGTCTTCTCTCCCCTCCCGTATACACAAGACCTGCCGAATTCAACGGATGGAAGGTACCGGAAGTGCTCCTCAGCGGCAATCCGAAACTCATCAGAGAATGGCAGGACGAACAGGCCATAGAGCGCACGAAACGTCTACGTCCGGGACTGCTTTCCGAATAATTTTCATCATTATTCATGGAGTTTTTATAATTTTTTAAAGAGAATTATTTGGAAGTAATATTTTTTTACATAAATTTGCATCAGACATAACACTTTATGTCAATCAGACGTTTCTAACCACTAATAATTAATCATCCCAAAAGGGAATACACTACACTACTAACTAACCAAAAAAGCTCGCAGTGATGCGAGCTTTTTTACTTATATTTGCAGCCGAAAAGTTTAATGACCATGGAAGAGAACATACAATATTTCGACACTTACGAAGAAAACCTCCAGAGAGAGGTGCTGAAGATGTGCACAAGCCTCGGCATGCTCGAGGGCGAACTGCTCTCTTCAGAAGACATCGACCAGAAATGGAAGGAATGGGCGCCAGAATACATTGCTGACGCCCTTCCTGAAGTCAATGCATATCCTGACTTTGCGATCGCATGCGCCGGATATGCCGGTATGGCCGCGGCACACTGGTGGGATGAAGACTGGGGCCGCCATCATGGAGAAGAGTACAAAGCGCTCCACGGTCCTCGTGGCTTCGATGACATGGACGAGAACATAGTCCAGAACATCCTCGGACTCACTCTTGACTCTATAGAGGCGAAACAGATCATGAACATCCTGTTATGCTGCGCCCAGAAAGCCGCAACGTTCATCCAGCATGAGCAGATCGAGCATCAGACCGTGAAGGCGTTCCACATTTTTGCACGCACCGTCAAAGTGATGTACAGGACAGGAGCAGCCCTCGAACTGAAACGCCTCGGATACAAGTTCCACAAAGTCGACCTCACAAAAAAAGGAATGTTCTCGTAACCAACCTGCGGAGCAATCACCTGACACACAACACTTTACACAAACTGCGTGCCGTCAAAAGGGAGCACGCAGTTTGTGTATCTTGTAGATGCTCAGAGAATTTCTCCCCATACGGAATGTTCATTTAAACGGATAAGCGGTCTGGAGTGTCCTTTTGTAGGTCGTGTTATATTTGGAACGATTGGTCTTACTGACAGTCTTGGGATTGCGTTTTAAGGGATTGGGCAAGACGCATGCTACTGAAACCACCTGATGAGTTGTCAGTTTAGAGGCATTGCAGTCAAAATACCGCTGGGACGCGGCCTCGACTCCAAAGACTCCCGGTCCCATCTCGGCAATGTTCAGATAAACTTCCATGATCCTCTCCTTGCTCCACAGCAGTTCGATCAGAAACGTATAATAGGTCTCGAATCCCTTGCGCCACCAGCTTCTGCTACAGAAAGTGAAACAGTTCTTGGCTACCTGCTGACTCACCGTGCTGCAGCCGCGTATCTTCTTACCCTTAGTCTCATGCTCACGCTTCATCTTCTGCAGTTCCTGCACATCAAAGCCATTATGCTCCATGAAACGTCCATCTTCGGAAGCCAGAATCGCACGTACCATGACCGGAGCAACATCTTCCAGGTCAACCCATGTGCGGACATTACGATACCCATCCACTTTTACATTCTGAATGCTTCGTTTGAGCATCAGCGGTGTCCACTTTACATGCACCCACTTATATAGCAGCACCCAAGCCACACTCAGCACTAAAAATGCCGTCACCAGCCTCAGGCATATTTTAGATAAACGTCTGAACATGGCGCAAAGGTAATAAAAATCCTGACAGTGAAGAATTCGCATCATATGGCCTTATAAAGGTCCACAGGGGCGACGGCATACTGATCCATTGATATATTTCTCTTGTCCATAAGCCTTTTCACCCTAGGAATTCTAGTGCAGATGTAACTTGAAACCTTACGAGGCTTGCACAATTCTATTTCCTGCTCCTTATATATCCACCAAACCAGCTCCGAACAATACATCTTTCCATTATCGAACTTGAATTCAAGATCGTATGGCTGTCCAAGATATTTACTGTATGGAATCCGCTTCGTAAGGCGCCGCGAAGGCCTTTTGACGCACCAGTTCTCATCCTTTGCCCAACTGATGAAAGTCGCAAATGGAGTGAGTCTTACAGTCTTTGAAGCCTCAAGAACTTTCAAACCGTCAGGAGTATCAACCACTACCCCGCAATGAGTCCATTTCGACATTGTCCCGAGCTTGATGTATGGAGCTTGTGACGATTGTCCTTCAATAAATACGACATCCCCTTCCTGGAGATCTGTGATATCGGCGCTGTTGCTACATGAAGACAGCAACAGCACTGATAAAAGAACATATATCCACCTCATGGCTTAGAGTCCGAAAATTGAGTCAAACTCAGAACGTGTATAGTTCTCGACTACGATGGTATGACCTCCGCAACTTAACTTAAGGTTGACGCCACCATCAGTCTTGATCGGATGGATTGCAACTCCTTCATAGGTGAAGCCTTTGGAGCCGGACGCGTCAATTCTTGGTGCAATATCCTTGTAACTTGCTACACAAAGATCCTTGACCTTCTGAGGCATAAGATTGTAGATGGTCACCAAAGTCTTGGTGTCAAAGTCGATACCCTCATCAGAGCCGGCGATTCTAGCTGTTATCGATGAGGAGAAATTGCCTGCAGGAATGTTGGCGACAGTTGCAGAAACGCAAAGGATAGTAATGAGCGAAATGATCGCTGCAAAAAAGATTTTCTTCATAATGCTCGATTTTAGAGTGTTATTTGTTTGCTTTCACTCTATAATGTCGCATCGAAGAAAAGATAAACAGGAAAATCAGAAAAATTTTACAACGTCATGAATCCATCCGAGTGGATCAGTAAGGAATTGTATAGGATACTCCCAGAAGACTCTTTGGATTGCGAGTTTCATTCCTCCTTTGGGCATTGAAAGGATGAGGGCGAGGACAGAGCAATGTACGAATGAGATGAAGGCAGTTGATCTGGCAAGACCGCAGCCTTCGATGTCAGATTGGGTATAACGGGTATATCTTATAAATGAGTGAACATGGAAAGCATATGTAAATGCTATCATAACATCGAATGCAAACATATATTGAGGCGCGCCGAAATACCTGAACGGAAAGAGCATGAATGTGTATATCGGTATGCAATATGGTGACAGAGTAATCGGTACATATCCGATGCTGCTTTTCTGATACTTTACATAGCAGTCTCTTCCAGAAACTACAAATTCCTCAATCCGCCTGAAGAATAACAGAGCCACCAGCGTATGGGTCAGTTCATGAGTGAAGTGCATGAACCATCTGAGGTTATGTCGGATTTTAGGCGAAATAAGAAAGAGCAGGAACAAAGTATATGCTGCAAAACCGCATAACAGACCAATCATATTGCCTTGTTTGCCTCTTTCTGTCTTGAAGTTTACCCACATGTCCACGGCGTCATATCCGAACGACTTGAGCAGCACCCCGAAGAACAAGAGTGCCAGCAAAACATATATACCGGTAGTCAGCCAATATGAGTATTTCTGAAAGTTTCTGATCATTACTTTTCTGAATCGTCAGATTCGTTCTCGATATCCAAAGCAGCCGTAGTCACACCAGTTTCAGCATAAACCCGTTCATCAGATATCAGTTCTCTCAGGGCTGCTCTTTCAACAGTTGCACGCACAACTTCTTCTGCAAACTCATCATTATCCAGAAGTTTCTTGGCAAAGTCTTTAAACTGTTTCATACACTTGCTCTTTTTAGTCTTTACTGAGTCTATTGTGCCATATCCTATAGTGTCAGCAATTTCGTCAAATGGCTTATGCTCCCAGTAATATTTCTTGAATATCTTCTTGCACGTTTCCGGCAACGAATCATACGCTCTGTCAAGAAATTCATCCTGAGTCTGCTGCTTCACTTCTACAGGCACTTCGATATCATCTACTTCTTTATGTAGGTTGCGGGAAATCATAACCCCTTCTTCAGAAGTCAGGTTCTTTCTTTTCCTGATGAAATTGCATGCTGTCAACTTCCCGATCTGTACAAGATAACTGAAAATTGCACCTTCGCGCGATACAGTGACTCCACCTTTCTTGACTTTTTCCAACAGTTTCAGCAAAGAATCCTGAAAGATATCTTCAATATCCTCATTTGTCAATTTTGTTAATGGGAAAGCGTCACCAAGAATTTTAGAGAATCCCGGTTTCAGATTTCTGCAGATGTACCGCCATGAGCGATTGTCATTCTGCATTATTCCTATGAGGAGTTGAGTATCGGTCATATTCAGTACTTGATCTTGAAGTAATCCAGCATCGCCTTATAGTTATCCTGTGCAGCAAGACAGGTGTCAAGCAGATAGCCTCGAATATCGTTCCACTCACGGAGTCCACGATAGTAGTACATCTTCAGTTCCTCAGTAATGATGAATGGTACATGACCATTGGCAAGACACTCCTTGAACATGATCAGACGACCGACACGGCCGTTCCCGTCTTGGAAAGGGTGGATTGCTTCAAACCTCTGGTGCAGGTCAATAATGTCTTCAAAGGTCTTGTCCTTCTTTGAATTGTACTCTTTAAGAAGAGCCTTTATCTCACGATGTACCTTTTCCGGAGCGGTGGTCTCATTGCCTCCGACCTCATTTGGAAGTCGTTTGTATTCACCTACAGCAAACCAGTCCTTACGGCTGTCGGAGGTGCCTGTCTTGAGAATCTGGTGAAGTTCCTTGAGCAGACTCTCTGTCAAAGTCTCCTCTGCACGATCAATGATAAGGTCTATGCAACGGAAGTGGTTGACAGTCTCCATGATATCATCCACACGGACACTATCGCCTTCAATACCTATGGTATTGGTCTCGAAGATGTAACGGGTCTGGTCATGAGTAAGACGGCTGCCCTCAATATGGTTGGAGTTATAGGTAAGGTCAATCTGGGTGCGATGATAGATTCCACCCTTGATACGCATCTGCTGTTGCTCACGCAATGTCTGCAGAAGCGGAGAGACCTTTTTAGCCTTGCTTTTACGAGATGGCATTTCGGCATCTTCCGGAATATTCCATGTCTTACCGACAAGATATGCTCCTTTAATCTTTCCGAGGGAGCAGTAATTTCTCGCTGTCCTCTCTGAGATACCATGCCTCTGAGCAAATTCTGCTACTGATATATACTTCATAATGCTGTGCTATCGGCAAGGTTTGAGCCGAAAACCACTACAAATATAGTTATTTTTGCCGATAACGGCAAGTTTTATCTTCATAGTGATTACCGTTACACTACGACTTCTTATCTATCTTGATCTTATAAGCACCAGGATATTTAAAATACATGTAGCCAAGTATGAACAGTGATAGGCCTATTTGAATAAGTATGTTATATCCATCCTGATAAATGGAAGAAGAAAAGAGCAGGATGAATCTGATGACGTTCACAGTAAGCACAGTGAGGAAAAAAGCTTTTACCTGAGCCAAAGGAAACTGACGGCAAAACACCAGCTCAGCAAGGATCCATCCTCCAAGCATCTTATAGAACATCGAAGCCATATAGAAATCAGTAAAGCGCACCCGCGGGTAGCGATAACTGCAATCAACCAGACCGCTGCATAGGAATATGACCATCAACACCAGAAACGCCTTCTCCATTTTAGAAAAGACTTTATCGGATTCATGTTTTGTCCTGCGTCCAGTATAAATGCACATCAAGGATATTGCCACTGCCGGCAGCAGCAATATCCTGATATGATCAGTAAGACGGAACCACGTTCCCACAATCGTAAAAAACGCAGAAATCCCCAGCGATATTATGGTAAACCAAACATCGGTCTTCCTTATCGCCTGCTTTTCCGTCTGCTTACTTCTGCACAGCCCCCACGCGATGAAGATGGCTGTGATGATTAGGATTAGAATATTTATTGCCATGGTAAATTACCGATGAATTTAAATTGCCACCTAGTTAAGATATAGTAGAATTAGAGCAAAAGCTCGAATCAATAATATGCTCACAATTTTCATAAGTAACTCACCAATGAAAATTGTTGTTCATCGCATCTATCCAATCTAAGTTTATATAAATTCTCCCCTTTAAAGGTTCATCTTCATAAGAAGCTTTCCCGGAATCAATAAACTCTTGCAAAGTAGTAATCATCAACTCGTAAAGGCCTCCTACTTGATATCGGTTAAACTCAAATCCACGTTTTTCCATATTGAATTTACACTCATAACAATAACCGTCATAAAGTTCTCGACAAGATGGGTAAGCAGTTATTCTCAACGTAGCATAAAGGTCTTTAGAAAGAAGCATTCCGCAATCCATATAGCGCCCACTAAAACTTAGATGAAACCTTCTATCTGGAATGATTTCACCCTCGTCAAAATTAGCGTCAAAATCAAAATAAAAGCTACTTCTTTGTTTAATCATGTTGGGGACTTTGCTAAACTTAAAATCTATGTATTGAAGTCTAGGAACTGAAATCCATGGCAAGCCATATGATCGATTTGAATAATTCACCATAAAAATCTTTTATTTTTAAAATCATATCATCATAGTCATCTTGTAAAGCGAAACATCAGGCTGCTAAGAATACTTGTACAATTCATATCTTTCACGGTTAACTATAGACTTTAAAAGCATTGAACTGATCTCTCCCTAATGTTATAGATAACTATTGTACCAAGCTCTCTCTCCACATCTCTAATTATATCCTTTAATCTCCATTCCATCAAATCTTTATATTTTACTTTTGTTATACCCAAGTCAGTGATATGCTTTACGAACTCTTCCGATTTTAGTTGTATATCTACAACATCCATTATATCAATAAGAGAATAAAAAATCTGGGTTTATATTACTCCATGTAAAGTAATATCCACATTCTTCCGGGTAACTTGCTCCTATATTACATGTCGCCCATTTAACCCTAAAACCTAAATCGAAATAATATCTCACCATATAAGTCCAGATTTAGTCCTAGATTTATAATACTTGATTTCTAAATTCAGCCCAAATGTCACCGAGATTCCTATCAATAAAATTTTCTACTTTTCGAATTGCTTCATGTTTGGCATCTGCACTACCAGTAAAGGATAATTTTTTAAACACTGTGCCTTCTATATGAAACCGATATATAGGAGGTTGCTTTTTCGTTCTTGCTAAATTTGATGCAACAATTTTAGCATATTTGTACGCATCTGCATAATAGTCTAAACCATGATATACGCGATACCACAGAGAACCCATAAAATGAGGCTGAGTTCCATGATAAAGTACACTAAAATCCTTTTTATACTCCCTTGCATATGCATATATGTTAGCATACTCATCTATCGGTATGTGAAAGCTAGCTGATATTTTAACGTTATCCCAGAAGCTCTTTGTTTCCCATTCCAAAATTACATACCATCCTTTATAGAATAAATGAATCGGGAAATTATAATCATTATTAATTACCTGACTACTCATTGTACTTAAAGTTTGCTTGTTAATAAGTTTTGTTAGTTATGATGCACTCTCGCCCTCATAGCCACAATGCGAACATCTTCTAAGCATAAAACCATTGGGTAATCTGCGTACAGCCTTGTAAGAGTTGTGCCCACACCATGGACATTTTCTAAATAATAAATCTAATAATCCCATAATTGTAATCTAATGTTCCGCAATTTAACTTGGTTACTAATTGAAGATGTGCACGGCTTGCGAAACCATTAACGACCATGCTTTCTTTCATAAATAATTGGCATTGGGTTAAACACAGAAAGTGTGGAGCCTTGTATATCTTACTGAAGGTTCTGGTAAAACCCGTGAAAAAATAAACAATACCCCACACCCGTATGATAGAGGCATACAGAGCGTATGCACCATATCGATACAAGGTGATGAGCGCATTTGTCTATCCCTTTTCACATAAAAATTTACCAGATTTTCAGTAAAGGACGAAGCAAACACTTTCATCAACAATATGTCTGTCGGATCACCGACTCTGCAAATATAATGATTTGCTCTCAAAATTGTTGTGAGGTATTGAAATTTTCTTTCATCTTAATTTTAATGTCGTTTGTCGTGAAAGGTAACCGCTCGACTAGACGATTTTAACGGTAAAGTATTCAAGTTATAGATACAACAATCGCCCGTGATCCTCGAAAATTGAGGTTATCACGGGCGATTATGCATTACGTCCTATTACTGCTGGCATTAAATATCCTGAGGGAAGTCCCAATGGATACACATTTATTTCTAGAAATTCCAGCTGACCTTGAGCATACAGTTTATCGGAGCCTGTGGATAGACGCCAATGCCGTCTGCCACGGCTCCGTCTTCTTCTACAAGGTTCTTCCAGCACCAGCCGTCAGCGTAGTACATGTTGTTGAATACATTGTTTACATATAACGCTATTCTGATGCTGTCATCTCGATCGAAGTCAAGAGATCTGCGCAGCGGGAGCGAGTAGCTGATGCCAAGATTTGAAACGAAGTATGCCGGGATCGATCGGCTGTCAGTCATCGTATTGTCCATATACTGCTTGCCGACGTATTTTCCGTCCATTGACAATTCAATGGTTTTCAATGAGTTTGAAGCATGACACCAAGGCTTGAATGACAGACGCGCCATTCCTGTGAGAGATGGAGACATCAGCATTGTTGTGGTACCGTAATTCATCGCCGTCGTCTTTCCTGTCTCGCTCCAGTTGTCATATGTGTCGACATGCTGCACATAGTCAGTATAATCCTTGATCCTGTTGACACTGAGTGTGAGATTGGCATCTGCACGCAGCCAGGCGAGAGCCTGCCATGATGCAGCCAGTTCGACTCCCCTTCTCCATGAACGGGCGACATTCTCCTTGATCGCATATCCCACATTCGACAGACGTCCTGTCTCCAGAAGCATGTCCCGATATTCCATAAGATATATATTGGCAGAAGCCGAAATCTTCTCAGATGCGAATGTATAGCCCAGTTCGATATCGAGCATCTTTTCCGGTTTCAACGACACGCCCTCATTTGCGACTCCCGCCTGATCGGCTATCCATGCGTTCTTGATGTTTTCCTTGATGTCGCTACGGCCTGGCTCGCGATGGCCCAATGCTGCCGAAACATACGCCTTCTGACGAGGATCCCAATGGAATGAGAGTCCCGCACGTGGATTAAGGAACTGCCACTGAGTAGAATAGTCCAAAGGGACTTGGTCGTCTTCCGGACCACTCATATCGAGCCACACCCCTCTGTATTGCAAGTCAGCATACGCTGTCATCCAGTCAAGAGGATTCCATTCGGCACGGACGAATGCATTGGCCTCCTGCTTGAGGCCGTTGTTGAGATACCATTTGTGCGATGCATAGTCATAATCATCTCCCAGGATATCGCTCCACAGCACTTTGCCGATATGATCGCCGTCATAACGTGAAAGATTGATCCCGGCCGTCAGGGCAAGACGGTCTGAAGAATATTTAAGGTCGGAGTTCAGCACGAAATAGTGATTGTCCATCGCCTCCTGCACTATGAAATCACCTTTCGAGTCTTCCTCAAAAACGAAATTGTACTTGCTTAATCTCTTACCTGCCTTGTAATTCTCGTAATAACCGTCTCCCTTAGTCCAGTTGAATGTTGTGGTCCATATAAGACGATCTGTACACTGACGCGTGTAGTTCAGCTGAAGATGATGCTGCGTATAGTTGTCAGTATCATTATCATAGTAACGTACGTTGCCATATTGGTCATAATATTCTCCGGCAGGATTATACCTCCTGTCAGCCTCATATTGAGCCAGGTCTATTCCATGCCATGTGATGCCGGTGTGCTGATCTCCGAAAAGCCAGGTCAGTCGGAGCGAATTACGATCATTCATCCAGCCCAGGACCGCAAACGCAGACTGAACATCTGCATAGGCATTCCTTATGTATCCGTCAGTCAGACCGCGTGAATATGCAAAGTCAAAATACAGCCCCGAGCGTGTAAGGCCTGTTCCGACTGACGCAGAAGCCGTAAAAGTGCCATATGAACCGTATCCCAGGTCTACGGACGCATACGGATCAGCTCCTACTGAGGCCGTACTCATGTTTATGCTGGCTCCGAAGGCGCCGGGGCCGGCGGCAGACGTGCCCAGGCCGCGCTGGAGCTGCACGCTGGAGAGCATGCCGGAAAGTGCCGGGATGTTCACCCAGAAGACTTCCTGAGATTCGGCATCATTGAGAGTTATGCCGTTCAGAGTCACATTGATCTGAGAGCCCTTTGAGCCACGGATGGTCATCTTGGAATAGCCCAGACCGGTGCCGCCCTCATTTACAGTGACCACAGATGGCTGGAGGGCAAGTGCCATTGGCAGTGAATTCATCGGGTTGGTCTCATGTAGTTCCTCTCGGGAGACCATTGTGTAGGTGACCGGAGTTGACTTTCCCGCTCTTGAGGTCGAAACGACCGCACTGTCGAGCTTCTCGACCGTGCCTTCGGGCTCCGCACCTTGTACGATGCCCGGGATCAGCGTCATTAACGCTGCAAAAAACAAAAAACCTCGCATAATGCTTACACATTAATGCAAGGGGCGTGTATGCATGATACACATGAGATACTGCTTCCTACGCCGGCATTATCCGGATCAGGTTCCTGGGTATGATCTCAGCCCCGGTCGCCCGGAGCACCCCTGCAATTATATAGATCCCCGATCAGGTCGGGGATGACGTCAAATTATCCACGTCGGGGATGACACTATTGTCTTGTCAGTTTTATTTCGTAAAGCCTCGGCCAGTTCTTTCCCGTAAGGTAGATCTTGCCGGTCTTTTCATCATATGCAATACCGTTAAGCACGTCTGTATCAGGCGAACGCATCTCCTTTGGCAAGAGTCCCCTGCAGTCAATCACGCCCTCTACTCTTCCGTCTTTCGGATCAATGATCACGATCTCGTCAGATGTATATACATTGGCCCATATCTTTCCGTCAATGTATTCGAGTTCATTGAGCCAGCGCACCGGTCTGTCTTCAAGCTTGACAACCACCTTTCGCTCCGACTTGAAGTTCTCATCCATGAAATGAAGGACGGACGACCCGTCCGATGCTATCAGATTCTTTCCGTCGTGGGTCAATCCCCATCCCTCTCGCGGATATTTCCACGAAGTCTTGAACTCAAGTGTCTTGGCATCGTATACAAAAGCAGTGCGGGACTCCCATGTAAGGATATAAAGATTGTCACCGAACATCACTGAGCCTTCCACGAAATATCTGTCATCAAAACGGATGATCTCCAGCACTTCACCAGTAGCCAGGTCAACCTTCCTGAAAGACGATTTCCCGTTCTGTCCCGTGCTTTCATACAGCTGTCCATCTTCGAAAAACAGTCCCTGCGTGTAAGCCCCGGTATCGTGAGGATACTCAGCAACCACTTCAAGTGTATACTGCTTCACAGACGCGTCAGCGCAGGAAAGAAGCAGTAATGATGATATTATTATGCCTAAAAGTCTTCTCATTGTGCCACAAAAGTAAGCAAAAAATCAATATTGCGAAAATTTGATTAAATTTGCAGAATATTCTAAAGGTAATGAACACTTATTACATCATAATGGCAAGCATGGCAGTGATGGCTGTCATTGTCTTCGTGGCATTGTTCTTCTTCAAGGCAGGCTACGGATATCTGTCAACATCAAACTGGGGCCCTAAGATCAGCAACAAGGTTGCATGGGTCCTGATGGAAGCCCCTGCTTTCATTTTCATGCTCTATTATACAATCAGGTTTGCTCTCTCCGGGACAGACACCGGCAATTCGAAGGCTGTACTCTATATAATGGCATCCTTCTACCTCCTGCATTACTTCCAGAGATCGTTCATCTTCCCTCTGATCATGAGAGGCAAGAGCACAATGCCGATAGCCATCATGCTCATGGGCCTCACATTCAACACATTGAATGCCTACATCATCGGAGGATGGCTCTACGCAGAGGCACCGGCAGGCATGTATGGAACAGAATGGTTATGGAGCCCGCAGTTCATTATCGGAACGATCGTGTTCTTCGCAGGAATGGCCATAAACCTGCATTCCGACCACGTCATCCGCAACCTCCGCAAGCCAGGGGACACAAGACATTACATTCCACGCAAGGGATTCTATAAATATGTGACATCGGCAAATTATTTCGGAGAGCTTACAGAATGGATCGGCTTCGCCATCCTCACATGGTCTCCGGCCGGACTGCTCTTCGCAATATGGACCTTCGCAAACCTCGGTCCACGAGCGAAATCGCTTACCGAGAAGTATGAAAAGGAATTCGGCGAGGAATACACTAAACTCAACAAGAAACATATTATACCATACATCTGGTAATGAGCGAATTATTCACACCTTACAAGATCGGTCCCCTCGAATTGAGAAACAGGACCATCAGGTCAGCCGCATTCGAAGCGATGTGTCCCGGCCAGAGGCCGTCAAAGGAGCTTTTTGACTACCATACAGCAGTAGCTCGCGGAGGCATCGGAATGACCACGGTAGCATACGCTGCCGTATGCAGGAGCGGTCTTTCATTCGAGAACCAGCTCTGGATGCGTGAGGAGATAGTGCCGGAACTCAAGAAACTCACCGACGCAATACATGCAGAAGGCGCGAAGGCATCGATCCAGCTCGGCCACTGCGGCAACATGTCACACAGGAGCATATGCGGATGCATGCCTTACGGAGCCAGCAGAGGCTTCAACCTGTACTCCCCTACATTCGTCCAGAAGATGAACATGGAGCAGATCAACGAGGTTGCAGACGCATACGGGAAGGCTGTCGAGCTTGCTGTCGAGGCAGGATTCGACGCGATAGAGATCCACGCAGGACACGGATATCTCATCTCGCAGTTCCTTTCGCCATACACCAACAAACGTCGCGACGAGTTCGGTGGAAGTCTTGAAAACAGGATGCGCTTCATGAGGATGTGCGTAAGCAAGGCCGTAGCGGCAGGCAAAGGAAAGGTTGCGCTGTTTGCAAAGCTCAACACGCGCGACGGCTTCAAGGGCGGTCAGGAGACTGACGAACTGATAGAGGTGGCGAAGGAACTTCGCAACCTCGGCATAGAGTCGATAGTGCTTTCCGGAGGATTCGTAAGCCGTCATCCGCAATATGTGATGCGCGGACAGTTCCCGGTGAAGACCATCGTGCATTATTTCCCTTGGAGCAAATGGTGGCTAAAGCTCGGAGTATCATTGGCAGGAAAGATTGTAGCGCCTACAGTGCCTTTTAGGAAGCTTTTCTTCATGGAAGATGCGCTGAAGTTCCGCGAGGCCATGCCTGACTTCCCGTTCGTATATGTCGGAGGCGTGGTTGACCGCAAGAGCGCTGACGAAGCCATAGACAAGGGATTCCCTATGATCCAGATGGGACGCGCAGTCCTTGAGGACACAGACTTTGTCAACAAGATGCAGGCTGATGAAAATCACTGCAGCGGATGTACGCACAGCAACTTCTGCATAGGCAGAATGTACTCGAAGTCAATGCAGTGCCACAAGCATTGCGAAGACATCACCCCGGCCCTGGTCAAGGAGGTCGAGAGGATGAACAGACAGAATGATGAGATGGAGCGCAAGCTCGGATACAAATAATCAGGCGGGATGACCTGTCGCGCCCTTCGAGGTGAGGAAAGTCCGGACTGGAGAGAGCGGCCTGCTGTGGAAAGCACAGATGGGAGTAATCTTATGAATGCCGTAACAGAAAACAAACCGCCCGAAAGGGTAAGGGTGAAACCGCGAGGCAAGAGCTCACGACGCCGTATGGCGACATGCGACGGTGACGGCACCAGGTCCAGCAAGGCCAAATATACTGGAAAGTCCGCAAGGGCAAAAGGGCTGCTCGTCCTTTTCCAGGGGGTAGGCTGCGAAGATAAATGACAGGATAAAACAGAAACCGGCTTACGGTCTCGCCTGACAGTTAAAGGGTTGGCTTTTGCCTGCCCTTTTTTTGTTCTAACCTCTTGCAGAGTCAAGGCAGATTTGTTATATTTGCATTCCGTATGAAAACGGGATTTGATAACGAAAAGTATCTCAGGATACAGTCAGAACAGATTAAAAAGCGCATAGCGCAGTTCGGAGACAAGCTTTACCTCGAGTTCGGAGGAAAGCTATTTGACGACCATCACGCAAGCAGAGTACTGCCTGGCTTCAAGCCGGACAGCAAGCTTCACATGCTCATGCAGCTGAAAGACGAGGCGGAGATTCTTATCGTCATAAGCTCACTTGACATTGAAAAGAACAAGGTGCGCGGCGACCTGGGCATAACCTATGATGAGGACGTGCTCAGACTTCGCGGGGAATTCGAGAAGGTAGGTCTGTATGTAAGCAGCGTGGTCATAACACATTACAACGGTCAGGCAAGTGCTGATGCATACCGTGCACGCCTCGAGCGTCTCGGCATAAAGGTATACTACCATTATACTATCGAAGGATACCCTAACAACGTAGCCCTGATCGACTCCGACGAAGGATTCGGCAAGAATGATTATGTAGAGACAACAAAGCCTCTCGTAGTAGTTACTGCTCCGGGGCCCGGAAGCGGAAAGATGGCCGTATGTCTGAGCCAGCTTTATCATGAGAACAAGCGTGGCGTAAAGGCAGGATATGCAAAATTCGAGACATTCCCTGTATGGAATCTGCCGCTCAAGCATCCTGTAAACATTGCATACGAGGCTGCCACAGCAGATCTCAATGACGTCAACATGATCGACCCGTTCCATTTCGAGGCATACGGAAAGGTCGCAGCAAGTTACAACAGGGACATCGAGATATTCCCTGTCCTGAGCGCGCTTTTTGAAGGAATATATGGAGAAAGCCCGTATAAGTCCCCTACCGACATGGGAGTCAACATGATAGGCTTCTGCATGAGCGACGAGGACGTATGCTGCAATGCTGCAAGAGAGGAGATAATCAGGAGATACTATTACGCACTCTGCAACCTTGCCGAGAAGGGAAACAACGAGAACGAGGTGAACAAGATCTCGCTCATTCTCAAGCAGGCCAAACTCACTACTGAATACCGCAGGACGACAGTAGCGGCACACGAAAGGAAAGAACTTTCAGGAGTTGCGACAGCCGCCATTGAGCTGCAGGACGGAACAATCATAACATCAAGGACAAGTTCTCTCCTCGGTCCAAGCGCTGCGCTTATCCTCAATGCGACAAAGCATCTCGCAGGAATACCACACAGCGAGCAGCTCATTCCTGAGGAGATGATCGCACCTATACAGAAGACAAAAGTCACATATCTTCACGGACACAACCCTCGCCTTCATACAGACGAAGTGCTTGTCGCCCTGTCAATGCTCAGCATCAAGGACGAAAACTGCCGCAAGGCTATCGACCAGCTTCCGAAGCTGGAAGGATGCCAGATGCATTCAACAGTGATGCTCAGCGACGTAGACCGCAAGATCTTCAAGAAACTGGGTGTAGGGCTCACCTGCGACCCTGTCAAGAAGGCCGAGTAGTCCGAACCAGTACTGAAACTAACCGAAAAACCTATGGAACCGATCATCGCTCCTATCAGCGTAGACATCATCAAGTCAGAGCTGACACCAGCGAAAAAGCTGAGAAACACCAACAAGAGCCACAACGAGATCTATGTGATCAATCATCATGACTCCCCGAATGTCATGAAAGAAATAGGCCGTCTCCGCGAGGAGGCATTCCGCGATTCCGGCGGAGGAAGCGGCCTCTCCATTGACATCGACGAGTTCGACACCATGGAGAACCCATACCAGCAGCTCATAGTATGGGACCCGGACGCTGAAAAGATACTCGGAGGATACAGATACATCCTCGGCGGAGACATCAAGCTTGACGAGAACGGGCAGCCGCTTCTGGCGACAGCACACATGTTCCATTTCTCCAGGAAATTCGTAGAGGAATATCTCCCATATACAATTGAGCTCGGAAGAAGCTTCGTGACACCGGAATACCAGAGCAGCAAGGCTGGCGCAAAGGCCTTGTTTGCCCTTGACAACCTCTGGGACGGTCTCGGAGCATTGGCTATAGAGTATCCCAACATGAAATACTTCTTCGGAAAGATGACTATGTATCCGGAGTATAACAGACAGGCAAGAGACCTCATCCAGTACTTCCTGATGAAGCATTTCGAAGATAAGGACAAGCTTGTAACACCGTTCGAGCCGCTCGTGATCGACACGCCGGAAGACTATATGAAGGGTATTCTCACCGAGGAAGAATTCAAAGAAGACTACAAGCTCCTGAACGGAGAGGTAAGACGTCTTGGAGTGAACATTCCGCCACTTGTCAATGCATATATGAGCCTGTCACCTACAATGAAGGTTTTCGGAGGCGGCATCAACCACGAGTTCAGCGAAGCCGAAGAGACCTGCATCATGATATCATTCGACGAGATCTATGACGTCAAGGTAGACCGCCACATCAAGTCGTTCTTCAAGGAGAAGATGGAAAAGATAAGAGAGAGATTCCCGGCATTCTTTGAAGACATGGGTGACAATCTTTCAGATATGATCGCATCTAAACGTCAGCAGGTACAGTCCAAGATAGAGGCGAGAAGATCAAAGAGGAAAAAAAGAAGGAAATAGCCTCGCTACTTCCTTCCGTCTATACGCTTCCGCAGTCCGTCCGACAGCGGAAGCTTGTTGTCTTTATCCGACCGGTCGAGCCACTCGGTCGCAAGTTCATAATCCCCTAGCATATAGCAGCATACTGCGATATTGTATTCTGCGCATGAGCGTCTCATCAGATCATTGGTCGACAGAAGCGGAAACCAAAGTTCCATAGCTCCTTTCCAATCATACTGTTCTGCCTTGTCGAGAGGCTTGTACCACTTTTCGTGATCGAAGTATATGAGACTATACTGCTCGTGCTTCCATTGCGACTCAAAGGAATCCGCCACCACCTTGCCAGACTCGAAACCTTCATCACCCAGAGCGGCAAAAGCCCTGCGGATTATCTCCGTAGATGACTCCTTGCCATTTGAGTACACATCCGGTCTGGCAACGCTGCTACCGGTAAATGTATGTACCTCCTCGGCCTCATCCATTCCGTCGAAGCAGTGCAAAGACATAGTGAAAGGCATGGAACCCCTGCTCAGATAAGAAGTTTCCTCAGAAGACGGTGCAGCGACACGTGTCGCACCTCCCACAGTCATCGTTCCAAGCTTCAATGTATCAAAGACAAACACCACATCCGCGTCTGTGTCTATAAGAAGATTGAAAAGAGAGTCACGAGATGCATAGTTTCCTCCTTTCTGAGCCCTCATCCTGTAAATGCCTACACTTCCTTCGCCTGTACCATAATCCTGCTCAAGCGCATAAGCGAAGCCTTCAGCCAAACCGCCATTGAAAGCGGTGGCATTGTCATCATCATTTTCAAGATATACGACAGAAACGATCTTTCCTGCCAGGTCAATTCCTGACCTGGACGGATATCTCATCTCTACGTGGACGGCATGCTTGCTCGGTCCGCACGACACAGCCATGCAGGCTGCGAACAGCAATGGAAGAAGGATTCTTTTCATAGTCTTATACTTCTAACGGTTCTGCTATAAGGTCATATTCATCAGCACCTACAACACGGACGCTGATGAATTCGCCTATCAGTGAATACGGGTCTATGTCACCCATTACCGAGGCATCATATCTTACAAGAATCTCGCCATCGACTTCAGGACTCTCGAATTCGCTGCGGCACACAAATACTCCGTCAACGAAATCGTCGACAATGACATCGATCTCTGAACCCACACGGGACTGGTTGAACTCAAGAGAAATGCCGCTCTGGAGTTCCATCAGGGCATCAAGACGCTCCTGCTTTGTCTTTGCAGAGATAGTATCCTTGAAGTGTTCTGCTCCGTAAGTGCCTTCCTCTTCCGAATATCTGAAGGCTCCAAGACGCTCGAAACGAGCCTCCTGTGCAAACTCAAGGAGTTCATTGAAATCCCTCTTGCCTTCACCCGGATGGCCGACTATCATAGTCGTGCGAAGAACGACTCCCGGAACCTTCTCACGCATCTTCCTGATAAGCTCACGGGTCCATGCGCCATCTACATTGCGATGCATGTTGTCCAGAACCTTGTCTGAAATATGCTGGAGAGGGATATCCATATATCTGCAGACCTTCGGATTATTGGCCATCTGATCCAACACATCCTCAGGGAATGCTGCAGGGTATGAATAATGAATCCTGATCCACTCTATGCCTTCAACCTCAGAGAGCTTCTGCAGAAGCTCTGCAAGAGCACGGCGACGGTACAGGTCCAGGCCATAATAAGTAGTGTCCTGAGCAATGATGATCAGTTCACGGACTCCCTTGTCTGCCAGACGTCCGGCCTCTTCGACAAGTTTCTCCATCGGGACTGACTTATGTGCTCCCCTGATGAACGGAATCGCGCAATATGAACATCTTCTATCACAGCCTTCCGAGATCTTCAGATATGCATAGTGTGAAGGCGTGGTCAGATATCTTGACTCTCTAGCCTCTTCCTTCGGTTCTGCACCCAATGCCTTGATAACCGGATCAAACTCACGGGCTCCGAACCATGCATCAACCTCTGGGATAAGATCCGGAAGTTCCGAGGCATATCTCTGTGAAAGACAGCCGAATACAATCACTTTCCCGACATCACCCTGCTTCTTTCTCTCTACAGCCTCAAGAACAGCCTGAACCGACTCCTCTTTGGCGTCACCGATAAATCCACAGGTATTCAGCAGAAGGACATCAACGGGAATATCCTCTCCCTCGGGAACGATCTCGTAGAGATCCTCCACCTGGGAAAGGATATGTTCTGTGTCGACCTTGTTCTTAGAGCATCCCAAGGTCACTGTCTGAAGCTTCATCATCGGGGCCTACTCCTGCTCTGCAGCCTCTTCTGGCTCTACAAAATCAAGAGAAGCATACTTCTTGAGAGCGTTGTACCACTCTACCACCTTCTTCATGTGCGACACATAAAAACGGTCACGGTCATATGTAGGGAGAGCCTTCTCGAAAAGGGCCTTGAGCTCTTCAGGGTTTGACTTTGCTGATGGAGCATCAGCGTCACCGAGGACTTCCTTCATATTGAGGAAAACCTGCTGGAGCTTTACCTCCTCATCATCTGTATAGATCGAGATATCAGCAAGAGAAGTGATCTTGCTTGTTGCGCTCACCGAGCTTCTCTTCTTGTCTGCAAGAGCCTCAACCACAGCGCCTGTGCGTGTAGCTGAAATATAAAGGAACAATCCGCTCTGGCCTGAAACCGCCAGAATCTTTGTAAGGTCTGTTTTCATCTTTTATATGTTTTCTGTTAATAATTCGATTGTCTTCATTGTTCTTTCGCGCAACACGTCAAGAGTCGAATCGTTCATTATCACATAATCAACTCTTGGGTCTGAACCGCCTTGTGACAGTTCATTCATAAGCGTCTGGGCGCGCATCCTGGCCAGCACCGCTTCGCGCGAAGCGCCATCGCGGGCGCAGGCCCTCTCGAGTCTTGTCTCGAACGGAGCATCTACAAGGATGACCTTATCTGCAAATCCGTCGAACTGCGGCTTCTCCAGAACCGTGGCAGACTCGAAAACCACATATTCCGAACCGCTTCTTTCCGCAAACGATGCGAAATCTTCCATCATAACCGGGAAAAGAAGGCTTTCAACTGCCTCAAGCGCCTCCTTGTCAGAGAATATCCTGGCAGAGAGCAACGCCGGTTGAAAATCCCCCTTGTCATCTTTCAGCGAACATCCAAGCCTGTTCTGCATTGCTTCAAGCAGAGAAGGATATTCTACATAAAGGGCTTTGGCCCTTGAATCAGCATTATATTGAGATGCAAAGCCATTGTCGGCAAATATCCTGCATACTTCTGACTTGCCGCTGCCAATACCACCTGTTATGACCACGACCTTGGTCATCGGCTTTCCTCCACACATCTGACAAATGAAGGAGACACCTCATACGAGATGACCCCTTTAGGCATCTCTGCGAGTCGGACCGCACAATTGCCCTTCAGCGATGTCTTGAAATCCTCATAATCAACCTGAAGAACTACGTTGTCACGGATATCCTCTATGAGAGGAAACTCACATCTCATCTTCACAGTGACGACAGATGGAAAGATCATAAGCTTCTTCTCAGCAGGGACATTGACTGCAGTCACGACCGCTTCTCTTTCTATCTCCACGTATCTTGTGACATCAAGTTCATAATATATCTCAGATGTCGGGATATTGACGCCCTTGATGCGTTCTACCGGAATGACGCCGTTTATATTCTCAGATATGTCAAAATGCCTGATAGGCTTTGTATATACCTGTCTTACGCTTTCCAGCAGATAAGGCTCGCCCTCGACTATCACCGAATCGGGCGTAACCTTCAGGTCTCCCCTGTTCATATACTGTCCCTGGAATGAAAACAAGGTAACAGGAACAACAGGAACCTTCTTATGGTTGACTCTCGGGAAGCGGAAGAACAGAGTATCGGTGATATAATGATCCACGGTGACATCCTCACCGAATATGAGGTGTGAATGCTCCAGGAGCTTGTCTCCGGTCACAAAGAAACGCTCATCGTCATATCTCTGCAGCGCAGATGTACTGAACTCGACCTTTACAGGACGCCTCGACCTGATATATGAAGCGATGATGTTGTATCCTGTGGCACGACCTCTTGCAGACACATCCTGGCTTGCAAATGAAACTCCTTCATGTCCTTCCAGAGTCGCCACTGCGACAACCTTCGCCTTAAGGTCTGCATTATATTTCAGGGAAAGATTATGTATGAGCCAGACGCTGAAAGCCAGCAGGAGAGACAGGATCAGTATAATCCAGTCTCTCCCGCCGATATTCAATGCGTCAAGCAATCTGTTGAACAGATTCTTCATCATTTCCCTGATATGAGGTCAGACTACTGTCTTGTAGGATCTGTGAAATCCTTCACAAGAGCCTGCTTGCTTACGCGGATCTTGACGTTGTTGTCAACCTCGATAAGCACAGAATCCTCCTTGATCTCGCATACGGTGCCGAAGATACCGCCGATGGTAACGACCTTGTCACCCTTCTTGAGAGCGTTACGGAAGTTCTCGAGCTCCTTCTGCTGCTTTCTCTGCGGACGGATCATGAAGAACCACATGATCACGAAAATGAGGATAAGCATCACCCACATTGTCCAACCGCCGCCCTGTGCCGGCTGCGCTGCCTGTAAAAGTGTAAATGTATTCATCTCTTTCTATTTAAATAAGTGTTTTACAATAATCCTTTGCCTTCCTTTGCAATGGCTCCGTCATTGGCAAGATTCTGGACGAGTCTGTCAAGAAGTCCGTTGACAAACGCACGGCTCTTCGGAGTGCCATAATACTTGGCAAGCTCCACATACTCGTTGATTGTCACCTTGACAGGGATTGTCGGGAAGGTTACCGCCTCTGCAAGTCCCATGACCACAAGAACCACATCAGACAGGAAGAGACGCTCCTTCTCCCATCCTGACACGGCCTCGGCAACCATCGCAGAATACTTCTCATAACCGGCATATGAGCTCTGGAGAAGCCTGCGTACGAAAAGCTTGTCGCTCTCGACGTCCTCTCCCTTCTTCATCTCGCTCTGATACAGAGGCAACAGGCTCCACGACTTGCCGTCAGCAAAGTCCTTCAAAGTGCGGCAGCACCATGAAAGCGCATACGGAAGGTCATCCACCCAGTGCATAGACTTCTCTTCAAGGATCATCTCCAGGTCCTGATTGTCATCGAACTCTTCCTCGAATATCCTTGTAAAGAGCTTGCAGTCTTCTGCCAGAGAGCGCTCTGAAGACTCCATATACTGTGCATAATATTCCTTGGAAGCGACAGATGTCATCACCTTCTTCAAGAGGATGTCGTACTGCGCCCACGATAATTTCTTCTTCGCAAGAAGTTTATTGAGGTCGATGTCATCGGCAATAAGCCTCGCCATTTCGTTCTCAGCAAACTTCATGTTCGGATTGAGATCTTCTTCTGTCGGTCTGAGCTTCGACTTTGCCGCATCTATCCTGTCCTTTGCAATCTGAGTCAGGGATGGAATGATGGAGAGCATGTAGATATAAAGGTCACGGGTCGCCTCGCAGGCCTGCTCGAGCTGCACCTCCGCCTGCTCAAGAGTTGTGCCCTCGGCAATTACGCTTCCGTAAAGAACCTTGTATGCCTTTATTCTGAGTATTCTTCTGTTAAGCATATTTCTATCTCAAAAATTTATGCAAATATACACTGAATTTCAGAAAAATCCCTAACTTTGTAGAGATTTACTAAAAAAGATAAGTTATGTATAGTGAGGATTACGAAGGAGCAAATGCTCAGGAGCGCTCAGGCGAGGATGTTTACTCTAAGCCAGTAAGAGCAGGAAAGCGTACATACTTCTTTGACGTCAAGGCCACAAAGGGCAAGGATTACTATCTGACGATCACAGAAAGCAAGCGCAGGGTGGATTCTAACGGACATTTCGCTTATGACAAGCACAAGATCTTCCTTTATAAGGAGGACTTCGAGAAGTTTGCCGAAGGTCTTGAGGAAGTGATCGCATACATCAAGAAGAACTGTCTCAAGGACGAGGGAGCCGCAGACAGATTCAACGACGTGGATTTCGAGGAACTTTAATTCATCAATATAAAGGACGGCACGACGCTGTCCTTTTATTTTAATGACATATATGAAGAATTACGGATTCATACGTGTAGCCGCGGCAGTGCCGGCAATCAGGCTCGCAGACCCGGCATACAATGCTGAAGAAATATGCAGGCTCATCGACAAGGCCATCGAAGAGGAAGTCAGCCTCATCGTGTTCCCCGAGCTGTCACTAACAGGAAGCACATGCGGCGATCTGTTCACTAATGCAGCGCTGCTTAAAGGCGCAGAGGAAGGTCTGGACAAAATTGAACGCCACATGCAGAACAGATTCCTGGAGGAGGACATCTGTATTACAGCTGTGGTCGGCCTTCCGATATGCTATAACGGAAAGCTTTACAACTGCGCTGCAGTACTTGGAAACGGTTTCCTTGAGGGATACGTCCCTAAGATCAGCGTGAAGGACAGCTCAATTTTCTCATCAGGAAACGACTTTCTCTCCCTTCCGTCAGACGAACTTCAAGTATTCACAATCAACTCTGCAATGCTGTTCCATCTGAACGGCACTACCTTCGCAGTTGAGATCGGCGACGACATCAGAAGGCCGATTCCTCCTTCTGCAGACCACTCCCTTGCGGGAGCTGCAATCATAGCAAACCCATCAGCAACAGCTGAGATACTTTACACTGACATCTACCGCAAAGGGATCCTTCAGCAGCATTCTGCGAGGACACACACAGCATATATCCACGCATCGGCCGGTTGTGGAGAGTCCTCTACCGACCAGGTGTTCGCAGGGGCAACTGCCGTCTGGGAAAACGGAGACTGTCTTGCAGAGGGTGACAGATACAGGTCGGAATCAAGCATGACCATTGCAGACGTTGACTATGAGAGGCTCAGCACACTCCGCATGAAGGACGCTGCATTCAGGAGCTGCACATCCTGCAAAAAGTACGAGTCAGTCATCATCGGATCCAACGAGAAGACTACAGACTTCGGCAGGAAGCTATACAGGCATATCGAGCCACATCCTTTTGCACCGGCAGGAGATCTTGACTACAGATGCAGGGAGATCCTGGACATCCAGACTGCAGCGCTTGCAAGAAGACTGGCGCACATCAACTGCAACACAGCCGTGATCGGCATCTCAGGAGGGCTGGACAGCACTCTGGCACTGCTTGTAGCAGCCATGGCTTTCGACAGGCTGGGCTGGTCAAGGGACAGGATCATAGGAGTCACAATGCCTGGCTATGGTACTACTTCAAGGACGAAGAACAATGCCACAGACCTGATGGACGCACTCGGTATTACATCAAGAGAAATATCCATCGTGTCGGCCTGCAACCAGCATTTTGCGGATCTCGGACACGATCCGGAAGTGCATGATGCAACATACGAAAACACACAGGCACGAGAAAGGACGCAGATCCTGATGGACCTTGCCAACAAGACCAACGGACTTGTAGTCGGAACAGGAGACCTCTCGGAGCTGGCACTCGGATGGGCCACATATAACGGCGACCACATGTCAATGTACGGAGTCAATGCCGGTGTTCCTAAGACATTGGTGCGCAGCCTCGTTAAATGGGCGGCAGAGAACAGGTTCGATACCTGCAAGAGCGAAGGCACACGCGGAGTCAGGGAAATCCTCCTCGACATCGTAGACACACCGATAAGCCCGGAACTGCTTCCGGCAAACGACAAAGGAGAAATCCAGCAGGTAACGGAAGACCTGGTAGGTCCATACGAACTCCATGATTTCTTCATCTACAACTTCATGAGGAACGGATACAGTCCTGAGAAGATTCTCTTCCTCGCGACAAAAGTCTTTTGTCATCCTGAGGAGCACTCAGTTTGTCATCCTGAGGAGCACTCGGTTTGTCATCCTGAGGAGCGGAGCGACGTGAGGATCTCTTATTATGACGAAGAGACCATAAAGAAATGGCTGAAGACCTTCGTCAGAAGATTCTTCAACCAGCAGTTCAAGCGTTCATGTCTGCCTGACGGACCGGCCGTCGGATCAGTGTCACTCTCCCCTCGCGGGGGCTGGCAGATGCCGTCAGACGCATGGAGCACATTCTTCTCAGCAGAAATCTAGAATAATTCAAAAACACATAAAAGGCCGTTTTTGTGCTTTAGACCCGAAAAATGTTCAAAAACACGAAAACGGCCAATATTGTGCTTTTAAATCAGCTGACTATAAAGTCTCGATGATCTTGGTAAACAGAGTAGTCATCTTTTCTGCCGCGGCATTTGCTGCCTCGACAACATCGTCTCCGTCATTTACATAATCCTCGGCATAATCGTCATGAGCCTCGTTTGTGATGACAGACATACCGAAGACAGGAATGTCAGAATGACGAGCCACGATCACTTCAGGAATAGTAGACATTCCCACTGCATCCGCTCCGATCAGACGGAAATACTTATACTCTGCCGGGGTCTCATACGAAGGACCTGTGCCCGCAAAATACACTCCGCTGTGAAGCTCATATCCCAGACCGGCAGCAATCTCGAACGCCTTCATTCTCAGCTGCTTGTCATATGGGCGGGTCATATCAGGGAAACGAGGTCCGAACTCTTCCATATTTGGTCCGACCAGAGGGTTAGGAAGATGGTTGATGTGGTCTGTGATCACCATCAGATCACCTACCTTGAAGTCAAAGTTCACACCGCCTGCAGCATTGGACACGAATAGATACTTGATGCCGAGAACCTTCATCACTCTGATAGGCAAAGTGACAAGCTCCATAGGATATCCCTCATAATAATGGAAACGACCCTGCATCGCCACGACGAACTTGCCGCCGAGCTCTCCCGCAATGAAGTTGCCTTTATGTCCCACAGCGGTCGACACAGGAAATCCCGGAATCTCCTTATATGGGATAACAATCTGGTTTTCAATCTTGTCGGCAAGCTTGCCAAGGCCGCTGCCAAGGACTATTCCGACATATGGCTTGCGCCCTTCAAGCTTCGCTGCTATATACTCCGCAGCAGTCATGATCTTTTCTACTCTTGGATCCATAGTTTCAATGTTTATCTGGATGAAAGACCCTCCATTTCACGACGGGCCTGAGAAAGAATCTCTTTCTCGCCCGGAACCAGACGGCCACGCATTATGAACTTTCCGTCACAGATCACGGAATCCACGCAGTCCGAATGCGCTGAATATATGAGATTTGCAAGGAAAGTTCCCGGTGAAAGGAAGTTATAATTGTCTGTGTCTATTATGATGAGGTCGGCGAGAGCGCCCTCCTGTATCCTTCCGATTTCAAGTCCCAGAGCCTTGCCGGCATTTGCTGTCGCGGCAGCGAGGAGTTCATTCAAAGGCATTGCTGTAGGGTCGTCCCTCCATGCCTTCTGGATCATTGCAGAGGTCTTCATGGTCTCGAGCATGTCGAGATTGTTCGACGATGCGCATCCGTCTGTTCCGAGACACACATTTGCTCCCGCATCACGCAACTCATTGTAGCGGAACATATAGCCGGAAGCCAGCTTGAGGTTTGAGTTTACATTATGGACGCAGGTCACTCCCCTTTCTCCGAGGATCCTGACATCATTGTCCGACACCCACAATGTATGTGCGGCAATGACATCCGGACCCAGCACGCCAAGGCTGTCGAGGTATTCCACAGGGGACATTCCTCCGTGCTGCGCCTTGCAGTCCTGAACCTCCTTGCGCGTCTCCGAAACATGTATGTGAATCTTAAGACCATGCTTGCGGGCAAAATCCACTGCCCACACAAGCAGAGGCTCACTTACTGAATATATGGCATGGATGGCGATGACGAACTGCGACATGTCTCCCCACTGGCGGGAAAACTCATACATCTCCATGCACTGCGCCTTCTGGCGTTCGGCTTCAGAGGGATCATTCCTGTCACAGATGACATACGCAAGCGCACAGCGGAGTCCCATCTCCATGGCGGCCTTATAACCCATCGGCATGTGCCAGTAATGGTCATTGAACGTGGTCGTGCCGGTCTTTATCATTTCGAGACATGCAACCTTTGTCGCATGGTACACATATTCTTCGTCAATGTCGGACTCGACCTTCCATATCCGGTCGATCCACTCGTGGAAGACGATATCCTCTCCCACTCCCCTCATCATCGCCATACCGGCATGAGTATGCATGTTCACAAGGCCCGGAAGAACGGCCTTGCCAGTGCAGTCCACGACCTCCGCTCCTTCCGGAATGTCCACCTCTGCATCAGCAGGGAATATTCCGGAAATCCTGTTGCCTTCCACCAGAATCTGGCAGAGAGCCTCGTCATGAAGTATGTTTTTAAGCAAAATCGATCCCATAGGACATCATCGTTTAAAGTTTTCAAAGTTATATAAAAAATCCCACATATTGATGAGGAATGAAAAAATTATGCTTTTTATTCAAAAGGTTTGACAATTCAACAAAAATGCCTTATATTTACTTCGATTTTGAAACCACAAATGCTTTTCCACATAAAGCACTGAAACTGACATAAATCACAAAACTTTTAAATTCTATAGTAATGGCATTCAAAGGAGCAATTGAAGTAGACACTCAGAAATGCAAAGGCTGCGGTGTCTGCGTCGAGAACTGTCCGACCAAGAGCATCGAACTCTCGAAGCTGGTCAACAACAAAGGTTATCATTATGCCGAAATGGTTGGCGAGGCGTGCATTGGCTGTTCAAACTGTGCAGTCGTCTGCCCTGATTCGGTAATTACTGTTTACAGAGTTAAAATCTAAGGGATATGGCAGAGAAAATTCTGATGAAAGGAAACGAGGCGATTGCCATATCGGCAATACGCAACGGTGCGGACGGATACTTCGGTTATCCTATCACTCCGCAGTCTGAAGTAATGGAAACCCTCATGAAGGAGAGACCTTGGCTGACTACAGGCATGGTTGTCCTCCAGGCGGAGAGCGAGACATCTTCAATAAACATGGTATACGGCGGTGCATGCTGCGGAAAGAAGGTTATGACTTCTTCCAGCTCGCCTGGAATCAGCCTCATGTGCGAGGGCCTCAGCTACCTCGCAGGAGCAGAGCTCCCTTGCGTAGTTGTGAACTGCCAGCGCGGCGGCCCTGGCCTCGGAACCATCCAGCCAAGCCAGAGTGACTACAACCAGTGCGTCAAGGGCGGCGGACACGGAGACTATAACGCTATTGTCCTCGCACCTGCTTCAGCACAGGACATGTACGACTTCGTTGACTGGGGATTTGACCTTGCATTCAAATACCGCACACCTGTCATCATCCTTGCCGACGGTATCGTAGGCCAGATGATGGAGAAGGTAGAGCTTCGCCCGGAGAAGCCACGCATGACCAAGGAGGAGATTCTGAAGGCCGCTCCATGGGCTACAACAGGAAAGACAGCCGACAGACCATACAATGTGATCACATCCCTCGCCCTTGAGTCTGATGTACAGGAGCGCTTCAACCAGAAGCTTGCCGCAAAGTACGAGGTCATCAAGGAGCAGGAAGTTAAATATGAAGAGTATCAGACAGAGGATGCAGAATATGTATTCGTGGCATTCGGATGCTCTGCACGTATCTGCGAAGCTGTAGTTGACCAGCTCCGCGAGGAAGGCATCAAGGCAGGTCTCCTCAGGCCGGTAACCCTCTTCCCATTCCCTACCAAGAGGCTCGAGGAGCTCTCAGGCAAGGTGAAGAGCATGATGAGCATCGAGCTCAACCTCGGTCAGATGGTAGACGACGTGAAACTCGCCGTCAACGGCAAGTGCCCTGTAGGTTTCTACGGAAGACAGGGAGGTATCATCTACACACCTGATGAAATTGTAGAGGCGTTCAAGAAGTTCAACAATCTGAAATAAGCAAGAATATGAATATAGAAGATATCAAGAAACCCGAGAACATCGTCTACAAGAAGACCCCTATTCTGACAGACAATGTAATGCATTACTGTCCAGGATGTTCTCATGGTACAGTACACAAGCTCATCGCTGAGGTTATCGAAGAGATGGGCATCCAGGAGGAGACCATCGCAGTCAGCCCTGTAGGCTGCTCTGTATTTGCATACAACTACCTTGACGTAGACTGGCAGCAGGCCGCTCACGGACGTGCTCCTGCGCTCGCGACTGCAGCAAAGAGACTCAACCCTGAGAAATATGTATTCACATATCAGGGAGACGGCGACCTCGCATCTATCGGTACGGCAGAAATCATCCACGCATGCAGCCGCGGAGAGAACATCGTCGTGATCTTCATCAACAACGGTATATATGGTATGACAGGAGGCCAGATGGCACCGACCACCCTCCTCGGCATGAAGACAGCGACCACTCCTTACGGACGTGACGCAAAGCTCAACGGATTCCCTCTCGTGCTTGCTCCTATGATCGCACAGCTCGATGGTACAGCATTCATCACAAGGCAGTCTGTTCACACTGCTGTTGCTGCCCGCAAGGCGAAAGCTGCAATCAAGAAGGCATTCGAATACAGCCAGAAGGGCATCGGTCTCTCATTCGTAGAGATCGTTGCGACTTGCAACTCAGGCTGGAAGATGAGCCCTACAGCAGCCAACAAGTGGATGGTGGAGAACATGTTCCCTAAATATCCGCTCGGTGACATTAAGGACGTATTAAAACAGGAGTAATTATGAAAGAAGAGATAATCATTGCAGGATTCGGAGGACAGGGTGTCCTCTCTATGGGAAAGATTCTCGCATACTGTGCAATCATGCAGGACATGGAGGTGACCTGGATGCCGTCATATGGTCCGGAGATGCGCGGAGGTACAGCCAACGTGTGCGTCATCCTCAGCGACAAGAAGATCAGTTCGCCTATCGTGACTAAATACGACACGGCGATCATCCTGAATCAGCAGTCACTCGACAAGTTCGAGAGCACTGTAAAGCCTGGCGGTCTGCTCATCTACGACCCTAACGGAATCATCAACCCTCCTACAAGAACAGACATCAGGATCTGCAGGATCGATGCAATCAACGTTGCGGCACAGGTTGGTAACTCAAAGGTATACAACATGGCCGTAATGGGAGCATACCTCCAGATGAAGCCTTTCATCAAGCCTGAGAACATAGACAAGGGACTTGCAAAGTGCATCCCTGCACGCTACGCAGACCTTATTTCTCTCAACAAGGCAGCCATTGAGGAAGGAAGGAAAGCAGTAGAAGTTCTCCTGTAGGACTTGATTTTAAATTTTAACTGAGCGAAAGTCAAAACGATTTTGATTTTCGCTCAGTTTTTTATAAATTTGCACGTCAGGTTTAATTGTTTTGAAATGATAGACAGACTCAAAGAGAGGATACAGCAGCTTATATCAGCCTACGAGACTGAAAGACAGGAGCGTAAAAGGCTGGAAACGGAGCTTGCGCAGTCTACAGCTCAAAACGAAGCCTACGCAAAGCAGATAACAGAGTTAGAAAGAACAATTGATAACCTTAAGCTTGCTGACGCATTCAAATCAGGCAACGCGGACAACACCGAAGCCCGAAAGAAGATCGACAGGCTCATAAAGGAGATTGACAAGTGCATCACTTTGATGGAGGGATAAATATGGCACAGAGCATAAGCGTAGTAATTGCAGACCGTTCATACCCTTTGCAGGTGAAGTCTCCGGAGCACGAGGAGATGATCAGAAAGGCCGTTGACGACATAAACCGCAGGGTGAAGTTCTACCTTGACAAATACCCGACAAAAGGAATGATCGAGGTCTTGTCACTTGTAGCACTGAATGTGGGTATAGTGAACAGCGGGCTGCAGAAGCAGCTCGAGAACGCCCTTGAAGAGGAAGGGGCGCTGCTCAAGGAGCTTGAGGCTTATCTTGACAACATGGAATAAAAACAGCCGTTAGTTACTTATTTTTGCTGAAATCAACACTAATAACGTAACAGGGATATCTCGGATAGGGATGACGGACCTAGGTTACCCGCATGGGGATTCCACGCAAGTGGGACAGAGGATGTCTGAACTGAATACCGGACCCCAAATCTTATTTTTTAAGATTTTCTGACAAACAGCTAACGGCTTTTTATAAATAACCTGACCAGTCTGCTGAAAAGGAGACTGGTCATTTTTTATTGAACTTTAAACCATATATATAACGTTATGACAAACATTCTATTTTACATCCTGTTTGCCGTTCTGGGTGCTGTCTGCGCCCTCGGCACCTACATATTTGTCCGTAAGATACTTCTTAAGGGACAGAAGGAGGAGATCATCAAGAAGGCAGAGCTCGAGGCGGAAGGCATCAAGAAGGAGAAGATCTTCCAGGCTAAGGAGAAGTTCCTGCAGCTCAAGAGCGAACACGAGCAGTACATCAATGAAAGGAACAAGCAGATCAACGAGATCGAGAACCGCCTGAAGCAGAAGGAGAACAGTCTGAACCAGCAGAACTCCGAACTCGGACGCAAGAACAAGGAGCTTGAGCAGCAGAGGGAGAGCCTCAAGGCACAGCTCGAGGCTGCAAACCGCAAGAGAGAGGAATATGAAGCGTTGCGTCAGGATGCGATCAGACAGATCGAGTCTCTTGCAGGAATGACAGCTGCCGAGGCCAAGAACCAGCTCATGGAAAGCATGAAGGCAGAGGCCAGGACACAGGCTCAGTCATATATCAATGATGCAATGGACGAGGCACGTCTCACCGCAAGCAAGGAGGCTAAGCGCATAGTGATCAACACAATACAGAGGACAGCATCTGAGACTGCAATCGAGAATGCAGTGACGGTATTCCACATCGAGAGCGACGAGATCAAGGGACGCATCATCGGCCGTGAAGGACGTAACATCCGCGCACTTGAGGCAGCCACAGGCGTTGAAATCGTCGTTGACGATACTCCTGAAGCAATCCTCCTTTCGGCATTCGACCCTGTGAGAAGAGAAGTTGCACGTCTCGCCCTCCATCAGCTGGTGATTGACGGACGTATACATCCTGCACGTATCGAGGAAGTTGTCGCAAAGGTGCAGAAGCAGCTTGAGGAAGAGATCATGGAGACAGGTAAGAGGACATGTATCGACCTCGGCATCCATGGAATGCACATCGAGCTTGTAAAGCTCATCGGCCGCATGAAATATCGTTCATCATATGGACAGAACCTTCTCCAGCACGCACGTGAAGTTGCAAATATCTGCGCCACAATGGCTTCAGAGCTCGGCCTCAATCCTAAGGTGGCAAAGAGAGCCGGTCTCCTCCACGATATCGGAAAGGTTTCAGACGAGGATCCTGAACTTCCACATGCAATCCTCGGCATGAAGCTCGCCGAGAAATACAAGGAGAAGCCTGAAATCTGCAACGCAATCGGATCCCACCATGAGGAGATCGAGATGACATCGATCATCTCCCCTCTCGTGATGGTAGGTGACGCCATCTCAGGAGCACGTCCGGGAGCACGCCGCGAGGTCATCGAGTCATACATAAAGAGGCTCAAGGACATGGAAAACATCGCTCAGTCTTATCCTGGCGTCACAAAGACATACGCAATCCAGGCTGGACGCGAGCTCCGCGTAATCGTTGGAGCAGACCAGGTGACAGACAAGGATGCGGAGACTCTGTCAACAGAGATCGCAAGAAGGATCCAGGAAGAGATGGTTTATCCTGGACAGGTCAAGATCACCGTCATCCGCGAAACACGTTCTGTAGCTTTTGCAAAATAACACATAACACTATACTGATAATGAAAAAGTTATTGACAATTATCGCTTCGCTCGCAATATGCGTTGCGTCATTTGCCCAGATGGCGCCAGCACAGCTGGTGACCTGGTCTTCGCACGTCGAGGAAGCTGGCGAGAAGGACGTATACAGAGTCATCTTCACCGGAACGATTGCCGATGGATATCATACCTACACCCTTGCTGATGAATTTTCGGCGACTGAGGTGATGGACGCTGCAGTAGAAGGCGGCGAACTTGTCGGCGCGCCTTATGAGATCAGCACTCCGACAGAGGAGACTGACGAGTTCGGCGACCCGGCAAAGCATTATTACAATGAGATAATCATCGCCCAGAACGTCAAGCTCACAGCAGACAAGGCGGTTTTCACAGGAACTATCTTCACAAACTCATGCACAGGCGGAGCATGCAAGGCGGAATACTACGATTTCAACGTATCTGTGGATCCTGAGTTCGCCGTAGCCCCTCTTGGTGATGACACTGCAGTAGAAGAGCCAGCCAAGAAGAAGAGCGGATCAATCTGGGGACTGATCCTCGAAGCCATCCTCTGGGGATTTGCGATGCTCCTCACCCCATGCGTATTCCCTATGGTACCTATGACGGTTTCCTTCTTCATGAAGGGTTCTGAAAATGTTGCCCAGGGAAGATTCAAGGCTGCAATGTACGGTATCTTCATCGTACTTCTATACACCGTGCCGATCTCTGTGATCATCATGCTCACAAGGATCATCGGTGGCGACGCAGTGACAGCTGACATCTTCAACTGGCTCTCGACGCACTGGCTTCCAAATATCATCTTCTTCATCGTGTTCATGGTATTTGCAGCATCATTCTTCGGTGCATTCGAGATCACTCTTCCTCAGTCACTTGTGAACAAGAGCGACAAGGGTTCAGACAAGAAGGGTCTCGCTGGAGTATTCTTCATGGCACTCACTCTCGTACTCGTATCATTCTCATGTACTGGTCCGATCGTAGGTTCAGTCCTCATCAAGTCTACACAGGGCGAGTTCTGGGAGCCGATGGTGACAATGCTTGCATTCTCTGTGGCATTCGCTCTTCCATTCACAATCCTCGCATTCTCCCCTTCTCTTCTGAAGAAATTCAAGCAGAGCGGCGGCGGATGGCTCAACTCAGTCAAAGTTGTTCTCGGTTTTGTAGAGATAGCTCTCGGACTGAAGTTCCTCAGCGTTGCAGACCAGACATACCATTGGGGCATCCTCGACAGAGAGGTATACCTTGCAATATGGATCGTAGTATTCACTCTTCTCGGACTCTATCTTCTGGGAAAGATCCGTTTCGAGAACGACGAGCCTGTCGAGCATCTCTCAGTTCCACGCCTCACTCTGGCTATCGCGGTCTTCTCATTTGTCGTATACCTCATCCCTGGAATGTGGGGAGCTCCTCTCAAGGCGCTTTCTGGATATATGCCTCCAATCACCACCCAGGACTTCGTGATAGGACAGGGATCTTCAGTTACTTCAGCAGACTCAGGTGTAAGTGAAGACCTCATGCCGGCAGCTGATTCAAAGTATGGCCTGCACCTCCCTCTCGGCCTCAACGGCTATTTCACTCTTGAAGAAGGCCTTCAGGCAGCCAAGAAGGCTGGCAAGCCTGTATTCGTAGATGTAACAGGGCACGGATGCGTGAATTGCCGCGAGATGGAATCAAGAGTATGGAGCGATCCTAAGGTACTCAGCATGCTGAAAAACGACTTTGTCGTGGTTGCACTATATACTGACGACAAACAGAAACTTGACAAGGAAGACTATGTTACAGACGCGGAAACCGGAAAGGTATACAAAGACCTCGGACGCGCGAACTCATACACGGCACGTACTCTTTGGAACGTAAACGCACAGCCTAATTATGTGCTGCTTTCACCAGAGGGCGAAGTCCTTGTTCCGGTAAGAGGATACGACCTTGACGTTCAGGGATTTGTAGACTTCCTCCAAAGCGGAATCGACACATACAACAAATAAGAAAAGACGCTAAGAGATGGAATAAGATAAAAAAGACATTCACACTTATCGTCATTCTGATTGCGGCTGTACTTATCATGGTGGGATTGATAATGCTTGATCGGTAAAAACAAAGAGTTCAGCACTGTGCTGAACTCTTTGTTTTTACCGATCAGACTCGAACAGATTGGAATTTCGTGTGAAATACATTATGACTCCAAGTATTAAGAACAGTGCCAATGAACCTACTAGCAGGCTTCCCGTTTCCATTTGCAAAAGGAGGAATATGAACGCATATAACATGGCTATTGCTGTTGTGAAAATCATGGCGGTCCTTGACTTGAGAAATCCGTAGAAATATCCGCCAAGGGCAGCTGTTGTCATTACAGACGCAATGATGTAAGCAATTGAGAATGAAAGATATTCACTAATCGAGAGGAGCAAGAGATAGAACAGGCAAAGAGAAAGTCCTGTCACAAAATACTGCACAATATTGACCTTGCATCTGAAGATGCTCTCGACAAAGAAAATTGCCACGAACACCAGCAGGACGATCAGGAACGAGTACTTTGTGGCCCTTTCTGTCTGCTGATACTGGTTTGCCGGAATATGGAAATCAACAAAGAAAGACTTATCGTATCCACTGAAGGTATTGATCTCAGTCACCACCCATTCCGCTGTAAATCCATCTTCTCTCACCTCTCTCTTACTTGGGAGACAACAGCCATTGAAACTCGGAGAAGGGTAATCTGATGTCAATGAAACAGTATAATTCTTCGCATTAGGTTCGAAATTCAAGGTGGCCATGCCATCTGACTTGACAGTTATCGCATACTCCAAAGTCAGATCAGCATTGAGAACTTGAGGAGAGACGTTCACATAAAGTCCCTCCTTGTCAATTTCAAACAGATACTCTTTCCCATTGATGACAACAGCCGGGCGTCCTTTTAGTCCTTTGTGCTCACCCAGCGGAAGACAGAATCTCAAATCTCCTGTCTGAGACATCAAGTCATTACCTTCCAATTGGAACTTTCCCGTTATTGTCATATCAGCTGTATAGACCGGAATTTCGTAAATGGAACGATGCAGGATTTCCACATCAGCATTGCCCTGAAGATTTGCCTCGACCGCCCTTTTGGTGCGAGTCCTGCGTTCTGTTTTGCTTTTCCCATTTTCTTCAGTCGTATACTCATAGCCAATCTGCAATTCCGGTGCGTGGATAGTCTGTTCCCCGCCTAGAGAATGCCATATTTCCAAAGTAACTTCATCCTGAAGATCTTTCCTGTCATCTACAAGGTTGGAAAGCATCAGCATCGGGATCTGCAGAACGAGAGCGGTCACTACGACCAGAAGGCCTTTCATAAGCAGGCCGTTTCTTTTCTTTTTTTCTTCTTTTTCCATAATTATCTATATATTAGTGAGTGATTTCTGAAACAAAATTGTCTGAATTTCATCACGATTCAAAGCTTTCTGAAGGTGGTTTTACGAAGTACCTCCCACGCTTTACGAAATCCCTGTTTCAGCAGATTAAATTTTCTTTACTATCTTTGCGAAGATGAAAGAGCTGATATTAAACAACAGTGGCACTGAAGTGATCAAGGTGCGTCCTTCCGACATCATTTACATTGAGGCGGAAGGCAACTACTGCACCATGCACCTGTCAGGAGGATACAGCCAGCAGCTCTGGTTCAACAGGCAGAAGTTCATTGCAATCATCAATGAGCAACTCAGCACGGAAAAGCCTGTATTCATCGTTGTCGGACGCAGTTTCATAGTAAACATCACATATATATACAGAGTAAACCCCATACAGGGCGATCTCGTTCTATATGATTCCGCCAATCCGGCACAGATTAAGCTTCATGCATCTCAGGAAGCGCTTAACAAGATCAAAGAACAGTTTTTTAAGATATGAGTGAAGATAAAGACAACATATTGAGGCCGGATGACGAGGTCACACTGATCGGAGGTTCCGAATGGAACCCGGATCAGGACAGGCTTGTCAGGAAAGACGGGAAATGGAAGATCGCCGCAATTTCACTTGCTGCCGTTCTGATTACCGTGCTTGGAATATTTGCCGTGCGACATGTCGTTCATCACAAGGAGTTCATCCAGTCACGCAGCACAGAGGAGATCCTCAACAGCCTGAAGACTCCGATGAGCGGAGTTCCTGGCATAAAGGCAGGCACAGAAGAAGCTATGGGCGTGCTGTTGCGCACATACGAGCTCAGCGGCCTGAAGGCTCACTTCGCTGACACAGTCCCGGACTACGGAGATTCAAGCATCTATATGATTACCAGGAGCTCTGACTACAAGCTCGTAAATGACAGAAAGGAAATCATCGGAGACTTCATCAATGATGGGGAGATACTTGCCAAGAGCAACTGGAGAGCAGGCTTCATGATAATCGAGAATGGCAACGCCCAGATCGGCATCAACAGAAGTCCAAAGATATTCAAGCATGCCCTCAACGCCAAAGGATCAATGTTCAGACAGTTTGCCCTGGTTTCGGGAGGTGTCAAGTGCAGCAAGCAGTTTGAACTCAAAGGAAAGGTGACACGATGCGCCTATGCGATCCGTAATCAGAGTCTCTACTTTATAGAAACCGTCAATCCCGAGACCATGCACGGCTTCTCTGACGCCCTTGTAGAACTTGGATTCATAGATGCGATCTATATAACAGGAGGCAGCCAGCCGAATCTGTTCTACCGCGCAGCAGACGGCACGTCACATGGAGAATATATTGATGACAAACCACACGATATGATAGTATGGACCAAATAAAAAAAAATCTGCATCACGCGAGAGGGCACTGAAAAAGATTCCCTTTGATGAAGTGGCTGAGATTTAAGTAAAAGAAGGATATCGAGATGATTCGGTATCCTTCTTCAATTTTTGATTCTCACGAGGTTATTAAGGAGTAATAAGTGAAGATTGCTTCCTATT